>JAFAZW010000019.1 GCA_019239415.1 Alphaproteobacteria bacterium
GTGACGATGAAACGGCAGCGCACGAAGTCGACGTGCCGCCCGTCCCCGGTATCGGCGACCATGCCGCAGCCGAAAGTATTCGAGAATTCGCAATCCTCGAACCTGAGGTTGCGGATCGGCTTCGTCTCGGCCTCGATGTCGAACCCCGCCGCCGGCGCGCTCGCGAAGGCGACCTGGCCGGTATTGTTGAAGCTCGACTTGCGAAAGAGCCAGTCCCGGCCGCCGATGAAGCTGCAGCCCTGCCGGGCATTGTAATCGCAATGCACGTCCTCGACCCGCCGCTCCAGGCCGGGGGCGAGCGGCGCATCCGGGCTGTCGATCATCAGGCCGTCGAGGCCATGGTGATGCGAGCGTACCCGCTCGACCACCTGCGAGCCGCGATTGTCGCGCAGGAAGATGCCCGCCGCGGCGATCTGGCGGCCGGTGTCGCCATAGGATCCTCCGAGCCGGAGCTTCGCGACATTGCCGTCGAGCTCGAGATCGGAGATGCGGATCGGCCCGGCGCACCCGCCCGCATAGATCATATATTCGTAGGGCGTCGCCCGCGCGGTCTCGTTGATATAGGGCATGCGCGGCTGCATCGGCTCGCCGGTGACGGGGTCGAAGGCGCCGTAGCGCAAGCCCGGCGCGCAACGCAGGGTCGCACCGTTGCCCTGGATGGTGAGCGGACCCTTGAGCTTCTCGAAGAACAGGATCGGCGACGGCGCATAGGCATAGCCGGATCCGGCCGGCATGCGCTGCTGGCTCCCGACCAGATAGGTGGTGCGCCGCAGTGCGATCGTGCCGGCGCCGAGGGCGTTCACCGCCTTGGACAGCGCGAGGAAGGCGGCGGTGTCGTTGGTCGTGCCGTCGCCCTTGGCGCCGAATTGCTCCGGCGTCAGCGTGCGGAACTGCGCCCGCGCGGTCGAGACCGGCACCGCGCCCGCGACGGCGGATCCGGCGACCGCGGCGAGCAGCTCCCGCCGCTTCCAGGGGCGTACGTCAGGCGGGGAGGTAGCCGGCATAATATTCCGCCAGATACTCGTCGAGGCAGGTCCGCCAATCGCGCATGACGTTGAGGCCCCTGAGGTCGAGCTTCCTGGTGATCAGCCGCTCCGAAGGCGGCCGCGGCGAGAAATATTCCGCCGCGAAATAATCCGAGGTGACCGGCGTGATCGTCACCGCCTCCGCCAGCCCCAGGGTACCGACGAGATATTCGGCCACTTCGAGGCGGCTGGTGACGCCGGAGCAGACCATGTTGTAGATGCCCCAGACTTCCTTCTCGAGCAGCAAGGCGACGTTGCGGGCGAAGTCGCGGGTGTAGGTGGGCGTGCCGAGCTTGTCGTCGACGACGAACAGCTCCTTCCGCCCCTCCTTGAGCTGCTTCATCAGCTTCTGGATGAACTTCTTGTCCTTGCGCGGGCCCGCGCCCATCATCCAGCCGGCGCGGCAGACGAGGTGGCGGCGGACGTTCTGCGCGACGAACCTCTCGCCCATATACTTGCTGCGGGCATAATGGCCGAGCGGGTTCGGCTCGTCCCAGTCGTCATACGTTTCCTGGCGGCCGTCGAAGATGCCGGCGGTGCTGATGTAGAGGAGCGGGATGTCCAGCGCGTTGGCGATATGGACGGCGTTCTCCACCGCCAGCGTGTTGGTCGCGTAGGCGTCGTCGGGATGCTCGTCGCAATATTCGAGGCTGGTGTGGGCGCCGAGGTGGAAGAGATAGTCCGGCCGGAAGCCGGCGACGTCGGCGCGATAGGCGTCGAAATCCCGGAAATCGAGGTACGAAAGCCAATCCTCGTTGACGTCGATGTCGGTGCAGCGCAGCTCCGCCGTCTCGCCGAACACCCGGTGGAAGGCCTCCCCGAGCATGCCGCCGCAGCCGGCGATATAGATCCTGCGTCTGTCGTTCATATCCCTTGATGTCCCAAAGCTTCCGCCAGCACCCGGCGGTATTCGGCTGCTACGGCCTTGACGGAGTAGTTGGCAACCGCGTCGCGCCGCGCCTGCTCGCCGAGGCGGCGGCGGAGCGCGGGCTCTCGCACCAGCCGCTCCAGCGCATCGACCCACTCGTCCTCGGTCTGCACCAGCAGCCCATTCTCTTCGTGGCGGATCAGCCGCGGCGTGGTGCCGACGTTCGTCGCCACGGTCGGCAGCGCGAAGGCCATGTACTGGATGGCCTTGAGCCCGCTCTTGCCGATCACCCAGTCGTCGAAGGGCAGCGGGTAGACGCCGATGTCGAGGGTCTGGAGATCCTCGACCTCCCGCTCCGCGCTCCAGCGCACCACCTCGAGGTCGACGCCGTCGAGCGACCAGTCGAAATTGCCGATCACCTTCAGCCGGAAGTCGACCCGCTGCGCCAGCCGCTGGAAGACCGGGCGGAGCAGGTCGAGATAGGCGCTGGTACTGAACGTGCCGGTCCAGCCGATCGTGACGGCGCGGCTGTTGTCGTAGGGCGTCGCCGGCAGGAACCGGTCGGTGTCGACCGACGATGAGATGTAGGTGCAGGCGTGCCGCACGTTGAGCGGCCGGCAGCGCTCGGCCAGTTGCGGCGAGCTGGCGATCACATGGTCGGCGGTCCGCACCAGGTAGCGCGGCTTGCCGCTGCCCTTGAGGAAGCGGAGCAGGGGATTCGGATGACGGCCCGCGCTGCCATGGCCGGCGATGACATTGTCCTCGAGATCGTAGACCAGTCGCCGGGCCAGGCGCCGCACGAGCCGCTCGAAGAAGCTGGTGCCGATCGGCGTCACGTTCATGTGCAGGTAGACAAGGTCATAGCGCGCCACGCGGAACAGGTCGCGCAGCCGCCGGACGTACCCCTTGGCCACGCCCAGCGCCTTGCGGGCGTAAAAGCCCTTCTCATACAGCCGCGTCCACAGCGCCATGTCCATGAACGGCGCGACGTCGATGTCGAACCCGGCGGCGCGCCAGTCGTCGAAATATTGCTCATATTTGAGCCGCTGCCCCGCCGCCACGCCTTGCGGGAAAGGGCAGATCACCAGGATGCGACGGCGGTCGGTCACGGCGCGGCCCCGACCCCGCAGAGGCGGCGATAGAGGCCGGCATAACGCGAGACGCCGTCTTCGAGCGAGAAGAGACGCCGGGCCGCGGCGACGCAGCGCTCCCGGATGCCGGGCTCACCGACGAGCGCGAGGAGCCTCGCCGCGGCGGTGCGCCGCGCCTCGTCGGTAAAGCCGTCGAGCATCACCCCGACGCGCTCGGCTTCGACCACATCGACGTCGCCGATGCCGGCATTGACGAGGCACGGCACGCCGCAGCCGAGATATTCGGCGATCTTGGTGGGCGCGCAGGCGAGCTGCGAGAAGGCCGGCTTGCGCACCGCAGCGGCCGCGCTCATCCGTGACACCAGAGCCGGCACGTCGCGGTGCTCGGCCGCGACCAGCTCGACCCGGCTCGCGTCGATGCCGGATGCGGCGAGCCGGGTGCGGATATGCTCGTGCTCGTTGCGGTTGACGATGAGCAGGCGCGCGTCCGGCACGCGCTCGGCGAGGAGGCGATAGACGGCGAACACCTCGTCGATCAGCGACCATGTCGTCGCGGCGCCGACGAAGCCGAAGGTAAAGGGCGCGGCTCCCCAGTCGCCCGCCGGGACGAAGCGGTCGAGATCCGCGCAGGTCGGAATGACGACGATCGGCGTCTCCCGCCCTGCCATGTAGGGGAAGGCGCGAATGGCCCGCTGGGACGCGTGCGTCAGCGTCACCACCGCATCGGCGGCGAGGAGGTAGCGCCGCTCCATCCGCTTGGCGAAGCGATAGAGGCCGCCGTCCGGCGGCCAGATGCCCGCGTCGACCCGCTCGTCGGCCCAGAAGCCGCGCATGTCGAAGAGGAATTTCGCGCGCGTCAGGCGGCGGACCGCCAACGCGATCATCGCCGCCACATAGCTTCGCGCGTGGACGATGCGGACGCGGTGGCGCCACGCCTGCCACAAGGCGACGAGGGTGCCCACGGCGATGTCGTAGGCGGTGGCGGGCGCGCTCGGGCGCTTGTGGTAGCGCAGGGGGATCCAGGCGATGCCGGCGGCGCCGATCCGCGCCTCCACCGCCGAGCGTTTCGCGGGCGAGTCCCAATCGCCTTTCTTCTCGAAGCTGATCAGGCGGATCGCATAGTCGGCCGCCAGGTGCTCGAGATACGCGAGCACCTGCGACTGGCCGAGCGGCTCCAGCATGCCGTCATAGCTGATGTAGAGGATCGTCGGACGTGGCACGGAGAGCTCGGGATCCGGCTCAGTGCACGCGGTGCGGGAGCGAGGAACGGGGCGGCATCGATCCTCCGTTCACTGCCCGGGCGCGGCGTTGGACCGCGAGCCGAGGATCGACTTGTCGGCGGTCGGATAGAATTTGTAGGGAAGCCAGGCATTGGCATTCACCGCATAATTCAACCAAACATATTGGATCGCCGCCGAATAGGCGATGATCAGCACCGTGAGCCCGGCATTCTCCCGCGCCTTGGCGCCAAGGACGAGCGGCACGCGGCCGAGGACGAACATCTGCAGGGGGATGATGTAGAGGGCCAGTCGGTCGACGGCCGTGGTCGAGCTCGTCACCAGCAGCGCGCCGAGGCAGGCGAGGGCGGCATAGGAGAAGTTGCGCCACAGCCGGCGCTCCTGCTCGTTGGTCGTGAACCGTCGCGCCATGATGAGGTAGAGGATCGCCGGCGGGATGTTCATCGCGACGCGGACGCCGGCGCCCTGCGACGCATAGTCGGTCTGGACGTAGTTGATGAGCAGCCGGTCGACCGAGGCCTGGACGAAGGCATAATAGAGCGCGAGCGCCGACACGATGACGATCAGGATGGTGACGCCGCGATTGTGGGTGACCGAGAGCGCGACGAATGGCAGAACGACCACCGCCGATTTGTGGAACGCCGTCGCGACGGCGAGGTGGATGAGGAAGCGCAGCATCCCGCGCTCCGATCCAAGCCCCGCGATGCCGGCGAGGATTAGGCCGATGGCGACGGCCTGGCGCGTATAGCCCATTGCCACCACGATCACGAGGTAGGGGGTCGAGACGACGAGCACCGTCCACGGATTGGGCTGCCGGCGGGCGAACTTGACGAGACCCCAGACGAACACGCCGGCCGCGGCGAGGTTGACGGCCCACACGCCGAGGCCGAGGCGCCCCAGCGTCCAGTTCATCAGGCTGTAGCCGGGATCCGAATTCTGGTTCCAGACGCCTTCCCAGAAGCTGCTCTCGGTGATCGCCTGGAGGATGAGGACATACTGACCCCAGTCCGCGCCCACCTGGTAGCGGAGCCCGACCATCAGCCAGATGATCAGCGCGCCGAACAGGAGCAGGATGCCGCCTTGGGTCGGCTTGCGGGGGTCGAAGCGATATTGCAGGGCGCCCACTGCGGAAGTCGCGAAGAGGAGCCAGTAGGGGAACACGACGTAAGACCTTCGCGACAGGGGGGATGCGGCGCCAGATGGACGGCAACGGCCGCAGCGCTATAGAGCCTCCCAGCGCCGCTCGTCCAGACGTGCGCCCGTCCGTTCCGGTGCCAAGGCCATGTCGGCAAGGAAGATTGTGATCTCGATCAACGCCGCGTGGAACGTGGTCAACTTCCGCGCCCGGCTGGTCCGCGGCCTCGTCGCGGCCGGCTATGAGGTGATCGCGGTCGCGCCGCCGGACGAGCATGTCGAACGGTTGCGGGCGCTCGGCATCGACTACGTGCCCATCGCCATGGACAAGCAGGGCGTATCGCCGCTGCGCGACCTCGGACTCTTCTGGTCCTACTGGCGAATCCTGCGGCGGCTCGGGGCGGGCGTGTTCCTCGGCTACACGGCCAAGCCCAACATCTACGGCTCGCTCGCCGCGCGGGCCGCCGGCATGGAGGTGATCAACAACGTCTCGGGGCTCGGCACCGCGTTCATCCGCGGCGGCTGGCTGCGCCGGGTCGTGGAAACGCTCTACCGTCTCGCCTTCCGCGCCTCCGCGACGATCTTCTTCCAGAATGCGGACGACCGGGCGCTCTTTCTCTCCCGCCGCATCGTGGGCCCCGAACGGGCGCGGCTGCTGCCGGGCTCCGGCATCGACCTCGCGCATTTTCAGCCCGCGCCGCCGCCGACGGGAAGCGGGCCGTTTCGGTTCCTGCTGGTGGCGCGGATGCTGCGCGACAAGGGCGTGCTCGAATATGTCGAGGCGGCGCGCAGACTGCGGCCGCGCTGGCCGGATGTCCGGTTCCAGCTGCTCGGCCCGGTCGACGCGGCGAACCGGACGGCGATCTCCCGGGCGATGGTCGAAGAGTGGGTGCGCGAGGGAAGCGTCGAGTGGCTCGGCGCGGTGGACGACGTCCGCCCACTGCTGGCGGCGGCGGACTGCGTCGTGCTGCCTTCCTATCGCGAGGGGCTGCCGCGCACTTTGCTCGAAGCGGCGGCGACGGCGCGGCCGCTCATTGCCACCGACGTGCCCGGCTGCCGGGACATCGTGCGCGACGGCGTCAACGGCCTGCTCTGCGCGGTCGCCGATGCCGGATCCCTGGCCGCCGCGATGGAACGGATGCTCGAGGCGGGTCCGGACCAGCGCGCCGCCTGGGGCGCGTCGGCCCGCGCCATCGCCGAGGCCGAATATTCGGACGAGGTCGTCCTCGCCCGCTACCTCGCCGCGATCGAGGAGGCGCTTCAGTCGGCGGAAAGGTGACGCGCGGCCGATGTCCCGTCGCGCCGCGTCCGCGCCTGCACCTTGGCGCGCGGGTCGGCGATGAGGCCGCAGCACATGGCGAACACCGCGCCGAGCGCGGCCGTGCGCAGCGGATAGTCGACCATCGAATGGGCGAGCATCGCGCCGATCGCGATCGTCGCCGCGCGCGCGAACGGATCGCCCTCCTCGCGGGTCCACAGGACGAAGGTCCGCCGCAGCCACCACAGGACGAAGGCGAGCACCAGGAGCAGCCCGGGGAGGCCCGTCTCCAGCGCCAGCTCGAGATAGTCGCCATGGGCGTGGTTCATGAAGAAGCGGCCGACGGCGGCGGGGCTCTCATGCTCGCGATAGACCTGCTGGAAGGTGCCGATGCCGCTGCCGAAGGGGAGATATTCGCGGGCGGCGCGGGCGGTGATCGCGAAGCTGGTCCGGCGGGAATCCTCGCTGGTGTGCGACCGCTCCCCGGTGAGGTTGTTGTTGAACGGCGCGGCGAAGGCGCCGGCCACCGACGCCGCCAGCAGCACAGCGAGCAGCGCCGCGCTCCACGCCGGCACCCGCCGCTTGCGGGACAGCACGAGCAGGATGCTGGCCGCGGTGACCGGCACGGCGAGGCCGGCCCCCGCGATCGACGTCGCGCCGGCGAGGCCGACGACGATCACGGCGCCGGTGCCGGCGAGCACCACGAGCAGGCCCGACGACTTCTTGAGCGACCGGCCCTTGTTCAGCGCGTTGAGGTGGAGCGCGGCGAGGAAGGGCAGCGTGACCAGCAGCAGGGTCGCCAGGTGGTTGGCATTCGCGAAGAAGCCGGTCATCGCGCCGGTGTTGGTGATCTGGTAGAAATAGGCGCTGCCATTCTCGCCGCCGGCGAGCTGCAGCGCGCCGATCGCCACCGATACGATCGTCACGCCGGCCAGCACCCAGGCGAGCCAGCTCGACCGGTAGGCGCCGAGGATGACGATACCCGCGAGCACCGCCGCGGCCGGCAGCAGCCACAGCGCCGAACCGATCGTCTTGTACGGCTCGAGCGACAGCGGCAGCCACGGCAGGGGCAGGCCGAGCAGGCGGAAGCCGTCCGCGACCGGAACCCGGCCGGGGAGGTGCGTCCACAGCGCGGGCGGCAGCGGCACGAGCTGGACGGCGAACAGGAGCAGGACGAGCGAGGCAAGGCCCAGCGCCTGGCGCGACGCGCCGGACAGCGGCGTCGCCCGCCGGCTCGCCGCGGCGACGAACAGCAGCACGAGCGCGGCGAGCTCAAGGCTGAGGTTGGCCCACCAGCCGGCGGCGCTGGCACCGCCGAGCAGCAGGCAGAGCAGCAGGAAGGCGGGAACGAAGGCGAGGCGGAGGCGGTGGGTCATCGGCCGCCGCCCGCGGGCACGATCTGCAGCTTCGAGATCGTCGCACTCTGCTCGGCGGCGACGTCGCCGGGCAGCCCGTCCAGCCGCAGCCACTGCGCCCGGCACCCCGCGGGCACGGTGAAGGCGGCCCCCAGCGCCCGCGGCGCCGAGGCGATCTCGGTCAGCGCCAGCTGGACGAGGGGAGCCTTGCCGTCCACGCACGCCACCGACCAGACGAGCCTGGTGCCCTCGCCCTTGGCGGCGCCCTCGGCCCGCATCTGCAGGCGGTAGGCGCCGGGCTTCAGGATCAGCAGCTGACGCGCGAGCATCCGCTCGGCGCGGCCGTAATAATCGACCTGCAGCGCATGGTGGGCGCGCTCGGCGACGCCTTCGCTGTCGCTCGCCAGCTCCCAGTTGAACGGCGGGGCGCCCGGCGCTCCGGCGAAGTCGGCGTCGTAAAGCCCCTTCGCGGCCTCGTCGCCCGGCAGCCTGGTCGCGCTCCGCCACAGCGTGTAGGCGCGCGCCACCTCGCCGCCCGCGATCAGCTTGCCGAGCAGCACGCTTTGCCATTGCGGCGGGTGGGCCGGGTCGCCGCCGCTGCCGGCGGTGGCGGCGAGCCACAGCACGAGGTCGGTGTCGCCGCCGCCCGCGAGGGCGGCGAGGGTGAGGTCGCGCAGCTCCGGGTTGCGACGCAGCATCGTTGCGGTACCGGCGCGCGTCTTCGGGTCGCGCACCAGGCGGGCGATCTCGGGCACGAGCGCTCCCGCGGAATCGGGAATGAGGCGGCTGAGCGCCGCGAGCTCGCCGCCCGCTTCCTCGGCGCGCCCTTGCCCCAGGTAAAGGTTGAGCAGCAGCAGCCGGGTGAAGCGCCCCCGCGGATTGCGCCGGCGCGCCTCGGTGAGAAGCTGTTCGCTCCGTGCCTCGTCATGCGCCACCGCGGCCGATACCCCGGCGAGGAGGAAGGGTTCGTCGGCGAGTGCCGCGCGCGCCAAGGCCAATCGCGCCGCCTGCTCCGCGGCGGGACCGACCCGGCCGTTGCGCAGCGCGAACTCCGTCATGGCCAGTCCCATCGCCGTGCGCGGATCGGACGGGGCGACCCTCGCCACCGCGAACGGATTGTCGCGCGTGAGGGCGTTGACGACGGCGATCTTCACCGCCCACCAGGCGACGAACAGGATCGCGGCAGCGGCGGCCGCGACGCGGACGGCGCGCGCCGCGCCGAACGCGGGACGGCGCCGCCTATGCCTGCTCTTCACGCTGCGCGATGAGCTTGATTTCGCGCTCGCGGCTGCCGACGCCGCCATAGCGGTACGGCTCGTAGCCATAGCCGTAGCCATAGCCGTAGCCGTGGGCGCGCGCGTGGAACTTGGTCAGCACCGCGCCGACGATGTTGCCGCCGGCATTCTTGAGCCGCGTGATCGCGTCGAGGGCGGCGCGGGTGCGGGTCTTGCCGCTCTCGACCACCAGCAGGGTCGCGCGGCAGACGCCGGCGAGCAGCGGCGCGTCGGCGAGGCCGAGCACCGGCGGGCCGTCGACGATGACCATGTCGTACTGGTTGAGCGCTTCGGCGATGATCGTCTTCAGCCGCGACGAGGCGAGCAGCTCGGCGGGGTTGGGCGGCAGCGGGCCGCACGGCAGCAGCGACAGATTCTCGAACTGGGTCTTCAGGACATGCTTGGCGAGCGGCTCGGAATTGGTGAGCAGCTTCGACAGGCCCTCGTCCGGGTCGCTGCCGGTGACGAAGGCGGGCTTGCGCAGATCGCCGTCGATCAGCAGCACCTTGTTGCCGAGCCGCGCGAAATTCTGGGCGAGCGCGAGCGTGGTGCTCGACTTGCCCTCGGCCGCGCGGGTCGAGGTGATGAGCAGGGTCTTGGGCGCCCCTGTCTCGGTGGTGAACTGGAGCGAGGTCCTCAGCGAATAATAGGCCTCCGAGATCGGCGACGACTGGTCCTTGAGCTCGTCGGCGAGCGGGTCGTTGCCCTTCTTGCGCGGGATGACGCCCAGCGACGGCAGGCCGAGCTTGTTGCGCACGTCCTCCGGCGTCTTGATCGTGTCGTTGAGGAACTCCAGCGCCAGCGCCGCGCCGAGGCCGGCGACGAGGCCGAGGGCGAGGCCGATGAGGAGGTTCATCATCAGGTTCGGCTTGTAGGCGCCGCCCGGCGGATCCGCCCGGTCGACGACCGAGACGGTGTTCGTGCCGACGCCGCCGGCGACGCCGATCTCCTTGTAGCGCTGCAGCAGCGCGTCGTAGAGCGAGCGGTTGGTGTCCACCTCGCGCTGGAGGATGTTGTACTGGATGCCGGCGCCGCGCAGGTTCAGCACCTCGCCCTTCAGCTGGTTGACCCGCGCCTGGATGCCGCGCTCGGCGGCCGCCGCGGCCTGATATTCGGAAAGCAGGGTGGCGGCACGGCTGCCGGAGACGGTGCCCTGCTCGCGCTTCAGCTGCGCGGTGAGCGAGTCGATCCGGGCCCGCAGGCGCACCATGTCCGGATATTCGGGCCGGAAGGTGTTGAGCTTCTCCTGATACTGGCTTTCCATCTCCCCGATCTGGGCGCGCAGCGGCGCGGTGCTGGCGACGACGTCGGTGGTCGAGACGTTCGCCTGCTTGCGATAGGCCTCCTCGGCCTGGATGCGGCGGGTCTGCGCCTGGGCGAGGGCGTTGTTGAGCTGGGCGAGCTCGGCGCCCTGCAGCGACGAGGCGTCGCTCGGGCTGCCGCCCTTCGACAGGTCGCCGCCGGCGCCGATGTTGATCAGGCTGCGCGCCTGGGCATAGGCGACGAGGTCGCGCTCCGACCGCTCGAGCTCCGCCTTGGTCTTGGCGATCTGCTTCTCGAGGAAGTTCCGCGCATAAGCGGTCGCCTGATAGCGGCGCTCGAGGTTCGAGTTGATGAAATTATCGGCGTAGCTGTTGGTGATCTGCGCCGCCAGCGTCGGCGACGGCGAGGAATAGAAGATCTTGACGACCCGGCTGCCCTCGATCGGCTTCACCGTGAAATTGCCGGCGAGGATCGCGGTGGCGATCTTGAGGCGGGTGTTGCGGTCGTACTTCTGCGGGACGAAGTCCTTGTTGGACGCGAGGTTGAGATCCTGCGCGACCCGCTGGGCGAGGTTCTGGCTCGCCAGCAGGTTGTACTGGGTGGCGAGGAAGGCGCGCTCGTCGCCGCCCATCGTCATGTGGCCGCCCTTGGTCGGATCCATCACCTCGACCGTCGGCGGGTTCATCTCGAGCGTCGCCACCGCCCGGTAGAGCGGCGTGGTCAGGAAGGTCGCGACGATCGCGCCGGCGAGGCCGACGGCGACCGCGCCGAGGATCAGCCAGCGCCATTCGGAGACGACGCGCCACAGGGTGGCGATGTTGAGCTCGCCGGCGGCGAGGCCGGCCGGGCGCGGCGCCCATTCCTGCGGCAGCGCGAGCGCGCCGCCCGGCTGCGGCGCCAGCGGCCAGATCGGCTGCGCGCCGGCGGGTTCGATGTTGTTGTTGCTCATGGGGTGCCGAGCTGCCTTTCCGGTGGCGCCGTTCGCCTGAATGTCGTGATCAGAGGCCGAAGCGGATGAAGCTGAGGAAGGGCAGGGTCGACAGGACCGTCTGCCACACGCCCTTCACCTTCGATCCGTCGACGACGACGATGTCGCCCGCATAGATGCGCGGGTCCTCCGCCTGGCCGCGGCGGATCGCCGTCAGGTCGAAGGCGGCGGCCATGCGCTCGCCCTTGATCGTGCGGAAGATCGCGACGCGGTGCGGGTTGGCGTTCTCGTCGGTGCCGTGGGCCAGTGCAATCACCTGAATCAGGGTGAGCGGGCCCGTCACCGGGAAGACGCCGCCCTGGCGGACCGAACCGTCGACCGTGACGACGCGGGTGCTGGAGGTCTTCACGCCGACGTTGACGTCGGGATGCTGGAGATATTTTGCGCCCAGCATCTGGGCCAGCTTCTGGTTGAGCTGGCTGGTCGTCATGTCGACGACCTTGACGTTGCCGAGCAGCGGCATGGTGATGTCGCCGGTCAGGTCGACGGTGAAGTCGCCGGAAAGGTCGGGCACCTGGAACACGCTGATGTGCAGCGTGTCGAGCGGGGCGATCCGGTAATCCTCCTCGAGCACCTTGCTGGCCGGCGAATCCGGCTGCGCGAAGACGGTGGGAGAGACGTTATACGGAATCGGCCCGCCGCGCGTGCCGGCGCAACCGCCCAGGGCGGCGGCCGCGAGGAGCGCGGCGAGGACGCGACGGCGGCGCGTCGCGGACGCGGCGGCGGAGAGGGCGAGGCCTAGGCCCCCCCGACCAGTTTCCAGATGCATTGACACGGACAGTCCTGATTCTGCCAATTTTCGCCCATGCCCTGACCCATTGCGCCCGCGAGGTCAAGGCAAAACGGGCGCCCCGCGCCGGGAGAAACGAGCGAAGATCTTGATAAACAAGGGCTTCTTAGCCCCGATGAAGTTCCCGTGCAGGCGTCGTGCCGGTCGCGAGGAACCAGCGGCGCTCGCCCTCGACGGCCAGGGCGGTCAGGATGCCGCTCTTGTAGGCGCCGGTGTCGATGCCGATCCGGTTGGTCCGCTCGTCGACCGCCTTCGAGATGGTATGGCCGTGGACGACGACGCAGCCGTGATCCTGCGTGTCGCGCAGGAACGGGTCGCGGATCCAGCGCAGGTCGGTGCGGTCCTGCTCCTCGATGGCGATGCCGGGCCGGATGCCGGCGTGGACGAACAGATAGTCGCCGAACGCGAAGGTGTCGGCGAAGCCCTCGAGGAATTCGCGGTGCCGGCGCGGCACCCTGGCCCGCAGCATCGCCACCGCCTCGTCCTCGTCGACGCGGCGCAGCAGGTCGGGATCGACGCCGTAGCTCGCCGCGCACTCGGCTCCGCCGAATTTCAGCCAGTTGGCGAGGAACTTCGGGTCGCCGCCGAGGATGGTGAGGAACACCTCCTCGTGATTGCCGGCGAGGAAGACGGGGCGGATATGCTCGGGCCGCCAGGTGCGCAGCCGCTCGATGACGCCGGCCGAATCCGGCCCGCGGTCGATGAGGTCGCCGAGGAAGATCGCCCAGGTCTTGCGCGCGCGGCGGTGCGCGGCGTCGTCCTCGATCCTGGCGAGCACCTCGTCGAGCAGGTCGAGCCGGCCGTGGATGTCGCCGACGGCATAGGCGCGCGCGCCCGCCTTGCCGCGCGGCGAGCCGCCGCCCCCACCGATGATCCGCTTCCAGAAGCTCATGCCGTCAACGTCGCTCCTCGGGCGCGCCACCGCCGCGCCCGCTCACACCCTGTCTGCGAAGATGCCCCCGGCGCGCCATAACTCACGACGGGGCAAAAAGCTTCCCCGGGTTCATGATCCCGCCCGGATCGAGCGCGCGCTTCACGGCGTGCAGCGCCGCGAGGCGGGCCGGGGGATCGGTGCGGGCCAGGGTCGCGGCCTTCATCTGGCCGATGCCGTGCTCGGCGGAGATCGAGCCTCTGGCCGCGATTACGAGCTCGTAGACGAAGCCGCTTGCCTCCTCGCCGCGGGCGGCGAGCCAGGCCGCCGCGTCCGGCCCGGTCGGCGGCTGGACGTTGAAATGGACGTTGCCGTCGCCGAGATGGCCGAAGGCGATGGCGCGGGTGCCCGGATAGCGGTCCTCGACGGCGCGCGCCGCCTCGACGACGAATTCGGGCATGGCCGACACCGGCACCGAGATGTCGTGCTTGAGCGCCGGCCCTTCGGCGCGCTCGGCCTCCGAGATCGTGTCGCGCAGCTTCCAGAACGACTCCGCCTGCGCCTCGCTCGCCGCCACGACGGCGTCGGCGGCGGCGCCGTCCGCGAGGGCATCGGCGAGCGCGGCCTCGAGGGCTCCGCAGGGATCGGCCGCACCGACCGGCGCCACGGCCTCGATCAGCACGTTCCACGGCTGCGGCCGCGCCAGCGGCGCGCGGGTGCCGGGGACGTGGCGGAGCACCAGCGCGAGCGCGTTCGCCGGCACCAGCTCGAAGCTCTCCACCGCGTCGCCGAGCCGCGCCTCGAGCCGCCGCAGCAAGGCGAGGGCGGCGCGCGGGCTGTCGACGCCGATCCACGCGACCGCGCGCGTCCCGACCGCCGGCACCAGCCGCAAGGTCGCGGCGGTGACCACGCCGAGCGTCCCTTCCGCGCCGATCAGCAGCTGCTTCAGGTCGTAGCCGCGATTGTCCTTGCGCAGCGGCGCGAGGCTCGAGAAGACCGAGCCGTCGGGCAGGACCGCTTCCAGTCCGAGCACCAGCGAGCGCATCGGCCCGAAGCGCAGCACCTGCGTGCCGCCGGCATTGGTCGAGACGAGGCCGCCGATCGTCGCGCTGCCCTTGGCGCCGAGGCTGAGGGGGAAGCGGCGGCCGATCGTCGCCGCCGCGTCGTGGACATGGGCGAGGATCGCGCCAGCCTCGGCGGTCAGCGCATTGTCCTCGGCCGAAAGGCCGCGAACATGGTTCATGCGGCGCAGCGACAGCAGCAGTGCGCCGCCGTCCGCGCCTGGAGTCGCGCCGCCGACCATCGAAGTGTTGCCCCCCTGCGGCACCACGGCGACACCCTCTGCGGCGCAGCGCCCGACGACCGCCGCGACCTCCTCGGTCGACGCGGGCGACACGAGGGCCGCGGCCGCGCCGTGGTAGCGGCCGCGCCAGTCGCTGAGCCACGGCGCCATCTCGTCCGGCGCGCGGGTGAAGCCGCGCGGGCCCAGCCGGTCGCGGAGGTTCGCCAGCAGCGCTTCGGTGGGCGGGTTCGGCATCCCTGTTCCTGTGGGCAAGCCGAGCGGCCGTTGCAATGCTTTCTCCCGTTGCGCCGCGGCAACAGCGCTGAGGCTGATCTACATCAATCCCCTTTCGGCACCGGAACAAAGGCCAAGCTTCTGGTGTTTATCGCGTTTCCCATAAAGCCGATACGAGGGGAGCGTCGGCGTAAGTTGAACAAGGCCGGTTTTCTCCTCTCCGCCGCCTCGGGCGCCCTGCTGCTTGCCAGCGCGGCGGCCGCGCAGACTCCTGCACCCCCGTCGCCCGCGCCGCCCGCGCCGCCGGCGCCCGAGCAGCCGATCGTTCCGGACAGCCAGTTCGAAAAGGCGCTGCCGCCGCTCGATCCGGACCTCACCAAACCGCTCGAGCCGCTCCCGGCTGCTCCGGTGCCCGCACCGGGGAAGGCCGGGTCCCCGCCGGCGCCGCCGGTGACTCCCGCCGGAAACTTTCCGCCGGTCACCGAGCCGGTCGACCCGGGGCTCAGCGAGCCGCTGACCCCGCTCGACCGGTTCGAGCTCGCGACGCCGGCGCCCGACGCCAAGGACGCGAAGGAGGCGCCGGCCCCCACGATCCGTTACAGCCTCGCCGTCGAGGGCCTGAAGGCGATCGGTCTCGAAGGCCGCTTCCGCAGCCTCTCCGCCCTCGAAGACGGCGATGGCAAGGCGACCAACGCGGCGATGGTCTCCGCCCGCACCAAGGAAGACGAGCTGCTCGCCGTCCGCCTGCTCCGCTCCGAAGGCTATTACGACGCGACGGTAAGCTCCAGCATCGCCCAGGTCCCGAACGAGCCGGCTCGCCTCGCCGTCACCCTCACCACCCTCCCCGGCCACCGCTACGATTTCGGCCAGATCCGCATCCAGGGTCCCGACACGGTCCCGACGGGCATTGCCCGGGAGGCCCTGAAGCTGAAGAGCGGCGATCCCATCGTCGCGGCGGACGTCGAGGCCGCCGAGGCGAACGTCCGCCTCCGCCTGCCGCAGCAGGGCTATCCGTTCGCCGACATCGGCCAGCGCGACGTGCTGCTCGACCCCGACACCCATCTCGGCGACTACACGCTGCCGCTCGATCCGGGGCCCCGCTCGACCTTCGCCGGCTTCACCACCGACGGCAAGCTCGCCTTCGACGCCCACCATGTCGGCGTCCTCGCCCGCTTCAAGCGCGGCGAGCTCTACGACAGCCGCAAGGTCGACGACTTGCGCGAGGCGATGGTCGCGACCGGCCTGTTCCGCACCGTCGCCGCGCGGCCGGAGCGTACCGGCGAGACGGCGCCGGACGGGACGGAATATGTCAACATCCGCGTCCACCAGGTGGCGGGACCCGCCCGGACCCTGGCGGGAACCGCCGGCTACAATACGGGGCAAGGCTTCCGGGCCGAGGCGACCTGGGAGCACCGCAACCTGTTCCCGCCGGAAGGCGCGCTGCGCGTCACCGGCATCCTCGGGACCCAGGAGCAGTCGCTGGTCGTCCAGTTCCAGCGCAACAATGCCGGCCAGCGCGACCGCACCCTGCTCCTCCAGGCCGAGGCGGGGCGGCAGAATTACGCCGCCTATCACGGCTATGTCGCCCGCCTCTACGGCCTCGTCTCGCGCACCTCGACGCCGATCTGGCAGAAGAAATGGACCTACGCCTACGGCGGCGAACTCGTCGCCTCCAACGAGGACGAGAAGCGCTTCCCGCCCATCTCGTTGAAGACGGCGCACTTCATCGCCGGCCTGATCGGCCAGATCGGCTACGACACGTCGAACAGCCTGCTCGATCCGACCAAGGGCTTCCGCCTCGGCCTGCGCTCCAACCCCGAAGTGTCGCTGCGCGAGCCGACCAAGCCCTACATCCGCAACATCGTCGATGGCAGCGTCTACTACCCGGCCACGGACAGCCTGACCGTGGCGGGCCGGGTGCGGGTCGGGTCGATCTTCGGCGCCAACCTCGCCGACTTGCCGCCCTCGCGGCGCATCTACGGCGGCGGCGGCGGTTCGGTGAGGGGCTTCGGTTATCAGCAGTTGGGACCCAAAGACGCCAAGGGCGTACCGACCGGCGGCCGCAGCCAGGTCGAATTCTCCCTCGAGGCGCGCTACCGCTTCGGCAATTACGGTATCGTGCCCTTCATCGACGCCGGCCAAGTCTACAAAACCCAATATCCCAAGCTCTCGGGTCTGCGCTACGGCGCCGGCATCGGCGGGCGCTTCTACACCAATTTCGGGCCGCTGCGCGCCGACGTGGCGGTGCCGATCGGCCGCAAGAAGGGCGAGTCGCGCTTCGCCGTCTACGTGTCGCTCGGACAGGCCTTCTAGGTGGCGACCGAGCCCCCACCCCCGCCCGCCGAGGCGCCGGAGCCGGGACCGGAGCGGGTGCGCGTCGTCCACGTCCACCGCCGCGCCCGCACCGTCGGCAAATGGGCCGGCCTCACCGTGGCCGCGCTGCTCGCGCTCGTCCTTGTCTTCGTCGTCTGGCTGAACAGCGACTTCGGCCGCCGGTTCGTCGTCAAGCAGATCAACGGCCTGGAGATGGCCTCCGGGCTGAAAATCAACGTCGGCCGGATCGACGGGTCGCTGTGGGGTACGCTCACCCTCCACGACCTGACGCTCGCCGACGCGAAGGGCCGCTTCTTCGCCGCCAACGAGGCGAAGATGGACTGGCGGCCGCTCGCTTACTTCGGCAACCACGTCGATATCCGCAGCCTCGACGTGCCGCGGGCGCGGCTGTGGCGGCTGCCGCAGTTCAAGCCGAGCAGCACCAACCCGAACGCGCCGCTGCTCCCCGACATCGACATCGACATCGGCCATCTCGCCGTCGGCCGCATCTATGTCGACCCGGCGGTGACCGGTTACCGACACCTGCTGAGCCTCGACGGGACGGCGAAGATCGCCAGCGGCCGCGCCCAGGTCGGCCTGCGCGCCAACGCCCTCGCCGGCGCGGGCCTGCCCGGCGGCGACCGGCTCGTCCTCCGCCTCGACGCAGTGCCGGACCGCAACCGCCTCGATATCGGGCTGGCCGTGGACGCGCCGGGCAACGGCTTCGTCGCCGGCCTCACCGGCCTTCGCCAACCGCTCTCCGCGCGGGTCAACGGCAAGGGCGACTGGGCGAACTGGAACGGCAGGGCCCAGGCCTTGCTCGGCGGCAAGGGCTTCGCCAACCTCGCGCTCGGCGCGAAGAACGGCACCTTCACCGCCACCGGCCCGGCCGATCCCGGGCTCATGCTGTCCGACGGCATCGTCAAGCGGCTGCTCGCCCCGCACGTCCAGGTCGCGCTCGTCACGACGCTGAGCCAGCGCAAGGCGGACACGCGGCTGCGCCTGAGCTCGAAGGCCGTGTCGGTCGGCGCGGACGGGCTGATCGACCTGGGCAGGAGCGAGCTCCACGACCTGAAGCTCGCCGTCCGCATGCCGGAGCCGGGCGCGGTGATGCCGAACCTTTCGGCGCGCAACCTCCAGCTCGCCGCCGTCCTCAACGGCCCGTTCCGCACCCCCGTCGTCGCCTACGACCTCAAGGCCGATGCGCTCGGATTCAACAAGACGAGCCTCGAAGGCTTCCGCGCCATCGGACGCGCCCAGGTGGCGGCGGACCGGATCCGCGTCCCCATCCACGCCACCGCCCGGCACATCGCCGGGCTCGACCCCTCCCTCGGCGGCCTGCTGACCAACGTGTCGCTGAACGGCGTGCTCAACATCAGCGGCACCCACCTCGTCTCCGACAACCTCAAGATCCGGTCGGACAAGCTCAATGCGACGACGGTCGTGGTCGCCGACTTCGCGACCGGCCTCTATCGCGCGGGCATCCAAGGCACCGCGAACGGCTATCATCTGAACGGTGTCGGGCTGCTCGACATCACCACCGACATGAACGTCACGAGCTCGGGCGGCGGCTTCGGCATCAAGGGCCGGGTGGCGGTGAAGACGCGGCGGATCGACAACAGCTCCGCGCGCGGCTTCCTCGGCGGCAACGCGACGGCCGCGGCGAACGTGGAAATGCTGCCGAGCGGGATCATCCGCCTCGCCGACATCCGCCTGAGCTCGCCGGGCCTGCGCATCACCTCCGGCGACGGCACCTATGCGCCGGGGGGCGCGATCAACTTCCGCCTCGCCGGGATCAGCAAGGCCTATGGGCCGCTGGCGGTCGTCCTTACCGGCACGGCGACGCGGCCGAACGTCCAGCTCCGCGCCGCGTCGCCGGGCTTCGGCATCGGTCTCCGCAACGTCCGCGCGACGGTGCGCGCCACCGGCGCCGGCTACGCCATCCAGGCGAGCGGCGAATCGGATTACGGGCCGTTCGTCGCCGACCTGACCGTGCTCTCCGGCCGGGGGCCGCTGACGCTCGACATCCGCCGTCTCGTCTTCGCCGGCATCACCTTCTCCGGCCGCGTGACGCAGACCGCGGCCGGCCCCTTCGCGGGCACGCTGGCGATGAACGGCCGCGGCCTCTCGGGCACCATCGAGCTCGCGGCGGCCGGCAAGTACCAGCAGGTGGCGGTGAACGCCCGGGCCAACGACGCGACGATCCCCGGCGCGACACCGATCACCATCCAGCAGGGCTTCGTCCAGGCGACGGCCGTGCTCGTGCCGGGCATGCCGCAGGTGGTCGGCGACGCCCAGCTCGCCGGCGTCCATTCGGGCAATTTCGCCCTGACCCGCGCCCGCGTCCACGCCGATTACCGTGGCGGCCGCGGCACCGCCCAGGCCTATGCGGAGGGCTCGAGCGGGGTGCCGTTCCAGGTCGGGCTCAACGCCGCCATGGAGCCCGACCACATCCGTGCCGCCGCGCAGGGCACGGCGAACGGCATCCCCTTCCGCTTCGCCCAGCCCGCGGACATCCGCCAGACCGCCGCCGGCTGGCAACTCGCGCCGACCCAGATCGTGCTGCCGCAGGGCAACGTCTATCTCGCCGGCCGGTGGGGCGACCGGCTCGAAGTGCAGGCGCGGATGCAGAATCTCGACCTCGCCGTCGCCAACACCTTTTCGCCCGGTCTCGGCCTCGGCGGCCGGCTAAGCGGCAGCCTCGACTTCGTCCAGGCGGGAAGCGCCTTCCCGCAGGCCGAGGCGCGGCTCAGCATCGCCGGCTTCACCCGCACCGGCATCGCGATGCGCTCGGACCCGGTCGACGTCGCCCTGCTCGGCACGCTGCGGCCGGAGGGCGCCAACGTGAATGCGGTCATCCGCCGCGGCGGCGCCCTGATCGGCCGCGCCCAGGTGCGGCTGCAGCCGGTCGGCGCCGGCGGGTCGTGGATGAGCCGGGTGATGGCCGCGCCGCTCGCCGGCGGCATCCGCTATAACGGGCCGGCGGAAGTGCTCTGGTCGCTCGCCGGCCAGGCGAACCGGCAGCTCTGGGGCCCCATCGGGGTCGCCGCCGACTTCTCCGGCCGGGTCGACAATCCGCAGCTGACCGGCGTCGTGCGCGCCGCCAACCTCGCCTTCACCGACGAGCAATACGGCACCCACGTCACCAACATCGCGCTGGAGGGCCGCTTCACCAGCTCGACGCTGCAGATCACCCAGTTCAGCGGCCGCGCCGGCCGCGGCACGATCAGCGGCACCGGCACCGTCGGCTTCGCCTCGGCCGCCGGCTATCCGATCGACATCCGCCTGACGATGAAGGATGCGCAGCTCGCGCGCAGCGACAATCTCGGCGCCACCGTCACCGGCGACCTCACCGTCGTCAACAACAAGGCCAGCGGCGCCCTCATCTCCGGCGACCTCATTTTGCCGAACGTCCGCTACGAGATCATCCGCCAGGGCGCCGCCCAGGTGGTCGAGCTCACCGGCGTCCGCCGCAAGGGCGAGCCGCTGCCCGACCCGGCGAAGATCAGGCAGGCGGCCGAGGACGGCGTGCCGAGCGTCTGGAAGCTCGACCTCGGCCTCCACGCCCAAAACCAGCTCTACATCGCCGGCATGGGCCTCGAGTCCGAATGGTCCGCCGACCTGCGCGTCCGCGGGACCACCGCGACGCCGGCGCTGGTCGGCCAGGCCGAGCTGATCCGCGGCACCTACAGTTTCTCCGGCCAGCGCTTCGACGTGACCCGCGGCCTCATCACCTTCACCGGCGCACGCCCCCCCAATCCGCGGATCGACCTCGTCGCCTCCGCGGACATCAAGGACGTGACCGTCAACATCAACGTCAGCGGCACGGCGACCAATCCGCAGATCGCCTTCACCTCGAGCCCCGGCCTGCCGCAGGACGAGATCATGGCCCGCATCCTGTTCGGCGGCTCGGTCAACGAGATTTCGGCGCTGCAGGCGATCCAGCTCGCCTCCTCGCTGAACGCCCTGAGAGGCGGCGGCGGCGGCCTCAACCCGCTCGGCAAGCTCCGGTCGGCGACCGGCCTCAGCCGCTTGAGAATCCTCGGCGCCGACAAGACCACGGGCCGCGGCACCGCGCTCGCCGCCGGCTTCTACGTCAGCCGCAACATCTATGTTGAGATCGTCACCGATGCCCGCGGCTACACCGCGACGCAGATCGAGGTCGCCCTTTCCAAGGCGCTTTCGGTCTTGAGCTCGGTGAGCGCGCAGGGGAATAACGGCAACAACCTCAACGTCCGCTACCGGAAGCAATATTGAACCAGGCCGCGCCGCCGGCGCCTCACGACTGGCACCAGCTGAAAGAGTGGCTGGAGCACGCCATCGGCCTCAACATGGACGCGCTCCACGTCTATTTCGGCGTGGCGATCCTGGTGCTCGCAGCGCTCATCCTGCGCCGGCCGCTGCGCAGCCCGATCCCCTGGCTGGTGCTGCTCGCGCTCGAACTTGCCAACGAATATTACGACTGGACGTACGAGGTCTGGCCGGGCCCCGACCGCGCCATCCAGGCCGCCGAGGGGCTGCGCGACATCTGGAACACGATGGCGCTGCCGACCTTCCTGCTCGTGGTCAGCCGCTGGTTTCCCGGGCTCTACACCGGCTGGCGGCGGCGGCGCGGCTCAGGTGCCGACGCGGGTGAGGCGGGCGGCGAAGCGCGGTAGCGCGGGAACAGCCGCGACAAGCCCCATCAGCAGGTCGCGCGGCACCGGCCGCTCGGCCGCCCAGCGCAGACCCTCGGCAACCGTCAACGGAAGGGCGGTGCGGCGGCCGAGCCGGCCCTGATAGGCCTCGGCACCGTCCCCCGCGAGGATCGCGGCGGCCGCCTCGGCGGCGCTCTCCAGCGCGATGGCGATGCCGTCGCCGGCGAGCGAGGCAATCACCGCCCCCTGGTCGCCGAGCCGGTAGAGGCCGGGCGCGGTCTCGCGCGCGTACCAGCCGTAGGGGACGCCCGACACGGCGCTCCACCCCACCGGGTCGCCGTGCGCCAGCCGCGCGCGGAACGCGGGCAGCGCGTCGGCGAGGGCACGGACGAGGTTGGGGATGCCGCCGGCACCCTTCAGCCGCCACCTCTGCACCGAGAGGCACAGGTTGGCGCAGCCGTCCTCCTGGAGCAGCAACCCGGCATAGCCGCCGTCGAACAGGTGCAGCTCGATGACGCCGTCCAGCACGGCGTCGAGCTGCTTCGAGGGTGAAAGGGCGGTGCGCAGGCCGATCGGGTCGCGCGACGTGTCGCGCGGCCGGACGGCGCCGCGCAGCTCGTGCTTGCCGGTGGCGAGCAGCAGAGCGTCGGCGCCGATCTCCTCGCCGTCGTCGGTGCGGATGGTGCGGGCGCCGACGTCGGCGGCGCGGACCGAACGGCCGCGGTCGACGAAGGCGCCGGCTTGGCGCGCGGCGGCGAGCAGGGTTTCGTCGAGGCAGCGGCGCGAGAGACCGGCGGCGGTGCGCGGCAGGCGAGTCTCGACCTCGCGCCCGCTGCCGAACAGGCGCAGGCGATGGATCGGATGGGCACCGAGCGCGAAGGGGTCGATCCCGAGCCGGCGCAGCGCCGCGATCGCATCCCAGCCGACGAAGGCGCCGCAGACCGTGTCGTGCGCCCCCGACGTCCGCTCGAGCAGGCGCGGCGGCCGACCGGCACGCGCCAGGGCGATGGCCGCGGCAGCGCCCGCCGGTCCGCCGCCGACGATCAACGCGGGGGCGCGGGCCGGCAGCGCCATCGCGTCAGGCGGCGCGGCGGAAGTGGAAGCCCTCGGCGGCGAGGCCGGGGCCGAAGGCGAGAGCGACGCCGCGGCGGCGCTCGGGCCGCTCCAGCTGCTCGGCGAGCACGAAGGGCAGGGTCGAGGACGACATGTTGCCGAAGCGGGCAAGCACGTCGCGCGAGTCGGCGAGCGCGCCCTGCGGCAGCGCCAGGCCGTGCTCGACGGCGTCGAGCACCGATCGGCCGCCGGCGTGGACCGCCCAGCTGTCGATCTCGGCCACGTCGGCGCCGGCGAGCAGCCGGTCCCGAAAAGCCTCGTCCCGCAGCGCCTCGGCGATGCGACCCGGCACCTCCCCGGACAGGGTCATGGCGAAACCGTGGTCGCCGACGCGCCAGCGGATAAGATCCTCAGAATCGGGCAATGTCGCGGCGAACGGGTCGGCCATGCCGAAGCCCGCCGCCTCGGCGGTGACGAGGGCGGCGGCCGCGCCGTCGCCGAACTGGAGCATGGCGAGCAGCGGTTCGATCTCATGCGCGTCCTGCAGATGGAGCGTCGACAGCTCGACCGTCACCACCAGCACCCGGGCGTCGGGCCGCGAGCGGACGATGTGGTGGGCGAGGCGGAGCGACGAGACGGCGGCGTAGCAGCCCATGAAGCCGACGAGGGTGCGCTCGACGTCGCCCGGCAGCCCGAGCGCCGCGGCGATGATCTGGTCGACGCCCGGCGCGACGAAGCCGGTGCAGCTGGCGACGACGAGATGGGTGATGCTGTCCAGCTCCGCCCGCGCGCCAAGGCCGTCGATCGCCTTCAGCGCCAGCTTCGGCGCCGCCTCGGCGTAGAGCGCCATCCGTGCCGCCGTTGCGGGCAGCACGCCGTAATAGAAGCCGCCCGCCTCGACCGGCGATCCGCCGCCCTCGCCCGGCGGCAGCACCGACCAGCGGTGGCGGATCCCCGAGCGCTCCGCCATGCGGGCGAACAGCGCGCGCGCGCGCGGCTCCGCGACCTGGCGCTCGGCCCAGTCGATGAACGCGCCATGGACGTCGTGCTCCGGCACGGCGGTCCCGATGGCATTGATGAACGCGGTGGTCAGGGCGCGTAACTCCCTTGCGGGGAGAGGAGCTTAGGCCCGCTTGGATGAACGGGCGATGAGGGAGGTTCCTGCCCGAGCGCGCGGGCGAAGGCGAGACCCTATTTCGGCGGGGGTGATGGTGCCCAGGGGCGGGATCGAACCACCGACACCGTGATTTTCAGTCACGTGCTCTACCAACTGAGCTACCTGGGCATTTCCGGCACGGAGGCGGGAAGCGGGGCCTATAGAGGCCGTCAGCCGCCGCTGTCCAGCCTGTCCGCCTCGCTTTCTTGCGCCGGCGGGCCGGCGACCCGATAGCCTTCGCCGAGCCATTGCAGGAGGTCGCGGTCGCGGCAGCCCTGGCCGCAGAACGGGCGTTGGGCGCCGCTCGCCGGCTTGCCGCAGAGCGGACAGCCGCCGCGCGCGCTACGAGGCTGGGGAGGCGTGGACATGCCCGGCCGATATGGCGAGCCGCGGGTCCGGCCGCAAGGTGACGCTTGCCCCGGTGCGGCGGCCAAGTGCCTCCAGCCATTCGCGATTCGCTTCGATCCGCGCGACCACGGCCGGCGCGGCGGTGATCAGGCGGACGCCGGCGCCGGACGTCCGTTCGGCCCGCCGCAGCAGCGCCCGCGCCGCCGCCCCCACCGGGTCGGCCTGCAGCAGCTCCGGCAGCGACGCGCGCTCGCGGCGGCGGACGATCTGAAGGAAGCCGAAGCCGTTCACCGCGGTCCGCTCGAACGGCTGCGGCAGCACCGCGTCGAGCGCGGCGGCGGCCGCCTGGCGCTCGCTCCGCCCCGCGAGCGTCGGCAGGTCGAGGCCGATCGAGCCGCCGATGCCGAACCGGCGAATCGCCTGCGCCGCGGCCCGGGCGCCGGCGACGGCGAGCTCGGCCGGCGGCAGGGCGCCGTCGACGTCGAACAGGGTCATGGCGGGAGTGAGGCTCATCCGGAGGGTACCGCCCGGGAACCCGATCTCGCCGGAAGCGGCTTCCTCGAGCAGCTCGGACCAGCCGGCCGCCTCCAGCCGGTCCGGTCCCGGGTGCGCGCCACCGGCGCGCAGACCGAGACGCTCCGTCAAAGCGGGCCCGGGACCCTCCGGTGCGTCGGTGACCTTCCCGCGCGGGAGCTTCGGGCGGCCCGGTTCGGGTACCGCCTCCCGCACGATCGCCACCCGGACGGCTTGCCCCTGGGTCAGGGCCGGGGGCAGCGGCTCGACCAGCACCTCGCCCACCTCCGTCGCGACCAGCCCGCGCCGCCCGGGGACATGGATCGAGACGAGCCGTCCCGCCGCGACGGTGCCGAGCCGAAGCGGGTCCGGCAGCTCGATGTGCGCTTCGACGATCTCGCCGCCCTCGACAAGAGCGGCCCGGTTCTCGCCGATGCCGGCCTCGTAGAGCCACTCAGCCAAGCGGGTAGCCGGCGGCGCGCAGGAGGGCGCGGGTCTCGTAGAGCGGCAGGCCCATCACCCCCGAATGGCTGCCGGCGAGGAAGCGCACCAGCGCCTCGGCGCGGCCCTGGATCGCGTAGCCGCCGGCCTTGCCGCGCCACTCGCCCGCCGCGAGATAGGCGGCGAGCTCCTCGTCCGACAGCCGCTTGAACGCGACGATGCTCGTCGACAGCCGATGCCGCGCGCGCCCCGCCGCGTCGATCAGCGTCACCGCCGAATGGACGCGGTGGCGGCGCCCGGAAAGCAGGGTCAGCGCAGCGCGCGCGTCGGCTTCCGTCTCGGCCTTCGGAAGGATGCGCCGTCCCGCCGCGACCACCGTGTCGGCGGCGAGGACGAGGCTTGCCGGCGCGGCGACGGCGGCGGCCTTCTCGGCCGCGACCCGCGCCGCATAGGCGGGGGGCAGCTCGCCCCGGCGCGGCGTCTCGTCGATCGCCGCCGGCACCACCGCATCGGGGACCACGCCGAGCCGCGCCAGCAGCTCGAGCCGGCGCGGCGAGGCGGAAGCGAGGATCAGCCGCACGGGCGCCGCCCGCGCGCTTACTTGAACCGGTAGGTGATCCGACCCTTGGTCAGGTCGTAGGGCGTCAGCTCGACGAGCACCTCGTCGCCGACGAGCACCCGGATGCGGTTCTTGCGCATCTTGCCCGCGGTGTGGCCGAGGATCTCGTGATTGTTCTCGAGGCGGACGCGGAACATGGCGTTGGGCAGCAGCTCGACCACCTGCCCGCGCATTTCGAGAAGCTCTTCCTTGGCCATTTATCCTCTTGGGTCCGCCGCAAAAACGCGGGCTCCTTAGCTGGTCGCCTCCGAAAAGGGAAGGCGAGGCTCAGCCGCGGATGCTGAAGCCGACGCTCGGCAGCTTCATCCACAGCCAGGGTGTGGGCCGCGGTCCGGGCAAGTCGACGGCGGCGGGGGTGCGGCGGGCGACGAGACGCCGCACGGCCTCGACGAGCAGCGGCGGCTGGTCCGCCGTCGCCGGCACCAGCGCGACGACGCGTCCGGCGGGATTGATGAGCGCTCGCAGCCTGACGACCCCCTGCGTCTCCGCGCGGAGGGCAGCCGGGGGATAGTCTTCCGGACCGATGTCGACTTTCATCGCCGGCACCGCCTCGACCTCGGCCGGGTCGCGACCGCCATTCTCCCGCCGGAGCGCCGCCGTCAGCGCGCCGACCGCGTCCGGCTGGCCGCCGACCGCGGCGGCGCCGAGCAGCGCGATCGCGGCGGCGCGTTCGCCAGGCGTCGGCGCGGCCTGCAGCCGCTTCGTGCCGAGCGAGAGGGTCTCGGCGCGACTCGCGGCGTCGAACTGCAAGGCGGAAGGGGCGCGGACCAGGAGCGCGGCTGCCGCCGCTTCCCGCGCCGGCGAGGGCGTGCCCGCGAGCAACTTGTGCGCGATCTGCAGCCGCAGCCGCTGCGCTTCGATCGTCTCGTCGCCGCCGGCGAGCGTCGCCGCCTCGTCGATATCGCCGGGCGCATGGCGCAGGATGAGCGCTGCCGCGAGGCGCAGCTGCTCGCCCGCCGGACTGCCGCGGCGGAGGCGGTCGCGCAGCATCGCGATCGCCTCGTCGCTCGCGAGATAGGCGTCGCGCCGCGCCTGCGGGATGGCGGCGGGAATGAACGTCACCCCGTCCAGCGCGTAGGCGCGAAGGTACCAGGATTCGGACGCGGCGGCATCGCGCGGCATTCCCCGCCCCTCCGCGCTCGCTTCGCCGAGGAAGCGCATCGCCGCCGCGCTCGAGCCGCTCGGCGCCTCCGCAAGCGCCCGCGCCGCGCGGAGCGCGAGAGCGCGGTCGGCCCGGCAGCCGACCGTGCGGCCGCCTTCGGGGGGCGAGAGGAGGATCAGCGCGAAGGCGAGGTCGGCCTCGGTGCGG
Organism: Alphaproteobacteria bacterium; assembly: GCA_019239415.1. GTDB lineage: Bacteria > Pseudomonadota > Alphaproteobacteria > Sphingomonadales > Sphingomonadaceae > Allosphingosinicella. The sequence goes on from JAFAZW010000019.1 coordinate 27,061, forward strand.
ATCGGCGCCCCCGCCGCGCAAACCTTTCCCACCTCGCGGATGATGGGGACGAGCGCGGGGTCAGGCGGCGGAGGCGCCGCCAGCAAGGCAGCGAAAAGCTGAATCATGTTTCAACTTGCCGCCATGAAAGACCGGAAATCATCGATACCGCTCCGACCTCGCGACGGTCTACCGTCCGCGCGCGGCCGTCCCCGCCGGCTCGGCCGCCGCCGCCTTGCGCTCCCCGGGCAGATAGGCCGGATTCCACTTTGCGAGCCAGGCATTGGCCTCCTCCAGCCACTGCGCCGCGACATCCTCATAGGGAAGGTTGTGGGTGCCCTGCTTCTGCTCGACGTAACGGAAATCCTGGTCCTCGACCTTGCCCGCCGCTTTCAGGCGGGAGACGAGGGTATGCGGCTGCTCGATCGGGATGCGCTGGTCGCGCAGGCCGGCAACGATCAGGATCGGCGCCCATTTGCCGTTGACGTGCCGCGCCGGCGAAATGTCTTCCGGGTTCGCCGCGGTCGCCTGGAACTTGGCGTTGAACTTGCCGAGGTTGCGCGTGTCCCACGCCGTCATCATCGGGAAGTCGTAGACGCCCGCCCCGGCGATGGCGCAGCGCCACACGTCCGGATCGCGCTGCGCGCCCCGCGCCGTCGCATAGCCGCCGTACGACCAGCCCATGATGCAGGCACGCTTCGCGTCGATGGTGCCGTCCTTGGCAAACCAGGCGACGGCGTCATTCAGGTCGTCCTGCATGCGGTTGCCGTAGCCGTCCGGACGGCGGCCGAGCAAGACGAACTGCTTCCCATAGCCCCCGGAGCCGCGATAATTGGGTTCGATGACCACATAGCCCTGCTCGGCCAGCGCCTGGTGCCAGGGAAACGCGCCGAATTCCTCCTTCTGGCGGACACCGAACGGGCCGCCATGGACGAGCACCACGACCGGCAGGTTCTTCTCGCCCGGCCGGTGGCGCGGCATCGTCACGACCGCCGGGATCTTGATGCCGTCGCGGGCGGTGTAGACCACGGTGCTCATCGGATTGAGCGTCGCGTCCTTGAAGGTCGGATGGACATAGCCGACCAGCGCCAGCGAACCCTTGCGCGTGTCGTAGAGATAGAATGCGCCCGGCTGGCTCGGGCTGCCGACATGGAAGATCAGCCTTTCATCCTTGCGGTCGCGCGACACGATGTGCGCGTTGCCGGCGCCGAACCGCTCGTCCATGTTGCGCTGGATCAGCTTCCAGTCCGGGTCGAACCAATATTCGCGGTCGCCCGTCTCCTCGACGCTGACGCCGATCAGCTTGTTGCGCTCGAAGTTGGTGATGACGCCGCCCTCGATGTCGTAGCCGGGCCGCTCGAAGACGGGTGCCCCGACCGTCATCGTTTTCATGTTGACCTTGTAGAGCTTGCGGTAGCCGTCCTTGTTGCTGAGCGCGAGCACCATGTCCGGCTCGTCGAGGAAGACCCGGGGCACGATCTGCCCTTCGGTGAAGGTCGGATCGGCGCTGTTGGCGACGGTGTGGAGCTGCTCGTTGGGTCCCGAGCGGTACATCAGCCGCTGCTTGCCGCTGTCCTCGTTGTTGCCGACGGCGGCGCGGATGACGCCGTTGCCGTCGGCGATCCAGTCATCGACCACCGGGTTCGGGCGCTGCACGACCTCGAACTTCCCGGTGTGGACGTCGACGAGCACGACCTCGTAGCGCTGCCACATCTCGGTCCCGTAGGCGTTGCTCATCCGCGCCAGCAGGATCTTGCCCTTGTCGTGGTCGATGTGAAGGATGCTGGAGGCGTCGCCGGTGGCGCCGTCCCAGGCGAGCGGCGTCAGCTGCTTCGTCTTGAGGTTGTAGGCGGCGAGGCGCCAGATGTCCGCGCGTTGCCCGTAGACGTCCTCGCGCGAGCGCATCGTCACCACGACGTCGTCGTTGCCGACCCACCGCCAGGCGATGACGTCGCGGTCGCCGAGGTCGCGGAACTCGTTGGTGGCAAGGAAGAAATCGGGCGCCGACCCCGGCTTCTCGAGGTCGATGATGCCGAGGAAGCCCTTGCCGGAGCGCGACATCTGGACGACGATCTTGGTGCCGTCGGGGGAGATGCGCGGCTGCGCCATGAACGGCCGCCGGCCGAATTCCGCGATCGGCAGGATCGCATTTGCGCCCGTTGCCGGCACCGGCGCCGCCGAGGCCGTACCTGTCAGCGCCGCCCCGAGGAGCAGCGCGCCCACAATCGCCTTCATTTCAACCCCCACCGAAAAAGCCTTGGATTCGAGTAGTCTAGTCCCGGCGGCGCGGCATGCAAGCGGCAAGAGAAACCCGCCCCGGCCAGGGGCCGGAGCGGGCTCTCTCATCCGCCGGGGCGAACCGCGGCGCGGCTCAGCCGCCCTTCGCCGCGAGTGCCGCGAGCAGCAGCAGAGCGACGATGTTGGTGATCTTGATCATCGGGTTGACCGCCGGGCCGGCGGTATCCTTGTACGGATCACCCACCGTGTCGCCGGTGACCGCGGCCTTGTGGGCCTCAGAGCCCTTGCCGCCGAAATTGCCGTCCTCGATATATTTCTTGGCATTGTCCCACGCGCCGCCGCCCGACGTCATCGAGATGGCGACGAACAGGCCGGAGACGATCACGCCGAGGAGCAAGGCGCCGAGCGCCGCGAAGCCCGATTCGCGGCCGGCGACGGCGCTGATCGCGAAATAGACGACGATCGGCGCGAGCACCGGCAGCAGCGACGGCAGGATCATCTCCTTGATCGCGGCGCGGGTGACGAGGTCGACGGTGCGGCCGTAATTGGGCCGGCTCGTCCCCTCCATGATCCCCGGATTGTCGCGGAACTGGGCGCGGACGTCCTCGACCACCGAGCCCGCCGCCCGGCCGACCGCGGTCATTCCGAAGGCGCCGAAGCTGTAGGGGAGCAAGGCGCCGAGAAGCAGGCCGACGATCACGTACGGGTTGCTGAGCGAGAAATCGACGGTGAGGCCGCCGAAGAACTCGTGGAGGTCGGTCGTGTAGGCGCCGAACAGCACGAGCGCGGCAAGCGCGGCCGAGCCGATCGCATAGCCCTTGGTCACCGCCTTGGTCGTGTTGCCGACCGCGTCGAGGGCGTCGGTGCGCTCGCGCACCTCGTCCGGCAGGCCGGCCATCTCGGCGATGCCGCCGGCATTGTCGGTGACCGGGCCGTAGGCGTCGAGCGCCACCACCATGCCGGCCAGCGCCAGCATCGCGGTCGCACCGAAGGCGACGCCGATCACGCCGGCGAGCTGGTAGGCGGCGATCACCGCGACGACGATGACGAGCGTCGGCAGCGCCGTCGATTCGAGGCTCACCGCCAGGCCCTGGATGACGTTGGTGCCGTGACCGGTCTGCGATGCGATCGCGATCGACTTCACCGGGCGGAAGTTGGTGCCGGTATAATATTCGGTGATCCACACGAGCGCGCCGGTCAGCGCGAGGCCGATCAGCATGCAGTAGAACAGCTTCATGCCGGTCAGGGCGATCATGCCGCCGCCGACGCCGCCGATGGTGGCGAGCGTCGCGTTCATGTCGCCCAGCGCATATTGGGTGGCGAAATAGACGGCGACGGCGCCGAGGATGGCGGCGGTCCAGAAGCCCTTGTAGAGGGCGCCCATGATCGAGCCGCCCTTGCCGAGGCGGACCATGTAGGTGCCGAGGATCGAGGTGACGATGCAGGCGCCGCCGATCAGCAGCGGCAGCGCCATCAGCTTGGTGAGGAGCTCGGTCGAGACGCCGCGGATGGTGAGGGCGATCGAGACCATGGTGACGCCGAGCGTGACCACATAGGTCTCGAACAGGTCGGCGGCCATGCCGGCGCAGTCGCCGACATTGTCGCCGACATTGTCGGCGATGGTGGCCGGATTACGGGGGTCGTCCTCCGGGATCCCTGCCTCGACCTTGCCGACGAGGTCGGCGCCGACGTCGGCGGCCTTGGTGAAGATGCCGCCGCCGAGACGCGCGAAGATGGAGATGAGCGACGCGCCGAAGGAGAGGGCGACGAGCGCGTTGACGATGGTGCGGTCGCTGAGGTCGCCCGGCACGTGGCGGGCGGGTCCGATCAGGTACCAGAAGAAGCCGGAGATGGCGAGGAGACCGAGGCCGGCGACGAGCAGGCCGGTGATGGCGCCGGAGCGGAAGGCCATGGTGAGGCCGCCCTGCAGGCTGGTCCGCGCCGCCTCGGCGGTGCGCACGTTCGCCTTCACCGACACGTTCATGCCGACGAACCCGGTGGCGCCGGAGAGGAGGGCGCCGATCAGGAAGCCGATCGCCGAAACGATGCCGAGGAAATAGCCGACCAGCAGTACGACGACGACGCCGACGATGGCGATGGTCATGTACTGGCGGGCGAGATAGGCGCGGGCGCCTTCCTGGACGGCGCTCGCGATGTCCTGCATGCGCTCGCTGCCGGCCGGCGCGCGCAGCACCTGCATCGAGGTGAAGAGGCCGTAGAGCACGGCGAGCACGCCGCACGCTATGGCGATGAAGACGACAGTCATGACGGTCCTTCCCTGTTGAACCGGGCGGGGCGGCGCCGCCCCCGCGGCGAACGCGCCCGGATATGCGGCGGCGTTCTAAGGGCGGCGCGGCGCTCTTTCAACCATGCTCCCAGCCGAGTCGCGGCGGGAGGGGGAGAGGCTCGCCGTCGTCGGTGAGAACGAGCCCGGCGCCGTCGGCGAAAAGGCCGATCGGGGTCAGCGGGATGGCGAGCCTCTCACCGAGCGCGAGGACATCGCGCGTCCGGTCCGGACGGGCGGCGAAGAGGAGCTCATAATCGTCGCCCGCCGTCGCGGCGTCGATCCGTGCGGCGCGGCCGTCGCCCACGGCGGCGAGATAGGCATCGGAGAGCGGGATCGCTTCCAGCGCGATCTCCACGGCCGCCGCGCTCGCCGCCGCCATCCGCTTCGCATCGATCAGCAGCCCGTCCGACACGTCCATCATCGCCGAGACGAGCGGCGCCAGCGCCTGACCGAGCGCGAGCCGCGCGCGGGGCGTGCGGTAGCGCTCGACGAGGGCCGGCGCGGGTCCGAGCTCCCCCTTCAGCACCCGGAGCCCGGCGCCCGCATCCCCGATCGCGCCGCTCACCCACAGCCGGTCACCCGGCCGGGCGCCGGTCCGCGAGGGGACCGGCCCCGACGCCTCGCCGATCGCCGTCAGGCCCAGCACGCGCGGCCCGGTGACGGTGTCGCCGCCGAGCAGCGGGAGGTGGAAGGCGGCGAGGGCGCCGGCCAATCCCTCGACGAAGCTGCGGTCCCAGGCCTCGTCGCCGAGCGGAAAACCGAGGAGCGCACCCAGCGGCCGCGCGCCCTTGGCCGCCAGGTCGGAGAGGTTCACCGCGACCAGCTTCCAGGCCACATCCTGCGGCGGATCGTCGGGAAGGAAGTGAACGCCCTCGACGAGCATGTCGTGGGTGAGCACGAGGGTCGTGCCGCCGACCTCAAGCACGGCGGCATCGTCGAGCAGCCCCCGCGCGGCGGGATGCGAGGCGAGGCGACGGAGGCATTCGATGAAGGCGGATTCGGTCACCGGCTCCTCCCCGGAACGGGGAGGGGGACCGCCGCCGCCAGGCGGTGGTGGAGGGGGCCCCGCGCCGTCGCTGCTCGCACGCGGGCCCCCTCCACCAGGCTGCGCCTGGTCCCCCTCCCCGTGCCGGGGAGGAGCGAGGTCACCCCCTCAGGTCCTTCCCCACGGCGTCCAGCACCGCGTTCACGAATCCCGCTTCCTTGCGGGCGTAGAAGGCCTTGGCGACGTCGACATATTCCGAGATGATGCTCCCCGTCGCGACGTCGATGCGGGCCGCGAGCTCGTAGGTGCCGGCGCGCAGGATCTGGCGCAGCGGCCGGTCGAGCCGGTGGAGCGGCCAGTCCTCGGGCAGCCGGCTCGCGATCAGCCCGTCCAGCTCGTCCCGCCGGGCATCGACGCCGGCGACCACGTCGTCGAAGAAATCGACCTCGGCGTCGGCATATTCGACACCCTCGATGGTGGCGCCGAGACGGTGGTGGTGGAATTCGTGAAGCAGCGCCGGGAGCGGCGTCTTCTCCATCTCCTGCTGGTACAGCGCCTGCACGGCGGCAAGGCGCGCGGCGGAGCGGGAGCGGGAACGGATATTTCTCTTGCGGCGGGGAGGCATCGCCGCGCGCATAGCGGCAGCCGCCGCGCGAGGGGAACCCCCTAATCCGTCTCGGCCAGGAAGTCGCGGATCGCGCTGGTGACGATCTCCGGCTCTTCCCAGGTGACGAAATGGCTCGCGGTGGGGGAGGTGACGAGGCGCAGGTCGTCGACCAGGCCGTGCAGCCCTTCGAGCTGGACGGGAAGCAGGGCGGTGTCCTTGAGCCCCCACACGACCAGGGTGGGCTGGGTGACGTGCGGGAAGGGGAGCTTCGTCCACAGCGGCGCCGTCGCCGCCTCCCCGGGCCTGGGCACCTCGATCTTCGCGGCGCGATACCAGTTGAGCATGGCGGTGAGCGCGCCCTCCTGCGCCCAGTCGCGGAGATAGGCCTGCCGCTCCTCGGGTTCGAGCCTGGCGGCGTCGGCATGGCTGAGCAGCACCTTGTCGAGGAAGGTGTCCAGGCCCATGGCGCGGATGCCGGTTTCCGCGAGCGGGCTGCGAAAGACATTGATGTACTGGGACGCCGCGCGCTGGGCCTCGTCCTCGATCAGGCTCTTCTGGAAGACGAGCGGATGGGGCGCGTTGACGATGACGAGGCGCCGGATGCGGAGCGGGTGGGCGAGCGCCGCCGCCCAGGCCACGGCGCCGCCCCAATCGTGCCCGGCGAGGGTGAAATGCTCCACCTCCAGCGCGTCGGCGAGGGCGAGCACGTCCTTGACGATCGTCCCGGTCTCATAGGCTTCGACCTCCTGCGGCTTGTCCGAGCCCGCGAAACCGCGCTGGTCCGGCGCGATGACCCGGTAGTCGCGCGCCAGCTCGGCGATCTGGTGCCGCCACGTCCGGTGCGATTCGGGAAAGCCGTGGAGCAGCATGACCGCGGGCGCGTCGACGGGCCCAGCGAGCATGACGTTCAGCGTAACGCCCGTCGAAAGCGGGATGCGCCGCGTCTCCATCACGGATAGCTGACCGTCAGCGGCTTCGCCTCGGGAAGCGGAATATACTCGGCGCGGTCGTCGGGCGGCAGGACGAACCTGCCCGCCCGCCAGTCCTCCTTCGCCTGCTGGATCCGCTCGCGGCGCGAGGAGACGAAGTTCCACCACACGTGGCGCGGGCCGTCGAGGGGAGCGCCGCCGCACAGCATGACGTGGGCGCCGGATCCCGAGCGGAGGGTGGCGCGGATGCCGGGGCGGAGGACGTAGAGGGTGGCCGGCGCCAGCGCGAGCCCGTCGAGGGTCGCCTCGCCTTCCGCGACATAGAGCGCGCGCTCGTCCGCCTCCGGCTCGATCGGCATCGCTCCGCCCGCCGGCAAAGCGATGTCGGCGTAGATCGTGTCGCTGTGGCAGGTCACGGGCGAAGCGGCGCCCCACAGGCTCCCCATCACCACCCGCGCCCGCGCGCCGCCGTCCTCGACCACCGGCAGCCGGTCGCGCGCCACATGCTCGAAGGCAGGCTCGATCTCCTCCTTGGCGGCAGGGAGCGCCAGCCAGGTCTGGATGCCGGAAAGCGCCGGCCCGGCCGCCCGCTCGTCGGCCGGAGAGCGTTCCGAATGGGCGATGCCGCGGCCGGCCGTCATCAGGTTGACGGCCCCGGGCTCGATGCGCGCGAAGGTGCCCAGCGAATCGCGATGCTCGATCGCGCCCGCGAAGAGGTAGGTGACGGTGGCGAGGTTGATGTGCGGGTGCGGCCGGACGTCGATCCCCTTGCCGACCTCGAGCTGCGCCGGGCCCATCTGGTCGAAGAAGATGAACGGCCCCACGGTGGTCCGCGCCCGGTGCGGCAGCGTCCGGTGCACCTTGAACCCGCCAAGGTCGTGGGTCGTGGGGGTGAGGGTCTGGAGGAAGGGTTCGTCCGTCATTCGGCCTCCGTACCAGTTCCTCTCCGGAACGGGGAGGCGCTATTCCCCAGGCGCCTTCGCCCTGATCGCAAGCGCATGGATGCGCCCCTGCAGCAAATCCCCCAGCGCCGCGTTCACCGCCCGCTGGCGCTCGAGCCGGCTCATGCCGGCGAAGGCCGCCGCCACGACTTCCACCGTGAAATGGCTCTCGCCGCTGCCGTCATGGCCGGCGTGGCCGCGATGTTTGTCGCTGTCGTTCAGCACCTTGAGCGAAACGGGAGAAAGGGCCGCGGTGAGGCGTTGCGCCATTTCGCGGGCGACGGGGCCGGTGAAAGTGTCGGTCATCGGGCCTATATAGGATGCTCGCAACGAAGGGAGCAAAGTGGCGAGCTCGGGCAACAGGCAGACGCGTTTTCACGGCCGGGTCGAGCAGGCGGAGGCGCCCTGCGCGCATCCCGGCTGCGCCGCGCCGGGCGAGTTCCGCGCGCCGCCGGCCGACGGCCGCCGCCCCGGCTTCGACGGCCCCGGCGACTGGCGCTGGCTCTGCCTCGACCATGTCCGGGAATTCAACGCCGGCTACAATTTCTTCGAGGGCATGAGCGCGGACGAAATTTCGGCGGCGCAGAACCCCTATGGCGGCTGGGATCGGGAGACCCGCGCCTTCGCCACCGGGGGCGCCGACACCCCGCCGCGCTGGGCCGACTTCGCCGACCCGCTGGACGCGATCGGCGCCCGCTTCGCCCGCCGCGTCGACGAGGCGCGCCGCCCGCGCCAGGACGGCCGCGAGCTCTCCGGCGAGGACCGCAAGTCATTGCAGGTGCTCGGCCTCGGCATCGACGTCGACCGCCGCACGCTCCGCACCCGCTACGCCGAGCTGCTCCGCCTCTACCACCCGGACCGCAACGGCGGCGACCGCGGCCAGGAAGCCAAGCTCCAGGCGGTGATCCAGGCCTACACGCAGCTCAAGTCTCGCCCGGCCTTCGCTTGATTTGAACCTTTACCCCCTCCGCCGGTGAAGGCATGGGGGTTTTCCGCCCTCCAGCAGAATGACCGACACGCCATGACCGACCTTCGCAACGCCAACCCCGCCAGCCGCGGCGCCACCGTGATGGACGCGCCGGACAAGGTCGTGAAGGTGCGCGACCTGTTCGGCATCGACAGCGACATGGAGGTCCCCGCCTTCTCCGAGGCCGACGAGCGGGTGCCGGACACCGACCCCGCCTACGTTTTCGACCCGGACACGACCCTCGCCGTCTGTGCCGGCTTCGGCAAGAACCGACGCGTGATGGTCCAGGGCTATCACGGCACCGGCAAGTCGACTCATATCGAGCAGGTCGCCGCCCGCCTCAACTGGCCGCTGATCCGGATCAACCTCGACGCCCATATCAGCCGCATCGACCTGATCGGCCGCGACGCGATCGTGCTCCGGGACGGCCAGCAGGTCACCGAGTTCCGCGAGGGGCTCCTGCCCTGGGCGCTGCAGACGCCGACGGCTCTGGTCTTCGACGAATATGATGCGGGCCGGCCCGACGTCATGTTCGTCATCCAGCGCGTGCTGGAGACGGAGGGCAAGCTCACCCTGCTCGACCAGAACCGGGTGATCCGCCCCAACCCCTGGTTCCGCCTGTTCGCGACGACCAACACCGTCGGACTCGGCGACACGACCGGCCTCTATCACGGCACGCAGCAGATCAACCAGGGCCAGATGGACCGCTGGAACATCGTCGTGACGCTGAACTACCTCCCGGCCGAGACGGAGGCGCGGATCGTCCTCGCCAAGTCCGGCGAGTACGATCACGAAGGCGGCCGCCAGGAGGTCGAGCGGATGATCAAGGTCGCCGACCTCACCCGCCAGGGCTTCGTCAACGGCGACATCTCGACCGTGATGAGCCCGCGCACGGTGATCAGCTGGGCCCAGAACGCGCTCATCTTCGGCGACGTCGGCTTCGCCTTCCGCCTCACCTTCCTCAACAAATGCGACGAGGCCGAGCGGCCGCTCGTGGCGGAATATTACCAGCGCGTGTTCGGGAAGGATCTGCCCGAGAGCGTCGCGGGGACGGTGTGAGATGAACCCCTCTCCCTGGAGGGGAGAGGGAGGGGCCCAGCCGAAGGCTGGGAGGGTGAGGGCCTATGCCTTCGCCGGCGCCCGCTACCCTCACCCCCCCATTGCTGACGCAATGGGTCCCCCCCTCTCCCCTGCAGGGAGAGGGTAGATGGCCGACAAGGACAACCCGCTCGAAGCCTTTCGCCAGGTGCTCGCCGGCGCGGCGCGCGCGATCGCGCGGGAGCCGGAGGTGGAGCTGTCCTTCTCGACCGAGGCGCCGTCGGCGCAGGGCAAGAGCGTCAAGGTGCCGATGCCGGGCCGGACGCTGCCGGAGCGCGAGGTCGCCGAGGCGCGGGGGTTCGCCGATGCCGCCGCGCTGCGTCTCCGGCACCACAATCCCGCCCTCCATGCGCGCGGCGCGCCCGCCGAGGACATCGCCCGCGCCATATTCGGTGCCGTCGAGCAGGCGCGGGTCGAGGCGCTCGGCGCGCGCGCGATGGCGGGGGTTCGCGCCAATCTCGCCCGCGCGACCGAGATGCGGATGCGGACCGACCCGATCACCCGCGCCCGCAGCCGCGCGGAGGTGCCGCTCGATACGGCGCTCGGCCTCATCGTCCGCGAGCGCCTCACCGGCGAGGCGGCACCCGAAGCGGCGCGCGCCGGGCTCGACCTCGTCGCCGACTGGATCGAGGAGAAAGCCGGCACCGACCTCGACGCGCTCGGCCTCGCCGTCGACGACCAGGCCGCCTTCGCCCAGCTCGCCACGAAGGTGCTGAAGGACCTGGATCTGGTCGAAGGGGACGATCCGGCCGACCGCGACCCGGAAGCGGGCGAGCAGGGCGAAGGCGGCGACGAGTCCGAAGGTGAGGCCGACGACGAGGACCAGGACGAGTCGGCCGAAGGCGAGGGCGAGGCCGAGATCCGCGTCGAGCAGGGCGACTCGTCCGAGGACGAGCAGGAAGGCCAGTACGAGGACCAGGAGCTCGGCGAGAGCGACGACGGGCTCGGCGACGAGGGCGAGGAAGGAATGATGCCGGTCCGCCCGAACCGGCCGCTGTCGGACCTGCCGCCGCAATTCGACTATCGCGTCTTCACCACCCGCTACGACGAGGTGATCCACGCCGCCGAGCTGTGCGACGAGGCCGAGCTGACGCGGCTGAGGGCCTATCTGGACCAGCAGCTGACCCACCTCCAGGGCGCCGTCACCAAGCTCGCCAACCGGCTGCAGCGGCGGTTGATGGCGCAGCAGTCGCGCAGCTGGGACTTCGACCAGGAGGAAGGGCTGCTCGACGCGGCGCGGCTGGCGCGGGTCGTCGTCAATCCCGCCCATTCGCTCTCCTACAAGGTGGAGCGCGACACCGAGTTTCGCGACACCGTCGTCACCCTCTTGCTCGACAATTCGGGGTCGATGCGCGGCCGGCCGATCTCGATCGCCGCCATCTCCGCCGACATCCTCGCCCGCACGCTCGAACGGTGCGGCGTCAAGGTCGAGATCCTCGGCTTCACCACCCGCGCCTGGAAGGGCGGCCAGGCGCGCGAGAAATGGCTCGCGGACGGCCGCCCGCCCAATCCCGGACGGCTCAACGACCTCCGCCACATCGTCTACAAGCAGGCCGACGAGCCGTGGCGCCGCGCGCGCCGCAACCTAGGCCTGATGATGCGCGAGGGGCTGCTCAAGGAGAATATTGACGGCGAGGCTTTGCTGTGGGCGCACGGCCGTCTGATCGCGCGGCCGGAGGAACGGCGCATCCTGATGGTCATCTCCGACGGCGCCCCGGTCGACGATTCGACCTTGTCGGTGAACAGCGGCACCTATCTGGAGCGGCACTTGCGGCAGGTGATCGGCTGGATCGAGGCGCGCTCCCCGGTCGAGCTGGTCGCGATCGGCATCGGGCACGACGTCACCCGCTATTACGAGCGCGCCGTGACGATCATGGACGCCGAGCAACTGGGCGGCACGATGGTGGAGCAGCTGGCGAGCCTGTTCGACCAGAATTGAAGGACCGGTCGGCGCGCCGGCCTATGCCGCGCGCGCATCTTGTGGCACCGCTCGGTCACTTGGGGGGACATGCGTGAACGACCTAGCCGGCGATTCGGCCTTTTTCGATCCGCGGCGCCGGCGCTCGCTCGGCTCGCAGCATTTCGAGCATCCGTGGCTGCAGGGCTTTCGGCGGCGGGTCTGGAGCCGCTTTCCGCGGCCGGTTCGGCAGAAGGTTCTTTCTTTCCTCCTCGGCGACGCGCGCGCGCCGGTCGCCATCGATGCACCGGCCGCCGAGCCCGTCTCCGTCGTCGGCCTTCTGTCGACCGCCACGGGCATCGGCGAGGGGGCCCGCCTGTCGGGCCGGGCGCTGGCGGCGCTCGGCTACGACGTGCGCAGCGTCGACGTCTCGCCGCTGCTGAGCGGGCTGCCACCGCCCCCCGACCGGCCGCCGCTGCTCGAATTCGGCCCGGGCACGGTCATCCTCCACTTCAATCCCGACCATCTGCCCGCCGTGGTGACCTTGCTCGGGCGGCGGCGCCTGCGGGGCAAGCGGATCGTCGGCTATTGGGCCTGGGAGCTCGCCCGCATCCCGGAGCGCTGGCTGCCCGCCTTCCTCGAGGTCGACGAGGTATGGACGCCGAGCCGCTTCGTCGCGGACGCGGTGCGGCCGTTCACCGACAAGCCGGTGCGGGTCGTGCCGCACCCCGTGGCGCTCGGGCGGACGGGCGTGCGCGCGCCCCAGCGCTTCGGTTTCGCAGGCCGATTCACGGTCCTCACCATGTTCACCTTCGCCTCCTCCTTCCCGCGCAAAAATCCAGTCGCGGCAGTCCAGGCATTCCGCCGCGCCTTCGGCGATTCGCCCGACCACCTGCTCGTCCTCAAGGTATCCGACGCGCACGAGGCGCCGGAGGAGATGGCGGAGCTCGCCGCCGCGATCGGCGACGCGCCCAACATCCGGCTCGAGGAGCGGCGGTTCGACGAGCAGGGCCGCCTCGATCTCATCGCCAGCGCGGACTGCCTGCTGTCGCTGCACCGGTCGGAGGGGTTCGGCCTCGTCATGGCGGAGGCGATGCTGGCGGGGGTTCCGGTCGTCGCCACCCAATGGTCCGGCAATCTCGATTTCATGGATGCGAGCAGCGCCCTCCTCGTTCCCGCGGCGATGGTCGAGGCGCGCGACGGGAGGGGGGTCTACGGATCCGGCGAGCAATGGGCCGACCCGAACGTGGACGCGGCGGCGGCGCACCTGCGCACGGTTGCCGACGATCCCGCCCGGTGCCGCGCCATGCGGGAAGCCGCGCGCGCCATGGCGGTCGAGCGCCTCGGCCTCGCCGCGATGGCCGCGGTCATGGGCGAGGCGATCGGGTCGCCGCGATCGCACCGCCGCTGGCTGAGGCGACGCGCGTGAACGCCCCGGCCGCGCGAACTATGGCGCCCCCGAACGCGGCGCCGCCCGTGCCGGGACGCGTGTCGGCGGCGCTTGGCGACCTCGCCGACGGCGCGCGCCAGTGGCCGCAATGGTTCACGCTCGGCAATCTCGAGATCCGGCTGCGCTTTCGACGGACCGGCCTCGGCCCGCTCTGGACAAGCCTGTCCTTCGCGGTCCTGCTGGCCGCCCTCGGCTTCGTCTACGCGCGGGTGCTCGCGGTCGACCCGCGCACCTACGTCCCCTATCTGGCGCTCGGGCTGCTGGCGTGGAATTTCGCGGCCACGATGCTCCAGGAGGCCTGCGAGCTCTACATCCATGCCGCCCACACGCTGAAGCAGCTCTGCGTCCCCAAGACCGTGTTCCTGTACCGGCTGCTCTGGCGCAATCTCGTCCTGCTCGCGCTCAATGCCGCCGTCGCCGCCGCGGCGCTGGCGCTCTGCCGCGCGCGCATCGGGCCGTCGGCGCTGCTCGCGCTGCCCGGGCTGGCCTTGCTGTCGCTGAACCTCCTGTGGGTAGGCCTGCTCCTCGCCCTCGCCGGCGCCCGCTTCTGGGCGGCGTCGCGCGCGGTGCAGGCGGCGCTCCCGATCGCGATGCTGGTGACGCCCGTCATCTGGCGCCCCGGCACCCCCGCCCTCGCCGCGCTCGCCCGCTGGAACCCGCTCTACTGGGCGGTGGAGCTGGTTCGCGGGCCGCTCACCGGTGCGCCGCCCGCGCCGCTTGCCTGGGCCGGTGCCGCCGGCGCCGCACTGGCCGGGACCGCGGTCGCCCTCATCCTGTTCGCGCGGCTGCGCGAGCGCCTGCTCTACTGGCTCTGACATGGCGTCGGTCGAGCTTCGCGACGTCTCCATCCGCTTTCCGGTCTACGGCGCCCGCCCGCGCGGGCTCGGCGGCGCGTTCGCGGCGGTGGGCGGCGCCATCCGCCGCGGCGGCGACGGGATCCTCCTCGTCGAGGCGCTTCGCGGCCTGTCGCTGAGCCTGACGCGCGGCGATCGCCTCGGCCTCGTCGGCCACAACGGCGCCGGCAAGAGCACCTTGCTGCGCGTCATCGCCGGCATCTACCCGCCCTCGTCGGGCACGCGCCGCGTCCACGGCCGCGTCCTCTCGCTGTTCGATCCGATGCTCGGCATGGCGCTCGAATGCACGGGGCGGGAGAATGTGGTGCTGCGCGGCATCTACATGGGCCTGACGCCGCGCCAGGCGCGCGCGCGCATCGACGAGGTCGCCGACTTCTGCGAGCTCGGCCCCTATATGGACCTGCCGCTCGGCACGTGGTCGACCGGGATGCAGCTCCGCCTCGCCTTTGCCCTCGCGACGGCGCTCGACCCCGACATCCTGCTTCTCGACGAGCAGTTCGGCATGGGAGACGCCGCGTTCCAGGAGAAAGCGGAGGGACGGCTGCGCGATTTCGTCGCCCGGGCGGGGATCGTCGTCCAGGCCTCGCATTCGGAGCCGCTGATCCGCGCGAGCTGCTCGAAGGTGCTGCTGCTCGACCATGGCCGCGCCGCGATGATCGGGCCGCCGGACGCGGTCTTCGCCCGCTATCGCGCGGCGGCGCGGGAGGCCGCGGTTGCGCGCTGACCCCCGCCGCCTCGCCCGCCGCGCCGCCGCGGCGCTGCGCCGCGCCGCGCCCCCCGCCCCGGCGCGGCCGCCGGCGATCCTCTCGCTCGGCGACATCGCCGCCTTGCCCCGCGACGTCGTCGAAGCGGCGTGCCGCGCCGTCGCCAGCCCGGTCTATCTGGGCGGAGGAGTCGGTCTGTGCCGGCTGCTCACCCGCTACAAGTTCCACGTCGCGACCGACGATGTCGGCTTCGGCGCCAACGTGCTGCTCGACGGCTATTGGGAGAGCTGGCTGACCCGCTTCATCGCCCGCACCGTCCGGCGCGGCCAGACCGTCGTCGATGTCGGCGCCAATTGCGGCTATTATTCGCTCCTCCTTGCGGACCTGGTCGGCCCCGAAGGCCGGCTCTTCGCGGTCGAGCCCAACCCGGCCATGGCCGATCTCCTCGCCCGCTCCATCTCCCTGAACGGCTTTGCCGGCCGGACGGAGATCTGTCGGGTGGCGCTCGGGGCCGAGGAAGGCGGCACCGCCCGATTGGCCATTCCGGAGCGGGAGCCGAAGAACGCCTCGATCGTCTCGGCCGACACGGGCGGCGAGGGCTGCGAGGTCCCGCTTCGCCGGCTCGACGCGCTGGTCGGAGCAGGGACGCAGGTCGGCTTCATCAAGGTCGACGCGGAAGGTGCCGAGGAAGCGATCTTCGAGGGCATGGCGGGGCTGCTGCCGCAGCGCCCGCCGATGGTGCTGGAATTCAACGCCGCCCGCTACGACCTGCCGGGGCGGTTCCTCGACCGCCTGACCGGCGCCTACGGGGCGCTGCGCTACGTCGACTATGACGGCCTCTCCGCCGCCGTCACGCCCCATCGGCTGCTCAGCGACAATTTCGGCGAGGATTGGCTCCTCGTTCTCGGCTGCGAATGACGACGACCTCCTCCGCAAACGCCGGCGCGTCGGGCTTCCTGCCGAAGCTCGAATCGGTGCGCGGCATCGCCGCCCTCTGCGTCGCCTACAGCCATTGCGGCATCGTCCTGATCTTCGCCGGCCGCGCGACCCACAGCCATGCCTACGACCTCGCCGCCTCGGCGATCCGCCGCCCGCTCGGCTGGTTCGCCAATGGCGAGGCGGCGGTGATCGTCTTCTTCGTGCTGAGCGGCCTGGTCCTCAGCCTCACGCTCGACCGCGCCGGCGAGGCGCTCTCGGTGCGCGGCTTCGTCGACTTCATGCGCCGGCGCGCATTGCGCATCTACCCGGCCCACATCGCCGCGCTGCTGCTGTTCCTGCCGCTGGCCTACTTCGTCATCTACCGGGTGCCGATGCTCGATCCCGCGGGCGTCCAGGCCGAGGCGCTCGGCGGCCACCGCTGGGTCGACGACACCGTCTACGGCCACCTCAACCGCCGCGAGCTCGCCAGGTCGGCGCTGCTCCTCTCCAACCACTACAACCCCGTCACCTGGACCCTGCTCGTCGAGCTCATCGGGTCGGTATGCCTGCCTTTCTTCGCCGCCTGGTCGCGGCCGGGGCGGTGGAGCATCGACGCGGCCGTCCTGGCGGTCCTGGCGGCGGGGGCGGCGGTGACCGCCTGGCACGGCCGCCCGGACCTCGCGACGCTCTACCTGCCGGCTTTCTACCTCGGCTGCATGGCGCGGACCCACGGCCGCCGACTCGCCGCTGCCTTCGCGCGCCGGCGCGGCGGGGTCGGCGCGGGCATCCTCCTCTTCCTGCTGCTGATGCTGGGACCGTGGGCCGACCGCGCACCGATGGACGTGCTGCTGGCGATGGTGCTCGGCATGTCGGCGGCGGCCTTCGGCCTCGTCTCGCTGGTCGCCTGGGGCGAGAGCGGCGCCGCCGCGCGGTTGCTCCTCCATCCGTGGATGCGCACGGCCGGGCGCCTCTCCTACTCCTTCTATTTGTGGCACGACCTCGTCCTCTACGGCTTCGCGCGCCTGCTGTTCGCCGCGGTGCCGCCGCAGATCCTCGCCGATTGGAACCTCACCCTGCTGGCCTGCACCTACGCGCTCACCGTCGGGATCAGCCTGGCCATCGCCGCCCTCTCCTACCGCTGGGTCGAGCGCCCCTTCATCGCGCTGGGCCGCCGCCTGGGACCGCAGCGCGGCGCGGGCGGCATGCCCCTCGCGGCGGAGGTCGCGACGGCGCCCTGACCGCAAAAGACTTGGGGCCGGCACCCCGATTGGGATGCCGGCCCCGCCCTCGTTACGCGACTCGAGGGTTAAGCTCAGCGGCGGCAGCTGTCCTTGTCGATGGCGCGGCCCGCGAGCGCGCCGATCGCGCCGCCGAGGATCGTGCCGGTGGTGCCGCTGTGATAGCCGTCGCGGGTGATGCCGCGGCCGAGCAGGGCACCGGCGACGCCGCCGATGATGGTGCCGGTCGTGCCGCTGCAGCGGCGGCCGTAGCCGTAATAGCGGTTCGAGCGGGCGCGGTAGCCGTAGCCGTTGTTGTAATAGCCGCGGTTATAGCCCTGGTTGTAATAGCCGTCGTAGCCGCGATTGTAGTTGCTGTAGCCACGATTGTAGCCGTTGTAATAGCCGTAGCCCTGAGCGTCGGCGGCGGCCGGCAGCGCGGTCAGCGCGGTGGCGGCGGCGACGGAAGCGATGGCGATCTTCTTGAACATGACTGAACTCCTGTGCCCGAAGACCGTCGGCGTACGGCGGCCTTTCTCGAATGATGCGCTTTTCGCACGATTCGTTTGAGCGGGCCCTGAATGGGTCCGTCAGGCGCTGTTCAGGAGCCTGAACGCGAAAACGCCGCCCCGGACGGAGCGGCGTCTGCGGTGTCTCGAGGAGCGGGAGACGCTCAGGCGGCGGTTTCGCCGCTCGCTTTCTTGGCGATCTCGCGCTTCAGCCGGCGCGCCTTGAGGCTGAGCTGCTCGTCGGATGCCTTGGCCAGCCAATTGTCGAGGCCGCCGACATGCTCGACCGAGCGCAGGCCGTTCATCGACACGCGCAGCTTGACGCCACGCCCGAGCGAATCGCTGATCAGCGTCACGTTCTGCAGATTGGGCAGGAAGGTGCGCTTGGTCTTGTTGTTGGCGTGGGAAACGTTGTGGCCCACCTGCCGGCCCTTGCCGGTCAGCTCGCAAATGCGCGACATGATCTCTCGTCCTGTAAATGAAGCGGGGGCACGCGGCCCCCGGAAAATCGTGGGCGCGGATAGCGGCTGAGGCGCGTCGCGTCAACCTTCGCGGCTTCGTTGCGGCTGTGCAACCGCTTGTGCACGCCGCCGTTTCCTGACACAGATCGGGCAATTCTTCCAAGGACCGGCCATGCGCGCACTCCTCCTCCTCGTCGCCCTCGTCATCCTGATCGGGATCGCACTCGTCTACACCGGCACCATCTCGCTCACCCAGACGCGCGAGGCGCAGGCGCCGGCCTTCGATCTCAAGGTCAAGAAGGTGGAGGTCGGCACCACCACCGCCAACGTGCAGGTGCCGACCGTCGGCACCAAGACCAAGCAGGTCGACGTGCCGACGATCCGGGTGAGCGACGGGAACGCCGCCGCCGGCCACTGAGGCTTTCGCCGGCCGCGCGGGCGGGCTAGCCGTGGCCGCCATGCCGGCGTCCTTCACCGACATCATGCGGACCGCGCTCGCCGAAGCGCGCGCGGCCGGCGAGGCGGGCGAGGTGCCCGTCGGCGCCGTCGTCACCCGAGGCGGGACCGTCCTCGCCCGGGGACGCAACCGCATGCGCGAGGCACGGGACCCGACCGCGCATGCCGAGATGGTCGCGCTGCGAACGGCCGCGGCGGCGCTCGGCACGGCGCGGCTCGACGATTGCGACCTGTGGGTGACGCTCGAGCCCTGCGCCATGTGCGCCGGGGCGATCGCCCTCGCCCGCATCCGCCGCCTCTATTTCGCGGCGGCGGACCCGAAAGGCGGAGCGGTCCTCCACGGGCCGCGCCTCTTCGCCCGGCCGACCTGCCACCACGCCCCCGAAATCTACCCCGGCATCAGCGAGGAAGAGGCCGGTGCGCTGCTGCGCGACTTCTTCCGGGAGCGGCGGACGTGACCAGTCTCGCGGAAGCGGTCGCCCTGTTCCGGCGGGGCGACGCGAAGGCGGCCCGCAAGCTCGGCGAACGCCTGCTGAAGGCCGCGCCCCGCGACCGCCGGCTGCTCGAATTCGTCGGGGTGATGCGCTGCCAGACCGGCGACGGCGCCCGGGGAATCGCCGCGTTGCGCGCGGCCGCGAAGGCCGGCCCCGCCGACCCGGGCGTGCTCCACAACCTCGCCCAGGCGCTCGCCGATCTCGGTCGCGTCGAGGAGGCGGCGGCGGTGTGCGCCGAGGCGGCGGGGCTTCCCGATCCCGCCGACCGCCGCGCCCGCCTTCACGCCTGGCTGCTTCAGGCGCTCGGCCGCTGGAGCGAGGCCGTGTCGGCCTATGAGAAGATCGTCAGCCGCACGCCCGCCGACGCGCAAGCCTGGAACAATCTGGGCAACGCACGCCGGTCCATGGGCGACGTGGCGGGCGCCGCCGCCGCGCTCGCCGAGGCGGCGCGGCTGCGGCCGGACAGCGCCGATATCCTCCTCAACCTCGCCTCCCTCCTCACCGCCGCCGGCGACGAGGAGGGCGCTCGCGCGGCGCTCGACCTGTATCGCGGCGCGCCGGACGCGCGAATCGAGGTCGAGCGGGCCAACCTGCTCGCCGGGCTGACCCGCCTGGACGAGGCGGAGCGGGCCTTCCGTGCCGCGATCGCCGCGGATCCGGCAGCGGGCGCCGCCTGGTTCGGACTCGGCCTCATGCTCGAGCATTCCGGGCGCGGCACGGAACTGCCGGCACTGCTCCGGGAGGCCGCCGCCGTCGGGGTCGCCGATCCGTCGCTCCGGCTTCTCGAGGCCTACCGCCTGCGCCGCGAAGGCAAGCTCGACGAGGCCCTCGCCGCCGCGGAGGCGGCGCCGGCTGAGGTGGAACCGACTCGCCGTCTCCAGCTGATGGCGGAGCTGAACGACCGGCTTGGGCGGGCCGGTCCCGCCTGGCAGGCGGTCGAGGCGATGAACGCGGCCGCCGCCGACGAGACGGTGCGCGCAGGCGCTGCGCATTATCGGGCGGAAGTCGAGCGCACGATCGCGACCGTCACGCCGCAATGGGCGGCGTCATGGTCGCGCCCGGCATCGCCGCCGGGCCGGCCCGCCCCGATCTTCCTCGTGGGCTTCCCGCGGTCCGGCACGACCTTGCTCGACACGATGCTGATGGGCGACGACCGCCTCTTCGTCCTCGAGGAACGGCCGCTGTGGGAAGCGGTGATCGCGGCGGCGCCGTTGGACCGACTCGCCGCGCTGGACATGGGCGAGATCGAGCGCCTCCGTGTCCTCTACTTCAGTGCCGTCGACCGCCACGCGCCGACGGGCGGGACCAGCGGTCGCATCCCCGTCGACAAGATGCCGCTCAACCTCGCCCGCGCGCCCTGGCTGCACCGCCTGTTCCCCGACGCCCGGTTCATCCTCTCGCTCCGCCACCCGGCCGACGCGGTGCTGAGCTGCCTGTTCACGAACTTCCGGTTGAACTACGCGATGGCGAATTTCCTCGACCTCGGCGACGCCGCCCGCACCTACGACCTCGCGATGACGGCCTGGGAGAAGAGCCGCGCCGCCTTCGGCCTCGCCGTGCACGAGGTGCGGTACGAAGCGCTGATCGCGGATCCCGAGGGGAGGCTGCGGGAGGCCTTCGCCTTCCTCCACCTCGGCTGGCGGAACGGCGCCGCCGACCATCGCGAGACGGCGCGCGCCCGCGGCTATGTCGCGTCGGCGAGCTATGCGCAGGTCACCGAACCGATTTACCGGCATGCCGAGGGCCGCTGGACCCGCTATCGCGACCGGCTGGAGCCGGTCCTGCCGGGGCTGGCGCCGTGGGCGGAACGCTACGGCTATGCGCTCTGACCGCAGCCGCTTGTCGACGGGAAGGGCGACGCGCTAAAGCCGGAGCGCGCCCATGACGCACGCCCTCCCCCCATTCCCCTGGTACGACGTCGTCGTCCTGCTGCTGCTGATCGGCGTGAACGGCCTGTTCGCGATGGCCGAGCTGGCGATCGTCTCGTCGCGCAAGCCGCGGCTCAAGGCGCTGGCGAAGAAGGGACGCGGCGGGGCCCAGACCGCGCTTGACCTCGCCGCGGATCCGGGCCGCTTCCTGTCGACCGTGCAGATCGGCATCACCGGCATCGCGGTCCTCGCCGGCGCCTTTTCGGGCGCGAGCCTGGGCGGGCCCGTCGCCGAGCGGCTCGCCCGCCTCGGCCTCAGCGCAAAGACGGCGGAGACCGCGGGCTTCGCGCTCGTCATCGTGCTGACCACTTATGCTTCGCTGGTCATCGGCGAGCTGGTGCCCAAGCAATTCGCGCTGAGGGCGCCGGAGCCGATCGCGGTCGTGGTCGCGCGGCCGATGCTCTGGATCGCGCGCGGCACGGCGCCGCTCGTCTGGCTCCTCGACCGGAGCAGCAGCCTGATCTTCCGGCTGCTGAGGCTGACCCGGGAGCGTTCGACCCACGTCACCGCCGAAGAGCTGCACCTCGTCGTCGCGGAAGCGCACAGCGCCGGCGTGCTGGAGGACGAGGAGCGGGCGATCATTTCCGGCGTGGTCCGGCTCGCCGACCGGCCGACGCGCGAAGTGATGACGCCGCGCACCGATGTCGACTGGCTCGACGCGGACGCGCCGGCCGCGGCGGTGCGCGCGAGGCTCAGCGAATCGCCGCACAGCCGCTATCCGGTCGCCGAGGGCAGTGTCGACCGGCTCATCGGCGTCGTCCAGGCGCGCGACATCGTCCTGGCCCTTCTCGAGGAACGACCGCTCGACCTGCGCGGACTGGCCCGGCAGGCGGCCGTCGTTCCGGACCAGACCGACGCCATGGACACGCTCGCGGTGCTGCGCGGCGCCGAGGTGCCGATGGTCTTCGTCCATGACGAATATGGCCATTTCGAAGGCATCGTCACTCCCGCCGACCTCCTCTCGGCGCTTGCCGGCGTGTTCGCTTCCGACGTCGAGGCGGGCGACGAGCCGCCGCTCGTCGAGCGCGACGACGGCAGCTGGTGGGTATCCGGCTCGCTCTCGACCGACGGCCTCATCGAGCAGCTCGGCCTGACTCTGCCCCAGGATCGCGACTACGCCACCGCCGCCGGCTTCGCCCTCTCGGTGCTCAAGCATATTCCCGAGGTCGGCGAGCGTTTCCGCTACGGCGGCTGGCAGTTCGAGATCGTCGACATGGACGGGCTGAAGATCGACAAGCTGCTCGCCAGCGAGGTCGTGCGCGGGCGGCGGGGCTGATCAGAAGCCCCCGGCAAGAGTGAAGGCGGGACCGGAGCCGGGGCGGGCATGACCCGCGACGCGGAAGCGCCAGTCGGCCGAGACGGAGAGAGCGAGCGGCCGGAGTTGAAGCGCGGCGTGGGGGCCGACATCGAGTCGCGAAAGGCCGGGCTGGGCGGCCGCCCAGGCGCCGCCGCCGATGCGTAAGGCGCCGAGCGGCAGCGCCACCCGCGCGGCACCGTCGGCGAAGGCATCGCGTCGCCTCGCTCCGACGATGCCGGCCTGTGCGTAGCCATCGACCCGCAGCGGCCCGAGTCTCGCCTCCCCGCCGCCGTAGAGCGTGACGCCGAAGGCCGAGCGCGCGTCGCGGCCGAGCTTCTGGCGCCGCTCGACGAGCAGGTGGATCGCGAGCCGCGACATCGGCTGCAGGTCGACTCCTGCCGCGACCTCGGCGCCCGCGGCCTGCCCAAGCGGCGTGGAGAAGCGCAGGCTCAGCGCCAGAGGCGAGGCCCGGCCGCCGGGGCGGTACGTCGCCCGGACGCCAGCCTGACTGCCGCCGAGAGACCCGCCGGGGGCGAGGCTGCGCGCACCGCCCGGCCGGACGAATGCCCAGGCGGAGAGGCTCAGGCGGCTGCGGGCAGGGGTGGGGAGCGGCATCGGAGCGGCGTCTCCAACGCGTGCGGACGGCGCCCGCGGTGCAACGCCGCCGGCAATCGGCGCGGTCGTGGG
The DNA here is from genome assembly GCA_019239415.1 of Alphaproteobacteria bacterium. Classification (GTDB taxonomy): domain Bacteria; phylum Pseudomonadota; class Alphaproteobacteria; order Sphingomonadales; family Sphingomonadaceae; genus Allosphingosinicella. The sequence continues at coordinate 49,964 of JAFAZW010000019.1, forward strand.
AGCGACGGCCCTCGCAGTCGCCACCGCCGCAGCGGGCGCAGCCGCCGCGCCCGCCAGCCCCGATGCGGGCGGAGGCCGGGCCCGCACCGTTTGGAACGTCCGTCCGGTCGCCGAAGGCACCTTCGCGCGACTGAGAAAGGACGCGACTGCAGCGGCGCGGGGCGCCTGGAGGGGGGTTGACCCCACGGCCGCTGCAGCCGGCCCGGCGCGCGCGAGGGGGCGCGGCGCCAGGAGGCGTGGAGGATCGGCGACGGCGCCTGCGGCGAACCACAGGACGCCGGCGCGGGCACAGGTCCAGCCGGCGCAGACGCCGGCCAGGAATCGCAAGGCAGGCGGCAGCCGGGTCATCGGCCGCGCCCTTCGGCGGGAAAGCGATGGCGGGTCTTGTCCCATCGGGGATGTCCGCTCCGGCGCTGGCGACGGTAGACGGCGAGCGCCCGCGCCGCCGCCAGCATCGTCACGAAGTTCCCGACCACGGCGCGCGGCACCGCCCGCAGCCCCTCGCGCCACCCGTAAGCGGAGGAGGTGAAGCCGAAGCGCATGGCGAGCCGCCAGGCGAGCAACGCCAGGTTGCAGGTCACGAGCCAGCGCAACGCCACGGACAATGGCGCCGGCGGCATGCCCACGACGGCCTGCCGGCCGCGCAGCAGCAGCCACAAGCCGAAGGCGAGGTAGCCGGCGAACAGGAGCAGGGCGGCGAGCGGGCCCTGCCGGTCGCGCAGGCGCATCCAGCGCTCGGCGACGCCGCCGCGCCAGCCGAGGCGATCCCAGCCGAGCAGAGCGATGCCCGCCATCCACCGTGACTTCTGGCGGACGGCGGCGGCGAGCGTCGCCGGGAAATATTCGCGGGTCGCGACGAACGGACCGCCCGTCGCCTCGGCGATGCGCACGAAGCGGGCGCTGCAGCCATGCTCGGCCAGCATCAGCCCCATTTCGTAATCCTCGGTGAGGCTCTCCGGGTCGAACGGGCGGTCGCGCTCGTAGGCGACCAGATCGAGGGCGAGGCGGTCGAAGGCGCAGCCGACACCGGCGCCGGGCAACGCCGCGCCGATCGCCTGCCGGACGAGCAGCTCCTTGCCGTGCGCCTCGGCAAACTCGTCGAGATAATGGCCGGCGATCCATTTCGAATCGGGATCGGGCAGCGGCCGCACCGGTAACTGGACGAAATCCCAGCGCTCGGTGAGCGTGGCGAAGATGCGCAGCGCCAGCGGGTGGACCACGTCTTCCGCGTCGTGGAGCACGACGCCCCTGACCCGCCGCCCCCCCCGCTCGTCCTCGGCGAGGGCGCGCCACAGCCGGTTGAGGCAGTCCGCCTTGGTGGTCGGGCCGTCGCGGTCGCCGACGACGAGGCGCACGCGAGGATCGGCTACCGCCCGCACCGCGCCGACCGTCGCCGGATCGTTCGGATAGCAGCCGACGAAGATCCGGACGTCCTCGTCCGCCCAGGCGGCGAGCGCGTCGCGCAGCATCGCGCCGATCACCGCCGCTTCGTCCCACGCGGGAACCAGCACCGCCATCGGCGCCGGCGCGAGCGGCGGCGGCAGGTCGGCGACGGTGAGCGGCGGCTCCCCCCGCTCGCGCAACCGCAGGCGGATCCACAAGAGGTCGACAGCGAGGTCGCTGACGCCGAGCAGGAAGAATCCCGCCGCCGCGAACAGCCCCGCCTCGCGCATGATGATCTCGAGAGCGCCGAACAGCGCCCCAGCCACGTCCATTCGATTCGCCCCCGAATCGGAGAGACTATCATCCGTTTTGGATGAACGAAGCGCAAGCTCTTTTCGAAACCGAAGACTCGACATCCGTTTCGGATGAGAAACCGCCAGAAAAGCGGGGCCTTTCCTCCGAAGCGGAGACACCTCCCCACCACCGGGGCCCTGCCGCGGCGCAGCCTCCGTGGGGGAGGGACTCACCATGCGCAAACTCGTTTTTGCCGCGGGCGCGGCTGCCGCCGCCTTCGCGCCGCTGCCGCTCGCGCCGGCCCAGGCCTGGGGGCCCGACGGCCACCACACCGTCTGCGCGATCGCCTATCGCAACCTGACGCAGACGGCGAAGGCGGAGGTCGATCGCCTCATCGCCGCCGACGGCCGCTATCCGAGCTTCGCCGCGTCGTGCACCTGGGCGGACGAGGTCCGCACCAGCCTCGGCCGCGGCGGCGAGCATTTCGTCAATTATCCCCGCAACCTCGCCAAGGTCAGCGGCCCGGCCTGCCCGGGCGGGGCGCCCTGCGTGATCAGCGCGATCGCCGCGGACCTCCAGACGCTGCGCGGCGCCGGCCCGGACGCCAAGCGTGCGGAGGCCCTGAAATGGGTCGGCCACTGGTTCGGCGACATCCACCAGCCGCTCCACATCTCCTTCGCCGACGATCGCGGCGGCAATGAGATCAAGGCCAGCGGGGCCTGCGCGCCCGTCCACAGCAAGAACCTGCACTCGGCCTGGGACGGCTGCATCATCCGCGAGCGGATCTTCCCCAAGGGCGGCGACCCGCTTGCCAATGCCGACGCGACGGCCGCCAAGCTCGACGGCGCCGTGACCCTCGCCCGCCGCAAGGCATGGGTGGCGTCGCAGCCCTGGCAATGGGCGGCCGAATCCTACGCCGTCACCATCGCCCCGCCGACCCACTATTGCGTCATGAAGGGAGGTACCTGCCGCTATTCGCCCTCCCAGGCGACCTATGGCGGCGGCGCCCAGCGCACCGAGAAGCTGACCGCGGCCTATCTCGACCGCGCCGCACCGATCGTCCGCGACCGTCTCAGCCGCGGCGGCGTGCGGCTCGCGGACGCGCTCAACCGCGCTCTCGATCCCGCTTACCGGGGAGTGGGAATGTGAGGGCGGCCCCGCTCTTCGCGCGCCTGTTCGTCGCGGCGGCGCTCTGCCTGACGCCGCAGGCGCCGGTCTTCGCCGCACCGCGGGCCCACGCGGCTCAGGCCGCCGAGCGGGGGGGAAATTGCACCAAGGAGGAGGCGGCGGCCGCCGACAAGGTGCTCCTCGATCTCGCCGGCGATCCCGCCAGGCTCGGCGCGACCGCAGCCCGCCACCTGCCTTGGGGCGCGCCCGACGCCGGGCCGAACGAGCGGCGGCTCGTCCAGCCCGATTATGTCATCGACTATGACGTCGCGCTGAAGGTGCCGATGTGGACCTCCGAGCAGGTCGTGGCGTCGAAGTTCAACGAAGGCGTCGGACGCAAGGACTGCTTCCGCAAGGACCCGCGGCTGCAGGGCGACGCCTCTTCCCTCCCTTCCGACTATAGCGAGCCGGTCTACGACCAGGGGCACATGACGCCCTTCGCCGACCAGCGCTACTCGCCGATCGCCGGCTTCAACTCCTTCGTCATGACCAACATGGCACCGCAGAATTGCCAGCTCAATCGGGGCATCTGGCAGATCCTCGAGCAGATCAGCCGCCGCTGGGCCGCCGCGCACGAGCCGCTCTACATCTTCAACGGGAGCGTCTTCGACCGCGACGGCGACGGGACCCGCGATCCGGACGCCGCCGCGATGCGCATGCAGTCGAACAACCACAAGGCGCGGGTCGCGGTACCCTCGGCCTTCTACAAGATCGCGGCCTATGTGCGTCCTGACGGCGGCGTGGAGACCGTCACGGTCCTGCTGCCGCACGACACCTCGAATCCCAACGGTCCCGCGGCGGTCGACTATCTGAACGCCCACGTCTCCGATCTCGGGACGATACGGAAGCTGACCGGCCTGCGCATCTTCCCGGCGGCGACCAACCTCCACGAGAGCAAGACGCTGTGGCCGTTCGACGGCTACAAACCCCAGTCGCTCTGCCACGCAAAGGCGCCGGCGGCGGCGGCGAGGCACTGAGGGCGCCCGCGCGCCCCCGCGGGCGGCGCCGTCGGAGCTGGAACGCATGCGAGGGAGCCGTAGGCTGCGCCCGCCACGGCTGACGCTTGCCCGAAAGGGTGCCTGCCCGTAGGCCCCGGGGATGCGGATCTTCTGGGACGACAGGCAGCGGCTGCACGCGCCGGCGATGGAGTTGCACAATGGCGGCTTCGTGCCGTTCGCCGAGACCCCGGTCCGCGCCGATGCGATCCTCGCCGTCCTCGGCCCCGCCGAAGCGCCGCCCGACCTCGGCGAGGCGCCGCTGCGGCGAGTCCATAGCGACGATTATCTGCGCTTCCTGAGGACGGCCCACGCGGCGTGGCGCGCCGCCGGACGCGACGGAGATGCCGCAGGCTATGTCTGGCCGGTGGTCCGGCGGCGGCCGACGCGGCTGGCGCGGATCGACGCGCTGCTCGGCCGGTACAGCTACGACGCATCGACACCGGTGGCCGCGGGGACGTGGGAGGCGGCCTACTGGTCCACACAGTCGGCGCTCGCGGCGACGGGCGCGGTGCTGGACGGCGCGCCCACCGCCTTCGCCCTCTGCCGCCCCCCGGGGCACCATTGCGGCGCCGATTACATGGGCGGCTATTGCTACCTGAACGCCGGCGCCGTCGCGGCGGAGGCGGCCGTCGCGGCGGGCGTCCGCCGCGTCGCCATCCTCGACATCGACTATCACCACGGCAACGGCACCCAGGACATCTTCTACGCGCGGGGCGACGTGCTGTTCGTCTCGATCCATGCCGATCCGGCGACCGACTATCCCTTCTACTGGGGGCATGCCGACGAAACGGGCGAAGGCGAGGGCGAGGGCGCGACCCTCAACCTGCCGCTGCCGCGCGGTACCGCCATCGCCACCTACGAGCGGGCGCTCGAGACGGCGCTGGAGCGGATCGCGACGTTCGGCGCCGAGCTGCTCGTCTGTTCCTACGGCGCCGATACCTTCGTCGGCGATCCGATCAGCTTCTTCGCGCTCGAGACCGCCGACTATGCCGCGATCGGCCGCCGCATCGCGGCCGTCGGGCTGCCGACGGCCGTGCTGATGGAAGGCGGCTATGCCGTCGACACGCTCGGCGCCAACGTCGCCGCCCTCCTGTCAGGCTTCTGACGCGAACGACGACGGCGCCGCCTCGCCCGCAAATGGGGCACGCAGCTGGTGGAGGAAGCTGGATGCGCCCACGTCGGCGGCATCGCCGAGGCCGAAACGGGTCTCGCGCAGCTCCGCCTGCGGCTTCTCGCGATAGGTGCCGAACACGCGATCCCACAGGGTCAGCACCTCCCCGTAATTGCTGTCGGTGTCGGCGCGGCGACTCGAATGATGGATATGGTGGACGGCGGGGGTGACGAGCAGCCGGCGGAGCAGCCTGTCGGCCGGCTCCGGGACCGCGAGATTGGCGTGGTCCCACAAGGTGAAGACGATGCCGACGGCCTCGTAGACGGCGAGCACGCGCGGATCGAGCCCGCACGCGACGGTCACCACCGCGTAGAAGGGGGCGACGATCGCGAGCTCGAGCGGGTGGTTGCGAAACCCCGTGGAGAGATCGATGCGCGTGTCGCTGTGGTGGACGCGGTGGACCCGCCAAAGCAGCGGCACGGCATGGGAGAGGCGATGCATCACATAGGTGGCGAGGCTGCGCACGAGGACGGTGGCCACGGCGGCGGCGAGGAACGGAACGGCGAGATGGTTCATCAGGCCGATGCCATGCGCGGCGGCCCATTGCGCCGGCACGACCGTCGAGACCGGCACGGCGGCGCCGATCGCCGCGTTGATGACGCCGAAGCCGACATTGCCGGCAATCCGCCCGCCCGGCTCCTCGCCGCCATCGTGGAGCGGACGCCAGAGCTCCGCCGCGGCGAACAGACAGAGGATCGCCCAGAAGCCGAAAAACAGCAGCCACGGCGCGCTGCCGCCCCGGATCAGCGCGCTCAGCATGGACGCTGCGCCGCACCAGCGGCATTGACAGACGCGGATCGGCTTCGCATCAGCGGTGTCTAGCGCGCCAAACTCAGGTAAGGGAGCCCTCATGATCTCGAAATTGATCCGCGCCGGCGCGGCTTGCGCCTTCTTCGCTCTCGTCGCCACCGACGCCGCCTCGGCAGGGATCATCCTCCCGACTCCGGGCCCGATGATCGGCGCCGGAGCACCTGCGCTCGCTCTCTTCGGGGCCGGCTATTGGCTGTTGCGCCGCCGCCGGCGCGGCTGACCTCCCGGGAATTGACCGCATCCGCCGCCGCGCCGCTCGCGCGGCCGCAGCTGTTTTTCTGGCTCATCCTCGTCGCGGCGCTGAACGGCTTCGCGGGCACGGCGATGCGGATCGTTCCGGAGCGGGGCCTCACTTACGCGCTGTTCGAGCTGTTCGGAATCAGCGCGATCGTCTGGGTCGCGCTCGCCGCCTGCCTCGATGTGCTCCGCAACGCGCCGGCCGAGCCTCTGCGGCCAGGCGATCGGGTGGTCGCCGCTGGTGTCGCGCTCGCCGCCCTTGCGCCGATGGCGACCGCGAGCGCACTGGCGCTGACCGGTCTCGGCGCCTGGATGATCGCGACCGCGCGGTCCGGATCGTCCATCCGACGGGCCGGCACCATCGCCCTTGCCATGACGGCTACTTTACTCTGGGGGCGGCTGCTCCTCGCGCTGTTCAGCGGACCGATGCTCGCCGCCGACAGCTGGCTGGTGGGAACGCTGACCGGCGCACCGCAGGCGGCCAATCTCATCGCGCTGCCGGTCGCCGACGGGGCGCGCATCGCCGTCGCGCCAGGCTGCTCCTCCTGGCAGGGCATGTCGCTCGCTCTGCTGTTCTGGGTGACCGTCAACCAATATTTCCGGGTGCCGTTCGGCTGGCGGGCCGCCGCCTGGTGCGCCTTGGCGCTCGCCGCGACCGTCGCAATCAACGTGCTGCGGATCGCCGCGATGGTCCGCTTTCCCGCCCATATCGCCGAGATCCACCACGGCTATGGCTGGCACCTCGCCATGTGGTCGACCCTCGTCGCGGTAGCGGCGATCTGTCTCTGGGGCGCGCGGCGTGAAGTCTTCCGCTAGCCTCGGCTTCGCCGCTCTGCTCGCCGCGAGCCTCGCCGGCAAGCTCGCCGCCAATGTCGCGCCGCCCGGCCCCGACCCGCGGCTATTCGACGCCGCCGCGGCCGCGATGCTGCGCGAGGCGGGCTTCGCCGTCTCCACGGAGCGGCGCGGATTCGGCACCTTGCTCATCGCCCGCCGCCCAGCCTGCGCGGTCATCGTCGCCGAATATGATCCGCACGGCACGTTCGCGGAGCGCCATCGGGAACTTGCCGCCGCGCTCGGGCCATTGCGCTACGCCTGGCGCGGACGCGTGTTCGACGATGTCCCGAAAGTCGCCGCGCTCACGAGCTTCTACGTCTGGCGTGAGCTGCGGCGCGTCGGCGTCGCCGCACCCCGCGCCCCGCTCGCGGCTTGGGCGGCGGCCCCCCGCTGCGACATCTCCCGAATCGACTGGCGCCGGCTCGCCAGCCTTCCCGCATGAGCCTTGCCGTCCGCGCGGCGGGGACGGATAATTGCGCCATGCTGCGCCCGCCGACTCGGACCCTCTTCGCCCTGCTCGCCGCCGCCTGCTCGTCCTCGGCCCCGGCCGCCGGCACGCTCGTCGCCGACCGGCCGGAGATGGCGAAGGCGCAGATGCTGCTGGTGTCGAGTCCGGCAATGTCCCCAGGAGCGCCGATCGCGCTCGGCTACAGCGCTTATGGCAGGAACGAGCTGCCGCCGCTCAGCTGGTCCGCGCTGCCGGCCGGAACGCAGAGCCTGGCGATCGTCGTCGAGGATCCCGATGCCTCGTCAGCGCAGCCCTTCGTCCACTGGACCGCCTGGAACATCGCCCCGTCGGCCCACGGCCTCCCGGAAGGCCTCGCCGGCGCGGTCCAGGGCAGGAACGGCAAGGGGACGAACGGCTGGTGGGGTCCCCACCCCTCCGACGGCAAGCTGCACCATTATCATTTCCAGCTCTTCGCGCTCGACACCAAGCTCGCCGTCCCCGCCGCGGCCGGCCGCGAGGCGCTGGCCGAGGCGATGGCAGGCCACGTGCTCGGCAAGGGAAAGCTGGTCGGCACGTTCATCAAGCCGAAGGGGTAGCCGGAAGCTCCTGCAACCGGTCCGGTTGCCCCAGCCCGAACGGGTTGACGATCTGGCCAGCTGACGAGCGCGCTACGAGTCTCGATCCCCGCGGGCGTCCTCCTCGCGCTTCACCTTCGTGCCCAGAGCCGCCAGGATCATCGTCAGCAGGGCGGCGACGAAGGTCTTGGTGCCGAAGCCGTGGCGGCCCGCCTCAGCCAGGAAGGCGATGCCGAAGAGGGCGGCGGCGATGAAGTAGAAGATCGACTGCCGCCGCCGGTCCATCACAGTTTCTCGGTCAGCTCGGGGACGATCTTGAACAGGTCGCCGACCAGGCCGAGGTCCGCGACCTGGAAGATCGGCGCCTCCTCATCCTTGTTGATCGCGACGATGAGCTTGGAATCCTTCATCCCGGCGAGGTGCTGGATCGCGCCGGATATGCCGATGGCGACGTAGCATTCCGGCGCGACGATCTTGCCGGTCTGGCCGACCTGATAGTCGTTCGGCACATAGCCCGCATCCACCGCGGCGCGGCTGGCGCCGACGGCGGCGCCCAGCTTGTCGGCGAGCGGCTCGATATATTGATGGAAGGCGTCGGACGAGCCAAGCGCCCGTCCGCCCGAAACGATGATCTTGGCGCTGGTCAGCTCGGGCCGCTCCGACGCCGCGATCTCGGCGCCGACGAAGCTCGACAGCCCCGCGTCGCCGCCGCCTGCATAGGGTTCGACGACGCCGGAGCCGCCCTCGGCCGCCGCCTTCTCGAACGCGGTTCCGCGCACCGTCAGCACCTTCTTGGCGTCGGACGATTTCACGGTCGCGATGGCGTTGCCGGCGTAGATGGGCCGCACGAACGTGTCCGGACCCTCGATGGCGATGACGTCGCTCACCTGCATCACGTCGAGCAGCGCCGCGACCCGCGGCGCCACATTCTTGCCCGTCGTCGTCGCGGCCGCGACGAAATAATCGCAATGGTCGTTGACGATGGCGACGGCGACCGGCGCGACGTTCTCGGCGAGCTGGTGCGCGTAGGCGCCGCCGTCGGCGACGTGGACGCGGGCGACGCCGGCGATCTTCGCCGCCGCCTCGGCCACGGCGCCGACCCCTTCGCCGGCGACCAGCGCGTGGACCTCGCCCAGCTTCGCCGCCGCGGTGACGGCGGACAGGGTGGCGTCCTTGAGATGCCCCCCTTCATGTTCGACGAGAACCAGCGCGATCATCCGACGACTCCTGCGGTGCGAAGGCGGTCGATCAGCTCGTCCACCGAATTGACCTTGATGCCCGCCTCGCGCTTCGACGGCTCCCGGACGCTGAGCGTCTGCAGCCTGGGAGCCGTCTCGACGCCATAGTCCGCCGGCGTCTTGCTCGCGAGCGGCTTCGACTTGGCCTTCATGATGTTCGGCAGCGAGGCGTAGCGCGGCTCGTTGAGGCGCAGGTCGGTGGTCACGATCGCCGGCAGCTTCAGCCGCACCGTCTCGAGCCCGCCGTCGACTTCGCGCGTCACGTTCACCTGCTCCCCGTCTACCTCGACCTTCGAGGCGAACGTACCCTGCCCCCAGCCGAGCAGCGCGGCGAGCATCTGCCCCGTCTGGTTGGCATCGTCGTCGATCGCCTGCTTGCCGAGGATCACCATCCCCGGCTGCTCCTCCTTCGCGATCGCGGCGAGGATCTTGGCGACGGCGAGCGGCTCGACCGCGTCCTCGGTCTGCACGAGGATCGCCCGGTCGGCGCCCATGGCGAGCGCGGTGCGCAGCGTCTCCTGCGCCTTGGCCGGCCCGATCGAGACGGCGACGATCTCGCTCGCCGCGCCCTTCTCCTTCAGCCTGATCGCCTCCTCGACGGCGATCTCGTCGAAGGGGTTCATGCTCATTTTGACGTTGGCGAGGTCGACGCCCGTGCCGTCCGCCTTGACCCGCGGCTTCACGTTGTAATCGATCACCCGCTTCACGGGGACGAGAAGTTTCATCGGCTTGCCCTTGTTGTCAGTGGGTTAGCTCGAGGCGACGCTCGATCCGATCCAGCCTGGTCGATAGATTATCGGAGGCGAGTTGCTGAGCCGCATCCGCGGCCGCGAGATGCGCCAGATGCTGGACGATCACCGCCTGCCCGCTCTCAAGGCTGGAGAGGCGCGAGGTATGCTCCCCTAAGATCCGCTCGATGCGGTCGAGGGTCGCCTGAAAACGCTTCACATGCTCAAGCACCAGATTTTCGACCTGCTCAGCCATAGCGCCTCCTGCCGCGTCGAGCTTACGCCGCGTCTTTCACCGCCGCCACGATCTTCTTGGCCGCGTCGCCGAGGTCGTTGGCGGGGACGATGGCGAGGCCGCTGTCGGCGAGAATGCGCTTGCCTTCCTCGACGTTCGTGCCTTCGAGGCGGACGACGAGCGGCACCTTGAGGTCCACCTCGCGCGCCGCCGCGACGATGCCGTCGGCGATGATGTCGCAGCGCATGATGCCGCCGAAGATGTTGACGAGGATGCCCTTCACCGCCGGATCGGAGAGGATGATCTTGAACGCCGCGGTCACCTTCTCCTTCGACGCGCCGCCGCCGACGTCGAGGAAGTTGGCCGGGAAGGCGCCGTTCAGCTTGATGATGTCCATCGTCGCCATGGCGAGGCCGGCGCCGTTCACCATGCAGCCGATGTCGCCGTCCAGCTTGATATAGGCGAGGTCGTATTTCGACGCCTCGACCTCCATCGGATCCTCCTCGGTCTCGTCGCGCAGCGCCTCGACGTCCGGATGGCGGTAGAGCGCGTTGGAGTCGAAGCTCATCTTCGCGTCGAGCACGAGGAGTTTGCCGTCCGCGGTCTCGACGAGCGGATTGATCTCCAGCATCGCGCAATCGTAGCCGAGGAAGGCGTCGTAAAGCTTGGCCGCGAGGGCCTGGGCCTGCTTGGCCGTATCGCCCGTCAGCTTCAGCGCATGCGCCAGCGCCCGGCCGTGGTGCGGCATGAAGCCCTGCGCCGGATCGATGGTGATTGTCGTGATCCGCTCCGGCGTGTCGTGGGCGACCGCCTCGATATCCATGCCGCCCTCCGTCGAGGCGACCATGGCGATGCGGCCGGTGCCCCGGTCGACGAGCAGGGCAAGATAATATTCCTTCGCGATGTCGACGCCGTCGGTGACGTAGAGGCGGTTGACCTGCTTGCCGTCCGGGCCGGTCTGCACGGTGACGAGGGTCTTGCCCAGCATCTCCTCGGCGTTCGCGCGCACCTCCTCGACCGACCTGGCGAGCCGCACGCCGCCCTTGGCATCGGCGCCCAACTCCTTGAACCGGCCCTTGCCGCGGCCGCCGGCGTGGATCTGCGCCTTGACCACGTAGAGCGGCCCGGGGAGCTTGCCGGCGGCGGCGACCGCCTCCTCGGCGCTCATCGCGGCAAATCCCGCGGGCACCGGCACGCCTTTCTTCGCGAGCAGCTCCTTGGCCTGATATTCGTGGATGTTCATGGGCAGCCTTCGCGTCCTCGGCTCGTGTCGCCGGCCCTAAAGCACAGCGCCCGGGGGAATCCAAGCCGCGCCTCAGGCGGGCACTGCCTCGCGGCCGAATACCCTGGTCGGGACACCCTGGTAGCGCAGGCCCGGGCGCAGATGCTCGTGCTTCATCACCACGCTGTGGCCGCCGACATGGGCGCTCTCGCCGATCGCGGCGCCGTAGAGCGGCACGGTACCGAACGCGACGGTGGCACCGGCGCCGATCGTCACCTTGCCGACCTTCAGGACCCGGTCCTCGAACGTGTGGGCCTGGAACATCGCGCTGACCGTCGCGCCGGCGCCGATGTCGATCATGTCGGGATCGACGACCTGCGAGAATTGCGGTCCCAGCAGGGCGCCCTTCCCGATCTTCACCCCCATCAGCCGCAGGTAGGCGACGAGCACGCCCGTCCCCTCGAATTGCTGGAGGATGCGGCTCGCCGAGCGGCCCCAGGCGACGTAGAGGAAATCCCACCGGCTGCACCAGCAGGACCAGAGCGCGTGCTGGCCCGGCTTCACCCGCCCGATCAGCAGCCATTTCAGCGCCAGCACGAACGCGCAGGCGGCGGCGAGCGTCAGCACCGTCGCGCCGGGCACCATCGCGAGGGCGAAGGTCCACGGACCGGACGCGCCTGCGCCGGTCGCCAGCATCGCGTACCACCAGGTCGTCAGCAGGAGCGGCACGATCGGAAGGGCGAAGCGCAGCGTCTCCCAGAAGAGGCGGTTGCCATAGCGGAGCGGCGAAGGATCGTGGGTGAGGCGGCGGTCGATCTCGATCACCTCGCGCCGCGGCAGGTCGAAGCTCGGATGGCCGAAGCGCGAATGGCCGGCCGCGATGTGGCGCGAGTCGGCGACGGTCGCGATGCCGATGAGGATATCGTCGGGCAGGGTCTCGCCGGCCGGAACCACCGCATGGTTGCCGAGGAAGGTGTTGCGCCCGAGCTTCACCGGCGCCAGCGTCACGGCGCCCGCCGTCACTTCGGCGCCGCCGAGATAGATGCCGTCGGCGAAAAAGGTCTCGGGGCCGATCGTCACCAGCTCCGGCACGACGTCGATGATCGTGCTGATCTCGCATTTCGACCCGACCCGCATGCCGGCGAGGCGCAGCCATTGCGGCCAGAAGATCGCGCCGCTCAGCCACTCGCCGCAATTGAAGAGTATGCCGGTCTTGAGCCAGACCCGGATGTAGGCGGGGCTCCAGCGCGAGATCGTGCCCGCCTTCACCGGCCCGAGGGCGCGGAGGAGGAGCGCGTTGGCGACGAGCGTCAGCGGCAGGCTCACGACGGTGAGCCCGAGGACGATCGCGACGAGGGCGGCGTCGAGCGTCGGCCGGTAAAGCCAGCGCCAGATGTCGGCGACCCCGACCCCGGCGGCGGCGCAGACGGCGAGGGTGAGGAGCTCGGCCGGGAGGAGGGCCAGAGCGGCCGCTCCGCCCTTCGCCGCCATCGTCAGCAGGCCGTGAAGCCATGGCGTCAGCTCGGCGCCCCCGGTCGAGGGCGGCGCCTCGGCCGCCCCGGCGGGACCCGCGGGGACGCCGTCCCAGCGCTCGCCGGGCGGGATCGCCGCGCCGGTGCACAGGATCGAGAGCGGCGCCAGCTCGGCGCCGGCGCCGACGCTGCAACCGCCTTCCACCGCGGCGCGGACCCTGAGCGATGCCCCGGCGCCGATCACCACCGGCCCGACGACGATGTCGCCGCGGTCGATCTCGACGAGCCCGAGATGGACGTCCTGGCCGAGCGAGGCGTCGTCGCCGATCTCGAGCAGGTCCCAGCCGCCGCGCCCGAGATCGACGCCGCGATGGATGTGGACGCGCCGCCCGATCTTCGCGCCGAGCGCCCGAAGCGCCGCCTGCTGGAAGACGGTGCCTTGCAGCAGCGCCCAGGGAATGAGCCGCGCCGCCTGCATGACGATCCAGTGGCGTGCATAATATGCGCTCCGGTAGGGCGTCCGCAGGGGCCGGTAGCGGCCGATGACGAGCCGTTTCACCGCCATCGCGAAGCCGAGCGCCGCCGGCACGTAGGTGGCGACGGCGAGGAGGCCGACGAGCGGCGCCAGCAGGAGCAGGCCGACGAGGCCGAGGTTGCCGAGCAGGAAAGGCAGGAGCCGGAAGGCCACCGCCCAGGCGATCCACGATCCCACGACCAGCTCACCGGCCAGCCACAGGGTCTGGACCGCCGCGGTGAGCAGCGGCCGCGCCCGCCCTTCGCGATGGAAGGGGATCGCGGCGGCGACGGCTTCGACGCGGGACGCGCCCGTCTCGGCGAGCTTGCGGACGGTTCGCGCTTCGTAGACGTCGCTGACCGTGATCCAGTCGGTCGCCGGATCCTCGCGCAGCAAGGTCACCAGCATCGCCGCCGACAGCGAATCGCCGCCGAGCGACTCGAAGAAATCGTCGTCGACCGAAATCTCGCCGCGCCGTTTCAGGATGTCCGCGACCGCCTCGGCGAGCTGCCGCTCGAGCGGCGTCGCCGGGGCGGCCCCGTGCCGCGGCTCTGCGTGACGCGCGAGGGTCATCGCGGGCAGCGCCTTGCGGTCGAGCTTCCCGCCGACCGTCGTGGGCAGGCCGCCCAGAACGCCGATCTGGCGCGGGACCATGTGGCGCGGCAGCGTCGCGGCGAGCGCCGCCTTCAACGTCTCGGGATCCGGCGGCCGAGCGGGGTCGTCGCAAACGATCCAGGCGACGAGCTCCGCCGCACCCTCATCCTCTTCCTGGAGCCGTGCGGCGGCGGCGCGGACGCCGGGCCGCGCGGCGAGGCGCGCCTCGATCTCGGCCAGCTCGACGCGGTGGCCGCGGATCTTCACCTGCGCGTCGATGCGGCCGTGATAGTGGAAGCAGCCCGAAGCGTCGCGGTGGACCAGATCCCCCGTCCGGTACAGCCGGCCGAGCTCGGGGTGGTCGACGAACTTCTCGGCGCTGACGTCCGGCCGGTTGCGGTAGCCGCGCGCCACGCCGATCCCGCTGAGGCACAATTCGCCGCGCCCGCCGTCCGGCACCGAAGCGAGATGCTCGTCCAGCACCCAGGCCGCCATGCCGGGCACCGGCCGGCCGATGGTCACCGGCTCGTCCGGCCGGATGTCGGTGCGGATGCAGGTCACCGCGCATTCGGTCGGCCCGTAGCCGTTCACGAGGCGCCGCCCTTGCGCCCACAGGTCGGCGACGTCGTCCGGAAGCGCCTCGCCGCCGACATAGAGGAGGCGCAGGTCCGGCAGCGCCTCCGCCGGGTTGCGGCAGCCGGTGCTGCGCAGCAGCGTCGGCGGCGGGCAGAAGACGGTCGCCCGCTTTGCGTCCAGCCAAGCGACGAGGTCCGGGCCCAGCCGCGCCGTGTCATCGTCCATGACCAGCAGGGTCGCCCCCGCCGCGAAGGCGAGCCACGTCTCCTCAAGGAACGAATCGTAAGCCGGCGACGAGCCCTGCACGACCCGGTCGGCGGGCGTCAGGCCGAACTCGGCGATGTCGCAGTGGACAAGGTTGGCGATGCTGCGATGCTCGATCATCACCCCTTTCGGCCGGCCGGTCGTCCCCGACGTGTAGATGACGTAGGCGAGCCGCTCGGGCGCGATCTCCGGAAGGGGCCCGGCGGGCGGCTCGGTGGCGAGGAGGTCGCCGGGGTCGAGCAGCCGGAGCCCTTCGGCGTCCAGCGTGGACAGGCGGGCGAGGCCGGCATGGTCGGCGAGCACGAGCGTGGCGTCCGCATCGGCGAGGATCTCCCGCATCCGCTCCGTCGGGAAGGAGGGATCGAGGCAGGTGAAAGCGCCGCCCGCCTTCAACACCGCCAGCTGCGCCACGTGAAGCAGCGGCGAGGTCCGCGGCAGCAGCAGCGGCACGATCGCCTCCGGTGCGAGCAGGGGCGCGAGGTGCCGCGCCAGCCGGTCGGAGCCGGCGTCCAGCTCGCCATAGCGCAGCACCTGCCGCTCCGGCCGGCCGCGCCCGGCGGGAACGTCGATCGCGACCGCGTCCGGCGCCCGCTGCGCCGTGCCGGCGAGGAAGGCGTGCAGCAGGCGGCGTTCGGCCTGCTCGAGCTGCGGATCGTCCCGTCCCATGCCGCCCCGGTAGCGCCCGCGGCGCCGGTCAACAACGGGTGGAGGAGCGGCTGGCGGAGCGGGAGGGATTCGAACCCTCGATACGGTTTTGCCGTATACTCACTTTCCAGGCGAGCGCCTTCGACCACTCGGCCACCGCTCCGCATGCTCTGGAAGGCGGCGATCTAGTCGCCGTCGCGCGTCAGGGCAAGGCGCGTCGGGAAAGCGGGAGGGATTGAACGCGCTGCGCGCGCCCGTCTCCGCCGCACTGCGCGCGGCTCCGGCTCGCCGCCTCGATACGGTTTTGCTTATGCTCGACTTTCCAGGCGAGCCCTTCGACCGCTCGGCCACCGCTCCGCATGCGCTGGAAAGGCGCTCACTTGGGCGGCGGCGCCGGCGAGGACACGGCGGCCGCATCGCAGAGGCGGGCGAGGGCGAGGTCGAGGACGGTGACGCCGCCGGCGCTGTGGGTGGAGAGGGCGACGTCGACCTTGTTCCAGCCGTTGGACCAGTCCGGATGATGATCCATCTTCTCGGCCGCCAGCGCGACGCGGGTCATGAAGGCGAACGCCTCGGCGAAGTTGGCGAAGACGAAGTGGCGGCGGATCGCCCGCGCGTGCGGGTCGTAGCTCCAGCCGGGGAGGTCCTTCAGCGCGGCTTCGCGGTCCGCGTCGGCGAGCGGCGTCCTTTTCTCCATCGCCTCCTCCCATTATGCCGTTCGCCGATGGCGGCAAGCACAACCTTCGCGCCCACGGCGGCGGACATCGAGCGGCTCGCCGACCGGGCGATCGCCGCCATGCCCGAGCCCTTCC
Source organism: Alphaproteobacteria bacterium (assembly GCA_019239415.1). Lineage (GTDB taxonomy): Bacteria > Pseudomonadota > Alphaproteobacteria > Sphingomonadales > Sphingomonadaceae > Allosphingosinicella. Next base: position 66,181 of record JAFAZW010000019.1, read on the forward strand.
GCCGCCACCTCGCGGGCGTCGTGCTCCGCGTCGACGACTGGCCCGAGGAGGAGGTGCTCGACCAGCTCGGCGTCGAGGATTCGCTCGACCTCACCGGCCTCTACACCGGCCGCCCGATCGGCGAGCAATCGTCGATGGATTCGGGGCGGATGCCGGCGATGATCCACCTCTACCGCCTGCCGCTGCTGCATGAATGGGCGGAGACGGGAGTCGGCCTGGAGGCCCTCGTCACCCACGTCATCGTCCACGAGGTCGGCCACCATTTCGGCTTCTCCGACGCCGACATGCACGCGATTGAGGACGCCGCCGGGTGAGCGGCGCGCCGCTGCTGCGCATGGAGGGCGTCGCCTGCCTGCGGGGCGGGCGGCTGCTGTTCGAGGGCCTCGACCTGGCGCTGGAGCCGGGCGAGGCGGCGCTCGTCACCGGCCCGAACGGCGCCGGCAAGTCGAGCCTGATCCGTGTCGCCGCGGGACTGCTCCGCGCCGCCGCCGGCACCGTGGAGCGCAGCGGCGGCGGCGCGCTGGCCGACGAGTCGCTGGCGCTGGACCCGAAGCTGCCGCTCGCGCGCGCGCTCGGCTTCTGGAGCCGCCTCGACGGCGGCGATCCGCAAGCCGCTCTCGCCGCGATGGGCCTCGTCCCGCTCGCCGCCGTGCCGGTGCGGATGCTCTCGACCGGACAGCGCAAGCGGGCGGCGCTGGCGCGGGTGGTCGCCGCCGGCGCGCCGCTCTGGCTGCTCGACGAACCGGCCAACGGCCTCGACGCCGACGGCGAGGCGCGGCTGGCGGCGGCGATCGACGCCCACCGCCGCGGCGGCGGCGCGATCCTCGCCGCCTCCCACCAGCCGCTCCCCCTCGACGGGGCGAAGCGGGTGACGCTGTGACGGCGCTGCTCCTGCGCGAGCTGCGCCTCGCCGCGAGCGGCGGCAGCGCCGTGCTGCCGCTCGTCTTCTTCCTCCTCGTCGCGACCTTGTTTCCATTCGCCGTCGGGCCGGACGCGCCGCTCCTCGCCCGCACCGGCGGGGGCGCCTTGTGGATGGCGGCGCTGCTGGCCGCGCTGCTGCCGGTCGACCGGCTGGTCGAGCCCGACCGGACGGCCGGGATCCTCGACCAGCTCGCGGTGCGCGGCATCGGCGAGGAGCTTGTCGCGGTCGCCAAGCTCCTCGGCCATTGGCTGGCCTTCGGGCCGCCGCTGATGCTCGCGGCGCTCCCCGCCGCGGCGCTGATGAAGCTGCCGGGCGACCTCCTCGCCCGGCTCGAGCTCGGCCTTCTCGCCGGCACCCCCGGCCTCGCCGCCCTCAGCCTCATCGTCGCGGCGCTGACCGCGGGGCTCCGGACCACCGGGGCGCTGGCCGGCCTGCTCATGCTGCCGCTCGCCGTGCCGATCCTGATCTTCGGCGCCGGCATGACCGGGCAAGGCGGCGCGATGGGCGCGGCCAAGCTGCTCGCGGCGGCGTCCCTGCTGCTCGTCGCGATCGCGCCCTTCGCAGCCGGGGCCGCGATGCGGGCCGTCCGCGACTAGCGGCTCCAGCGGGCGAAGATGGCGGTGGGAAGGAGGAGGCCGCGCGCTTCCTCGCGGACCGCCATGTCGCCGCATTCGACTCGCCCGGGAAGATCGGCGAGGGCCTGGCGGACGAGCTCGCCGATGGCCAAGGCCGACATCCGGACGGCGTAGACGGTCAGCACGAGGAAGCGGCTGTCGGCGTCGAGCAGGCGGCGGCAATCCGCGATGAGCCCGGGAAGGCCTTCCTCCAGCCGCCAGATCTCCCCGTCCGGGCCCCGCCCATATTTGGGCGGATCGAGAATGATGCCGTCGTAGCGGCGCCCGCGACGCACCTCGCGCGCCGTGAACTTGGCCGCGTCGTCGATCATCCAGCGGATCGGGCGGTCGGCCATGCCCGAAAGGCGGGCGTTGTCCTTGCCGGCCTCGACGGCCTTCCTGGACGCATCGACGTGGGTGAGACGCGCGCCGGCGGCGCTCATCGCCAGCGTGCCGACGCCGGTATAGCCGAACAGGTTGAGCGCCTCCGCCGCCTGTCCTGAGCCTGTCGAAGGGCCCTCACCCAGCCGTTCGCGCATCCACGCCCATTGCGGCGCCATGTCGGGAAAGAAGCCAAGATGGCGGAACGGCGTCGCCTGGGCGCGGAAGCGGACCTCCTCCCAGCCGAGCTCCCAACCCCCGCGCGGCACCGGCTTGTCGAAGCGCCAGCGCCCGCCCCCCTCCTCGTCCGAGCCCGGGACGAACTCGCCGTCCGCGTCCCAGTCCGCCGAAGCGGGGACCCACATCGCCTGCGGCTCCGGCCGGATGAAGCGGTAGCGACCGTAACGCTCGAGCTTGCGACCGTGGCCGGAGTCGACGAGGCCGTAATCGGCCCACGGCTCCGCGACCAGCGACGAAAGGGTCATGCCGCGCGGACGGCGGGGAAGCCGATCGTCGCCCTCGCACGGGGGCCGGCAAGCATGCGGGCGCCCGCGGCGCGGAGGTCGTCCAGCGTCACCGCGTCGAGCGCGGCGAGCACTTCGGCTGGCTCGACCAGACGCCCCCAGACGGAAAGCTGGCGCGCGACATAATGGGCCTGTCCCCAGGGGCTCTCCATCGACATGAGCAGTCCGGCCCGCGACTGGGTCCGCACCCGGTCCAGCTCGCGCTGCGTCACCGTCTCGGCCGCCTCGGCGATCACGTCTTCGATGAGCTGCGCCGCCGACGCCGATTCGCGCCGCGCCGTCGCCGCATAGGCGTAGAAGATGCCGGTGTCGGCATAAGGCTGGAGCGAGGCGTAGACCGAATAGGCGAGCCCGCGCTCCTCGCGCACCTGCTGGAACAGGCGCGACGACATGCCGCCGCCGACGGCGTCCGCGAAGAGGCGCGCCGCGAAATAGCCGGGATCGCGCTGCGCCGGGCCGGGAAATGCCAGGGTGAGGTGCGCCTGCTCGCTCGCCATGCGGCTGACGCGGGTACCGCCGGTGAAGTGGGCCGGGGCCGGATCCTCGATCGTGCCGTCGACGAGATCGGCGAAGTGAGTGTCGGCGAGGGCGACCAGCGCGTCATGGTCGACCTTGCCGGCGGCGACGAGCGCGAGGCTGCCGGCGCGGTAGCGGGCGCCGCGCCAGTCGTGGAGATCCGCGACGCCGATCGCCGCGATGCTGTCTTCGTCGCCGAGCACCGGGCGGCCGAGCGGCTGGTTGTCGAAGGCGGCCGACCAGAGGTCGTCGAAGATGATGTCCGACGGGGTGTCGCGCGCCTCGCCAAGCTCCTGGAGGACGACCTCCTTCTCGCGGGCGAGGTCGCCGGCGGCGAAGTGCGGGCGCTGGACGAGATCGGCGATCAGCGACACGCCGAGCGGCACATGCTCGGCCATCACCGAGGCGGTGAAGCTGGTGCCGTCGCGGTCGGTGGCGGCGTTCAGCTCGCCGCCGACGTCCTCGATCGCCTCGCTGATCTCCCGCGCCGAGCGGCCGCCGGCGCCCTTGAAGACCATATGTTCGAACAGGTGCGCGATACCATTGAGCCGCCGCGGCTCGTGGCGCGCGCCGGCTTCCGCATAGAGGCCGACGGCGGCGGTTTCGAGTCCCGGCATTTGCCGGCTGGCGACCTTGAAGCCGTTGGGGAGGATGGTGAGCTGCATGAGGAGCGTCGCCATTTAGGCCACCCGCCCCGGCCGTTCAACCGGACGGCGCCGTATCCCGCCGGCGGCGCCGCAAGGCAAAGGCGTAGATGATGACGGCAGTGAGCGCGAACAGGAACCATTGGATCGCGTAGGCGAAATGGTTGTTCGGGACGTCCTGCGGCGAGGTCGGGACGCTGCGCTGCAGCCCTGGCGCCGGCCGGTCGGCGACGAGGCGGATGCGGTGCTTGCGATCCGGAACGATGGTGCCGGCGACCGCGCCGCCTTGCCAGCGCGGGGTTCCGGTCTGCGCCGACCAGCCGACGTCGACCTCCATGCCCGGGCCCTCGCCGCCGCCGGTGCGGCAGGAGGCGATGTGGCTCCAGCCCGGCTCCCCCTTGGCGTTGTGGCCGATCATCTCGCGCCAGGCGACGGGCTGCAGGCAAAAGCCCGTGGCGCGGCGGTAGACGAGCTGGCTGTCGTCCTTGGGGAGCAAGGCCGGCCAGGCGACCGGCGGCTTCGAGCGGTTCGCCTCGTAGGTGGCGATGAGCGCCGTCTTCCACGCCGAGCGGCGCAGCTGCCAGATGCCGAGCGCGATCATCGCGGCAACGGCGAGCGTCACCAGCGCGGTCGCGACGATCGGCACCCGCCTCATGCGTCGCGGTCGATCCGGCCCTCGCGGGCGCGGTTCCGGTACTCGAGGATGAGGAGCAGTCCCTTGGCGAAGCGGAGGAGGCCGACCACCAGCAAGGTGGTGAGCGGCAGCCAGAGGAGGATGTGCACCCAGAAAGGCGGGCTGAACCTGAGCTCGACGATGATGGCGAGCAGCACGACGAGGCCGCCGACGATGAAGATCAGGAAGGCGGCGGGGCCGTCGCCGACGTTGAAGCTCGAATAATCGAGCCCGCAGGCGCGGCAGCGCGGCGCGAAGCTCGCCAGGCCCTTGAACAGCGTCGTGGCGCCGCAGCGGGGGCAGAGGCCGCGCAGCGCGGCGAGGGCCGCGGGCATATCCGTCGTCCCGGCGGAAGCCGGGACCTCAGGTCGGAAAGTCACAGCCTTTCTCCACGAGATCCCGGCTTTCGCCGGGATGACGAGATTGGCCCGGTCACCCCGAGACCGGCGCGCCCCAGCCGCCCCAGACGTAGACGCAGATGAACAGGAACAGCCACACCACGTCGACGAAGTGCCAGTACCAGGCGGCCGCCTCGAAGCCGAAATGCTGGCGCGGCGTGAAGTCGCCCCGCTTGGCCCGGATCAGGCAGACGATCAGGAAGATGGTGCCGATGATGACGTGGGCGCCGTGGAAGCCGGTCGCCATGAAGAAGGCCGACGTATAGACGTTCTGCTTGAAGGCGAACGGCGCGTGGGCATATTCCCAGGCCTGGATGCTGGTGAACAGCATGCCGAGCAGGATGGTGAGGATCAGGCCGTTGACGAGGCCGCGGCGGTCGCCGTGGATGAGGGCGTGGTGCGCCCACGTCACCGTGGTGCCCGAGCAGAGCAGGATCAGCGTGTTGAGGAGCGGGAAGCCGAACGGGTTCAGCACCTCCATGCCCTTGGGCGGCCAGACGCCGCCGATCGCGTCGACGCTGGACGGAAAGAGCGAGCTGTCGAACCAGGCCCAGAACCAGGCGACGAAGAACATCACCTCCGAGGCGATGAACAGGATCATGCCGTAGCGCAGGTGGAGCTGGACGATCGGCGTATGGTCGCCCTGGTGGGCCTCCTTGATGACGTCCGACCACCAGAGGAACATCGTCGCCAGCACGCCGAGGGCGCCGAGCAGCAGCACCGGAGTGCCGCCGGGGATGGCGTGCATCCACATTACCCCGCCGCCGGTCAGCGCCAGCGCCGCGAAGGCGCCGATGAGCGGCCACGGGCTCGGGGCCAGGATGTGATACTGGTGGTTCTTCGCTCCGGCCATCTCGTCCTCTGCGGCTTTTCCGACGCGTCTCTAGCTTCGCCCCTGGGGCCCGTCCACCGGGTAAAAGGTGTAGCTCAAGGTGATCTCGCTGATGTCCTTCGTGTCGGGATCCTTCGTGAACGCCGGGTCGACGTAGAAGATCACCGGCATGCGGGCTTCCTCGCCCGGCTTCAGGGTTTGCTCGGTGAAGCAGAAGCATTGGATCTTGCTGAAATATTTCGCGGCCTGGGTGGGCGTGACGTTGAAGCTGGCGCGGCCGGTCACGGGTCGCGCGGTGAGGTTGCGGGCGGTGAAGAAGGCGATCTGGCGGCCCCCGATCGGCACGATCTGCGTGGTCTTCTCGGGGCCGAACCGCCACGGCAAGGCCGGCGCGACATTGCCGTCGAACCGGACGGAGACGGTCTTTCCCGCGACCACGCCCGGCGCCTGCTTGCCGACCGCCCGCCCCGGCGTCCCGTCGAATCCGGTCACCTGGCAGAAGACGCGATAGAGCGGCACGCTGGCGAAGGCGAGGCCGACCATCGCCGCGGCGACGAGCGCCATGATCGCGGCCGTCCAGCCGTTTCTCCGCGCCGCGATCCCCGCCGCCGCCGTCACCGGTTGATCGTCATCTTGGCGATAGTGATGGCGTAGACCAGCACCACGAAGGCGGCGAGCAGCACCGCCATGACGATCGCCCGGCTCTTCTGGCGGCGGCGGAGCTCCTCGTCGCGGGGGTCGGTCACGCCAGCCACATTCGGTCGGCGACGAGCGCGCCGAACAGCGCGAAGAGGTAGAGGATCGAGAAAGCGAAGAGCCGTTTCTCCGGCTTCATCGCGGCGGGCTCGGTCGCCCGGTTCCGCCACACCTGCACGGCGATGCCGACGAAGACGAGGCTGAAGGCGCTCGCGACGATGCCGTAGAAGGCGCCGGCGAGCCCGAGCGGCCACGGCGCGATCGCGCTCGCGCCCATCGGCAGCGTGTAGAGGAGGATGTGCTGGCGCGTCGTCCGCTCGCCGGCGACGACCGGCAGCATCGGCACCCCGGCCGCCGCATAATCGGACCGCACGAACAGCGACAGCGCCCAGAAATGCGGCGGCGTCCACAGGAAGATGAGCAGGAAGAGGAGGACGGGAAGCAAGGTCACGTCGCCCGTCGCCGCGGCCCAGCCGATCACCGGCGGGAACGCCCCCGCGGCGCCGCCGATGACGATGTTCTGGGGCGTCCGCCGCTTCAGCCAGATCGTGTAGACCAGTACGTAGAAAAGGATCGAGACGGCGAGCACGGCGGCGGCGACCCGGTTCACGGCCAGCTCCATCAGGATCACCGAGAAGCAGGCGAGGCCGACGCCGAAGTGGAGCGCCGCCTGGCGGTCCATCCGTCCGGCCGGGATCGGCCGCCTGGCGGTGCGCTTCATCCTGGCGTCGAGGTCCGCCTCGTACCACATGTTGAGCGCAGCGGCCGCGCCGGCGCCGAGTGCGATGCACAGGATCGCGGTGAAGCCGATCACCGGATGCGCCGGCACGTCCGCGGCGAGCATGCCGCACAGCCCGGTGAACACGACGAGGCTCATCACCCGCGGCTTGGTGAGCGCGAGGAAGTCCCGCCAGTCGGCGGGGAGGGGCGTGGAGAGCTCGGCGGCGGCAGACATGAATCGGGGGCCCCTATAGGTGCAAGAACGCACGAGCGGAAGCCGCGCCGTGAGGTCCTCAGCGGTAGGCGAGCGGATGACCCACCAACGCCTCATCGCGAGTCAGGAAGCGCACCCCCTCCACCTGCGCTTGGACGAGCAGCAATTCGTCGAAGGGATCCTTGTGCGCGACAGGTACCTCCAGAGTCGTGACCGCGTGCTCCGGCGTTAGAGGGAGAATGGTCCATCCAGCGCGCTGAGCAACTCCCAGGAGAACGTCTGGTGCGATAGGTCCCTTGCGTTCGCCTGAAAGCGAAACCGTTTGCCACTTAAGGCGGAGTTCCCATAGCGACACGGTCGAGCAGACAATCTCAACGTCTTCATCGCTGAGGATCGCACGCTCGTGCGGCGTTATCCTACGGACGTCGGCTGCGACCCAGACGAGGAAATGGGTGTCGAGGAGCAGCCTCAATCTTCAAGCCCGAGCACCCGACGGCTGAATGCCGGATCGTCGAAATTGTCAGGTAGAGTAAGCGTCACGCCTTCGAGACCCAGTTCCGCGCGAATCTCGGCCATCTTCTCGAAATCGACCCCGCCCTTTCGGCGCGCGGGAACTACCTCGACGAACGGCTTACCATGCTTCGTGATCACCACGCGCTCGCCGCGCGCCGCCGCTGCTGTTGCTTCGGCAAAGCGGGACTTCGCCTCTCTCACCGACAACTTGAGCGCCATGGTTGCATCTCCGCAGCAGATTGTGACCACATGTAGTCACAACCTGCTCGCGAAGCAAGAGCGAGCCTCGTCAGTCGATGCGCGGCAGGGTCTCGAACTGGTGGAAGGGCGGCGGGCTCGAAAGGGTCCATTCAAGCGTCGTCGCGCCTTCGCCCCATGGATTGTCCGGCGCCTTGCGGCCGGCGGCGAGCGACCAGAGCACGTTGACGAAGAAGAAGATCATGCTGGTCGCGACCACCATGAAGCCCATCGACGCGACGTAGTTCCAGTGCGCGTAGGCGTCGGCGTAATCGGAGATGCGGCGCTGCATCCCCTCCATGCCGAGGAAGTGCATCGGGAAGAACAGGATGTTCACGCCGATGAAGAACAGCCAGAAATGGATCTGGCCGAGCACCTCGTTGTACATTCGGCCGGACATCTTCCCGAACCAGTAATAGAAGCCGGCGAACAGGGAGAAGACGGCGCCGAGCGACAGCACGTAGTGGAAGTGCGCCACCACATAGTAGGTGTCCTGGAAGGCGATATCGACGCCGCCGTTGGCGAGGACGACGCCGGTGACGCCGCCGACCGTGAACATGAAGATGAAGCCCAGGGCCCACAGCATCGGCGTCTCGAAGCTGATCGAGCCGCCCCACATCGTCGCGATCCAGGAGAAGATCTTGATGCCCGTCGGCACCGCGATGACCATCGTCGCCGCGGTGAAGTACATCTTGGTGTTCACATCCATGCCGACCGTGAACATGTGGTGGGCCCAGACGACGAAGCCGATGACGCCGATCGCGACCATGGCATAGGCCATGCCGAGATAGCCGAACACCGGCTTGCGGCTGAAGGTCGCGACGATCTGGCTGATCATGCCGAAGCCCGGCAGGATCATGATGTACACCTCCGGGTGGCCGAAGAACCAGAAGAGGTGCTGGTAGAGGACCGGATCGCCGCCGCCCGCCGCGTCGAAGAAGTGGGTGCCGAAATTGCGGTCCGTGAGCAGCATGGTGATCGCACCGGCGAGGACCGGGAGGGCGAGCAGCAGCAGGAAGACGGTGACGAGGATCGACCAGACGAACAGCGGCATCTTGTGCAGCGTCATGCCGGGCGCGCGCATGTTGAAGATGGTGGTGATGAAGTTGATCGCGCCGAGGATCGACGAGGCGCCGGCGAGGTGGAGCGAGAAGATCGCCATGTCCACCGCCGGTCCGCTCGACCCCGAGGTCGAGAGCGGCGCGTAGACGGTCCAGCCGACTCCCGCGCCGTTGCCGGTGCCGCCGGAGACCTGGGTCGAGCCGAGCAGCAGCAGGAAGGCCGGGACGAGCAGCCAGAAGCTGATGTTGTTCATGCGCGGGAAGGCCATGTCCGGCGCGCCGATCATCAGCGGAACGAACCAGTTGCCGAACCCGCCGATCATCGCCGGCATGACCAGGAAGAACACCATGATCAGCCCGTGAGCGGTCACCAGCACGTTGTACATCTGGTGATCGAGGAACTCGTTGCCGGGATGCTGGATCTGGATGCGGAACAGCACCGACATCGTGCCGCCGATCAGCCCGGCGACGATCGCCAAGATCAGGTAGAGCGTCCCGATGTCCTTGTGGTTCGTCGAGGCGAACCAGCGCGTGAAGAAGCCCGGGACATGCCCGTGCGCGTCATGCTCGGCGACGTGGGTATAGGCCATCGGCTGCCTCTTACTCCTGAGCCCCGGCCGCCAGTTTTTCTGGCGCCGGCTTGCCGTCCGCGGCGGCGGCGATCACGGTTGCATTCGCGTCGGCGCCGCCCGGCGCCGGCGCGGCGGCAAATTGCTTCTTGGCGTCGCCCAGCCATTTGTCGAAATCGCCCTTGGCGACGGCCTTGACGACGATCGGCATGAACGCGTGGTTGACGCCGCAGATCTGGTTGCACTCGACGTAATAGGTGCCCTCGTGCTCGACCTGGAACCAGGTTTCGTTGAGGCGCCCGACCACGGCGTATTCCTGGACCCCGAACGACGGCACGTACCAGCTGTGGATCACGTCGGTGCCGGCGACCTGCACCCGCACCGTCGCGCCGACCGGCACGACCAGCGGGTTGTCGACGTCGAGCAGCCGCTTCTGGCCGGGTTTCAGGTCCTTGTCCTGGATGATGTTGCTGTCGAAGGTAAGGCCGCCCTGGTCGGGGTATTCATAGGTCCAGTACCACTGATGCCCGGTCACCTTGACCGTCATGTCGGCGTTCTGCACCTCGTCCATGTAGTACATCAGCTTGAACGAGGGGATCGCGATCGCGACCAGGATCACTACCGGCACGATCGTCCACAATACCTCGATCACCGGGTTGTGCGAGGTGCGGGTCGGCACCGGATGGCGCTTCGCGTTGAAGCGCACCATGACGTAGACCAGCAGCCCCAGTACAAAGATGGTGATCAGGAAGATGATGACCAGCAATTCGTTGTGAAAGGCGTGGATGCGTTCCTTGACCGGGGTCGCCGGCGCCTGCATCCCGAACTGCCAGGGGTGCGGCTCGTTGGCCCAGGCCACGGCGCCGGCGGCGGCGATCCCGATCAGCGCGAGGGCAAGGATGCCCGCGACGCGCAAGGCACGCGGGGTCGCGAGCGCCCGGACAATCCCTCCGGGAACACCCTGCCCCCCGGGGACACCCTGGCTGAGCGACTTCCGCAACCGCGCCATACCTTGCAGCCCCTCTTCGGCAAGGACGCCCCGTTCGGGGCGATCGGGGCGGCCGGCTCGCCGGAAATGGAACCCGGAGCCGCTGTTCGGAGACCGCCGTTTCCGACCAGGATTTCCGGGGCGCCCCCATGGGATGTCGGGGGTGCTCGACCAACGGCCGCGCCGCCGCGCTGCCGAAATTTCGGCGACGGCACCGATCGGTCGGACCCTACATCAACCCCGGCGGTGCGACAACAGCATCAGCCGCGCCCTAACCCATTGCGGCAAGCCGCCGCATAACCGCGCAAGGGTCGGGCCGGGACGCGCCAAGGCTCCTTCCGTGCCGCCTCGCCGAGGCCCATATTCGCGCTAATCTTTCGGATCACGATCGCGGGGAGCCGCCGATGACCAGCCTTGCCGTAACCGACGAATTGTTCTTCGAGCGCACCGGCATGGATGCCGGCAGGGTCGAGACCATCGTCGCCGAGGCGCTTGCCGGAATGGATGACGGCGAGCTGTTCCTCGAATACAGCCAATCCGAAAGCGTCGCGCTCGACGACGGCCGCATCAAAAGCGCGGCGTTCGACACGACGCAGGGTTTCGGGTTGCGCGCGGTTTCGGGCGAGGCGGCCGGCTACGCCCATGCCTCCGAATTGTCGGAGGCCGCGATCCGGCGCGCTGCGGCGACCGTGCGCGCCGTCGCGAGCGGGCAGGCCGGGGTTCTGGCCGAGCCGCCGCAGGGCACCAACCGCGCGCTCTACACCGATACGAACCCGCTCGGCATGGTTGACCTCTCCGCCAAGACCAAATTGCTGACCGAGATCGACGCTTATGCGCGCGGCCGCGACCCCCGCGTGCGCCAGGTCATGGCGTCGCTGAGCGGGGTGTGGCAGGCGGTGCAGATCGTCAGGCCAGATGGCCGCCGCGTCGCCGACATCCGGC
>JAFAZW010000032.1 GCA_019239415.1 Alphaproteobacteria bacterium
CGGCCGCGACAATTCCAATCCCTTCGCCTGGTACCAGCTCGGCATCGTCTACGACCGGGAGGGCGACCCCGGGCGCGCAGCGCTGGCGACGGCCGAGCGCTACAATCTCGAAGGCAATGCCAAGCTCGCGCTCGTCAACGCCGAGCAGGCGATGGGGTCGATCCCGAGCGGCAGCGCCGACTGGCTGCGCGCCCAGGACATCGCGATGGTCTCGAAGAGCGAAGTCGACAAGGCGAAGAAGCGTGCCAAGTGACGCGCCGGCGCCCGGCCGGCGGCTCGCCGGCTGGAGGGGCGCGCTGCTCGCCGGCGCGCTCGGCGTGCTGATCGGCGGCGGGGCGATGCTCGCGGCGTCCGGGTCCCTGGTCCGCTCCTACCTGCTGGAGCATCCCGAGGTCCTGCCCGAGGCGATGGAGCGCCTCCACGCGCGCCAGGCGTCCGAGCTGGTCGTCGCCAACCGCGCCGCGATCGAGACGCCCTTTGCGGGCGCCTGGGCGGGCGCCGGGGACGGCGACGTGACGCTCGTCGAATTCTTCGATTACGCCTGCACCTATTGCCGCCGCAGCAATGCCGACGTCGACCGCCTGCTCAAGGAGGATCCGAAGCTCAAGGTGGTGTGGCGCGAATGGCCGGTGCTGGGGCCGGACAGCGAGGCGGCGGCCCGCGCCAGCCTGGCTGCCGCCCGCGCCGGCAAGTTCCGCGCCTTCCACGACCAGCTCTACGCCGCCGGCCGCCCGACGCCCGACGCGCTGGCCAAAACCCAGGCGGCGCTCGGCGTCACGCCGCTCGACGAGGCGGCGGCGAAGGCCGAGCTCGGCAAGAACTACCAGCTCGCCAATACGCTCAGGGCAACCGGGACGCCGACCTTCGTGGTCGGCGACCGCATCTTTCAGGGCGCGGTGGGCTACGACGCGCTCAAGGCCGCGATCGCGGAGACGCGCGCCGGCCGCCCGACGGCCGGCTGACGCGCCCCCTCGACAAAGGCTTCGCTAGACGGCGCGGCGGCCGGTGACGAAGTGGATGATGATCGCGATCACCGCGAGCACGAGCAGGATGTGGATGAGGCCGCCCGCGACGTGGAAGGCGAGGAAGCCGAGCAGCCACAGGACGATCAGGATTCCGGCGATGATTGCAAGCATGGATCTATCCCTCGAAACGCCGCGGCCCCAGTGGACGCGGTCCGGCAAAGCCAAGCGACAAACGATACGCCTGCGGCACGGTTCCGGCGACAGTCCGCTTCGAACGGCTCCGCGCGCCGCTGATCCGCCGCAAGCCGAACGATTCTCGCGACTTGCGTCCCGGCGGGCGGCAGGATAAACTTCGTTTTCCTGTGGTCTTCGGGGGGAGAGTCGGCGGTGGCCGAGACCTTGTTGTCGAATCTCGGACAGAGCGCCACGTCGGCGAAGACGACGCTCAACCCGGCGCCGGGCCATCCCGTCCAGGTCGGGCATTTCGAATTCATCTACGGCGACACCGGCGGCTATAACGACGCCCTGGTCGTCGATACCGACACGATGACCCTGCTGCCGGGCGGCCCCGAGGAGTGGCTGCAGGATCCGCGCAACTATCCCGGCCAGCTCGGCGTCACCGCCGACGACATCCGCGCGGCCCTGGTCGCCCACGCCCCCGATACCCTCGCCGCCGCCGGCCACGGCGGCGCCGCTCCGGCCCAGCCGGAGGCGGAGAGCCACGCGACGACGCTGGCGCTGCCGGGCGAGACGGTGCTGGTCGCGCTCGATACCGCCGCCGTCTTCGCGCCGGCGGCCGCCGCGGACCACGGCGTCGACCTCGATGCCCTGCTCGCGGGGGTGAATCCCTTCCTCCACCCGCCGCTCGACGTCATCCACCCCGCGATCGCCTGACGCGAGCGCCGCGCGGGTCCACGCGCTCCAGCCGAATCCTGCATCTTTTCCTCATTCGACAAGCATTTCGCTTTGGAGTAGCGCAGCGGCCGTGACTGCGACCGACCCCAAGAGCGCCGCGCCGCCGACGCCGCTCCTCGACACCGTCTCGATCCCCGCCGACCTGCGCCGCCTCAAGCCGAGCCAGCTGCGCCAGCTCGCCGACGAGCTCAGGTCGGAGACGATCTCCGCGGTGTCGGTGACCGGCGGCCATCTCGGCGCCGGGCTCGGGGTCGTCGAGCTCACCGTCGCGCTCCATTATGTGTTCGACACGCCGCGCGACCGGCTGGTCTGGGACGTCGGTCACCAGGCCTATCCGCACAAGATCCTGACCGGTCGCCGCGACCGCATCCGCACCCTGCGCCAGGGCGGCGGCCTCTCCGGCTTCACCCGGCGCAGCGAAAGCGAATACGATCCGTTCGGCGCCGCCCACAGCTCGACGTCGATCTCGGCCGCCCTGGGCTTCGCCGTCGCCAACAAGCTGGCCGGCGCGCCCGGCAAGGCGATCGCCGTGATCGGCGACGGCGCCATGTCGGCCGGCATGGCCTATGAGGCGATGAACAACGCCGAGGCCGCGGGCAACCGGCTGGTGGTCATCCTCAACGACAATGACATGTCGATCGCGCCCCCGGTCGGAGGCCTCTCCCACTATCTCGCCCGCCTCGTCTCCTCGCCCAAATATCTGACGATCCGCCATCTCGCGCAGCGTTTCGCCCGCAAGCTTCCCAACCGGCTCCACAATCTCGCCCGCAAGCTCGAGGAGTTCGGCCGCGGCCTCGCCACCGGCGGCACCCTGTTCGAGGAGCTGGGCTTCTATTATGTCGGCCCGGTGGACGGCCATAATGTCGAGCGGCTGGTCGACATCCTCGAGAACGTCCGCGATGCCGACGAGGGGCCGATGCTGGTCCACGTCGTCACCAAGAAGGGCAAGGGCTACGGTCCCGCCGAAGCCGCGGCCGACAAATATCACGGCGTCCAGAAGTTCGACGTCGTCTCTGGCGTGCAGGCCAAGGCCGAGGCCGGCCCGCCCAGCTATACCGGCGTCTTCGCCCAGGCGCTGATCGCCGAGGCGGCGCGGGACGAGAAGGTGGTCGCGATCACCGCCGCGATGCCGTCCGGTACCGGGCTCGACAAGTTCGGCGCGAAATTTCCCGACCGCATGTTCGACGTCGGCATCGCCGAGCAGCACGCCGTCACCTTCGCCGCCGGCCTCGCCGCGCAGGGCTGCCGGCCGTTCGTCGCCATCTATTCCACCTTCCTCCAGCGCGCCTACGACCAGGTCGTCCACGACGTCGCCATCCAGAATTTGCCGGTGCGCTTCGCGATGGACCGCGCCGGGCTGGTCGGCGCCGACGGCGCGACCCATGCCGGCAGCTTCGACCTCGCCTATCTCGGCACCCTGCCGAACTTCGTCGTCATGGCCGCCGCCGACGAGGCCGAGCTCGTCCACATGGTCCACACCATGGCGCTCCACGATGCGGGGCCGATCGCGGTGCGCTATCCGCGCGGCAACGGCACCGGCGTGCCGCTCCCCGCCGCGCCCGAGCGGCTCGAGATCGGCAGGGGCCGCGTCGTGCGCGAGGGCAAGAAGGTCGCCATCCTGTCGCTCGGCACGCGGCTCGAGGAGGCGCTGAAGGCCGCCGACACGCTCGAGGCGCGCGGCCTGTCGACCAGCGTCGCCGACCTGCGCTTCGCCAAGCCGCTCGACGAAGCGCTGATCCGGCGTCTGCTCGCGACGCACGAAGTGGCGGTGACGGTCGAGGAAGCGGCGATCGGCGGCCTCGGCGCGCACGTCCTCACCCTGGCGAGCGACCTCGGGCTGATCGACGCCGGCCTCAAGCTCAGGACCATGCGCCTCCCCGACCAGTTCCAGGACCAGAACAAGCCGGAGCGGCAATATGCCGAGGCGGGCCTCGACGCGGCGGGGATCGTCGACACCGTGCTGAAGGCGCTCCGCCACAACAGCGCGGGGGTGGTCGAAGGGGCGCGGGCCTAGGGGCCTGAGGCGGCGCGAAGGAGGCGGCCCATTGGCTGTCCCCGTTCCCCACTCCGGACTCCGTAACGGGGACAGTCAGATAGACTGTCCCCGGGCTTTCGCGGGCTTGACCGCCCAAGCCCCCCGGCCTATCTCGCCGGCCGCGCTGCCCGATCGTCTAATGGTAAGACTACGGACTCTGACTCCGTCAATCGTGGTTCGAATCCACGTCGGGCATCCACTTCTCGCGCCGAGACACAGCAGCCAATTGGATCAGCCCTGGCTGCAGGCCGATTCCGCGCTCCTTTGGAGGGATGATTTTCATTTGCCGCGGTTCCCGGCCGCGGCGCTTGCATCGGGTGAGCCCCCCGGGGCAGCATCGCACCTATGACCGTGGACAGTGCGCCGCCCGTTCTCCGCCTCAGGATCGAGACCGATGAGTCGCTTCGAGCTGAACTGGTTGCTCGCGCGATCGAGCGACTAAGCGTCGGCTTCAACGTCTACCAGCGCGAGCATCGGCACCCGGGGCACGCGAAGCTGCGCATTGAAGACCTTCACACGGGCAGCGTCATCGCCGATCTGAAGGCAATCGGAGACGCAATCGGAACCCTCTACGACCTTAGGGAGTCTCTGCTCGGGTTCGTCGGCCAGCTGGTCGATGGACTCCAATGGATCATGAGCTTCGAGAAATCCCCGTCGAAGCCTCCTTCGACAGTGAAAAGGACGATAGAGGCAGTCGCCGCCCCTGTTGCGAATGACCATGCCTCGCAAGTAACGGTCCAGGTAATCGGCGATAACAATCTTGTCCTCATGATCACCAAGGACATGATACCCCTGCTCCAGGAGGGCCTGCACCCCGCCAGTCACAAGGTCCGAAAATCGAGTTCCCCGAAGGCGCGAAGTCGACGTGCCGTTGATCGGCAAGCACCGCGCCAATTCGGAAAGTCACTGGCGCGAGACGCGATGATCGCCGGCATCATTGACGAGGAGCAAACCAGGCCCGCTACGGCGGTAACAGGGCCTGACGATGCGGACTGGCGTGACTGGCCTTGGATGTCAGGTATCGTCATCCGGCGCGGTGGAGAATGGCAGGTCCTCCTTGACGGCGAGTCGGAGACTTTTCCCCTCATAATGAAATTGGAATACCTGGAAAGGGACCTGGAAGACCGGGCCCGTTTCAATCTTCAGACCCGCGGACCTAACCGAGATGTTCGCGGTGCGGTTGTAGTTGCGGCGGGACGGAAGGTGAAGACCGGCGAAATCCTAGGGAAATTGTGAAGCGGAGCAACCGCTGTCTCCGTCAATCGTGGTCCGAATCCACCTCGGGCTTCCATCCTTTCTCCTCCGGTCTCACGCTAGGCCGCCTGCCGATCGGTGCGTCGGCAGCGGAGGGGCGCAAGCAGATGAGGAAGCGCTACGCCGCGGCGGCGGCAATTCTGCTCGGGATCGAAGTCTGGATCGCGCTTGCCGTGCACGACCGCTTCGTCCGACCGTTCCTGGGCGACACGCTGGCCGTCATCCTCGTCTATCTCCTGCTCCGCGCGGCGACGCGGCTCAGCGTCCCGGCCGCCGCGATCGCCGCGATGGCGATCGCCTTCCTGATCGAGCTGGGCCAGCTCGTCGGACTGCTCCACATGCTCGGCCTGGCGCGCAATCCGCTCGCGCGCGTCGTCCTCGGCACCGGCTTCGACCCGAAGGATTTCCTCGCCTATCTCGCCGGCGGGGTCGCCGCCGCAGGCATGGAGGCGGTGAGGAATCGCCTCTCCCGCACCGCCCGACCGGCCGCATCGACCGCGGCCACCGCCCCGGTCAGCGACGCCGTTCAGAACACGTAGCGGCACGCCTCGTCGCGCGGCCGGTTGTCGTCATTGCCGAGGAACATGCCTTCCAGCACGAGGTGTCCGTCCTCCAGGAGGGCACGACCGTCCAGATCCAGCCCCGTGGGAACCCGATTGCCGCCCGTGACCGTCATGACCAGCGCGCCCGTGGCCGGGTCGAAGCGGTAGGTGCCCCAATAATCGCGATAGCTTTCGAACGGCGCGAAGGTCACCGAGAAGGCCTCGGCGTTGAATTCCAGCTCGCCGACGTTCGTCGTGTGGGAGCAGGCCTGATGATTGGTCTGGCTCCTCGCGCCGGTGAGGACGACCGCGTCGCGGGCGACCACACGCAGCCGCCGCTCGACCGGCATCGCGCCCACCCGATAGCCGATCACGATCTCCGAGCCGGGCGGCGCGGCATCGTCGATCGCGATCTTCGCATGATCCTCGGTGAAGCGGGCCGGTCCCGAGATCGTCCAGCCCGAAACGCATGCGCTGCCGAGAAGGATGTCGCCGGCGGGCCGGTTGTCGCGCCTAGGGATGATGGCAAGGGTCGATCCCTGCCGGGGCACGAGGGGCTGGATGTCCAGGAAGGCAGCGCGATCCGCCAGTCCGCATGCGATGTCGAGCGGCGGGGGGATCGTGGGCCTCGGCGTCGAGCAGGCCGCCGGCAGGACGAGCGCGGCAACGGCGAGGAACGATCGAACGACGCGCACGGCTGCACCTCCCCCTGTGACACCGCGCGCAGCATAGCCGACGGGGCGTCAGCGGCAACGGGCCGGCGAGGGAGAAGCGCTGACAGACACGCAGCTGTCACCGCCCGGCGGCTGCATGCCGACCGCGGGCGATCGCCACCGTCCCCGGCCGAACGACGGTGTGCGGATACGGGCGCCGGGCGGCCTCAGGGCTTCTTCAGCGGCGGCACGGCCTTGAGGCAGGCGTCCAGCTCGGCGAGGGCGGCGGGGTCCTTCGCCGCGACCTGCGGCGCCGCCGTCGCGGCGGCGGTGCGCTCGTCCTGCTTGAACTGGGCATGGCTGCGCTTCGCGACGCGGGCGGCGTCCGCGGAGGCGAAACCCCAGAAGATGCCGGCGTCGAACAGGACGCGGCCCTCCGCCGACATCAGGTCGCGGCCCTTCAGCGAGCCGGCGATGAGCGCCGCGCAGCGCAGGGTCTTAGGATAAGGCGGGAGCTTGGGATGCGCGGCGGCGAGCGCGAGCAGCGCGGCGAACGCGGCCGGCACCCTCACCAGCCGCCGATGCCGCTGCGCACCACCGCGGGCGCGGGGCAGCCGCCGACGTGGCGCTCGACGGCGAGATAGTGACGGGCTGGCGGCAGTTCGCCGAGCTTCTGCGGCTGCGTGGCGCGGGGGTCCTTGTCGGCGTAGGTGATTGCGGCGGGCAGGCAGGTCTGCGCTCGCGGCGGCGCCGGTGAGCGCACGACGGCGGGCGCGGCGAGGGAGAAGAGGATGAGCGGGAGCATCGGCGGGCCTCCTTTCGCCGCGCTTTCTAGCACGAGCGGGCGACGCATCGAAATCCGCGGGGCGGCGTTCACCCGCACGATGCTCCGCCCCCTCCTCGCCGCAACGCTCGGCAGCGCCGCCGTCGCGGCGGCGTCCGCCCCCGCGATCCGCGACCGGGACACCGCCGCCTGGTGGTCGACGACGCGGATCCTCGCCTCCGACGCGATGGAGGGTCGCGACACCGGCTCCGCCGCCTATGAACGGGCGGCGCGCTATGTGGCCGAGCGCTTTCGCCGCGCCGGGCTGCGGCCGGCGGGCGACGGCGGCGGCTGGTTCCAGCGGGTGCCGATGACCGAGGTCGCGGTGGCGAAGGCGGGGACGCGGTTCGCGATCGTGGGCCCGGGCGGTGCCGCGCGCCCCCTCGCCTTCCTCCACGACATCGGCATCCGGCCGACGGCGCGGCTCGCCGCGGACCTGGACGCGCCGCTCGCCTTCCGCGGCACTTGCTCGCGCGGCGAGATGCGCGATGTCGCCGGCAAGATCGTCGTCTGCTTCAACCAGCGCCGCACCGCCGGCGAGCGCAGCGCCGCGGCAATGGCCGGCGGCGCGGCGGGCCTGATCGCGGTCGACAATCCCTATTTCGCCGTCGAGCCGCCGCGCTGGCCGGTCGCCTATGCGCGCACCGTCCGGATCGACGGAACGCCGCCGGCCGCCGACGAGGCGCTGCCGGCGATGCGGCTCAACGCCGACGCCTTCGCGCGGCTCATCGCCGGGTCCGGGCAGGATGCGGCGGCGATCCTGCGCGCCGGCGGGCGTGACGCGCCGCTCCCAAGCTTCGACATTCCCGCACGCCTCCAGGCCCATCTTGCCATCCAAGCCGCGCGTTATTCCTCCCCCAACGTGCTCGGCCTGCTGCCCGGGACCGATCCGCGCCTCAAGGACGAGGTCGTGGTGCTCGGCGCCCATCTCGACGGCTACGGCTATGGCGAGCCGGTCAACGGCGACCGGCTTTACAACGGCGCGCTCGACGATGCCGCTTATGTGGCTTTGCTCGCCCAGCTCGCCGACAATCGCCGCGGCCGCGGCTTCCGCCGCACCATCCTGTTCGCCGCGTTCACCGGCGAGGAGAAGGGGCTGCTCGGCTCGAGCTGGTACGTGAAGCACCCGGCGGTGCCGCTCGGCGCGACGGCGGCGATGATCAACCTCGACCAGCTCCGCCCGCTCTTCCCGCTGGACATATTGACCATGCTGGCGGTCGACGACACCAGCCTCGGCGCCACCGCCCGCGCCGTCGCCGCGCCGATGGGCATCCGCATCCAGCGCGACCCGGAGCCCGAGCGCGGCCTCCTCCAGCGCGCCGACCATTGGCCGTTCCTCCAGCAGGGCGTGCCGGCGACCGGCTTCATCTTCGGCTACGCGCCGGGCACCGAGGCGGAGCGGCGCTACCGGCTCTGGTACCGCACCCGCTACCACCACCCCGCCGACGACGTGACCCAGCCGATGGACTTCGCCGCCGCAGCCAGGTTCAACGCCTTCTTCTATCGCCTGGTCGAGGCCGTCGCCGATGCGGACCAGCGGCCGGCAATGCTTGCCGGCAGCCCGTATCGCGCCCGTTCCAAATAGCGCCGCCGGCGGCTAGAGGGGCGCCAAAGACAAAGGGAGAGAGTGTCCATGCGTATCGCGATCCTCGCCGCCTTGCTGGCCGCCACGGCCGCCTGCACAACCGGTCCTGCCGGCCCGCCCCCACCCGACCGGGCCGCCGCAGCGCCGGAGGGTTACAGCATCGCCGCGCAGCGCGCGAAGATCGTCCGCATCGACATGCACCCGGACACGCGCTTCCTCTCCGCCGAGGAGCGGGACGTGGTCAATGATCTGATCCGGGCCGCCGACCTGTTGGATCCGATCTTCCTGCGCCAGGTCTATGCGGACAATCCGCGGGTCCGAGACGAGATCGCCCGCTCCTCGCGTCCGGATCGGGCGCTGCTGCTCGACTGGTTCGACTTCAACGCGGGCCCCTGGGACACGCTGGCCGACAACCGCCCATTCTGGGGGGACAGACCGCTGCCGCCGGGCGGCGGCGGCTATCCGGTCGACCTGACGCGCGAGGCGCTCGACGCCTATATCGCCGCCCACCCGGCCGAGAAGGAGGCGCTGACCAGCCCCTACACCGTCGTCAAGCGGGACGGGGACCGGCTGGTCGCCGTGCCGTACAGCGTCGAATATCGGCAATGGCTGGAGCCCGCCGCCCAGCTGCTCGAGAAGGCCGCGGCGCGGACCAGCAACGCCAGCCTCAAGCGCTTCCTGACGCTTCGCGCGGAGGCCTTCCGCTCCAACGATTATTATCCGTCGGAAATGGCGTGGATGGAGGTCAGCGGCACGCCGATCGAGGTCGTGATCGGCCCCTACGAAGTCTATGCCGACAACCTCTACGCACAGAAGACAGCGTTCGAGGCCTATGTGACGGTCGCCGATCCCGCCCAGTCGGCGGCGCTCGCCCGCTACAAGGCGCTGCTGCCCGACATGGAGCGCAACCTCCCGGTCCCGGACAAGTACAAGAACGCGAACCGCCCCTTCTCCTCCCCGATTTTGGTGACCGAGGAGGTGCATGCCGGCGGCGAGGCCAAGCCGGGCATCCAGACAATCGCTTTCAACCTCCCCAACGACGAGCGGGTGCGGGCCGCCAAGGGCGCGAAGAAGGTGATCCTCGCCAACGTGCTCGGCGCCAAATACGAGCGGATCGTCGCCCCGCTCGCCGGCCTCGTCTTCGTGCCCGAGCAGGCGCGCAACGTGACCAAGCAGTACATGACCCAGGAGACCTTGTTCCACGAGCTGTCGCACAGCCTCGGGCCGGGCATCCTCACCCTCAATGGCCGCCAGACGACGGTCAACGCCGAGCTCAAGGACCAGTATAGCGCGATCGAGGAATCGAAGGCCGACGTGATGGGCGCCTGGGCGGTCCTCTACCTGATGCACCGCGGCGAGCTGCCGCTCGCCGAGCGCGACCAGCTCCTCTCCAGCTACATGGCCGACGTGTTCCGGCACCTCCGCTTCGGCACCGCCGACGCCCACGGCCGCGGCGCGGCGATGCAATACGGGTTCCTGAGGGACCATGGCGGCATCGCCTGGGACGCGTCGGCGCGCCGCTTCCGGCTCGATTACGACAAGCTCGAGCCGGCGATCGCCGCGCTCGTCGCCGAGATCGTGCGGATCGAGGGCGACGGCGATTATGCCGGCGCCAAGGCCTTCCTCGACCGCTACGGGCGGCTCGACCCGGACGCCCAGGCGGTGATCGGGACGATGACCCACATCCCGGTCGACATCCAGCCCAGCTATCCTGGCCGCGTCTGATGAGCTTCCAGGACGTGCTGGAGGAGGTGCTCGCCGACATCTCCGCCTATCGCGGCCAGGGCAAGGTCGCCGGCTACATCCCGGCGCTGGCGAAGGTCGACGGGCAGAAGCTCGGCATCGCCGCCGTGCTCTCGGACGGCAGGAGCTATGCGGCTGGCGACGCGGACGAGGCCTTCTCGATCCAGAGCCTGTCCTACGTGTTCGCTCTCGCGCTCGCGCTCGAGCACCACAAATCGGCCTTGTGGAACCATGTCGGCCGCGAGCCGGCGGGCTCTCCCGTCAATTCGATCATCCAGCTCGAGATGGAGAAGGGCCGGCCGCGCAACCCGCTGACCGCCGCCGGCTCGCTCGTCGTCTGCGACCAGCTGATCGGCCGGCGCGCGCCCGACGAGGCGCTGGACGAGCTGCTCGCCTTCCTCCGCCGCTGCGCGGCCGACGAAGCGATCGCCGTCGACGAGACGCTGGCCATGTCCGAATCGCACGCCGGCGCATTGAACCGCAGCCTCGCCAATTTCATCGCCGCCTTCGGCAACCTCAACAACCCGGTCGAGGACGTGCTGTCCTTCTACTTCCGCCAATGCTCGATCGCGATGACCTGCCGCCAGCTGGCGCGGGCGGCCCTGTTCCTCGCCTTCGACGGCACCGATCCGGTGAGCGGCGAGGCGGCGACCATCCCGTCGCGCTCGCGCCGCATCAACGCCCTGATGCTGACGGCCGGCCATTACGACAATAGCGGCGACTTCGCCTTCCGGGTCGGCCTCCCCGGCAAGAGCGCGGTCTCCGGCGCGATCCTCGCCATCGCGCCGGGCCACGGCGCCGTCTGCGTCTGGTCGCCCGGCCTCAACGCCGCCGGCACCTCGCTCGCCGGCGCCGTGGCGCTGGAGCGGCTGGTCGAACGCACCGGCTGGTCGGTGTTCGTCTAGGAAAGCTCCTCCCCGGAACGGGGAGGGGGACCGCGACGCGAAGCGGCGTGGTGGAGGGGGCCCAGATTCAGATCCGGCTAGACGGCCGGGCCCCCTCCACCATGCTTCGCATGGTCCCCCTCCCCGTTCCGGGGAGGAGCGTTACACCGCCCTTGCCTCGCCGCCGTCGCACCCGCCATACAATCCCCATGCAGCCCTACCACGCCCTCCTCCGCCGCATCCTCGACGAGGGCGTGGCGCAGGCCGACCGGACCGGCACCGGCACCTTGTCGGTGTTCGGCCACCAGATGCGCTTCGACCTGGCCGAGGGCTTCCCGCTCGTCACCACCAAGAAGCTGCACCTGCGCTCGATCATCGTCGAACTGCTCTGGTTCCTGCGCGGCGACACCAATGTCGGCTGGCTCAAGGAGCGCAAGGTCAGCATCTGGGACGAATGGGCCGACGAGGCAGGCGATCTCGGCCCCGTCTACGGCAAGCAATGGCGCGACTGGGAGGCGCCGGACGGGCGGCATATCGACCAGATCGCGGCCCTCATCGACCTCATCAACCGCGACCCCGCCTCGCGCCGGCAGATCGTCTCCGCCTGGAACCCGGCCGACCTCCCCAAGATGGCGCTGGCGCCCTGCCATTGCCTGTTCCAGACGCAGGTGGCGAACGGCCGGCTGAACCTCCAGCTCTACCAGCGTAGCGCCGACGTCTTCCTCGGCGTGCCGTTCAACATCGCCAGCTACGCGCTCCTGACGCACATGCTGGCGCAGCAGGCGGGGCTGGAGCCGGGCGTGTTCGTCTGGACCGGCGGCGACTGTCACCTCTATTCGAATCATCTCGACCAGGCGCGGCTCCAGCTCGGCCGGGACCCGCGGCCGCTGCCGACGCTCGTCATCAGGCGCCGGCCGGACGCCATCGACCGGTACGAATATGAGGATTTCGAGATCGTCGGCTACGATCCCCATCCCCATATCGCCGCACCCGTAGCGGTGTGAGCGCCGTCACCCTCATCGTCGCCCGCGCCGAGAACGGCGTCATCGGCCGCGACGGCCGGCTGCCTTGGCACCTCCCGGCGGATCTCAGGCGGTTCAAGGCGCTGACGATGGGTGCGCCGATGATCATGGGGCGGCGGACGTTCGAGAGCCTTCCGGGGCTCCTCCCCGGCCGCCGCCATATCGTGCTGACCCGCGACGCGGCATGGCGGGAGGAAGGGGCCGAGCGCGCAGCGACGGTCGCGGAGGCGCTCGCGCTCGCCGGCGAGCCGCGGGTGTCGGTGATCGGCGGCGCCGAGATCTTCCGGCTCTTCCTCGCCCTGGCGGACCGGGTCGAGCTTACCGAAGTCCATGCCGACGTGGAGGGAGATACCTCGCTCCCCGCCTTCGAGGCCGCAGACTGGCGCGAAGTCGCTCGCGAGACCCACGCGGCCGAAGGCGGCCGCCCCGCCTACAGCTTCGTCACCCTCGCACGACCCTAGCGGGGCTGGAGTCGCCGCCCCGCCCCTCCTATAGCGCCCCCATGGAGCGGCTGGACGGCGGCTCGGCGGTTCCGGCGCCCTTCAGGGACGGCATCGTCGCGCTCGGCAATTTCGACGGGTTTCACCAAGGGCATCAGGCGGTCGTCGGGCGGGCGATCGCGCGCGCCCGCGCCGAAGGGCGGCCGGCGCTGGTCGCCACCTTCGACCCGCACCCGATGCGCTTCTTCCGGCCGGACGCGCCCTGGTTCCGGCTGACGACGATGGACCAGCGGGCGCGCCTTCTGGAGGCCGCGGGGGTGGACGCGATGTACGTCTTCCGCTTCGACGCCGCCTTCGCCGCCGCCGCCCCGGACGCTTTCGTCTCCGATTGGCTGGCGGGACGCCTCGGCGCCGCGGGCGTCGTCACGGGCGAGGACTTCACCTTCGGGCGCAACCGCGGCGGCGACGTGCGCCTTCTGGCGGAGCTCGGGCGGGCGCACGGCTTTGCCGCGGAAACGGTCGCCCCGGTCGCGCAGGACGGGGTGGCGGTCTCGTCGACCCGCATCCGCGACGCGCTGCGGGCGGGCGATTGCGAGACGGCCGCCCGGCTCCTCACCCGGCCGTTCACGATCGAGGGCGTGGTGGAGCATGGCGACAAGCGCGGCCGGGCGATCGGCTATCCGACCGCGAACCTGGCGCTGGGCCGCTACGTGCGCCCGCGCTTCGGCGTCTATGCGGTCCGCGGCCGCCTCGCGGACGGGCGGCTGCTCGGCGGCGCCGCCAATCTCGGCATCCGGCCGACCTTCCAGCCGCCCAAGGAGCTGCTCGAACCCTATTTCTTCAATTTCTCCGGCGACCTTTACGGGCAGGAAGTCGCCGTCGAGTTGGTGTCTTTCCTCCGCCCCGAGGCGAAGTTCGACAGCCTCGACGCGCTCGTCGCCCAGATGGCGCGCGATTGCGAGGAGGCGCGCGCGAGGCTGGCTCCTGACGGCCGCTAAACCCCAGTAGACAAAGCGGTTTCGGCTCGCCTACCGTCCCGTCATGGACGCAGGGGAAGACGACGCGCCGCCGCGGCGGCGGCGGATCGGGCGGGGCTGGCGCAATGCGCTGATCGGCGTGGCGGCGGCATCGGTCCTGCTGTCGCTGGTCAACGCCTCCTGGATCGCGGCCCAGCCGCCGGGGCGCCTGATCGTCGTCGCCCGCCGCGGGGTCACCCAGCAATTCGCCCCGGGCAGCGGCTGCGAGACGAAGCGGATGCGCGCCGATCCCGAGAACGTCTATGTCGAAGATACGCTTCCCGCGATCTACAAGGCCGCGCGGCTCGGCGCCGACGCGATCGAGATCGACGTGCAGGCGAGCGCCGACGGCCAGGCGATGGTGTTCCGCGACGCCGACCTCGGCTGCCGCACCAATGGCGAGGGGCCGCTCCGGGCCAGGACGCTCGCCGAGCTCAAGCGCCTCGACGTCGCCTGGGGCTACAGCCCCGACGGCGGCCGCACCTTCCCGCTGCGGGGCCGCGGCATCGGCGCGATGCCGACCGTCGAGGAGGTGCTGCGCGAGGTGCCGCGCTCGGAGCTCATCTTCCGCTTCGTGCGTGCCGACCCAGCCGAGGCCGACGCGCTGGTCGCCGCCCTCAAGCGCGCCGGCGCGGCCACGCCCGAGCGGTTCGGCTTCGAGGGCCCGCCGGCGGTCACCGCGCGGGTCCGCCAGCTCGTGCCCGGTGCCTGGACGTTCGCGCCGCGGCCGGACGGCGCCTGCCTCGCCGATTATGTCCGGCTCGGCTGGACGAGCTGGGTCCCGGCCTCCTGCCGCGGCGCGACGGTGGCGATCACGCTGGCCGACCGCTGGAAGTTATGGGGCTGGCCCTATCGCTTCCTCGACCGGCTGGCGGGCGCCGAGGCGAAGCCGATGATGTTCGGCGAGGAGAAAGACGGCGCCCTCGTCGGCATCACCGACGTCGCCCAATACGACAAGGTGCCCGCCGGGTTCCGCGGCCATCTCTTCGTCGAGGATTTCTACACGGTCGGGGCGGCGCTGCGGCGGTAGCGGGGGACGCGCTGGCGGGGTTCGGTTCGTTCGACCCCGTTCGGGCTGGGGAATTCCTACGCCGGGGAGGCGCCGCTCACGCCTCGTCGAGGCGGGAGAGAAGATCCTCGAACATCTTGAGCGAGCGCACTTCGCCATCCATGGCGAAGGCCTGGCGCAGCGCATTGCCCACGCCGGCGTGAACGGTGGGCGGCGCCACCTTCACGAACCGCCTTGAGGAAGCATGCACCATCGCTTCTCGTCTCGGATTGATCTCAGTCACATGGTCAGAACGCGCACGGTACGCGCGAGTTTCAACTGTTGCGCCGCCCGAACGGAACTGTTTTGGCCTGTGGTATGCGGGAAACACAAAGTGAAGCGAGTGTTAACGACGCCCTCCGCCGGGCCTGCGCCCATGCGCCCTACCTGAAGCTGCAGAGCGAACGCTTCCCTGAGATTGCCGAGAGGCTTGCCGCCGGCGACGTCGAAGGCGCCATCGCCGCGGCGGGCGAGGCGAGGAGCGCGGCGCCGACCTTGGCGGCGCGGCTCCGGCACCGCCGCAACGCGCTGTCGCTCGCCCTCGCCGTGGCGGATCTGGCCGGTGCGATCCCGCTCGAGCGGCTGATGGCGGCGCTCTCCGACCTTGCCGACGCGACCCTCGAGGAGGCCATCGCCGCCGCCATCGCCGAGCGCACGCCCGACGCGGCGCCGCGCGGCTTCGCCGTCATCGCGCTCGGCAAGCACGGCAGCCGCGAGCTCAACTTCTCGTCGGACATCGATCCCATCTTCCTGTTCGATCCGGCGACCTTGCCGTGCCGGCCGCGCGAGGAGCCGGGCCAGGCGGCCGTGCGGATCGGCCAGCGTCTCGTGGAACTGCTGCAGAAGCGCGAGCCCGAGGGTTTCGCCTTCCGCGTCGACCTGCGCCTCAGGCCCTCGAGCGAGGTCACGCCGATCGCGCTGCCGGTCGACGCCGCCATCTCCTATTACGAATCCTCGGCCCTGCCCTGGGAACGCGCCGCGTTCATCCGCGCCCGCTTCGCCGCCGGCGACGCCGCGCTCGGCCGCTACTTCCTCGATGCCATCCATCCGTTCATCTGGCGCCGCAGCCTCGATTTCGGCGCGATCGGCGAGATCGGGTCGATCACCCGGCGGATCCGCGGCCATCATGTCCGGGGGCAGGATTTCGGACCCGGCTACGATCTCAAGCGCGGCCGCGGCGGTATCCGCGAGATCGAGTTCTTCGCGCAGATCCATCAGCTGATCCACGGCGGACGCGAGCCCGGCCTGCGCGCCCCCGCGACCCTCGACGCGCTCGCCGTTCTCGCCGAGGCGGGACACGTGCCGGAGGCGGACGCGGCGGCGCTGGCGGGGGGCTACCGGCTGCTGCGCACGATCGAGCACCGGCTGCAGATGGTCGAGGACCGGCAGACCCACAGCATCCCCGCGGACGCCGACGCGCTCGATAATGTGGCCCGGCTCCACGGGCTGGCTGCGGGCGGGGACCTGCTGGCGGCGCTCGCGCCCCACGTACGCGAGGCGGGACGCCTCTATGACGGCCTCGCCGAAGAGGAGGAGGAGGGGCGCCTGCCCCTGGCGGCGGACGCGCTCGAGGCGCAGCTCGCTGCGGCGGGCTTTCCCGATCCCGCGTCGGCGCGGGCGCGGGTCGAGGGATGGCGGACGGGCAAAGCGCGGTCGCTGCGCAGCCCGGCCGCGCGGGAGGCGTTCGAGGCAATGCTGCCGCGCCTGGTCGAGGCGCTCGGCCGCGCGCCGGATCCCATGGCCGCGCTCAACCGCTTCGACGACGTCGTCGCGCGGCTGCCGAGCGGGGTCAATTTCTTCCGGCTGATCGAGGCGCGGCCAGGGCTGCTCGCCCATCTCGGCGACATCCTCAGCCATGCTCCCACCCTCGCCGACCAGCTCGCCCGCCGTCCCCAGCTGCTCGACGGGCTGATCGACGCGACCGCGCTCGCGCCGATGCCGCCGGTGGCGGCGCTGGCGGCGGAGTTCGGCCGGGCCGAGCGGACGGACGAGGACTACCAGCTGGTGCTCGATCGGGTCCGGCGCCGAGTCAACGAGCGGCGGTTCGCCCAAGGCGTGCAGCTCGTCGCCTGCGCCATCGATCCGATCGCCGCGGCGGAGGGCTATGCCCGCATCGCCGAAGCCGCCATCCAGGTGCTCGCCGCGGCGACGGTCGCGGCGTTCGCGGCGGCGCACGGCAAGGTGCCCGGCTCCGAGCTCGTCATCCTCGGCCTCGGCCGGCTCGGCGGCGAGGCGCTGACGCACGCTTCGGACCTCGACCTGGTCTACATCTTCACCGGCACCCACGACGCCGAATCGGACGGGCCGCGGCCGTTGCGCGCCACCGACTATTTCAATCGCCTCGCGCCGCGCATCACCGCCGCGCTCAGCGTGCCGACCCCGGCCGGACCGCTCTACGACGTCGACACCCGCCTGCGGCCATCCGGCGCGGACGGCATGCTGGCGGTGTCGCTCGAGGGATTCGAGCAATACCAGCAGGGGCAGGCGTGGACGTGGGAGCATATGGCGCTGCTACGGGCACGGCCGGTGTTCGGCTCGCAAGCCGGCCGGACCGCCGTCGCGGCGACGGTCGACGCGGTGCTCCGCCGCCCGCGCGACCCTGCCCGGGTCGCCGCCGACGCGGTCCGGATGCGCTCGGAGATGGGGCGGCACAAGCCGCCGGCGGGGCCCTTCGACATCAAGAAGGCGCCCGGCGGCCTCGTCGACCTCGAGTTCGCGGTTCAAACACTCCAGCTCGGCCGCGGCATCGGCCTTCGCCCGCGGCTCGAAGAGGCGCTCGCCGAGCTCGCGGCAGCGGGCCTGGTGCCGGCGGAGATCGACGCGGGGCTGCGCCTGCTGACGCGGATGCTGGTGATGTTCCGCCTCGTCTCCCCCCGCGCCGCCGCGCCGCCGGAAGCGACGCGGCCGCTGGTCGCGCGCGCCTGCGGCCTCGCCGACTGGGACTCGCTGCTTGCGGCGCAGGCCGAGGCGCGGCAGAGGATCGCCGAGCTGTGGGCGCGCGTCGCGGCCGAGGCGCAAGGGAGCTGAACATGGTCAAGGAAGGCGATCCGGTCCCCGACGTGAAGATGGCAGGGGCCGACGGCAAGCCGGTCAGCCCGGCCGATTTCGCGGGCCAGAAGCTGGTCCTCTATTTCTACCCGAAGGACGACACCTCCGGCTGCACCGCCGAGGCGCAGCAATTCACCGCGCTGGCGGAAGAATTCCAGAACGCGGGAACCTGGGTGGTCGGCGTGTCGAAGGACAGCGTCGCGAGCCACGCGAAATTCATCGACAAATACGGCCTCAAGGTCGCCCTCGCCGCCGACCCCGAAGGCGCCGCCTGCGAGGCGTTCGGCACCTGGACCGAGAAGTCGATGTACGGCCGCAAATATATGGGCATCGAGCGCGCCACCTTCCTCGTCGACCGCGACGGCGTGGTGAAGAGGGTCTGGCGCAAGGTGAAGGTGCCGGGGCACGCGGAGGAGGTGCTCGGGGCGGCGCGCGCCTTGCCCTGAGTTCTTGGGTCGCGAGAGTCGCGGGCAGAACCTGCCTCCCCGTCGCCAGATGGGGAGGGGGACCACCGAAGGTGGTGGAGGGGTGACCAGCGCCAGCCTACGCCGTCCAGCGCCCGGAACTCTGAGCTCAGCGCCAGCTACCCCTCCACCGCCAAGATTGGCGGTCCCCCTCCCCATCCTTGCGGATGGGGAGGCAAGTTGACCCCCGATCGGGCACCGGGCTCAGAACTCCTTCACGAACCGGTACGACGTCCTCCGGTAGCCGCGGCTCTTGTAGAATTCGTGGGCGCCGCCAAGCTCGATATTGCTGGTGACCTCGATCAGCGCGCAGCCGGCCTCGCACAGCCGCCCCTCGGCAGCCTCGACCAGCGCCGTGCCGACGCCCCGCCCGCGCGCCTTCTTCGTGACGACCAGCATCGTCAGGCGGCCGACCGCCGTCGGCCGGTGGAGAACGGGGGTGACGTGCCAGGTGAGGCAGCCGCGCACTCCCCCCTCGTCGGCGACGAGCGGCGGTTCGCCCGCCTTGCGCAACGCGGAGAGACGCCTGCGCACGTCCTGGGCCCCGGTCGGAAAACCGAGCTCCGTCAGCAGCGCCGAGATCGCCTCGGCATCGCGCGGCGCCGCGTCCCGGATCTTGAGCTGCGGCTTGGGAGGCGGTGGGGGAGCGGACGGCGGCGGCGGCGGCGGAGCCGGCGCGCGGCGGCTGCGCGGCCGCTCCGGCTCCGTCCGCCGGGCCTTGCGCGCGGGCGGAAGCGGCGGCGCGAGCGGCTCGGCGGCGAGCGAGCTCTTCCAATCGGCGACCAGACCCTTGCGAAGATAGGCTTCGACTTCCGCCGCGGTGGCCGTCAGGCCGGCCGCGCCGAAGCCGAGCACTTCCTCGCCCGTCGCCGCGTCCTTGAGGCCGTAGCGGCCGAAATCGCCGGCGCCGGGGGTGCGCCGCCTCGACTTGACCAGCTTGCACCCGCGATGCTCCGCCATCTCGCGGAGCATCGCGTCGGGGCCCTTGTCAGCCAAGGCGCGTGAACCGGATCAGGCGCTCTTCTTCGCCTTGCGGCCGCCGCTCTTCTTGTCCGCGAGCGCGCCCTTGACGAGGGGAATCGCCGCGGCGGCGAGCGCCCCGACCGCCACCGCCGCGCCGGCGGCGACGGCGCCGCGCGGCGCGCCGCGCACCTTCTCCATCACGTTCGACGCCATGTCCGAGAAGCTTGACGAGGAGCCCTGCTCGTCCTGGTCCTGGCTCGGGCCGGCATGGGGCATGGCGGAATTGGGAATGTGCGACATCGGGTACTCCACTAGGCGGTTGGTGTCCGTCCAAACAACGTGACGCCGCGGCCGCCGGTTCCTGCCGCAACCTCGCCAGCCAGGTAAACGCTTGTTTCACAGGTGAAAAATCTGGAACCCCGGCAATTTTGCCGTGTTGTTGATCCATGTTACGCGACACCAACCGTGCCGTCCTCATCGTCGAGGACGAGCCCTTCATCCGCATGGCGGCGGCCGACATCGTCGCCGATCTCGGGGTAACGCCCTACGAAGCCGCCGACGCCGGCGAGGCGCTGGCGCTCCTCGGCGCGCGTCCGGACATCGACCTCCTCTTCACCGACGTGAACATGCCCGGCATGGACGGCGTCACCCTCGCCCGCCGCGCCCGCGAGCTCAGGCCGGACGTGAAGCTGCTCGTCACCTCCGGCCGCGGCGCGGTGCCCGACGGCGTGCTGCCGGAGGACGGCACCTTCCTGCCCAAGCCCTACGGTTCGCGACAGCTCTCGAGCGCGGTCGAGCGGACGCTGGCGGCGACGCGGCGGCACTGAGGCGTCGCGATCGACACCGGTTCCCACACCCGCTGGGGCTCGCCTGTCGAAGCCGTGCCTTCGTTCTTCCGGTGCACGAGAAGGACAGGGCTTCGACAAGCTCCGCCCGAACGGTGTTTTCCGTGTCGGTCTAATCCGCGATCACCGGCGGGCCGCCGGCCTGCTTTTTCGCCGGGCGGAGCAGCCAGACGAGAGGCATGGCAAAGATACACACCCACATCATCAGGCGGAAATCATCGATATAGGCGATCATCAGCGCCTGCCGGTTGATTTCGGCGTCGACCATCTGCAGCGCCGCCTGGCCCGCGGCGCCGAGCATCGCCATCGTGTCGCCGCCGCCGCCGGGCGGCATCATGCCGGGAATCACGGCGGGCGTGATGTGCTGCGCCATGTCGGCGTGGCTGACCTGGAGGTTGCGGGCGAGGAGGAAGGTGACGACCGAGATGCCGACCGAGCCGCCGATGTTGCGGGCGAGGTTCAAGAGCGAGGCGCCGGTGGTGCGGTAGCTCGCCGGCAGCGAGGCGAAGGCGAGCGCCTGCAGCGGCACGAAGATGAAGCCGAGGCCGAGCCCCTGGATGACGCCGCTGATGATGATCGGCCGCGAGCTCATCACCAAAGTGAAGCCCGACATCTGGTAGAGCGAGAGGGCGAGGCAGCCGATGCCGGTGAAGATGAGCAGGCGCGCGTCGACCTTGCCGGTCAGGCGGCCGGCGAGCATCATCGAGATCAGGGTGCCGATGCCGCGCGGCGCGGTGAGGAAGCCCGAATCGAGCACCGAATAGCCATAGAGCTGCTGGAGGAGCGGCGGCAGCAAAGCGAGGCCGGCGAGGAGCAGCACGCCCGTCACCACCATGAAGAAGAGGGTGAAGCCGAAATTGCGGTCGGCGAACATCTTCGGGTCGAACAACGGGTTGCGGCCCGTGGCGAGCTGGACGACGAACATCCAGGCGCCGGCGGCGGCGAGCCCGGCTTCGATGCAGATCTCCCAGCTCTGGAACCAGTCCTGGTCGGCGCCGCGGTCGAGCATGATCTGGAAGGCACCCAGCGCCACGGCCAGGAGGCCGAAGCCGAACAGGTCGAACTGCCGCCTCTTCACGTCGCTCGACGGCATGTAGCGGATGAGGAGCAGGGTGCAGAGCACGCCGACCGGCAGGTTGACGAGGAATACCCAGCGCCAGCTGTAATTCTCGGTCAGCCAGCCGCCGAGCACGGGCCCGAGGATCGGCCCGATCATCACGCCCATGCCGAACATCGCCATCGCCCGCGCGTGCTTGCTCGGTGGATTGATGTCGAACATCACCGCCTGCGCGATCGGCACCAGGAAGGCGCCCGAAATGCCCTGGAGCGCGCGGAAGATCACCATCTCGGGCAGGTTCTGCGCCATCGCGCACATCACCGAGGCGGCGGTGAAGGCGATCACCGACCAGATGAACAGCCGCCGCCGCCCCACCCGATCGGCGAGCCAGCCGGTAATCGGGATCGCGATCGCCGAGGCGACGATGTAGCTGGTCAGCACCCAGTTGATCGTCTCCTGGGTCGCCGACATCGACGCGCGCATGTGCGGCAGCGCGACGTTGGCGATGGTCGTGTCGAGCACCTGGAGCAGCACCGCCATCATGATGGCGACGGTGAGGATGCCGTGCTCGATCGCGTCGAGCTTCAGCGTCGGGACGTGGTGCGGCTGGGCCGCGGCGGTGGCCATGGTCCTAGCGCGCGGCGGACCGCTGCGGTTGCGGCTGGGCGGTTGCCGGCGCGGGTTGCGCGCCGAGCGGCCGTTCCTTGGTGTCGACCGTCACGTCGACCGAGAGGCCGGCGAGCAACGGCCGCGCCGGCGGGCAGTCGATGGCGATCCTGACCGGCACGCGCTGCGTCACCTTCACCCAATTGCCGTTGGCGTTCTGCGCCGGCAGCAGCGAGAATTCCGAACCGGTGCCGCGGCCGATCGAGGCGACGTGGCCGCAGAGCTTGCCGGAATAGGCGTCGACCTTGATCTCGGCCGGCTGCCCCGGCGCCATGTTCTTGAGGTCGGTCTCCTTGTAGTTCGCCTCGATCCAGGTGTCGCCGCTGCGCACGACCGTCACCATGCCGAGGCCCTGCACGGCCATGTTGCCGAGCTGGAGGCGCTCGGTCTGGCTGGCGAAGCCGTCGACCGGCGCGCGCACCTCGGTACGCTTCAAGTCGAGGAGGGCCTTGTCGCGCGCCGCAAGCGCCGCCTGCACCGCCGGCTGGTCCTGCACGCCGCCGCCGCTGAGCTGGGCCTGATTGACCTGCGCGGTGTTGCGCGCGTCGGCGAGGCGCTGCTTCGCCTCCTGCACCCCGTGCAGCGCCTGGTCGTAGAGAACGCGGGTCGTGAAGCCGCGCTTGAGGAGCTCGGCGTACCGGCCGAAATTGCGTTGCGCGACGACGAGATTGTCCTGCGCGGCCTGGATGTCGGCGCCGCCGCCGGCGACTTGGGCCTGGAGCTTGTTGACGCCGACCTTGGCGGCGGCGAGCTGCGCCTCGGCCTGCTCGAGGGCGATCCGGAACGGCGCCGGATCGATGCGGAAGAGGAGATCGCCGGCCTTGACCTTCTGGTTCTCCTTGACCCCCACCTCGACGATGCGACCGGTTACCTCGGCCGAGACCGAGATCTTGTCCTGCTGGACATAGGCGTTGTCGGTGGACACGTATCGGCCGCCGGTGAAGTAGAAATACGCGCCGATGGCGAGGAGAAGCAGCGGCACCGAGACGAGCAGGACCAGCCGCAGCCGGTTCTTCTTCGGCGGCGCCTCGACGATCGTCGTCCCGCCCAGCGGCTGGTGGTCCGCGGGCTGCGCGTCGGCGACCTTGATGGCCCCTTCCTTCATCATGCTCTCCGTTTACCTGCCGCGCCGGCGGCGACGTTCGCCCGCACCCGCGCGAGAATGTTCCTGGTGGCCGCCTGCTCGGCCGGCCCGATCCCCTCCAGCGCGTCGGCGAGGAAGTCCTCGGCCAGGCCGCGCAGCCGCTCGAGGATCGGCCCGGCGGCCGCGGTGAGGTGGATCCGCCACGCCCGCCGGTCCTTCTCGTCGGCGCGACGCTCGACCAGACCCGCTTCCGCGAGCCGGTCGACCATCCGGCACAAGGTGATCGGCTCGATGTCCAGCGCATCGGCGAGGTCGACCTGGCGCATGCCGTCCTCGCGCGACAGGCGTGCCAGCGCCCGCCACTGCGCGCGCGTCACGCCCAGCGCCGCCGCCCGGCGGTCGAACGCGCGGCGCAGCGCCAGCGCCGTCTCGCTCACGTCGAAGGCGAAATTGCTGTCCATTCCTCTCGCCATATAATAAGCATGCTTATTATCATCAAGCCGCCGGTTCCCGCCCGCTCAAAGCTTCGCGATGGGCGACGTTCCACACTTTCCGCAGCCGTGACGGCTTGACTCCGCTTCGCCGCGGCCCTCAACTCGCGGCGCCCGCCCGGCCGTTCGGGGGACCAGTGCCGGGCCCGCGAGTCGCTTCCCCTCTTTGTGTCGTGCAAACAGGGAGATGGTTCATGAAGCGCGTTGCCGCCGCTGCCTTGCTCGTTTCCGCCTTCGCCGGCGCCCCGGCCCTTGCCCAAAGTCCGTTCGATGGGACCTGGAAGGAGGACCTTTCGACCTACAAGGCACCCGAGAAGCCGGACGTTTTCGCCGTCAGGAACGGCATCTACACCTGCGAAACCTGCGTGCCGCGTGTCGAAGTGCCGGCCGACAAGGCCGACCATGCCGTGACGGGCCATCCCTATTTCGACCAGATCGCAGTGCGCATCGTCGACGACCGCACCATCCGCTTCGCCCGCCGCCTGAAGGGCAAGCTGATGTTCGTCGGCGAGAGCCGTGTCTCGCCGGACGGCAAGCTCCTCACCTACGCCTTCAAGGACACCGGCAACCCCAACGGACAGGTCGTCACCGGCCACGGCACAATGCGGCGGGTGGGGCCCGGGCCGGCCGGCGCGCACGCCATTTCGGGCGCCTGGCGCGACGACAAGGTCGAGCACATCAGCGACGCCGGCCTCATCGTCACGCTGAGGACGACCGGGGACGTCGTCCACATGAGCACGCCCACCGGCCAGAGCTACGACGCCAAGCTCAGTGGGCCGCCCGTGCCCGTCCAGGGCGACCCCGGCCATACGATGGCGGCGGTGAAGCGCCTCTCGGCCAACGTGCTCCAGGAGACCGACACGCGCGACGGCAAGGTCGTCGGCGTCTGGACCGTGACGGTCGAGCCGGGCGGCCGGGTTGCCGACTGCACCTGGGATGACCGCATCCACGGCACAATGAGCTCGTACAAGGCGAGGAAGCAGTAGCAACGAACGACCCAGGGGGAACACAGATGACCAGGAAGACACTGACCTTGCTCGGCGGCGCCGCCGGCCTCGCCATCGGCCTGTCGGGCTGCAGCCAGCAGGCCGCCAAGGCCGCCGACCCGGCCCAGACCGCCGCGATCGCCGCCCAGATCAAGGCGACCGAGGCGCAATGGGTGAAGGAATATGCCAATCGCGACGTCAACCGCGCCGTCGCCCATTATGCCGGCGACGCGATGCTGATGCCGGCGGGCATGGACCGGATGAGCGGCTCCAAGGCGATCCGCGGCGGGCTCGAGGGGCTGACCAAGGATCCGAACTTCCAGCTGACCTTCGCCGCCGAGCGGGTCGAGGTGGCGGCGTCGGGCGACCTTGCCTACACGCGCGGCACCTACCGGATGCAGACGACGGATCCGAAGACCAAGCAGCCGCACGTCGAGACCGGCAATTACCTCACCACCTACAAGAAGCAGGCGGACGGCAGCTGGAAGGCCGTCGACGACATGGCCGCGCCCGGGGCACCCGCGCCCGCCGCGGCGGCCGGGACGCCGGCCTGACGCGAACGAGCGCCGGCGCCGCGCGATGATCCCGCGCAGCGTCGGTCATGATGCCCGAGAATAGACGACGGGGCCCGGCCGCGGGACGCGGCGGGGCCCCGTTGACACTTAATTACTGCGGATCGTTGCCTTCGAGGCCGGCGAGGCGCGGCCCGACCGTCTTCGCGACCGAAGCCCGGACGGAGTCGTTGTGCGCCTTCACCGACTTGATGACGTTGCCCTTCTTGTCGAGAAGCACGGCGCCTTCCGGCGATCCTTCGGGCGCGAGCTTGACGATCAGCGGGTTCGGGGAAAGCCGATTGCTGGCGCCGTTGCTGGCGTCGACGACGCCGCCGACGATTCCGCCCATGATCACGTTGCCGAAGGTCGCCCCGCCCAACTTCGACTGGATCAGCACGTAAGTCGGCTTATAGCCCGGCAAGCTGATGTCGGCGCGAAGATGGTCCTTGCGGCGGAACTTGAGCGTGCAGGGCGTGGTGCACGTCGCACCATTGCTGAACTTCACGGCAGCGCTCTTGGGCCGGCTGTCCGTTTCGAAAGACGTGTGAGTTCCATTGACGACTGTCGCGCAACCGCCAAGGTTCGCCGCCGCAGCTGCCGTCAGCAGCACCATTAGTTTTTTCACGTGAGCCCCCTCCCTGTATGTCGAGAACGGGAGGTATCGCCCGGCGACCAAATAGGCGCAAGGCCTTGGGGAGACCGGGAAACCCGCGTATCGGCGCTTGTGGCATTTTCGACACATTTCCCGCCGGATTGGAGGTATACTTCGTGAGCGGAGGGGCTTCGGGAAGAAATATTCATCGATTTCCATAGTTATTTAGAGCTACTTTCACCGCAAATGACAAAGTCGTGGAACTGGGCAAACGTCCGTGGCGTGCGCGCGGTCCGAGGTCCGAACGGCGGGCCCTGTTGACCAACGCCGTGCGGTCGCGATAATCGGACCAGGTCGCGGCGGCCGTTGGACGTTCCGACGGAATATGGTTGGACGGCCCACCTCCGCCGAGTGGGAAAGGCAAGAAGTTCAAAGTCTTGCGGGTGTAGCTCAATGGCAGAGCAGAAGCTTCCCAAGCTTACGACGGGGGTTCGATTCCCCTCACCCGCTCCAGGCATGCGACCAGCCCAGCCGGCCGACCTCTGACGGCGTAGGTCTTCCCGGCTGCGCCGGCGCGCTACACGACCTCCTCGCGCACCTCGCGTCCCGCCTCCCGCAGCCGCTGCGCAAGGTCGCTCGCGCACGCCTCCAGCCGTGCCTCGTCCGTCGCCCGCACGACGAAGTTGGCGCCGACGCGGCCGTCGCGGAAGAAGGGGTAGGAGCCGATCTGGGTGCCGGGATGCGCGGCCTCGACCTCGCGCAGCAGGTCGGCGACTTCGCTCTCCGGCGTGAACGAGCCGATGGTGCGGGAGAGGATCGGCCGGCCGCCTTCCAGCGTTCCGGACAGCGCCTCGAGCATCACCGTCGCGATGTGCGGCACGCCGGCGAGGATGAAGATGTTGCCGACGCGTATGCCGGGCGCCCCGGACATCGGATTGTCGATCAGCTCGGCGCCCTCGGGCACGCGCGCCATCCGCAGCCGCGCCTCGGTGACGCCGCCGCGCGCCTCGTAATAGGCTTCCAGGCTCGCCTTCGCCTTGGGATGGACGACCACCGGCACGCCGAGCGCGCGGGCAATCGAGTCGACGGTGATGTCGTCGTGGGTCGGGCCGATGCCGCCGGTGGTGAAGAGATAATCGTGCCCGCCGCGCAGCGCGTTCACCGCCTCGGCGATCCGCGCCTCGACGTCGGGCACGATCCGCACCTCGGCGAGCCGCACGCCCTGCAGGTTCAGCCACTTGGCGACCTGCGCGACATTGCGGTCCTGGGTTCGGCCGGACAGGATTTCGTCGCCGATGACGAGCAGGGCGGCGGTCCAGATACGCTCTTCGGCCATGGCGTGGGCTTAGCGGCGCCTAGGACTTCACGCCAGCGACGGCAGGTGATTTCTCACGGTCCTTCGCCTATATCGCGGCGATGACCGACTATATCGCCGTCTCCGACGCCGCCGCGCCCGCCGCCCGTTCCGGCGCGATCAAGCTGCACGGGCCCGAGGGCTTCGCCGGCATGCGCCGCGCCGGGCGGGCCGCCGCCGAAGTGCTCGACGCCCTCGTCCCGCATGTCGTCCCCGGCGTTACCACCCAGGAGATCGACGACATCGTCTATCGCGAGATGCGCACCCGCGGCGGCATCCCCGCGACGCTCGGCTATCGCGGCTTCACCGGCTCGTGCTGCAC
>JAFAZW010000049.1 GCA_019239415.1 Alphaproteobacteria bacterium
AGCAGCCACCGCGCCCGGCGTGAGATGGGCGACGATCTGGCGGCCGTAAAAATCGAAATCGACCCATTCGTCCGAGCTGCGTCCTTCCGGGAAGCCCATCGTCTCGCTCCAGAACTGGCGCGCGGCCTCAAGGCTGTGGACGGGAAATGCCAGATGGAACGGGCGCAGGCCGCCCATCAGAAGTGGATCGGCTTGCCGGTTACCGCCATCGCCGCTTCCTTGACCGCCTCCGAATGGGTCGGGTGGGCGTGGCACGTATAGGCGATGTCCTCGCTGGTCGCGCCGAACTCCATCGCCTGCGCCGCCTGGGCGATCATCGTGCCGGCGACCGAGGCGATCATCCAGACGCCGAGGACGCGGTCGGAGCGCGCGTCGGCGACGATCTTCACGAAGCCGTCGGTCTCGCGGTTGGTCTTGGCGCGGCTGTTGGCCATCATCGGGAACTTGCCGACCTTGATCTCGCCCTGCTCCTTCGCCTGCTCCTCGGTGAGGCCGACGCCGGCGATCTCGGGGAAGGTGTAGACGACGCTCGGGATGACGTCGTGGTTCACGATCCCCACCTGCCCGGCGAGGATTTCCGCGACCGCGACGCCTTCGTCCTCGGCCTTGTGGGCGAGCATCGGCCCGGGCGTCACGTCGCCGATCGCGTAGATGCCGGGCACGGCGGTCCTGAAATCGTGGTCGACCTCGATCTGGCCCCGCTTGTTGACCTGGAGACCGGCGGCTTCGAGGCCGAGCCCGTCCGTATTGGGGCGCCGGCCGATCGAGACGAGCACGACGTCGGCCTCGATCGTTTCCGCGGCACCGCCGGCAGCCGGCTCGACGGTGAGGCTGATGCCGTCCCGGGTGCGCTCCGCACCGGTAACCTTGGTGGAGAGGCGGAATTCGAAGCCCTGCTTCTTGAAGATCTTGTTGGCTTCCTTGCGGACCTCGCCGTCCATGCCCGGCAGGATCTGATCGAGGAACTCGACGACGGTGACCCTGGCGCCGAGCCGCTTCCAGACCGACCCGAGCTCGAGACCGATGACGCCGCCGCCGATGACGACGAGGTGGCCTGGCACCTTCTGCAGCTCCAGCGCCCCCGTCGAATCGACGATCCGCTCCTGGTCGATCTCGACCCCGGGGAGCGGCGTCACCGACGAGCCCGTGGCGATGACGAAGTTCTTCGCGCTGTATTCCGTGCCGGCGACGTCCAGCCGGTCCTTGGCGGTGAAGCGGCCCTGCCCCTTCAGCCAGGTGACCTTGTTCTTCTTGAACAGGAACTCGATGCCCTTCGTGAGCCCGCCGACCGCCTCCTTGCGGCCCGCGTGCATCGCGTCGAGGTCGAGCTCCACATTGCCGACCTTGACGCCCCACTTCGCCAGGGTGCCGTGGTTCGCCTCCTCGAACAGCTCGGACGCGTGCAGCAGCGCCTTCGATGGGATGCAGCCGACGTTGAGGCAGGTCCCGCCCAGCGTCTCCCGGCTCTCGACGCAGGCCGTCTTCAGCCCCAGCTGCGCCGCCCGGATCGCCGCCACATAGCCGCCGGGGCCCGCCCCGATCACGATCACGTCGAATTCAGTCTCTGCCATTCTTCTTTCCTCTTCGTCATCCCGGCGGAAGCCGGGATCTCGTGGGGCGAAGACCGTGAGTGCCTTCCACCACCTGAGGCCCCGGCTTCCGCCGGGCGACGGTTACAAGTCTATCAAAAGCCGCGTCGGATCCTCGATCGCTTCCTTCATCCGCACAAGGAAGGTGACCGCCTCGCGGCCGTCGACGAGGCGGTGGTCGTAGCTGAGGGCGAGGTACATCATCGGCCGGACGACGATCTGGCCGTCACGGACCACCGGGCGCTCCTCGATGCGGTGCATGCCGAGCACGGCCGACTGGGGCGGGTTGATGATCGGGGTCGAGATGAGCGAGCCGAAGACGCCGCCGTTCGAGATGGTGAAGGTGCCGCCGGTCATGTCGGCCATGGTGAGGCTGCCGGCCTTGGCGCGCTTGCCGAAGTCGGCGATCGTCTTCTCGATCTCGGCAAAGCTCAATGTATCGGCGTCGCGGATGACGGGGACGACGAGGCCGTTGGGGGCGGAGACGGCGACCGAGACGTCGACATAATCGTGGTACACGATCTCGTCGCCCTCGATATAGGCGTTGACCGCGGGTACGTCCTTCGCCGCCAGCACCGCCGCCTTCACGAAGAAGCTCATGAAGCCGAGGCGGATCTGGTGCTTCTTCTCGAACAGATCCTTGTAGCGGTTGCGCGCCTCCATGACCGCGGTCATGTCGACGTCGTTGAACGTCGTCAGCATCGCCGCCGTATTCTGCGCTTCCTTGAGGCGGCGGGCGACGGTCTGGCGCAGGCGCGTCATCCGCACGCGCTCCTCGCGGCGCGCGCCCGACGGGGCGGCTGCCGGGGACGGCGGCGGGGGAGAGGACGGGGGCGCGGAGACGGGTTCGGCGGCCTTCTGGTCGCGCGCGGCGAGGACGTCGTCCTTGGTGAGGCGGCCGTCCTTCCCGGTCCCGCGGATGCGCGAGGGGTCGACGCCAAGCTCCAGGACGAGGCGGCGCACCGAGGGGGACAAGGTGAGGGCGCTCCCTTCCCCCTCCTCGTCGCGCACCTCGACATTCTCGCCCGGCCCGTCCGGATTCACGGGCGTTGACGACGGCGGCGCCGGCGCCGGGGCCTGTCCGCTCGCCGCGGCGGCGGCATCGCCGCCCGCCTCGATCCGCGCGATGAGCGCGCCGACCGCGACCGTGTCGCCTTCCTTGACCAGCTGCTCGCCCATCGTGCCGGCGACCGGCGAAGGCACCTCGACCGCGACCTTGTCGGTCTCGAGGCTGGCCACCGGCTCGTCCGCCTTCACGGCGTCGCCCGGCTGCTTCAGCCACTGGCCGAGCGTCGCTTCGGTGATCGATTCCCCGAGCGTCGGGACGGTGACATCAGTGGCCATGACTATCCTTCTATCCGGCCTTGCGCTGCGGCGTGGCGTTGGTGGGATGGCCGAGCGCCTCCGCGATGAGCTCCGCCTGCTCGCTCGCGTGGCGCTTCGCAAGCCCCGTCGCCGGCGAGGCGGAGGAGGCGCGTCCGGCATAGGTCGCCCGCTGCGGCTTCGCGCCGGCCTCGTGGAGGCACAGCTCGAGCGGGTCCTCGACGAAGTGCCAATAGCCCTGGTTCTTCGGCTCCTCCTGCGCCCAGACGACCTCCTCGAGGCTCGGCAGGCGCTTGAGCCGCTCGACGAGCGGCTCCGCGGGGAAGGGGTAGAGCTGCTCGACGCGCACGACCGAGGTCGAGCGGTCGCCGGCCTTTTCGCGCGCTTCCATCAGCTCGTAGGCGATCTTGCCGGAGCACAGGACGAGGCGGCGGACATCGGCGTCGGCCGGGCCGGCGGTGTCCGACAGGAGCCGGCGGAAATGGCTGTCGCCGAGGAAGTCCGCCGCGGCCGACACGGCGAGCTTGTGCCGAAGCAGCGACTTGGGGGTCATGATGATCAGCGGCTTCCGGAAGTCGCGGTGCATCTGGCGCCGG
The DNA here is from genome assembly GCA_019239415.1 of Alphaproteobacteria bacterium. Taxonomy (GTDB): domain Bacteria; phylum Pseudomonadota; class Alphaproteobacteria; order Sphingomonadales; family Sphingomonadaceae; genus Allosphingosinicella. The sequence goes on from JAFAZW010000049.1 coordinate 3,509, forward strand.
AGGATGTGGAAGTAATTGGCCGGCGTCGTGCAGTTCGCAACCTGCATATTGTCCTCGGCGCAGAGCTGCAGGTAGCGCTCCGGCCGGGCGGAGGAATGCTCCGGCCCCTGGCCTTCGTAGCCGTGCGGCAGCAGCATGACGAGGCCGTTGGCGCGCAGCCACTTGGACTCGCCGGACGAGATGAACTGGTCGACGATCACCTGCGCGCCGTTGGCGAAATCGCCGAACTGCGCCTCCCAGAGGACCAGGGTGCGCGGGTCCGACAGGGCGTAGCCGTACTCGAAGCCGAGCACGCCGAATTCGGAGAGCGGGCTGTCGCGCACCTCGAAGCGGCCGGGGCCGACGTGGCAGAGCGGGATATATTTGTGCGCATCGGTCTGGTCGACCCACACCGAGTGGCGCTGGCTGAACGTCCCGCGGCCGCTGTCCTGGCCGGAGAGGCGCACCTGCGAGCCCTCGCGCAGCAGCGATCCGAAAGCGAGCGCCTCCGCGGTCGCCCAGTCGAACCCCTCGCCGCCGTCGAACATGGCGCGGCGCGCGTCGATGATCCGCTGCAGCGTCTTGTGGACCTTCAGGCCTTCGGGGACGGTGGTGAGGATGCGGCCCACGTCCTTGTAGACGTCGTCGCCAATGGCGGTGTCGACGTTGCGGCGCTCCGTCTCGGGCGTGTCGGGCCGCCCGAGCCCGGCCCAGCGGCCCTCGAACCAGTCGGCCTTGTTGGGCAGATAGGTCTTCGCCGCCTCGAACTCTTCCTCGAGCTGCGCGGTGAAGGCCGCCTCGTGGCGGTCGAGCCAGTCGGCGCCGATCACGCCTTCGTCGACCAGCCGCTTCGCGTAGAGTTGCGAGACCGGCGGGTGCTTGCGGATCGCATCGTACATCAGCGGCTGGGTGAAGCTCGGCTCGTCGCCTTCATTGTGGCCGAAGCGGCGGTAGCACCACATGTCGATGACGATGTCGCGGTGGAAGGCGTGGCGGAACTCGACCGCCAGCTTGCAGGCGAAGGTCACCGCCTCCGGGTCGTCGCCGTTGACGTGGAGGATCGGCGCCTGGACCGATTTGGCGATGTCCGACGGGTAAGGCGAGGACCGCGCGAATTGGGGCGAGGTGGTGAAGCCCACCTGATTGTTGATGATGAAGTGAAGGGTGCCGCCGGTGCCGTAGCCGGGCAGGCCGGAGAAAGCGAGGATCTCGGCGACGATGCCCTGGCCGGCGAAGGCGGCGTCGCCGTGGAGCAGGACGGGGAGGACCGTGTTGCCGTGCTCGTCGTCCCGCGCCACCTGCTGCGCCCGCGCCTTGCCGAGCACGACCGGGTTCACCGCCTCGAGGTGGCTGGGATTGGGGAGCAGGGAGAGGTGGACCTTAATCCCGTCGAACTCGCGGTCGGACGAGGTGCCGAGATGATATTTGACGTCGCCCGAGCCGCCCACGTCGGCAGGGTTGGTCGCGCCGCCGGCGAACTCGGAGAAGATGGCGCGATACGGCTTGCCCATGACGTTGGCGAGGACGTTGAGGCGCCCGCGATGGGCCATGCCCAGGATCATGTCCTCGACCCCGGCGAGGCCGGCATATTTGATCACCGCCTCGAGGGCCGGGATCATCGATTCGCCGCCGTCGAGCCCGAACCGCTTGGTGCCGACATATTTGCGGGCGAGGAATTTCTCCCACTGCTCGCCCTCGATCACCTTGGCGAGGATCGCCTGCTTGCCCTCCGGGGTGAAGCGGATCTCGGCGTCGCGGCCCTCCATCCGCGCCTGGAGGAAGCGGCGCTCCTCCAGGTCGTTGATGTGCATGTACTCGAGGCCGACCTTGCCGCAATAATTCGCCCGCAGCACCGGCACGATCTGCCGGAGCGTCGCCCATTCGAAGCCCAGCGTGCCGCCCAGATAGATGGGCCGGTCGAAGTCGGCGGCGGTGAAGCCGTGCGCCTCGGGGCTGAGCTCGGCCGGCAGCTCGCGCTTGGCGAGGCCGAGCGGATCGAGGTCGGCCGCGAGATGGCCGCGCACCCGGTAGGTGCGGATCAGCATCCACGCCTGGATGGCATCCTTCGCCGCCTGCTCGACTTCCGCTTCGCTGCGCCCCGCTTGGACCGCCGCCTGCTTCGCCTTGGCCGCGACCGGCGCGATCTCCATCTGCGTCGGGTCCAGGCCCGCATTGACCTCGTCCAGCTCGACGAGCGGCCAGTTCGGTCGCGCCCAGCTCGGCCCCTGTTCGCGTTCGCCGGTCAGATAATCCACTGCAAACCTCGTCACTAGCTGCCGCGCGCCACGTCTCTTCAGCTCAAATCTCGTCATGCCGGACGGCGGGAACCCATCAAAGTACTACTTTGATGAGAACCCAGTTCCGGCATCCACCTTCTTTTCCAACCCCGGTAAGAAGAAGGTGGACCCCGGATCAAGTCCGGGTGACGATTCCTTACCAGCGAAACGCGCGCCGGTCCCTCAGCCGTTCAGGAGCGCCTTCAATGTCGTTCCAAGCTCAGATGGGCTCGGACTGACGCGAATGCCAGCCGCTTCCATCGCGGCGATCTTGTCCTCCGCCCCGCCCTTGCCGCCGGAGACGATGGCGCCGGCATGACCCATCCGCCGGCCCGGCGGGGCGGTGCGGCCGGCGATGAAGCCGACGACGGGCTTCGACCGGCCGGCCCGCGCCTCGTCGCGGAGGAACTGTGCCGCCTCCTCCTCCGCCGAGCCGCCGATCTCGCCGATCATGATGATCGACTTCGTCTCCGGGTCGGCGAGGAAGAGCTCCAGCACGTCGATGAAGTTGGTGCCGTTCACCGGATCGCCGCCGATGCCGACGGCGGTGGTCTGGCCGAGACCCTCGTTGGTCGTCTGGAACACGGCCTCGTAGGTGAGGGTGCCGGAGCGGCTGACGACGCCGACCGAGCCCTTCTTGAAGATGTTGCCGGGCATGATGCCGATCTTGCACTCGCCCGGCGTCAGCACGCCCGGGCAATTGGGGCCGATCAGCCGCGACTTCGAGCCGGTGAGCGCCCGCTTCACCCGCACCATGTCGAGCACCGGAATGCCCTCGGTGATGCAGACGATGAGCGGCACCTCGGCGTCGATCGCCTCCAGGATCGCGTCGGCCGCGCCGGGCGGCGGCACGTAGATCACCGAGGCGTCGCAGCCGGTCGCCTCCCGCGCCTCCTGCACCGTGTCGAAGACGGGGAGGCCGAGATGGGTCGAACCGCCTTTTCCCGGGGAGGTGCCGCCGACCACCTTGGTACCGTAGGCGATCGCCTGCTCGGTATGGAAGGTGCCCTGCTTCCCGGTGAAGCCCTGGGTGATGACCTTCGTTTCCGCATTGACGAGGATCGACATCACTTCTCCTTGGGGAGGTTGACCACCGTGATCTTCACGGCGGGTACCGACGGCCTGCCGGTCGGCATGATCTGGACGGTCTTGCGGTCGGCGACCGTCCAGCTGACGATGGCCTCGTCCTGCTTCGCCGGCTTGTCGCCGAAGGTGGCGCGCATGGCCGCGACCACTCGCGGATAAACCTGCGCCGACGCGATGCGGGCGGTGAGATAGCAATCGTCGACGACACCCTTGATGGCATCCGGCGTGAGCAGCAGGACGACGTCGCCGCGCACATAGATCCTCAGGGATGCCTGCGCGGGCGTCGCGCCCGCGTCGGTCACCGCCCGGCGCCAGCCGGCGGCGGCCAGGCGCCGTTCGTCCACGCCGGCGCCCGACAAGGCCGCTGCGCAGGAGGCCGCCGCTGCCGCGATCGCCGTCGGCTCGGCCGGCGCCACATCGACGCTTTGGGCGGAAGCCCTGCCGGCCATCGCCAGGGCGACCGCTGCGAGGGCTCCCCTACCGAAGCGATTCATCGATGTTCCTGCACGCTTCGAGCAGTTCCTTCACCGCCTCGACCGACACTTCGAAGTTCGCCTTGGCCGTCTCGTCCAGTTCAATCTCGACGATGCGCTCGACGCCACCAGCGCCGATCACGATCGGCACCCCGACATAGAGGCCGTCGACGCCGTACTGGCCTTCGAGATAGGCCGCGGCGGGGAGGACGCGCTTCTTGTCCTTGAGGAAGCTCTCGGCCATCGCGATCGCGCTGGTCGCCGGGGCGTAATAGGCCGAGCCGGTCTTCAGCAGCGCGACGATCTCCCCGCCGCCGCCGCGGGTGCGCTTGACGATGGCGTCGATCTTCTCCTGGGTCGACCAGCCCATCTTGATGAGGTCGGGGATGGGGATGCCCGCGACCGTCGAATAGGCCGGCACCGGCACCATCGTGTCGCCGTGGCCGCCGAGCACGAAAGCGGTGACGTCCTCGACGGAGACGTTGAACTCCTCGGCGAGGAAGTGGCGGAAGCGCGCCGAGTCCAGCACGCCCGCCATGCCGACGACGCGGTGGTGCGGGAGGCCGGAGAATTCGCGGAGCGCCCAGACCATCGCGTCGAGCGGATTGGTGATGCAGATGACGAAGCTGTCCGGCGCGTGCGCCTTGATGCCCTCGCCGACCGCCTTCATCACCTTCAAGTTGATGCCGAGCAGGTCGTCGCGGCTCATGCCGGGCTTGCGGGCGATGCCGGCCGTGACGATGCAGACGTCAGCGCCCGCGATGTCGGCATAATCGTTGGTGCCGACAAGCTGCGCGTCGAACCCTTCGACCGGCGCGGCCTGGGCGATGTCGAGCGCCTTGCCCTGGGGGATGCCCTCGGCGACGTCGACGAGGACGATATCGCCCATCTCCCGCAATCCGGCCAGGTGGGCCAGGGTGCCGCCGATCATGCCGGCGCCGATCAGGGCGATCTTCTTCCGAGCCATGCGACTCTCATTCCTTTCCATGTGCAACCGGGGTCCGGCCGCGAGGAGACGGCCGCGAGACGTGGCGACCCCCTAGACCCCTCGCGCGGGAGGGGCAACCGGGCACTTCCACCGTCACCCCGGACTTGATCCGGGGCCTACTTCCTGGAGACTTCGCGGGAAGAAGGTGGATGCCGGATCAAGTCCGGCATGACGCCTTCTGACAGGTCACCCGCTTTCTTCCGTCCTACGCCCCCGCGGGGGGCTCCTCGACGTAGCGGCGCTCGCCGCGGGCGTTGGTCCAGACCTGCACCGGGCGGCCGCTCTCCGGGTCGATGAAGCGCTCCCGGGTCGGCGCCAGCGGCTCGCGTGGGTCGGCGCCGGCCTGCGCCGAGTAGCGCCGCCGTTCGAACACCAAAGCCGCGACCAGCACGCCGAAGACGAGCGGCGCACCCCAGGGCGCGTTGCCCTGCGCCGCGCCCCACAGGCAGAGCAGGAAGACGACGCCGAAGGCGCCGACGATCGCGTTGCGGAGCATCATTGCGCCTCCGCCGCCGCGATGCGGACGGCCGTGCCGTAGGCGACGACCTCGCTCATCGTCTGGCCGATTTCGCCGGAATCGAAGCGCATCATCACCACCGCGTCGGCGCCCATCAGGGTCGCGTTCTGCACCAGCCGGTCGATGGCATGGCGCCGTGTGTCCTCGACGAGGCTGGTATATTCCTTGATCTCGCCGCCGCCGAGCGAGCGCACCGCCGCGGCGATGTTGCCGCCCAGGCCGCGGCTGCGCACCACCACCCCGAACACCTGCCCCAGCGTCTCGACGACCCTGTAGCCCGGCAGATTCTCCGTCGTCGCAACGATCATGCTACCCCCTTTCCCCGCCTCATTTGCCGGCGAGCATCGTCACCATGTCGACCCAATGGTCGATATCCTCGTAGAAGGCCTTGACCGGCAGCCGCTCGTCGCGGCCGTGAGCGCGCTCGTCGTCGGGGATGACGCCCCAGCTGCCGTCGACGCCGTAGATCGGGATGCCCGCGACCCGGAACGGGCGCGCGTCGCTGGCGCCGGTGCTCATCTCCGGCATGATCGGCGAGTCCGGGTGCCTCTTGTGGACGGCGGCGGTGTAGGCGCCGACCACGTCCGGCCGCAGCGGCGAGGCGAGGGACATCGCCTGATTGTCGGTCCGCTCGACGACGACCCCGGGATCGGCGACGACGCGCTGCAGCTCGTCGCGGACGGCGGCGGGCTCGGTGCCCGGCATGATCCGGCAGTTGACGGTCGCCCGGGCGAGCTGAGGCAGGGCATTGTCCGCATGGCCGCCTTCGAGCCGCGTCGCGACGCAGCGGGTACGGGTGAGGCCGACCTCGGTCGGCGACGCCTCGATGGCGTCGGCGGCCCGGCCGTCGTTCGAATTGGCAAGCCAGGCGCGCATCGCGTCGCCGAGCGGCCCCTTCTCACCCTTCTCGCGCACCGAGAAATAGGCGCGCGTGGTCTCGTTCAGCATCGGCGTGAAGCGATAGGCTTCGAGCCGCTCCAGCGCGTGGGCGAGCTGGTAGATGGCGTTGTCGGGCCGGGGGCGCGAGCTGTGGCCGCCGCGGTTCCTGACGGTGAAGGTGTACATCGAGAAGGTCTTCTCGGCCGTCTGCAGCGCGAAGCCGAGCGGCTTGCCGTCGGCGGTGAAGCCGCCGCCCCCGCCGTCCGAATTGAGGCCGAACTCCGCATCGGTCCACCGCCGCCATTCCGTGGCGCCGAGGCGGGCGCCGACGCCGGTCGTCTCCTCATCGCCCGTGAAGAGGACGACGATGTCCCGCGTCGGCTGGAAGCCCGCCGCCTTGAGCTTGAGGAGGGCGGTGGTGACGGCGGCGACACCCTCCTTGATATCGCTCGTCCCGCGCCCGTAGAAATAGCCGTCTCTCTCGGTGAACGTGAACGGGTCGAGCCCCGGCGACCAGTCCTCGGGCTTCGCCTCGACGACGTCCATATGCGCCATCAGCAGGATCGGCTTCTTGCCCGACGGCCTGGCCGCGGGCCAGCGCACGATCAGCCCCGCCGTGTCGTTGCCGGGCGCGGCATTGTAGGGAAGGACGTGGATGTCGGCCTCGGCCCAGCCCGCGGCGCGATACTGATCCGCCAGCCAGCGGGCGAGCTCCGGCACCTTACCGCGCCCGGCGACGGTCGGCACCTCGACCGCATGGCTGTAGATCGCCCGCGCCTTCGCCTGCCACGGATCGGCCGGCTCGGCGGCGACGGCCGCGGTGGCGAGCAGGCCGAAGCCGAGCGCGAGTCCAAGACGCATGCAATCCCCCTGCCGAAAAACGCGGCGGAAGCTGGACCCGCGCCGGTCCGGCGTCAACCTTCCTCGCCGTGGCCGGCGGCGAGATAGTCCTGCGACTGCATCTCGACGAGGCGCGAGACGGTGCGTTGGAATTCGAACGCGCCGTCGCCGGCCGGGTAGAGCCCCTGGGGCTCGGCGTCGGCTGCGGCGAGCAGCTTGACCTTGTGCTCGTAAAGCTCGTCGACCAGCGTCACGAAGCGCGCCGCCTCGTTGCGGTTCTCGGGTCCCATGACCGGAATGCCGACGAGGATGACACTGTGGTACCGCCGTGCGACCGCCAGGTAATCCGCCGCGCCGCGCGCTTCCCCGCACAGGCGCTTGAACGAGAAGACGGCGACCCCCTTCAGGCTCTTGGGGACGTGGAGGGTGCGGCCGCCCGGGACGGGAATGTCCCCGGAGGGGACCTTGGCCCGATCCTCGACCGAGAAGTCGGTCAGGCGGAAGAAGGCATCGCTGAGCGCCGCCGTCGCGGCGGGGCCGTTCGGCACGTACCAGGTCGGCATGCCGCCGAGGCGATGTAGGCGGAAATCCGTGGGGCCGTTCAGCGCCACGACGTCCATCTCCCGCTCGACCAGCTCGATGAAAGGAATGAACAGCTCCCGGTTGAGGCCGCCGAGATAGAGGTCCCGCGGCGGCCGGTTCGACGTGGCGATGACCGTCACGCCCTCCGCCAGGAGGTGCGAGAAGAGGCGCGAGAGGATCATCGCGTCCGCGCTGTTGTTGATCACCATCTCGTCGAAGGCGAGGAGCCGCGCCTCGGCCGCGATCGCCTCGGCGAGCGACGGGATCGGATCCCCCTCCTCCTTCAGGCGCTCGACGCGCAGCCGCTCGTGCACTTCGAGCATGAACTCGTGGAAGTGGACGCGGCGTTTCCTGGGCTCCTCCACCGCGGCGAAGGCGAGATCCATCAGCATCGACTTCCCGCGCCCGACGCCGCCCCAGAGGTAGACGCCGCGGACCGGTTCCGGCCGGCGGCCGGCGAGCCGGGCGAGGAGATTTCGCTTCGGCTTGCGGGAAAGCTCGGCCGCGACGCGATCGAGCACGGCCGCGGCACGCTCCTGATCTTCATCGGGCCGCAATTCCCCGGTGTCGAGAAGCTCCCGGTAGCGCGTGGAGACCGACGTCACCGCCGCGACAGCTTCCGGAGCGTGCCGGACCAGGCGGCGACCGTCTCGCCCTCCTGTTCGACGAGACCGCGCATGACCGCGAGGTTGCGACTCTCGCGCAATACCTCGACGGCACAGTCGAGCGGCGCGCCGAGCCTGGCCGCGGAGAGGAAATGCGCGGACAAGTCCAGCGTCACCGCCGGCCCGATCGCCGCGCCCGCCGCATAGCCGCCGGCGAACATCGCCATGTCGACGAAGGTGAGAATCGCCCCGCCATGGACGACGTCGCCCAGATTGGCCTGCCGCTCGTCGGGGAACATCCGGCATCGCGCCCGCCCCTCCCCTTCGCCGCGCACGAGGAGCTTGCCGATGGTCGCGTTGTAGCGGCGCTCGTCGGGCAGGTCCCATGTCCACCAGCCGGGATGGTCCGGGTCCGGCGCGTGGCGGATGAGCGGGTGGCGGGAGCGTTCGGTCAATCCTCCGTCATCCCGGCGGAAGCCGGGATCTCCCTTCGGGAGGCCGTGGCGAGTCTCCATGAGATCCCGGCTTTCGCCGGGATGACGCCTGGCGTCACACCGCCCGCTCCACCAGCAGCTTCTTGGTCTCGGCGATCGCCTTGGCCGGGTTCAGGCCCTTGGGGCAGACGTTCGCGCAATTCATGATCGTGTGGCAGCGGTAGAGGCGGAACGGATCCTCGAGTTCATCCAATCGCTCGCCGGTCAGCTCGTCGCGGCTGTCGGCGAGCCAGCGATAGGCCTGGAGGAGGATGGCGGGGCCCAGGAACTTGTCCGAGTTCCACCAATAGCTCGGGCAGGACGAGGAGCAGCAGGCGCACAGGATGCACTCGTAGAGGCCGTCGAGCTTCGCCCGATCCTCCGGCGACTGCAGCCGCTCCTTGCCCGAGGGCGCCGGCGTCTTGGTCTTCAGCCAGGGCTCGATCGACGCATATTGGGCGAAGAAGTGGGTGAAGTCCGGCACCAGGTCCTTGATCACGTCCATGTGGGGCAGCGGCGTGATCCGGATCTCGCCTTTGTAATCCTCGATGGCCGTGGTGCAGGCGAGGCCGTTCCTGCCGTTGATGTTCATCGAGCAGGAGCCGCAGATGCCCTCGCGGCACGAGCGGCGGAAGGTCAGCGTCGGATCGATCTCGTTCTTGATCTTGAGGAGGGCGTCGAGGACCATCGGGCCGGTCCGGTCGAGATCGAGCTCGAACGTGTCGTAGCGCGGATTCTCGCCGGTGTCGGGATCGTAGCGGTAGATGCGGAACCGTCGCACCCGCTCCGCCGCGCCCTCGATCCGGTAGGTCTTGCCGCGCGCCTGGATGCGGCTGTTCTTGGGAAGGGCGAACTCGGCCATCGATCGATCCTTTGCTTGGGACGCGCGATAGCGGCTCGCCCGCCCCGGCTCAACCGGCACCCTCGCAATGGGGACACGTACTTTTTCGCGAAAAAGTACGTGTCCCCTACAGGAGGCCGTGGCGGCGCAGGCTTTCGGCGAGGATGGTCTCGATCAGCTGCTCCTGGGTAATGCCGGCGAGCTGCGCGGCGCGGCCGTAGACTTTCTGCGACCAGAGGTTGGCGTTGAGGTTCAGCTCGAGGAAGTTGAGCTCGCCTTTCTCCCGGTCGAGGCGGAATTCGTAGCGGCCGTAATCGAACGGCCGGAATTCCTCGGCGATGCGGCGGGTGTAATCAGCGATCGCGGGCATCCAGCGCGCATCCTCGAACGGCACCAGCCGGTATTTCTGCCGCCGCTCGACGAGGTCGCGCTTCTCGTAATAGGTGCGGAGATGGGTCGGGTCGGCCTGCTCGAACATCAGCATCGGCAGCACGACCGGTTCGCCCTCGACGGTGATCACGGGCACCTCGACGTCGCTGCCGGTCAGGAACGGCTCGACGATCGCGTCATGACCTTCGGCGTGGATGGCCGCGACGGCGGCCTCGACGCCCGGCCAGTCGAAGGCGTCGCGCACGCCCCAGCTCGCCGAGGAGGCGTTGGGCTTGATCACCAGCCGCTTCCCCGCGGGACATTTCTCCTCCGTCACCGGGGCGCCGCGGCGGTAGATCGTCCAAGGCGCGGTCGGCAGCCCGCGCGCCGCCGCGGCAAGCTTCGAGAGGTGCTTGTCGTCGGCGAGGCCGCGCAGGATCGGGCTCGCGCCCAGGAAGGGAATGCCGGCCCGGGTGCAAAGCAAGGGCAGCATCATCTCGGAATTGAGGAAGCCGCCGCGGTTGAGCAGCGGGAAGACGAAGTCGACGTCCGGCTTGTCGAACAGCACGTCGTAGCTGTTCGCGACCTGCAGGTTCAGCCCGAGCCCGCGCAATATCTCCCGAACCTCGACATGGTAGAGGGCATGGTTGCCGTCCTCCGGGTGCAGGCCGCCTTCCCACAGAGCATGCTTGGCGATGAACAGGATGCGGAGGCGCTGCTTCGCCTCGTCGGGGATCGTGAGGGGACGGATCGCGGTCACGCTGCGGCCTTGCCTTGAGGAATGCGCGCCGCGGCCATAGTGGCAGGCGGGCAGGAGGCCAAGGGCGGGAGGCGAAATGGCGGAGGCGATCGGCGAGGCGGCGCGGCTCATGACGACCGGCGGCGACGCGCGCCTCCTCCTCGATCCGGCGAGCGGCCTCAATCGCTACCATTCGGCGCCGCGGCCGCGCGACATTGTCGCTTATGCCTCCTCGACCGCGAACGACATCTCGGCGGCCGCTTATGCCGAGGCGGAGCGGGTGCTGGCGGAGCTTGGCGGCACCCTATCGCCGGAGGGGTATCGCGACCGGCTCGAGGCGCTGCGCCGCCGCCTCCGCCGCGCCTACGCGCTTTCGGACGCGGTGGAGATCGTCTTCGCGCCGTCGGGGACCGACCTCGAATATGTCGCCCTCGCCTGCGTCGCCGACCGGGCCGCCGGGGGCACTCACAATATCCTGCTCGGCGCCGACGAGGTTGGCAGCGGCTGCATCCATTCGGCGCATGGCCGCCATTTCGCGGAAAGCACCGCCCTCGGCGTGGCGACGGAAGCGGGCCGGCCGGTGCCGGGGCTCGGCGGACCGCGGGTCGAGATGATCGACGTCCCCGTTCGCGACAGCGAGGGCCGCGCCCGCCCCTCGCCGGACATCGCCGCCGCGGTCGACGCGGCTGTCGCCGCCGCCGCCAGGGGCGACCGCCATGCCGTCGTCCATGTCGTTCACGGCTCGAAGACGGGGCTGATCCTCCCCTTGCCGGACGATCTCGACGGGCTGCGCGCCAGCCATGGCGCCGCGGCGAGCTTCGTCGTCGACGCGTGCCAGGCGCGGATCACGCCCGCGGCGATCGCCGACTATCTGGCCCGGGACGCGATTGTCTTCGTCACCGGCTCGAAGTTCATGGGCGGTCCGCCGTTCAGCGGCTTCGCGCTGGTCCCCGCCTGCTACCGCAAGGCCGCCGCGCCGCTGGCCGAGGGCCTGGCCGCCATCTTCCGCCGCAGCGAATGGCCGCAGGGCTGGCCGGGCGCGGAGCGGCTCGACGCGAGCGCAAACCTCGGCCTGCTCCTCCGGCTCGAAGCCTCGATCTTCGAGCTGGAACGGTTTCGGCGCCTCCCGGACGAGGCCGTAACCCGCGTCATCCTCGCCTTCCACCACGCCGTGCGCGAGGAGATCGTCGAGCGGACGCCGGCGCGCCGCGTTGCCCCCTATGCCGGCGGCGAACGGGACGCCGCGAACGCGCACCCGATCGAAATGCGCACCCTCTCGACCCTCGACCTCACCGGCCTGGGCGGCGGCGCCGCGCGCTTCGAGGACGCGACCCGCTGGCACAAGGCCCTGCTCGGCCACGGCGTCCGCCTCGGCCAACCCGTCAAGTGCGTGCCCCTCGCCGGCGGCGGCTGGGGCGCGACGCTCCGCATCGGGCTGTCGATGGGCCAGATCGTGGAGAGGGCGGCGCTCGATGCCGCCGCCCTCTCCGAGGCCTTCGCCCGCGACATGGCGAAGGTGCGCGAGGCCCTGCTCGCCGTCGCCGGCTAGGCCTGCGCCTCCACCTCGGCCTTGGCGCCCCAGTTGAGGTTGCGAGTCAGGTACATGACCGCCGCGAGCGCCGCGAACAGCATCAGTGAGCCGATGAGCAGCGAGAAGGCTTCGAGGCTCAGCAGCACGTAGAGGATCACGTAGAGCGCGCCCAACAGGGCGCCGATGAAGGTCGCGCGCCGCCAGCTGCCGAGCACCGCCGCCGAATAGGCCGTCTCCAGCCCCACGATCGCGCCGGCCGCGACCAGATAGGCCGGCGTGAAGCCGATCACCTCGGCGAAGGCGAGGAGCAGCACGAAGAAGAGGACGAGGGCTGCGCCGACGAGCAGATATTCGACGCCGGAGACCCGCACGCCGCCGATCAGGTCGAACAGCAGGAAGGCGGTGAAGGTGAAGCCTATGAACAGGAAGCCGTATTTGGCGGCGCGATTCACCTGCGAATAAACATCCACCGGCTGAATGAGGCTGACGCCCGCCTGGCGGCTGGCAGCGTCGGCGCCCGCGGGATCGTCCTTACGCTCGCCGCTCGCCGAGGTGGAGACCAGCGAACGGCCTAAAGCGAGGTTGCCGATCCGGTAGCGGGCGTCGAAGCCATGGTCGCCGACGTACCGATCGGCCGGCAGGAAGCCGCCCTGGAAGGAGGGGCTCGACCAGGTCGAGCGCAGCTGCCACAGCGTCTCGCCCGCGTCCGGCGCCAGCGAGAGGCTGCCGTTGCCGCGCACGACATAGGCGAAGTTGACCGGCATCGGCGTCGTCGCGAGGCTTCGCGCGTCGATCCAGGAGAAGAACCCCCCACCGCCCGTCGCGGCGGTGCCCCCGCCCGGCTGCAGCCGCAGCGCCTGCCCGCCGGCGACGATCGTCGGATTGGGGCCGAGACCACGCGCGTCGCTGACGCCGAAATGCAGCTCGGCACGGTCCAGCGCCAGGTCGCCCGCCGCGACGCCGAAGCGGGAGAGGTCCGCCGGCATGGCGAAGCGCGCCTTCCCGCGGACCGCCGCCTCGTAGACGACGACCTCGTAGATCGAGCGTTTGCGCAGGTCCGGACGCATGTCGGTCGCGAGCGACACCGTCTCCGGCGAGAGGGTGAGCCGTTGCCAGACCTCGCGGGTGTGAACCACCGCCTTGCCGTTCTCGACCGCGTTCTCCGTGACCTGGGTGCGGTACGGAATAACGAGCAGTGGGCCGGCGAGCGTCTGCGGCCCACCCCAGCCTTCCGCGATGCTCGCTTTGGCCTGCGCCGACTGATGCTCCCGGTCGTAGACCATCAGCCACACGGAAAAGAGCGGCACCGACAGAACGAGGCCGATGACGATCGCCAAGGCAAGCTTCACCGACGGCGACCGATTGGGGGAGATGATGCTCATGCGCGTCCTCCTGTCGCGCCTTCTGGCGGCCGGGAAAGCCGATCGGTCAAGCGGTCTCGATCACCCAACAATCCCCTCCCGAGAGGTGTGCAGAAGATGACCTCGCCGCCTGCACCGCGGCTGCACGGACGCACGGTCAGCCGGCGCAATACTCGCGGCGGCCGGCGGGTGATCGAAGCCGAGTCTTGAGGTAGTAATCGAGCAAGCCCTCGACGCGCCCCGTGTCCTCGGCCGCCACAAAGGGCGCCGCGTCGCGCATCCAGCCGGCCTTGCAGTCGTCATCGGCGCGCGCCGACGCGGAGCAGTCGAGCAGATTGTCGAAGGCGCGGCGCCAAAGGTCGAACTGGCCGTGCGTCATCGGTGCGCCATGCCCCGGAAAGAGCGTGGTGAACGGCGTTCGCGCGATGTCGCCAAGCGCCTTTCGCCACCCGTCGGGGCAGGCCGTATCGAGGAACGGGACCGCAGCGACGACCAGGTCGCCCGCCACCACGGCCCGTGCCTCGGAATCGTACAGCCACACATCCCCCTCGGTGGCTGCGTGGCGGGCGAGGTTGACGTGGAGGAGCCGACCCGCCACCCGCCGCCGCTGCGACCGGACCACCGGCACGGTCGGCATCAGCGCCGCGCGATCGTCCATCGTCGCGAAGTCGCCCCTCATCTCCGCCGCCTGTTGCGGACTTGCGCGTCCGGACGCGAGGAACGCCTCGGCATCCTTGCGGCTGCGGGCGAGGAAGCCGGTCAACGCCCCCTCCACGGCGCGGCTCGCATAAACGTCGGCGCGGGGAAAGGCGCGGCGCAGGGCCGCGTTGCCCCCGGTATGGTCGAGGTGCCAGTGCGAGTTCACGATCGCCGCGATCGGCCGGCCGCGCGATTTCGCATAGGCCAGGATCTTCTCCCGGTGCTGCGGGTGCCGGCCGGTGTCGACGACGATCAGCCCCGCCGGCGCGTCGATGACGATGCTGTTCCCGTCCGGCTGCCTTCCCGACGGGAAGCTGCCGGGGATCAGCGTATAGCCGGAGGGTGCCGCACTGGTCGGCACGGCGACCAGCGCCACCAACAACGCCGCGATGCGCCCGATGCCCATCTCATCCTCCCCCGCCGCCAACGGCCGCGGCGTGCGCCCCTCAGTACACCCGCGCCTTGGGCTTGATGTAGGCGATCTCGTCCGAGAGCGTGTAGTCGTGCACCGGCCGGTAATCGAGGCGGACGCCGCCGCCTTTGCCGCCCCAGCCGTCGAACCAGGCGATGGTGTGCTTCATCCAGTTCGCGTCGTCCCGCTTGGGGAAGTCCTCGTGCATGTGCGCGCCGCGGCTTTCCTTGCGGTTCGCCGCCGAATGCATCGTCACCACCGCCTGGCCGATCAAATTGTCGAGCTCGAGGGTTTCGACGAGATCCGTGTTCCACACGAGCGATCGGTCGGTGACGGCGATGTCCTCCATCTGGCGGTACACCTCGTCGATGCGCGTCTTCCCTTCTTCCAGCGTCTTGTCGGTGCGGAAGACGGCGCAGTCGGCCTGCATCGTGCGCTGCATGCGGTTGCGGATCTCGGCGGTCGGGCTGCCGCCCTTGGCGAAGCGGAAATGGTCGAGGCGGCCGATCGCGAACTCGTCCGCGCCCTTCGGCAATGGCTTGTGCGGCGCGGCCGGCTTCAGGATGTCGCCCACCCGGTGTCCCACCGCGCGGCCGAACACGACGAGGTCGATGAGGCTGTTCGACCCGAGCCGGTTCGCTCCGTGCACCGACACGCAGGCGGCCTCGCCGACCGCGAACAGCCCCGGCACCACCGCGTCCGGATTGCCGTCCCGCAGCGTCACCACCTCGCCATGATAATTGGTCGGGATCCCGCCCATATTGTAATGGACGGTAGGAACGACGGGAAGCGGCTGCCGCGTTAAGTCTACGCCAGCAAAGATCTTCCCTGTCTCAGTAATTCCAGGGAGTCTTTCGGCCAGAATCTTTGAGTCTATGTGGTCCAGATGAAGAAAAATGTGGTCCTTGTCCTTGCCGACGCCGCGGCCCTCGCGGATCTCCATGGCCATCGAGCGGGAGACGACGTCGCGCGAGGCGAGATCCTTGGCCGAGGGGGCGTACCGCTCCATGAAGCGCTCGCCCTCGGAATTGGTGAGATAGCCCCCCTCGCCGCGCGCGCCCTCGGTGATCAGCACCCCCGCCCCGTAAATGCCGGTCGGGTGGAACTGGACGAACTCCATGTCCTGCAGCGGCAGCCCGGCGCGCAGCACCATCGCATTGCCGTCGCCGGTGCACGTATGCGCCGAGGTCGCCGAGAAATAGGCGCGGCCGTAGCCGCCCGTCGCCAGCACCGTCGCATGGCTGCGGAAGCGGTGGAGCGAACCGTCCTCGAGGCACAAGGCCAGCACCCCCCGGCACTCGCCCCCGTCCATGATGAGGTCGAGCGCGAAATATTCGATGAAGAAGTCGGCGTCATATTTGAGCGACTGCTGGTAGAGCGCATGCAGCATCGCGTGGCCGGTGCGGTCGGCGGCCGCGCAGGTCCGCTGCGCCGGCGGCCCCTCGCCCATATTCTGCATCATGCCGCCGAAGGCGCGCTGATAGATCTTCCCCTCCGCCGTGCGCGAGAAAGGCACGCCGGCATGCTCCAATTCGTAGACCGCCGCCGGCGCCTCGCGCACCAGATATTCGATCGCGTCCTGGTCCCCGAGCCAGTCCGACCCCTTGACGGTGTCGTACATGTGCCAGGTCCAGTGGTCCGGCCCCATATTGCCGAGCGACGCCGCGATCCCCCCCTGCGCCGCGACCGTGTGCGAGCGCGTCGGGAACACCTTGGTGACGCAGGCGGTCTTCAGCCCCCGCTCCGCCGCCCCCATCGTCGCCCGCAAGCCCGACCCGCCCGCGCCGACGACGACGACGTCATAGGCGTGGTCGACGATCGGATAGGCGGTGGGCGTGGCGGCCATGAAAACGATCCCCAAAAAGTGGTACTTGTTTGGGGGCCCCGATGGGTTCCCCACAAAGTGCTACTTTGCGGGGGCCCCGGATTAGCAGAGGGGCGCCCCGCCTGCCGGCGCTTCTAGCCCTCGCGCGGCTTGATGCAAGGGTGGCGGCGCCGCCGCGGCCGGCCTAGGCTTGGCGCATGGAGCTGATCGACGCCGCCGCCGCCGTGGTGCTGCACTTCTGGCCGCTGACCCTCGTCCCGGCGCTGCTCCTCCTCGCCGCCCGGCCGCTCGCCCGCCTCGTCGCCTTCGCCGGCGGCCTCATCTTCTTCCTCGCCGCCTTGTTCCTGTTCCCGGCGAGCGGCCCCGACAACCCCCTGCTCATGATCCCCTTCTTCGGCCTGCCACTGTCGGTGGCGGCGATGCTGGCGGAGGCGACGCTGCGGGTGGCGCGGGTGGTGAGGAGCCGGCGGTCGGGCGCGAGTGTGGGGGGCGGTGGGTGACCCCAAAACGTGGTACTTGTTTGGGGGCCGCGGTTGGAGGAGAGGGTCGCCCCGCTTGCCGGCGCTTCAGCGTTCAAGTCAGGCTTCGGATTCCGACCACGAGCTGGCGACGTTCACGGCGGGCGAGGCCGGCATGGCGACGCTGCAGCGGGACGCGGCCACGATTGGCGGGCATCCTGGGATGAGAGGCCGCACGGACACGAGCTCTCGAAACTGAGATGGCGGCGTCCGGCGCGGAGGGCTCAGGGCTTGGGCGCCCCGCCCTCCGCCCCGCCCACCGACCGGTGCACCATGTCCTGCGCCCGGCGGAGGCCGGCGGTGAAGCGGGCGTCGCAGGCCTGGAAGAGCTGGAGGCGGTCCGCGGCGGCGAAGGTGGTTGCCGCTTCCCTGAAGCCGCGCATCAGGGCGTCGTCGTCGAGACGGGCGTTGGCGGCGCCGACGAAGAAGGCGACGGCGCTTTCCATCCGCGACACCGCGTCCGCCGGGACGCCCGGACGGGTCTTCGCCAGCGCCAGGGTCTCGGTCATGACGTGCACGCACAGGACGTCGCCGGGCGCGGCGGCAGGCGGCGGAGGCGGCGCTGCGGCGATGAGGGCGAGCAGGGCGGCGGCGGCAGGCGCGGCGCGCGAGACAGGACGCATCGACATTTCTCCCCGGTTTTTCCGAGACCTAGCGGAGGGCTGCCGACGGACGCAAGGCGGGCGCTCGGCGGCCCGTCCCCTGCGGAGCTTCTGAGCGGGGACAGTCACTGTGACTGTCCCCTCGCCGGATCGCTCCGACAGCGCTTCAGGCCCTCGCGGCGGGCGATGCAAAAGTGGAGCGGGGCCCCGGCCGCGGGCGGTCCGCGTCAGCGCCGCCGCGGGCGGTCGTCGCGGTGGAAGACGTAGGTGATGCGGCCGGCGTAGAGGTTGAGCGCATTGGGGTGGGGCAGGCGGTCGAGGCGGAGCTTCAGCGCCGGCCTCGTGCCGTCGACTTCAAAGCCCTGGTCCTCGACGGCGCCGACATAATAAGCGGGGAGGACGTAGGCGCCCTTGGCGTCGCGGCCGATCGTGTAGCGCACTTTCTGCATGTCGTTGACCGCCAGCGTGCCGCCCGCGAGGCGGACGGTGCCGCAGCAATCGTTCGCGAACAGGCCGTTCTCGGCGCCGTCGGTGCCGCGCCCTCCCAGCAGGAACCAGGCGGCGAGGCCGGCCGCGGCGACCAGCGCGACGGCGGCGGCAGCGACGATAACCCAGCGCTTCGCGTCCATGGCGTTTTCCCCTTCCGCCAGCCTAGACAGGGAAGGGCGCGGTGCAAGGCGCGTTCGCGCGGCGGCGCGAGCGAACGGAAGGCCTTCGACAGTGCGCATTTTGTTCTTGACAGCGTGACGCTCGTTCGCTAAAAATCCTTACACTGCCCGGAAGTGGGTCCGGGGGTGATTCGGGGTTCGTTCGCCTCTGGGGCGGCGGCCCTTTTCGTCCCGCGGTTCGGCGGGTTTCGGCCGGTTCGGAATTTTTTTTGCTCCCGTGGGGAGCCGAGGCTCTGGGTGCCGTCAGACGCGCGCAAGCCGAGGCTGCGCGGGCGGCGGCGGACCTGCGGCAGGGCCGGATCGGGCGGTGGGAGTTCAGCGACAAACAGGAGAGAGCGATGGCGAGCGAGCGGGGACGCGCCCGGGCCTCCGTCGCGCCCAGGGCGGGCGCGGCGGGGCGGCGGGCGCAGGTGAAACGGGCGCGGGTGCGGTGGTCGGAGGCGCTGGGGGAGGAATTCCTCGCCCTGGTCGCCGAGACCGGCAATGCGCGGGCGGCGGCGGCGGCGCTCGGAGCGCCCCATGCATTCAACAACAAGATGAAGCGCGATCCGGAGTTCCGGCGGCGGGCGCGCGACGCGGCGGCGGCGGCGGATGCGCGGCTGAGCGGGGCGGAGCGGGCGTTTCCCGCCGACGAAACGGGGACGGCGGACGTGGGGACGCGGACGGCGGACGTGGGGACACGTACCTTTTCGGGAAAAGGTACGTGTCCCCAACCGATCGTGCCGCTGCGGACGGACGCGGCGGCGCTCGGCGGGTTCCTCAGGCCGGGGCGCAAGCGGGTCTCGGCGACGCCGCAGCCGGTGATCCGGCGCAATTCGCAGGGGCGCACGCAGGTCACGTTCGCGCGGGCGGGGCACTGGACCGCCGAGATCGAGGCCGACTTCCTGGCGCGGGTGCGGGCTTCCGGGAACATCGCCGCTTCGGCGCGGGCGGTGGGGTTCCAGCCGGCCTCGGTGCACGAACGGCTGCGGCGCTGGCCGGCGTTCAAGGCGGCGGTCGACGCGGCGCTGGAGGAGGTTTCGGACGAGCTCGAATATGCGCTCGTCGCCCACGCCACCGCGCTGGCGCGGGGGGCGGCGGGCGACGCGGGCGACGAGGCGGCGGCGGGCGATGCGGCGATCGACGGCGGCGCCGCGGCGGCGGTGCCGCGCGATCCGATCGGCGCGATGCGCATCCTAAGCTTCATCGACGCGCGGCGCGCGCGGCGGATCGGGCGGGCGCGCAAGGGGCCGCCGGAGAAGACGCTCGAGGAGGCGATCGATTCGATCATGCGCAAGCTCGATGCCATCGAGCGGCACGAGAAAGCCTTCGGGCAGGATGGCCGTTCGGCGGGTGAGGAAGAGGGGGACGGGCAATGAGGCGGGCGAAGCGGATGCGTGTGCCGGAGGCGCGGCAGAAGCGGTGGTTGCGGCGGCATCGCGACCGTTCGCGGCTGCGGCGGGTGCGGCGGCTGGCCGGGACCTACGAGGTGAAGAGCCTCGACGGGGACCTCGTCGCGCGGGCACGGGCGCTGAAGCGGCGGCTGCTGACGCAGGCGCCCGAGGAGCGGCTGCGGGTGCTGAGGACGGAAAGCGAGACGTTCGTCCACGCCTTCGACGACGGCTGGGCGGTGTGGGCGCAGGAGGGACAGGTTCCGCAGCACGGCGACTGGACCGTCTGGCTGCTGATGGCGGGGCGCGGGTTCGGCAAGACGCGGGCCGGGGCGGAATGGGTGTCGGCCAAGGCGCGGGCGGTGCCGGAGGCGAAGATCGCCCTCGTCGCGGCGACGCCGGAGGAAGCGCGGCGGGTGATGGTCGAGGGGCGCAGCGGCCTGCTCGCCTGCGCCCTGAGCGGCGAGCGGCGGGCGATGCGGTGGGAGCCGGGCAACCGGCGGCTGGTGTTCGCGAGCGGCGCGGAGGCGTTCGTCTATTCGGGCGCGGACGGCGAGAGCCTGCGCGGGCCCGAACATCACTTCGCCTGGTGCGACGAGCTCGCCAAGTGGCGGCGGGCGAGGGCGACATGGGACAATCTGCTGCTCGGCCTCAGGGCCGGCGACGGGCCGCAGGCGGTGGTGACGACGACGCCCAAGGCGGTGCCGGCGCTGAAGGCGATCCTCGGCATGGAGGCGCCGGAGCTGGTGGTGACGGGCGGGCGGACGCGCGACAACCCCTTCAACGCGCCCGGCTTCGCGCAGGCGATGGAGCGGCTGCACGGCGGCAAGCGGCTCGGGCGGCAGGAGCTGGACGGGGAGCTGGTCGAGGATCTGGACGGCGCGCTGTTCCCGCGGGCGATGCTGGAGCGGGCGCGGCACGCCGAGCCGGTAGCGCGCGAATCGCTGTGGCGGGTGGTGATCGGCGTCGACCCGCCGGCGAGCGCCGGCGGCGACGAGTGCGGGATCGTCGTGTGCGGGAGGACCGGCGACGACATCGCCTATGTCCTCGAGGATGCGAGCGCGGGCGGCCTGTCGCCCGAGCAATGGGCCCGGCGGGTCGCGGCGGCGGCGGAGCGCTGGCGCGCGGACCGGATCATCGCCGAGGGCAATCAGGGCGGCCAGATGGTCGAGACGGTGCTGCGGGGGGCCGGGCTGCGGCTGCCGGTGCGGCGGGTCCACGCGACGGTCGGCAAGGTGCGGCGGGCCGAGCCGGTCGCAGCCCTGTTCGAGAGCGGCGAGGCGAAGCTCGCGGGGGCCTTCCCGACGCTCGAGGACCAGCTGGCGGGGCTGGTGCTCGGCGGCGACTATCAGGGGCCGGGGCGCTCGCCGGACCGCGCCGACGCGCTGGTGTGGGCGCTGACCGAGCTGATGCTGAGGAAGCGGGCCGTGCCGCGGATCATCGGCCTCTCGGTCTAGAGCCGGATCGTCCGAGGTCGAAGCGCTTCGCGCTTCGGCCGATGGCGTTGATCAGCCTCCCAATTCGTAATCGAGACCAAAATTCACGTTTCAGGCAGTTCAGCCTGAAACGATCCTGGGCTAGGCCGCCGGCGGGCCCAAGGCGATCTTCAGCACCGCGAAGGCGGCGAGGGCCCCGGCGGCGACGGCGAACAGGTTGAGGAGGAGCAGGACGAAGAACTTGTTGCCCTCGTCGTGGACATAATCCTCGACCGCCACCTGGAGGCCGTCGCGCAGGTGGCGGAAGGTGACCCAGACGAGGAGCAGCATCGGCACCGCCGCGAACGGGTCGCGCAGCCAGTCGGCGACGACGCGCTGGTCGAATGGGGCGAGCCGCACCAGGCTGACCAGCAGCCAGAGATAGAGGAGGAAGGCGCCGAGCGAGGTCTGCCGCTCCTGCCACCAGTGGCCGGCGCCCTCGCGGGCCGAGCCGAGGCCGCGCACCCGCGCAATCGGAGTCTCCATCTCGCTCATTTCGCCAGGCCCCAGACGAGGGCCCAGAAGGCCGCGGTGAGGAGCACCGCCCCAGCCAGCGTCGCGTTCGCCCACAGCTTGTTGGTCCTGAGCTCGAAGCCGGCGCCGATGTCGAGGACGAGGTGCCTCAGGCCCGAGAGGCTGTGCTGGAAGAAGGCCCAGCTGAGGCCGATGCCGACGAGGATGCCGAGCCAGCTCGTCGCCCATTTCGTGAAGGTCGCCCAGGCGTCCGGCGGGCCGGCGGCGGCGAGCAGGCCCCAGACCAGGACGAGCGCGCCGACCGTGGCGAGGGCGCCGCCGGTGATGCGGTGGAGGATCGACACCGCCATGTGCGGCCCCCACTTCCAGACGGTGAGGTGCGGCGACAGCGGGCGGTCCGGATTGCGGTGCATGGGCCGGCTTTTAGGCGGTTGCGCGAGCCATGCAAGGCATCCTTCCGCCCTGCCGGTGAGCGCCGCTTATGAGGGGGCGGAAAGTCTCTGCTGCACCGCACAAAAAATTTCCTTGAAACGCTGCGGCGCACCCATTATGTTGCACTGCACAAGAGTAGTCCAGGGAGCTGTTGCAGTGGCCGACCAGAAGACCGAGACTCCGGCGCCGAAGGCGGAAGAGACCAAGGTTCCGGCCGCGGCGGCGGCGAAGGCCGAGGCGCCCAAGGCGGCGGAGGCCCCGCAAGCGGCCGCTCCGGCGAAGGCCGAACCTCCGAAGCCGGCTCCGGCGAAGGCCGAGGCTCCGAAGGCGGCGGCTCCGGCGAAGGCCGAAGCTCCGAAGGCGGCTGCGGCTTCGGCCAAGGCTGCGAAGCCGGCCCGGGCGATCCGCAAGACCAAGGCGCGCAAGCCGGCTGCGGCCGTCAAGGCCGCCCCGGCGCGCAAGCCGGCCCGCACGGCCGCCACCACCATCCAGTCCAAGCGTAGCAACCAGATCGAGGGAAACCAGACCATGAAGACCGAAGCCAACAAGATCGCCGACCGCGTCCAGGCCGCCTTCGGCGACGCCAACGCGCGCGCCAAGACCGCCTTCGAGCGCAACGCCCGCTTCGCCGAGGAGCTGACCGAGCTGTCCAAGGGCAATGTCGAGGCGCTCGTCGCCTCCACCAAGGTCGCCGCCCGCGGCGTCGAGACGATCGGCCAGGAAGTCGCCGAGCTCTCCCGCAAGAGCTTCGAGGAGGCCTCGGCCGCCCTCCGCGGCTTCGCGGAAGTCAAGTCGCCGACCGACTTCTTCCGCCTCCAGGGCGACTATGCCCGCGGCCAGTTCGACACCTTCGTCGCCGAGAGCGCGAAGCTGTCGGAAGCGATGATCAAGCTCGCCGGCGACGTCGCCGAGCCGCTGACCAGCCGCTACACGGTCGCCGCCGAGAAGGTGAAGGCCGCCGTCGCTTTCTAAGCGACCGCCGGACCGACCGATCGACGGAAGGGCGGCTCCCCGCGAGGGGGGCCGCCCTTGCTCGTTGGAACGGCGGCAAATCTGCCGCTTTAGCGGCTGGCGGCGCCGGGTTCCTCTTGCCCGGAATCGGCGGCTTGCCATATTGTGCGCGGACCATGGGACGGGACGAATTTCTGATCTTCGCCGCGACCGGCGGCACGCGCGACGACGAAGGCACCGGCCTCGGCGTCGCCACCCGCACGCGCACCCGCACCAAGACCCCCTCGCCCTACAAGGTCTTGATGCTGAACGACGATTACACGCCGATGGAGTTCGTGGTCGAGGTCCTCCAGCTGTTCTTCAAGATGGGCATCGAGGATGCGACCCGCGTGATGCTCCACGTCCATCAGCGCGGCGTCGGCGTGTGCGGCGTGTTCAGCTACGAAGTCGCCGAGACCAAGGTCGCTCAGGTCATCGACTACGCAAGGCAGAACCAGCACCCCCTCCAGTGCACGCTCGAGAAGGCGTGACGTCGGCGTCTGCCTCTCCCCCTCAGGGGGAGAGGGGCAACGCGCCTACTTCTTTCGCGGATCGTCGGCCGGGTTGACGTAGACGATCGCGAAGGGGCCCTTGCCGCTGATCCGGATCACGGCCGGGGCGGCGCCCGTGAAGGCATAATGGTTCATGTTCGCCGCGGCCGTGATCGTGCCGCCGGGCTTCAGCGCTTTCGCCTTCGCCCGGTCTAGCGTGTCGCCCATGCCGAGCGAGAGCCGGCCGGCGAGAACGCGGACATGCTCGTCGGTCGGGTGATGGTGCGGCGGCACCGCGTAACGGGCCGGCATGCGGACCTCGACGGTAAAGGGTCCCGCCTTCCCGGGATCGCCGGCCAGGACGGCGAACTTCGCGCCGGCGGGAAGGCCCGGCGGGCCGTCCATCCACTTGAGCGGCTTGGCGAGCGCGCCACCCGAGGCGAGGCTGGCGCAAAGGGCAACAAGGAGCAGGCGCTTCATAGGAGACCCCCATCTTCATTGTGACCGATCCGGCAACGATAGCAGAGACATTTCCGTTCGCCCATGGCGGTGCGGGCGGACGGGATCGTCCCCGGCGACGAAGGGCCTCGACAGTCCCGTCGGCCGGGGGGATGTTCCTCGCGACATTCGAGATTTCCGCGTTAGACTGGCCGCTTGAAAGAGGGCGGCGCGGCGGGGCGTGCCGATCCGGATCGGGTGGAACATGGCGGGCGTCCCGAATCCGCTTCGCAAGGGGGAAGATCGATGAAGCGAGTCGGGAAGATTCTGCTCGGACTCGTCGCCGCGTTGGCGCTGGTGGGGGCGGGGCTGTTTACGTGGATGGTGCTGAAGCCCCACCCGCCGGCCGAGGTGGTCGACGCCGGCCCGACCGGCCGGCGCGTGCAGCAGGGCGACCTGTTCGGCAATTACTTCCCAGCCTCGGGCAAAGGGCGGCGGCCGGCGGTGCTGCTGCTCGGCGGCTCGGAAGGCGGGCTGTTCCACGACGTGAAGCGCCTCGCCCTCGTTCTGCAGGCCGCGGGCTTCAACGTGCTGCAGATCGGCTATTTCAACGTGCCCGGGAAGCCCTCGAAGCTGGAATGGGTGCCGCTGGAGCAATTCTACCACGGGCTCGACTGGCTGAAGGCCCAGCCCGAAGTCGACGCCGGCGCGCTCGCCGTCATCGGCGGCTCCAAGGGCGCAGAGGCGGCGCTGCTGGTCGCCACCCGGCGGCCGGACGTCAAGGCCGTCGTGGCGGGCATGCCGTCGAGCGTCGCCTGGGACGGCCTCTCGGCGCGCAGCTACCTGTTCGGCGGGGTGAGCTCGTGGAGCGAGGGCGGCAAGGGCCTGGCGAGCCTCGCTTACGGCAAGGCGGGCAAGGACCCGAAGGACCTCATGCCGCGCTTCCAGAACGCGCTCGCCACGCTGCCCCAGCATCAAGCGGCGGCCATTCCGGTGGAGCGCGCGGGCGGCCCGGTGCTGCTGATCTGCGGCGAGAAGGACACGCTCTGGCCGTCCTGCCCGATGGCGCGGGCCGTCCTGGCGCGAGCGCAGAAGGCCGGGCGGCCGCAGGTGCAGCTGCTCGCCTATCCGGAGGCCGGCCATGGCGTGCTGGGCGCGCCGCTCGCGGCCGATAGCATCGACATGAAGACGTGGAGCCGGCTCGGCGGCAGCCCGGCCGCCAACGCGGCGGCACGCGCCGACGCCTGGCCCAGGATGCTGGCCTTCCTGCATCGGGCCCTGGGCTCATAGGATGATCGAGATCGTCGCCGCCGTGATCCTTGATGGGAGGGGGCGGGTGCTGCTCGTGCGCAAGCGCGGAACCGGGAAGTTCATGCAGCCGGGCGGCAAGCGGGAGGCCGGCGAGAGCGATCTCGCCGCGCTGGCCCGCGAGCTGCGGGAGGAGCTCGGCTGCGGCTTCGATCCGGCGGAGGCGCGTTGGCTCGGACGCGCCCGCGCGCCGGCGGCGAACGAGCCGGGGGAGACCGTGGAGGCCGCGCTCTATCTGGTAAGGCTGACCGGCGACGCCGTCGCCGCCGCGGAGATCGACGCCATGGTCTGGGCCGATCCCGCGCAGGCCGGCGACCTCGCTTTGGCGCCGCTCACCGAGCAGGCGGTGCTGCCGCTGGTAGGGAAACTCTTCGGGCCCGCCGCGCCGGCGTCGACCGCGCCCCCGCCTCCGGGCTGACCGCTCCCCCGGCACCGGGTTCGCGCCGGGAGCCCCAAGCGCGTGCGCTCGGGAAGGCGTGAGCTGAGGTCTCTCCCCTGCCTGCGAGGGAGGGGAGCTTACACGCATCGATTTGTCGTCGGGGCATTGCCGCTTCGGCGGCCTTTCAGAAAGCCTGTTCGAAGCCGACGAAGATCCCGCGGCGGGCGGCCCATTCGGGGAGGCGGGCGAGGTCGGGGGTGCCGTCGCGCAGCGGATAGGCGTGGTCGAGGGCGTTGACGAGGTCGACGCGCAGGTCGAGCGGGCGGTCGCGCAGGCCCTCCAGGCGGTAGACCGCGGCCATGTCGAGCTGCACGTGGGCGGGGAGGCGCCCGGCCCCGGCGGTGCGGGGGAAGCCGCTGCCGTACAGCGCGTCCGCCGACAGCCTGAGCTTGCCGAGCCGATAGGAGGCGCCGCCCGAGGCGGTGACGCGTTGGTCGGACGGAGTGGGAACGTAGCCGACGGCCGCGCGGGCGATCTCGCCGGGGGCGAAATAGAATTGCTGCGAGGCGATCCCTTTGCCACGGGCCTCGCCGGCGGCGAGCGACGACCAGGCCGAGAATTCGTCCGCCGACCAGGTGAGACTGAGCTCGACGCCGCGCAGGCGGCCGCGCGCATAGTTGAAGCTGCGCCGCGGTACCGGCGGACCCTCGGCCGCATCGTCGAGGAGGTTGCGGGCCTGGCGCCACCAGGCGTCCAAGGCAATCGTCAGCCCGCCGGCCGATCTTTCGGCGCCGACATCCCAATAATCGTCGGTCTCGACCTTCAGCGGCGCGCCCGCCGTTCCGGGCAGCGCGCCGGTGGTGCCGGCCAGCATCGCCGCCGGGCCCGCCTGCTGCGGCGCGGGGACGAAGTAGCGCGCATAGCCCGCGTGGAGCCTGACGCCGCCCGGGGCCGCCCAGACGAGGCTGGCGCGCGGCCCCAGAGCGGTCCCGCCGCCACGGCCGCCGACATGGTCGAGGCGCACGCCGGCATTCACCGTCAGGCCGGCGCCGGGCCGCCACTCGTCCTGCAGAAACAGGCTGTCCTGGGTACGCCGCGACGCGACCCGCCCCGCGATCGCGAGCGGGACGTCGGAGACCTGCCGTCCGCCCGCATCCACCGGCAGAACCGTCGAGCGGAGATCCTCGGAGAGGCGGTTGCGGCTGGCAAGGATGCCGGCGCGCAGCGTGTGGTCGTCGCCGGCCCGGTAGGCGCCCTCGATCTGGGTGCCGAAGGCGAAGGCGTTGGCGGAGAGGCGCCCGGCGAGGCCGGTGAACAGCAAAGTCCCGATCCGGTCCGGGGCGTAGAGCTGGTGCGACCAGCGCGCGAAGAGCGACGCCTGCACGGTGGCGGGGCCGTCGCTGTGGAGATAGCTGGCGATCGCGTAGCGGCTGCGCTCGCTGCGGCGTCCGTCGAGCGCCTCGCTGGGGAAGGCGCTGGTGCCGTTCGCGGCGAGCGGGCGGCGGAAGGCTGCGGGGCCGGCGAAGGTGGCGGCATCGAGGCCGGCGAGGACGGGCAGCTGGAAGCGCTCGTCCGACGTGCCGAGCATCAGCGACAGGCGCGAATCGGCATCGAGGATCCGGTCGAGATAGGCGAAACCTTCGAGCTGGTGGGTGACGTCGTGACGGGTTCGGGCACTTGCGTCCGGCGCGGCGAGACCGAGGCCCGAGCGCAGGTAGCTGGCCGAGACGAAGAGGCTGGTGGGGCCGGAGGCGCCGGCATATTCGAACGCCGGCTCGATCTCGCCGTGGCTGCCGCCGTAGAGCTCGGCCTGGCCACCGGCGGCGAGGGCGCCGCTCTTGGTGGTGACGTTGACCACGCCGCCGGCCTGCAGCCCATATTGCGCGGGGAGCGCACCGGCGATCAGCTCGACCTTGTCGGCGAGGCGGGCGCTGAGGCGTTCGCCGAGATCGGCGACTCCTTCCGGGAGGATGACGTTGTTGATCCGGTACTGGAGCGGGCCCGGGGCGCCGCGGACGATGAGTCGGCCCGAGCCGTCCGGCGCCACGCCGGGCATCTGCACGAGAACGCGGCCGAGATTGACGGTCTCGCCGCCCGGGCGGTTCTCCACCGCCTCGTTGGTGAGCGTGTAGGTCGCGGCGCCGAGGCTCGGCTCGACGCTCTCGCGCGCGACGTCGAGGCGCCTGGCGGTGACGGTGATCGGCGTGTCGGGCCGCGCCCCCTCGTCGTCCTCGTCGCCGCCGTGCGGCGGCGGGGCGGCGGCGACGAGGAGGGGGATGAGCAGGGCAAGGAGGACGAGCGGCGGGCGCGGGCGAGAAGGCTTCATCGGGTTCCCGGGGAGGTTGGTTCGGACCCGTAAGAGCCGCTGGCGCGGCGGGACGCAAGCGGGAGATTGGGGGGCGGGAGGTCGCGTTGATTGGTCTGAGTGATAGGAGCGGATTCCGTTCGGGCTGAGCCTGTCGAAGCCCTCTCCTTTCTTCGGCGGGTCAGAAGGA
>JAFAZW010000012.1 GCA_019239415.1 Alphaproteobacteria bacterium
CGACGCCGACACGACCCAGGACGGCGACCAGGCCTTCGCGTTCATCGGCGGCGACGCCTTCGGTCACCATGCCGGCGAGCTCCGCGCGGAGTTCGACCAGGTCAACAACGTCTGGACGGTCCAGGGCGACGTCGACGGCGACGGCCAGGCCGACTTCACCCTCCACGTGACGACGCTGGGCGGCCACCAGATCGTCGCCACCGACTTCACGGTCTAAGCCGCCTCACGGGGACAGTCCCAGTGACTGTCCCCATCTCGTCAGTGCACCCAGGCGGCGACGCCGCCGTGCCACGAGCAGGTCCCGCGGCGGCTCTCGCTGAAGCTCCAGCTGCCGTCGCGGCACCGTGCGGTCGCGCCCGCAGGCCGCGAGTCCGCGTGCATCGGCCGGTGCACATAGTGTCCGCTATGCGCGCGGTAATAATGGGGAGCGGAGTGATAGCTGTAGCGATGGACCCGCGCGTGATGGCTGCGGGCGTGGTAGCTGTGGTGGTAGGAATGGTGGCCTGAACTGTGGCGGCGCGCATCCGCCGTGCCGCCGAGCAGCGCCGCCGCGACCGCGGCCAGGGTGAGGATCTTGTGCATGCGTCCCTCCGAGGCCGGCCCGAAGCAGGGGGCCGGCCGGGGACGATGGTGTCGCAAGCGCGCCGCAGGCGTGCGGCCAAGCTGGTCCGAAACGGGGTCCGGGATGGAGGACCGGCCGCGCGGGGACCCATCCGCCGCTGCCGGAGCCTGCCTATGCCGTTCGCGGCGGAGCCCGCGCGATGGCCCGTCGGCTCAGCCGACGGGCGTCGACGCTCCTCCCCTCAATGTCCGGTCAGGAAGAGGAAACTCTAGTTGCTCGCGTAACTTCCCGACCCTCCGCACGTCGCCGCCAAGATCGCCCGGGGGCGAACGACGACAGGAGGCTGTCCAGGCGATCGAGCCTTGAGGAGGGCCGCCTGCGACACGACCGGCGCCGCCTGGTGACAGTCCATGCAGCTGTTCTTGTTCTGCTGGAAGGTCTCCATGGTCGTGTGGGCGACGATCCCGCTTGCGCTGGAGGGTTGGATATCGCCGGTGCAGAGCGGCGTCCTCGCTCCCGGGAAGGCCGTGGTCGGGCTGTTGGGCCACTGGACGTTGATCAGCCGGGAATAGTTGAAGACCGATCCGGCGGGAAACAGGCTCCACGCGAATGCACTGGTTGTGTTGGCGATCGCGTCCAGCCGCCACCAGCCGCGTTATCTGCATCGGGGCCGTATAGGGATCGCAATTATAGGCCAAGCACCAGGCGGCCGAATTCCTCTTTTGAAAGGTTTCAGCGGTTTACGCTAATGAAGAGACAGTCTTCAGATCGCACGACGCGTCCTCGACTTCAGGAGTAGCTGAGATCGAGGGCTCGGGGCGGGGCGAATGCTCATCCGCTCGTTACGAAAACGATGACGCGATGCCGCGCCCGACGGCAGCGGCGAGGCGCGACATGACAGGTGGCGGCAGCGCGTCGGCGTCGGTGGTGAGCCCTGCTGGAGTCGAACCAGCGACCTACTGATTAAAAGTCAGTTGCTCTACCGACTGAGCTAAGGGCCCACGCCGCCGCCCTAGGAGGGCGGGCGGCGAGGGTCAACCGGCCGGCCGGCGCCGAGGCGGTGGCGAAGCTGGCGCATGGTGAGGCCGGTCAGCGGGTCGCGCCAGCCCGCCGCGATCTCCGCGAGCGGCTCCAGCACGAAGCCCCGGACGCGGAAGGCGGGGTGGGGGACGACCAGCCCGGCGCCTGCCCACGCGCCTTCGGACCAGAGCAGGATGTCGAGGTCGAGCACCCGCGGTCCCCATCTCCGCCCGGGGCGCCGGCCGAAGTCGCGCTCCAGCGCCTTCAGCATGGCAAGCAGAGCCGGCGGCTCGAGCCGGCTGGCGAGCAGCGCCGCGGCATTGGCGAAGCCGCGTCCGGCGGGGCCGAGTGCCTCGGTCCGGCGGATCCGCGACAGCCGTTCCACGCCGAGCGCGTCGGCGGCGGCGCGAACCGTTTCGGCCGGCGAGCCCCAGCGGCTCCGCCGGTTCGAGCCGAGCGCGATCGCATAGCTTGTCACCGCCATCTTCGGCCCCCTAAACGGCGCCATGGCCTCCGTCACCTCCCCCGTCCCGGCGCAGGAAGCGCCGCGCGACTGCCCGCTTTGCCCGCGCCTGGTCGCCTTTCGCGAGGCGCTGAGGGCCGAGCATCCCGCCTGGTGGAACGCGCCGGTCCCGCATTTCGGCGACCCCGAGGCGTGGCTGGCGATCTGCGGGCTCGCCCCCGGCAAGCAGGGCGCCAACCGCACCGGCCGCCCCTTCACCGGCGATTATGCCGGGCTCCTCCTCTACCAGACGCTCGCCAGGTTCGGCCTCGCCCAGGGCAGCTTTGCCGAGCGGCCGGACGACGGTCTGGCGCTGCGCGGCGTCGTCATCGTCAACGCGGTCAAATGCGTGCCGCCGCAGAACAAGCCGACTCCTCAGGAGATCGCGACGTGCACGCACGCCTATTTCCGGCCGGCGCTGGCGGCGCTGCCGCAGGTGCGCGTGCTCGTCGCGCTCGGCAGGATCGCGCACGACGCGGCCGTGCGCGCGGCCGGCGGCAGGCTCAGCGCCTACCCGTTCGCCCATCTCGCCGAGCACCGTCTCCCCGACGGCCGCCTGCTCGTCGACAGCTACCATTGCTCCCGCTACAACCAGAACACCAATCGCCTGACGCCCGCCATGTTCGAGGCGGTGTTCAAGCGCGCGGCCGCGCTGCGGGCGGCGGAAGTTTCGAACCTTCGTGGAAAATAAAAATCTTCCGATCAATCCGACCGCCTTCGATCGCTTTTTCCGATCAATCCGTGCTGCCGCGCGCAGCCTCAGCCTCCGAGTCGAACGCCGGTTTCCCACCATGTCAAAGAGCCCGCACCCGGGAGCATGCCTAGAACATAGCACAAACATAGGTGGAAAACAAGCCTTCCGGAGGGGCGGGGCGAACCCAGCGCGGTCGCGGGATTACCGTCGCCGGCGCCGGAGTGTCGTTGCCGTGTCGGTGCCGGGTGGATGCCGGGTCATCACCGTGCCGGCGCCGCGTGCGGGCCGGGTCGGCACCGGCGGGAGCCAGGCCGTTCTGGTCGCCGCACCGGCGCCGGACGGGCGCGCTCGCTCCCGTTGCGGGCGCCGCTCGGAAGGCGGGAGGTGCCAACCTGAATCGCTATTCATCTTTGCCCGCCTGGCCGCGCGACGCCGCCGACCCGCCATCGCCTCGCCATCTGCTGAACCCTCGCCGATCGCGCCGGCGGCCATGCAAGGCACAATGCCTGGTTCGCGCAGCGCAGCCAATGCGAGGCGCGCGGGGCGTCAATCCTCGTTGGGGCGTGTCAGCGTTCCCGTGAGGCGCC
The DNA here is from genome assembly GCA_019239415.1 of Alphaproteobacteria bacterium. Classification (GTDB taxonomy): domain Bacteria; phylum Pseudomonadota; class Alphaproteobacteria; order Sphingomonadales; family Sphingomonadaceae; genus Allosphingosinicella. The sequence goes on from JAFAZW010000012.1 coordinate 3,366, forward strand.
GGTGCATGTCAGGCGGTCTCCCGCTCGCGCTGCTTGCGACGCGCTCTGGCGCGCGCGACCTCGGGCTCTGGGACCGGCACGGTGGGCGAGGCGGGCAGCGGCAGCGCGTCGGGGAGCGCCCGCGTCACCGGCCCAGCTTCCGGCGCAGGCCGCGGTCGGCGCCGCCGTAAGGTCAGCCACACGGCGATCATCAGAAGCGTCAAGAGCGCGGCAGCGGCGGTCGCGGCCCGTATCTCGATGCCGCGTCGCCAGCGCCAAGACGCGTCGACGAGCGTTGGACGGCGGTCGCCGCGATCTGCCGTGCAGCAGTCCGGGCGGTGGTCGGAGTGCGCCGCGGTAACGGGCGGGCGGTGCTCAGGCTCGCTGACCCCGCGTAGCGCGTCGAGTGGTACGCCTATCGCATTCACGAGCGGAGCTTCGCGTGCCCCGGGCGCTTCAACGGTCTCCGACAGCGCCCGGTCCTGCTGCTGCTTCACCCTCGCCATCACCAAGGGATTGGTGTCGTGCGGGTCGGGCGGATGGCCTTCCGCCCCGGCCTGACAGCAAGGCGAGGTGAAAGGACTGTCCGTCTCCGGCACGCGCGGGGCGTTCGGATCCGTACGCGATGCCGGCGGCTCCACAATGACAGGTTTGCTGACGCCCCGCTCCGAGTCCAGTGGAATGCCGATGGCATCCACCAAAGGGCGTTCGCGCTCGATCGGCGCTTCCGCGCTCGCCTGAAGCGCACGTTCCCGAGGGGGCATTACGGGGGCCGGCAGGAGGCCCGGCGGCAGATCCTCCTTCTCCGGATGCCGTTCGGACGGATAGTGCTCACCAGGCGCCAGGACGCAGCAGGCCGCTGCAACGTCTACCGCCGAGGAGGGGCCGGCGCACAGCAAGGCTGCGGCGGCGGTGGCGACATACAGGCAGGGCGAGCGCATGACTCACACTCCGTACCCCCGGCTCCCGAGATATGGTGACGCGCCCTCAACGAAAAAAGATCGGCGGGAAAATTCCGGTCGTGCGCGTGGCGCCTTCCGAAGGAGGGGAGCGCGGAAGCTGGGAGGCGGCGGCGGCGACCGCCCGCCGTGCACAGCGCGCTCTGGACAGTCCAGCCCCGGGGTCGCTCTCGCGCACCCGGCGGTTCGATTGGCGGACCCGTCCGCCGTTTCAGCGGGTCCGTGTGCTAATGGCCGCGATCACAAAGACATTGCGCCATTCGACGCGAGCGATGTAAATGAAACGACGTACCAAAGTGGTAGCTCTTTCAAACAGTATCCGCATTAGCGTTCTCCCTTTCCAAAAATACAATCGATAATCGTGTGGAGAACGTAATGGAGGATCAAATGAATTAGTACCAATCTCCAGCTATGGGCCACGCCTCCCGTGAGGAACCGATAGCCGGCATATAGCCGGAGTAAGCGAGTTTTTCAACATCGAGGCGTAGTCGCAGCGTTGACGAGTGGGGAAAGCGTCGGGAAGCGAAACGCGTCGACCAAGGGTGCCGCCATGAGCCTCAACACCCACGACGTCCGTCGGGCCAGACGACCTCGAACCCCCGGCCGGAGGGCCACGCGAGTCCGAAGCCGTTGTCGAACGCCAGCCGGAGGTCGTCCGCTCGCGTCACCTCGGTCTCGACGAGAATGAGCTGCGGACCGGTCCAGCCTTGATCCTGACGGTAGTCGAGCAACTGCCCGATCGCGGTCCTGATCGCGAACCGCACGGTCGAGGCCTCCGTCGGCTTCACCTCGACCATCACGCAGGCTTTGCCTTTCACGACGTATCGAAGGTCGTCGCGCGCGCAGCTCGGGAAGTCGACGCCGCGATGTCGTCCGGCGAGATGTGCCACGAAGCGCTTCTGCAGTCCGTCGTGGCGAGGGTGGACGGTCATCTCGTACGCGCGCAGGTAGCGTTGGTAGGGATGCCCTGCGGCTGCGCCGGCGCGGCGCTTACGTCCGGCATTGCGGTTCCTCGATCGCCTCGCGACGGGCGCGATCCTACCGGTGTCCATCAAGGTCCTCACCGTGGCGACGAACTCGGCGGCATCGCGATCGGCGGTGTCCTCGGCATACCACCAGCTCGCCTGGCCGCTCCACCCAGGCCCTCGCTCCAGGTTGAACCGCCGCTGGTTGACGCTCAGCAGGAAGACGTCGTCGGAGCGGGCGCGGACCCGAAAGGAGCTTATGTCGTCACGCCGATGCCGATCCGAAGGGAAATCCTCGCCAAATTCCTGGCGGTGGCGATAGAGGCGCGCGTTCCTGAACCAGCCGACCACCGTGCGCGGGTCGTTACCGCGCGTCGGAGCCGTCCAGACGATGTCGATACCGTCCACGTAATCGTCTGCCAGGCCGGCACCGAGGCGCTCGATGCGGACCTGGCGATCCCGTTGCCCCTTGATGGTCTCGAAGTGCCCGTACACGAACCCGTCCTCGCACGGCACGAAGTTGCACTCCTCGCCGCAGAAAGCCTTGGAGAACCGGAAATCCGCCGCCGCCGAGCGGCGGGTCGTTCGGCGTCCGACCGGCATAATGCTCCATCCAGGCGATGTTGCAGAAAAGGACCGGCATCTGGCCTCCCTTTGGTCGTCGTCGATTGAACCCGGTACGGAAGCCACTTAGCGTCGCTTGACCGGCGACGCTGGAGCGGATCGCGAAAGCTACGGACCTGTCGCTGGCCAGGAAGCGCCTGTCAGCTGCGCGATGCGGCTCAAGGCGGGAAATCCCCCGGCCGCGGCCCCGGCTTGGGCTGGGCGTTGGCGACGGCCGCGAGCAGGAGGACGCCGAGGACGACGCCGCCGACGATGATGTAGCCGGTCGAGCCCTTGAAGCCGAGCCTTTGCCGGGCTTCGGCGGGGGAGCGGCCGGCGAGGCGCAGGTCGAGCTTGCCGGTCCGCCCGAGGCCGAGATCGAGGCCGGCGCCGAAGCGCCGGACGACGGCGCCGGTGCGGCTGTCGGCATCGACGAAGGCGGGACTGAGCTGCAGCCGCGCGGTGGCGGCGCGGCGGCTCGCGGCGCCCAGAGGCAGCACCACGGACGCGCCGGCGAAGGCGCCGAACCGCCCGGCCGCCATCGCGCTCCCACCGTCGAGGGGCGCGGCGGCGCAGGGCTGGGCCATCAAGGAAGCGCCAGCCATCAGTGCCGCGCACCGCATCCCTGTCGTCATGCATTCCCCCACGGTCGGCGCCGATCGCGCCAGCCAAGGCTCCCTTCCGGCCGAACGAAAGTCAACCCACGGCATTCCATGGGAAATCGGAAGAAGGACGAGGCGGCTCATAACAGGCCGAGCGCTTGCCAGAAGCGATAAGAGCCGTCTTCCTGCCAGGGGAGGCGATGCATCCAGGCCGCCCAGCGGATGCCGTAACCGACGATCAGCGCGACGACGGCGAGGCTCGTCCACTGCGCCAGCCTGAGCGGGACCGCGAAGCGTGGGGACACGTACCTTTTGTCAAAAGGTACGTGTCCCCTTTTTTCAGAGATCCTGCGCCAGCCGGCCGTAGAGGTCCGGCCGGCGGTCGCGGAAGAAGCCGAAGGCGGCGCGGTGCCGCTTCGCCTGGCCGAGGTCGAGGACGGCGTCGATCACCCCCGTTTCCTCCGCCCCGAATTCGGCGAGGATGTCGCCGCGCTCGTCGCAGATGAAGGAGTGGCCGTAGAAACGCTGGCCCCCTTCGATGCCGATGCGGTTGGCGGCGACCACCGGGACGACGTTCGAGACGGCGTGGCCGATCATCGCCCGGCGCCACATCCGGCTGGTGTCGAGGTCCGGATCGTGGGGTTCGGTGCCGATGGCGGTCGGGAAGAGGAGGATTTCGGCGCCGCCGAGCATCAGCGCCCGCGCGGTCTCGGGATACCATTGATCCCAGCACACCGCCGGGCCGACCTTGCCGAAGCGGGTCCGGTAGGTCTGGAAGCCGGTATTGCCGGGGCGGAAATAGAATTTCTCCGCATAGCCGGGGCCGTCGGGGATATGGCTCTTGCGGTAGACGCCCATGACCGCGCCGGTATCGTCGATCATCGCCAGGCTGTTATAATGATGGTGCCCGTCGGCTTCGAAGAAGCTGGTCGGGATGTAGACCCCGAGCTCGGCCGCGAGCCGCCGCATGGCGAGGACGGCGGGATGCTCGCCGGCCGGCAGGGCGCGGGCGAAGTGGCCCTCTTCCTGCGTACGGCAGAAATAGGGGCCCTCGAACAGCTCGGGCGGGAGGATGAGCTTCGCGCCCCGGCCGGCGGCCTCGCGCACCAGGTCGGCGACCGCGGCGATGTTCGCGTCCGTGTCGTCGCCCAAGGCGAGCTGGAGGGCGGCGACGTGAAGCTGGCTCATCGGAAAACTCTCCTTCCCCCGTCATTGCGAGGAGCGCAGCGACGAAGCAATCCACGCGCACGATATGGATTGCTTCGTTCCGCTCGCAATGACCCTCAGGCGGGGACTTGCTGGCTGATGCAATGGAAGCTGCCGCCGCCGGTGAGGACGTGGTCGGCGCGCAGGCCGACGGTGCGGCGGCCGGGGAAGAGGGCGCCGATCGCCTCGATCGCCGCGTCGTCGTTGGGCGCACCGTAGAGCGGCACGACGACCGCGGCATTGCCGATGTAGAAGTTCATGTAGGAGGCGGGGACGATCTCGCCGTCGCGGAGCAGGCGGCCGGGCGAGGGGATGGGCACGACCTCCAGCCCGAAGGCCTGGGCGCGCGCCCAGGCGTCGAGCCAGGCGGCCGTGTTCGGGTCGTCGTCGCCGGCGGGGGCGGGGATGGCGACGCGGCCCTCGCCGACGAAGCGGGCGAGGTTGTCGACATGGCCGTCGGTGTGGTCGTTCAGGAGCCCTTCGCCAAGCCAGAGGATGCGCTCGAGGCCGAGATCGGCGCGAAGGCGCGCCTCGACCTCCTCCTTCGAAAGATCGGGGTTGCGGTTCGGATTGAGCAGGCATTGCTCGGTGGTGACGGCGAGGCCGGTGCCGTCGACGTCGATGGCGCCGCCCTCCACGACCCAGTCCGCGCGCGCCGCTTCGATCTCGCCCGTCTCGGCGAGGCGCAGGCCGAGCGTGTCGTCGCCCTCGAGCTCGTATTTGCCGCCCCAGCCGTTGAAGCGGAAGGTGCGGGCGCGGCGGCGGCCGCCTTCCTTGACGACGATCGGGCCGGTGTCGCGCAGCCAGATGTCGCCGAACGGCTCCTGGACGATCGTCGCGAACGGGGCGAGAGCACGGGCGGCGCGGGCTGCGGCGGGGTCGGCGACGACGAGGCGGACTTCCTCGCCGGCGCCGTCGGCCCACACGGCGCGGGCGAATGCCGCGACTTCCTCGCGCGCGGCGGCGAGGTCGTCCAGCCACAGATCCTCGTGGCTGGGAAAGCCGATCCAGACCCAGTCGTGGCGGGCCCATTCGGGCGGCTGGCGGAAGGGCATTCGACCAAGGCTCCAGTGCGGGACGGGGCGCCCTAGCAGCCGCGCCCGGCCCGCGCCAAGGGGTGAGAAGCCGCGAAACCGCTTGCGGCGGGGCGCCGGCTCTGTCAGCTTCCGGTGTCGGGAAACCGGTGGGGGACGACATGAAATTCATCATTTTCACGGCGGCGGCCGCGCTTGCCCTGGTGCCCCCGGCGGGAGCCGTGCGGGCGCAGGCGGCGGCGCAGGCCGCGGCCGATCCGGCGGCGCTGTTCGGGGCGCGCGAAGGCGTCCAGCAGATCAGCCTCTCGCCGAGCGGCACCAAGGTCGCCTTCCTGGCCCCCAAGCCGCGCGGCCAGGGCAACGTCCTCTACGTCGTCGATGCCGTCGCCGGCGGTCAGCCCAAGGTGGTGATGAATTCGAGCGGCGATCCGGAGCGGCTCACGTCCTGCCACTGGCTGTCCGAGCAGCGGCTCGCCTGCAACGTCTACCTGCTGGTCAAGGGCGCCACCGACCTGCTGCCGGCGACGCGGCTGGTCGCGATCGACGCCGACGGCGCGAACCTCAAGCTGCTGAGCAGCCCGATGCGGTGGGACGACCTCGCCGTCTCGCTCGGCGGCGGGGAGGTGATCGACTGGTCGACCGGCGACGACGGCAGCGTCCTCGTCGGCCGCTATTTCGTCCCCTCCGAGCATCTCGGCTCGCACATGGCCGACGCGCGCAACGGCTTCGGCGTCGACCGGCTCGACACGGTGAAGCTCAGCGCGCGCGCCGTGGAGCCGCCCAAACCCAATGCCGCCGAATATATCAGCGACGGCCGCGGCAACGTGCGGATCATGGGCATCGCCAAGATGGTCGGCGAGGGCCAGGATACCGGCCTGGTCGACTATTATTATCGCGCGAAGGGGTCGCGCGACTGGAAGAAGCTGGGCACCTACGATTCCACCCGCGCCGAGGGCTTCAATCCCTATGCGGTCGACCCCGACAGCGACGTCGCCTACGGCCTCAAGAAGAAGGACGGCCGCCTCGCCGCTTATTCGCTGGCGCTCGACGGTAGCGGCGCCGAGACCCTGCTGTTCGCGCATCCGGCCGTGGACGTCGACGGATTCGTCCGGATCGGCCGTAACCGGCGGGTCGTCGGCGTCAGCTATTCGACCGACAAGCGGCAGAACCTCTATTTCGACCCGAAGCTGCGGGCGCTCGCGACGGCTCTGTCCAAGGCCCTGCCGAACCTCCCGCTCGTCGCCTTCGTCGATTCCAGCGCCGACGAGAGCAAGCTCCTCCTGTGGGCCGGGAGCGACACCGATCCCGGCCGCTATTATCTGTTCGACAAAGCGAAGGGGCAGCTGGGCGAGCTGATGCTGAGCCGTCCCGAGCTCGAGAACGCCAAGCTCGCGGCCGTCCGCCACGTCACCTACAAGGCCGGCGACGGCACCGACATCCCGGCCTACCTCACCTTGCCGCCGGGGAGCGAAGGGAAGAAGCTCCCCGCCATCGTCATGCCCCACGGCGGCCCGGCGGCGCGCGACGAATGGGGTTTCGACTGGCTCAGCCAATATTTCGCGGCCCGCGGCTACGCGGTCCTGCAGCCCGAATTCCGCGGCTCGAGCGGCTATGGCGACGGCTGGTTCCAGAAGAACGGCTTCCAGTCGTGGCGGACCGCGATCGGCGACGTCGACGACGCCGGCCGCTGGCTCGTCGCGCAGGGCATCGCCGATCCGGACAAGCTGGCGATCGTCGGCTGGTCCTATGGCGGCTATGCCGCGCTGCAGGCCAACGTGCTCGACCCCAAGCTGTTCAAGGCGGCGGTGGCGATCGCGCCGGTCACCGACCTCGCGATGCGCAAGGCGGAATGGGCGAATTTCAGCATCCACCGCATCGTCTCCGACGAGGTCGGTTCCGGGCCGCACGTGCGCGAGGGCTCGCCGGCCGCCAATGCGGAGCGGATCGCCGCGCCCGTCCTCCTGTTCCACGGCGACACGGACCGCAATGTCGGCGTCCAGCAGTCGCGGCTGATGGCCGAGCGGCTGAGGAGCGCCGGCAAGTCGGTCGAGCTCGTCGTCTACCCCAAGCTCGACCACCAGCTCGACGACGCCGAGGCGCGCGCGGATCTGCTGCGCAAGGCGGACGCGTTCCTCCGGGCGAGCCTCAAGCTGCCGTGACGCGGCGACGTCGGAGAGGGGAGACACGTGCTGGACGTTAACCGCCATCCGGCTCATCCTCCCGCCTCGGCTCTAGGGGGCAAGATGGTGCGTCGTGGTCGCGTGCTGGCAGGCTGCGCCGCGTTTTCGTTGATGGGCGGTCAGGCACCTGCGACTCCGCCAGGGGATCCGATCAGGGCGGCGGAGCCCAGCGGCGCTACGATCGTGGTCACCGGCTCGCGCAACGAGCTATTCGAAGCCTACATCGATGCGCTGACGAAGACGCGGGGCAATCAGCAGATCGCGCGCTGGAACGGCCACATCTGCCCGCGCGCCCTCGGTCTCGACGCCGCGCATAACGGCTATCTCGCGGCGCGGGTCGTCGAGATCGCGAAGGCCAACGGCGTCCTTGTCGAACGCGGTGCCTGCGTGCCCAACATCCTGATCGTCGTCACCGACGAGGCAGACCGGTTCGTCGACCTGCTCCTCGAGCGCCATCCCTTGCTGTTCGGCAATGACGGCGTGCCGCCGACGCCGGTCAAGCAGGCGCTGCGCGCGCCGAAGCCGGTCAGATGGATCAACGCTAGCGCATGGGGCAATGCCGACGGTCGTCCGCTCGACGGCAAAAACAACTTCGTCTACTCGGCCTCGCGACTGCAGGAATCGACCCGGCGGAATGCGTTTGTCTCCGTCGTGGTCGTCGACGCCAAGAAGATCGAGCATATCACCTGGCGCGCCTTGTCCGCCTATCTGGCGATGGTGGCGATCGCCTTGCCGCCTCCCGACCTGAACCCACCGGACGGGGGGACCATTCTCTCCCTGTTCGAGCCGAACGGATCGCCCGGCCCGGCGGACCTAACCCGGTGGGACCGCGCCTATTTGAAGGCCTTGTACAAGTCGGACAGCGCAGCTTCGGCCGGCGCGCAACGTCAAGCGATATTGCGCGCGGCGACGCGGGAAAAACTCGGGGAGTAACGGGAAAGGCATTTCTGCCTATCGCGTCGGGGCCAAGGAAAAACGCCCCCGCGCCCGCGCCGGTCCCCGCGCCGGTCAGAGGTCCACGGCTTTGGCCGGGCCCTGCCAGATAAGGTACGCTTGCGGGGACAGGTGGCAAAAAAGGGGCGGCGCCCGGGAGGGTGCCGCCCGTTTCGTTTCGCGCTGTCCGCCGGATCAGCGCGAGTAGAATTCGACGACCAGGTTCGGCTCCATGCGCACCGGATAGGGCACTTCGTCCAGCGTCGGCACGCGCACGAAGCTGATCTTGGAGGTGCCGTCGGGCGCCACGTAATCGGGGATGTCGCGCTCGGCGAGGCTCTGCGCCTCCATCACCAGCGCCATCTCCTGCGCCTTGGGGCCGAGCTCGACGACGTCGCCGACGTTCACCCGGCGCGAGGCGATGTTGCACTTCACCCCGTTCACGCGGACGTGGCCGTGGCTGACCAGCTGGCGCGCGGCCCAGATGGTCGGGGCGAACTTGGCGCGGTAGACGACCATGTCGAGCCGGCGCTCGAGCAGGCCGATCAGGTTCTGGCCGGTGTCGCCCTTCATCCGCGACGCCTCGGTGTAGGTGCGCTTGAACTGCTTCTCGGTGACGTCGCCGTAATAGCCCTTCAGCTTCTGCTTGGCGCGCAGCTGGATGCCGAAGTCAGACATCTTGCCCTTGCGGCGCTGGCCGTGCTGGCCGGGGCCGTATTCGCGCTTGTTGACGGGGCTCTTGGGCCGTCCGAAGACGTTCTCGCCCATGCGGCGGTCGAGTTTGTACTTGGCGCTGCTGCGCTTGCTCATGTCGGGTCCAATCTGCTTGG
>JAFAZW010000047.1 GCA_019239415.1 Alphaproteobacteria bacterium
GCACTCGCTGTCGAGCGCCCGGTCGCTGAGCGGGTTGGCGGCGGCGAAGGCCTCGCGGCGGTCGGCGAACTCGCCGAACAGCGTCGAGACGACGACCCGTATCGCCGTGGCGGCAAGCTGCCGCGGGTCGAACCAACCGACCATTGCCTTGCGCTTGCGTGCCATGGCGCCCCACCCCCTGGATGCGGCACAGTCTAGCCGAAGCTTCGGCGGCGAGGAAGCGGGACCGGCACGCCGCCGCCATCGGCCCCGGACCGGCCGCGCGACCCCCACGCGGACCGCGCGACGGACGATCCGGCGGGCAGACCGCCACGCGCGCGCCTGCCCATATCGGTGTCATCTACGGTTTGCGCGCCGCCCAAAGCGTGTTTCTGTCTCGCTGCGGCGACTCGTCTCGTGAGGGCCGCTCCGGGGGAGCAGATGGCGGAAGCGACAGGAGAGGAGGGCGCCCTCGAAGTCGCGACGACCGTCGACGTCCTCAAAGCCGAATATGCGCTGATCTGGCCGGGCGAGGAGCAGCCTGAGGAGATCGACGACTATCGCCGGCTCGCCTACGCGAACGGGCAGGCGGCGCTTTGCCTCTCCGGCGGCGGGATCCGGAGCGCGTCCTTCGCGCTGGGCGTGCTTCAGGCCTTGAGCAAGAAGGGGCTGCTGACCGGATTTCACTATCTCTCCACGGTCTCCGGCGGGGGCTACATAGGGTCCTGGCTGCAACGCTGGATTCATGAGGAGCCGGGCGGAGCGCGCGCGGTCATGGCGGAACTCGACGAGCGGCGGGAGCCGGTGCCGATCTCGGCGCGAAGGTCGGCATGTCCAATCCGAGCAATTCCCTCGCAGCCGCCGTAAGGGAGCTCGCCGGGCTCAGCAGCGACGAAGGAAGGGATATCTACCTTTCCGACGGCGGCCACTTCGAGAATCTCGGTGTTTACGAGATGCTCCGGCGGCGCTGCGCCTTCATCCTCGTCAGCGATGCCGGCGCGGATCCCACCTGCACGTTCTTCGATCTGGGCGGCCTGGTCCGTAAGGCGAAGATCGACTTCGACGTGGACATCCTCTTCGGCCACCTGAGCATCGGAGCACGCGCGGAGCTCCCGGCGGACGCGCCGAAGGCGGCCTGGGCACTCGGCTTGGTGCGTTATCCCGAAGGCAGCGTCGGCGCCATCCTCTACCTGAAGCCGACCTATGTCGCGGACCTGCCGGTCGACGTTCAATCCTATGGAAACGGCAGCAAAGCCTTCCCGCACGAATCGACCGGAGACCAGTTTGTCAGCGAGTCCCAGTTCGAGAGCTACCGCAATCTGGGATGGCATCTCGCCATGCAGCTCGGCAGCCCGAGCTATGTCGGGTTCAAGGAGGAGCTAGCGGTCCAGAGCTTCTTCTCCGACGCTTTCGACAAAGCGCAGGCGGCACTTGCCGACGTGGACCCGATGCTGCTCAATCGCCTGCGTCTGCGCCTTCAGTCGGGCCTCGTACAAGGTTAGCCCTCGTTCCCCACGTCCTCTTCGCCGTCGCGCCCGGGCTCGCCCGCATCGACGAAATAAGGTTCCACCTCCCCCGTCAGCCTGATCGTCAGCGGCCGCCCGTGCCGGTCGACGGTCTTGCCCGCCTGCACCCGGATCCAGCGTTCGGAGACGCTATATTCCTCGACGTCGTGGCGTTCGCGGCCCTTGAAGCGGATGCCGATGCCGCGGCGCAGCAGGTCGGCGTCGAAATGCGGGCTCCTGGGGTCGAGCGAGAGGCGGTCGGGCGGCGTGTCGGCCATGGCGGTCGAGTCTTCCTCTTCGGGCGCGGTGCGGACCGGCCCGGATCAGCGCAGCTTGCTGATCTTGAGGCCGTCCTGTTTCGCCCGGTCCTTCACCGACTCCTCGGTGCGGGTCAATGCCTTGGCGATGGCCTTCAGCGCCATGCCCTTGCCGGCGAGCAGGTGGAGCTTCTGGATCTCCTCCTGCTTCCACGGCTGACGGTGCCGGGCGAAATTCTCGGCCATCAGCTCTGGCCCATCAACTCTGGGTCGAACCCTTGGTCGACGGCTTGGCCGCGATCGTCTTCTTGACCTCCTTCTTGGGCTTGCGCGCTTCCTTGTTGCTGCGCACCTGTCCCTTGGCCATCGTCCGTCTCCTCGATCGGTTCGCTACCGCATCGCGCCAATCGCACCGATTGTCGAGCGCTTTGCGGACCGGGCGGGGGCGGGGTAGTGGGCCGCGATGGAAACCCGCCCCCGCTTCGCCTTTGCGATCGCCGCCACCGACGGCAAGGCGCGCACCGGCACGCTCGCCATGCGCCGCGGCGACATTCGCACGCCGGCCTTCATGCCCGTCGGCACCGCCGCCACCGTCAAGGCGATGAAGCCGCAGGACGTGCGCGCCGCCGGTGCCGACATCATCCTCGGCAACACCTACCACCTCATGCTCCGCCCGGGCGCCGAGCGGGTCGCGCGGCTCGGCGGGCTCCACCGCTTCATGGCCTGGCAGCGGCCGATCCTCACCGACAGCGGCGGCTACCAGGTGATGAGCCTCACCGAGCTGACCAGGGTGACGGAGGAGGGGGTCGCCTTCCGCAGCCACCTCGACGGGTCGAAGCACATGCTGTCGCCGGAGCGCTCGATCGAGATCCAGCGGCTGCTCGGCTCGGACATCGTCATGGCGTTCGACCAACTGGTCCCGACCACCGCGCCGCGCGACGCGCAGGCGGCGGCGATGGAGCGCTCGATGCGCTGGGCGAGGCGGTCGCGCGACGCCTTCGACGGCGGTGGTCCCCACGCCGAAGCCGCGGCCCTGTTCGGCATCCAGCAGGGCGCCCTCGACGAGGGGCTGCGCCAGGCGTCCGCCGATGGGCTGACCGGGATCGGCTTCGACGGCTACGCGGTCGGCGGCCTCGCCGTCGGCGAGGGGCAGGAGGCGATGTTCGCCTGCCTCGATTTCGCGCCGGGCCAGCTTCCGGAGGACCGGCCGCGCTATCTGATGGGCGTCGGCAAGCCGGACGATATCGTCGGCGCCGTCGAGCGCGGCATCGACATGTTCGACTGCGTGCTGCCGACCCGCTCCGGCCGCACCGGCCAGGCCTTTACCCGCACCGGCCCGATCAACATCCGCAACGCCCGCTTCGCCGAGGATGCCGGCCCGCTCGACCCGGACTGCGCCTGTCCGGTCTGCGCCACCTGGTCGCGCGCCTACCTCCACCACCTCGTCCGCGCCGGGGAGATTCTCGGCGCGATGCTGATGACCGAGCACAACCTCTTCTTCTACCAGGCTCTGATGGACGACCTCCGCGCGGCCATCGCCGGGCGGCGGCTCGGGGCGTTTGCCGCCGAGTTTCGGACGCGCTATCGAGCCGCCCGTCATCCCGGCGAAAGCCGGGATCTCGTCGGGTGAATGGCGTCGGCGATCTTCACCCCAGGAGATCCCGGCTTTCGGGTTCCCATCAAAGTACTACTTTGATGGGGTCGCTCCCGGGATGACGAAGGCACGCCAGGGCCCCTGCCCTGGGTCAGGGGTGCAGCGGTTGCGAAAAACAGGCGTTTTGACTAAGGGACCGCGCTTCCCGGAGTAGTGAATGCCGCTTGCCCGACTGACTTTGCCTGCCCTGCGCCTGCCGGTGCTGCGACGCCCGTCGATGCCGGCGGCGCGTCACTGGCTGGCCGGGCTCGTGCTGGCGACGACGGCCTTGCTGTACCTGGTCGCCGGGCTCAGCATGGGCGGCCTCCAGCCCGTCTCCACCCTCGCCCACGCCAACGTGCCCCAGAACCTCCAGCAGGCGCTGCCGACCGGGGCCCCGCCGGCGCCCGAGCCGCTGCGCTTCCGCACCGACGTCAGCCCCGAGGATGCGGTCGCCATCAACGCGAAGATTCCGCTCTCCACCGAGCCCAACCCGGCCGCGCGGCCCTACCGTCAGGCCTTCGCCACCCCCGCGGACCGCACCCGCGCGGTCGAATGCCTCACCGCGGCCGTCTATTACGAATCGGCGATGGAGCCCGTCGACGGCCAGCGGGCGGTCGCCCAGGTGGTGCTGAACCGCGTCCGCCACCCCGCTTACCCGAAGACCGTCTGCGGCGTCGTCTTCCAGGGCTCCGACCGCACCACCGGCTGCCAGTTCACCTTCACCTGTGACGGCGCGATGATGCGGGCGCCGGTGCCGGTGCTGTGGACCCGCGCCCGCATCGTCGCCGAGGAGGCGATCGCCGGCAAGGTCTACGCCCCGGTCGGCTGGTCGACCCACTATCACGCCAATTACGTCGTGCCCTATTGGAGCGGCACGCTCGCCAAGGCGGCGAACGTCGGCCGCCACATCTTCTACCGCTGGGCCGGCGGCTGGGGCCGTCCGCCCGCCTTCCGCCTCGGCCCGGCCGACGCCGAGCCGCAGATCGCGCTGATGCGCCGCGTCACCTCCGATCCCTCGACGCTGAGCGACGCTCCCGCGCCGGATGCTCTGCTCGCCGCCCAGGCCGCCGCCGCCGCGGCCGCCGCCGCCAACGGCGTGCCGACCGCGGCGACGCCGGAGAAGGGCGGGGTCGACAGCCTGTCGCGCGCGATCGTCCGCCGCTACGAGCCGATGACTCCGCAGGCCGCGACCGACAGCACCATGGCCCAGCTCAACAAGCCGTCGCCGACCATGCACTGGGCGCTGTCGGGGCTTCCGGAAAAGCCGCAGGCCCCGCTCGGCAAGCAGCCGGCCGAGGCCGCCGCCTCCCCGCCCCACTGCCTCGAAGGCGTCCGCCGCCTCCCCGCCGGCGGCCAGGGCACGCCGGAAAAGCAGGGCTGCTGACGGCGCGGGGTACGCGCCAAGCGGGAGACCCGCACTCCAACGGTGTCTTTGCACGAAGGTCCCGCCGGTCTACCTAGCCGCAATCAGCGGAAGGGGAGTGGCTATGAAGGCGATGTGGTTCGGCGCGGCGTCGGTTCTTCTCGCGGGCGCGGCGGTTGCCGCGGCACCGCCGGTCTACCCGCCCTTCGGTCTCGATCTCACGGCAACGGACAAGTCGGTGAAGCCCGGCGACGACTTCTTCCAATATGCGAACGGCGCCTATCTCGCCCGCACCGGTATCCCCTCCGACCGCCCCTCGGCGTCGCGGCGGCTCGAGATGACCGACCGTATGGAGGCGCAGCTCCACACATTGATGGAGGACGCGGCGAAGGCGGCCGCCGGCAGCGACGACCGCGCCCGCGTCGGGACCTTCTATGCCGCCTATATGGACGAGGCGCAGGCGGAGCGGCTCGGCGCGGCGCCGCTCAAGCCGGAGCTCGACGCCATCCGCGCCGCGCCGGACCGGGCCGCGCTCGCCGCCCTCATGGGCCAGGCCGAGGCGGGGCTTTATCCGACCATCTTCGGCGTCGGCATCGACACCGACCTCAAGGATCCCAATCGCTACGCAATCTATGTCGGCCAGGCGGGGCTCGGCCTGCCTGACCGCGATTATTATCTGAAGCCGGAGCTGGCGGCGAAGCGCGACGCCTATCGGGCCTATGCCGCGAAGCTGCTCGCCCTCGCCGGCTGGCCGGACCCGGCGGCGGCGGCCGACGCGGCGATCGCCTTCGAGACGCGCGTGGCCGAGGCGAGCTGGAGCAAGGTCCAGCAGCGCGATCTCAACGCCATCTACAATCCGATGTCGCCCGCCGAGCTCCGCGCCCTTGCCCCCGGCTTCGACTGGTCGCCGATGCTCGCCGCGGCCGGCGTCGGCGGGAGGACGCAGCTCGTCGTCGCCGAGAAGAGCGCCTTCCCGAAGCTCGCCGCCCTCTACGCCGAGACGCCGCTCGACACGCTCAAGGCCTGGATGGCGTTCCACGCCGCCGACGCGGCGGCGCCCTATCTCTCCAGGCCGTTCGTCGATGCGCATTTCGAGCTGCACGGGCGGGCGCTGACCGGCCAGGGCCAGATCCGCCCGCGCTGGAAGCGGGCGACCGTCGCCGTCGGCGGCGGCGATTGCGGCGCGGATCCGGGCAGCTGCTTCGGCACGATCGCCTGGGCGGTCGGCGACCTCTACGCCGCCCGTTACTTCCCGCCCGAAACCAAGGCCAAGGTGACCGCTCTGGTCGGCAACCTCAAGGCGGCGTTCCGCGCGCGGATCGAGGCGCTCGACTGGATGGGTCCGGCGACCAGGGCCGAGGCGCTCAAAAAGCTCGACACCTACACGATCAAGGTCGGCTATCCGGACCGGCCGCAGCGCGACTATGCGGGGCTCGTCATCCGCCGCGACGACCTGCTCGGCAACGTCCGTCGCGCCGCGGCGCTCGACTGGGCGTTCCGCGTCCGCCGCAGCGCCGGCCCGGTCGACCGCGGCGAGTGGTCGATGACGCCGCAGACCAACGACGCGTATAACGGGTCGCTCCGCGACATCGTCTTCCCGGCCGGCATCCTCCAGGCGCCGATCTTCGACGCGGCGGCGGATCCCGCCATCAACTATGGGGCGATCGGCGGTGTCATCGGCCACGAGATGACCCATGGTTTCGACGACCAGGGACGGACGATCGACGCGAGCGGCGCCTTGCGCGACTGGTGGACCCCCGCCGACGCCGCCGCCTTCAAGGCCCGCGCCGACAGGCTCGGCGCGCAATATGCCACCTACGAACCGGTCCCCGGCTTCCACATCAACCCCGGCCTCACCATGGGCGAGAACATCGCCGACCTCGGCGGCCTCTCGATCGCCCTCGACGCCTATCACCGTTCGCTGAACGGCAAGCCGGCGCCGGTAATCGGCGGCCTCACCGGCGACCAGCGCGTGTTCCTCGGCTGGGCGCAGGCCTGGGCGGGCAAGATGCAGCCCGACGCGATCAAGGCGATGACGGTCGGCGACCCGCACAGCTTCCGCAAGTTCCGGGTCAACGGCGTCGTCCGCAACATCGACGCCTGGTACCCCGCCTTCCGCGTCGCCCCGGGCGAGGCGCTCTACCTCAAGCCGGAGGACCGCGTCCGCATCTGGTGAGGGCGGGGGCTCAGCCGCCGTCCGCCGCGCGCTCGAGCGCCGCGACGTCGAGCTTCACCATGCCCATCATCGCCTCCATGGCGCGGCGGGCGCGGCCCGGATCGGGGTCGGCCAAGAGCTCGATCATCCGCCTGGGCACCACCTGCCAGGAGAGGCCGAACCGGTCCCGGCACCAGCCGCAGGCGACCGGTTCGCCGCCATCGGCGGTCAGCGCGTCCCAGTAACGGTCGACCTCCGCCTGGTCGGCGCATTCGATGGAGAAGGAGACGGCCTGGGTGAAGGGGTTGCCGGGTCCGCCGTTCAAGCCCTGGAAGGGGCGGCCGCAGAGCGTGAACTGGACGAGGATCGCGTCGCCGGCCTTGCCGTTGGGATAGTCGGCGGGCGAACGCTGGACGTGATCGACGCGGCTGTCGGGAAGCAGCGCCGCGTAGAAATTCGCCGCCTCCTCGGCATTCCGGTCGAACCACAGGCAGGGGGTGATCGAGGTCATCGCGAGGCTCCTTTCCAAACCCCTCTCCCTGCAGGGGAGAGGGAGGGGCCCAGCCGGAGGCTGGGAGGGTGAGGGAATGGGGAGGGAGAGGAGCGAGAGAGCGGTGCGGCTGCTGATTGCCCTCACCCTCCCATCTGCCTTCGCTTCGCTTCCGGCGGACGGGCCCCTCCCTCTCCCCTTTGAGGGAGAGGGGTCTTACCTTTCGATCGAGCGGAGCGAGAAGACGCCGCCCTGCGGATCGGCGCACTGGATGATCCAGCTGCCGTCGGGCACCTCAATCGGCCCCATCCGCACCTCGCCGCCGCCGGCCGTCACCCGCTCCAGCGCGGCGTCGACGCTCTCGACGTTGAAGTAGAAGCCCCAGGCGGAGCGCGGCAATTGCTCGGGCTTGTCCATCATCCCGCCCATGTCCTCGCCGTCGGCGCCGAAGATGCGGTAGGTGCCCATCGGGCCCATATCCATCTCGCGGATCGTCTCCCAGCCGAACAGCGCGTGGTAGAATCCGATCGCCGCCTTCTCGCCCTGGCTGGCGTAGAGCTCGTGCCAGCCGCAGGCGGGGAGGCTGCCCTCAGGCGCCGGCGGCGGTGGCGCCTCGCGCGGGTTGGGCGTCATCAGGTAGAAGAGCGCGCCGCCCGGGTCGGCAACCATCGCGAAGCGGCCGATGCCGGGAATGTCGTTGGGGCCGCGGTGCACCGCGCCGCCCGCCGCCTCGACCTGGCGCGCGGCGGCGTCGGTGTCCGGCACCCAGATGTAGCCCACCCACATCGGCGGCATGCCGTTGGCGCGCATCTCGTCGGTGAAGCCGAACACGCCGCCGAACTCCCGGCCCTCCCGGCTCAGCACCATGTAGGGACCGGTCTCGGTCTCGGACGTCGGGTGCGGCGCCGCCGTCCACCCCGCGACTTTCGTGTAGAAGTCGATCGCGGCGTCGCGATCCGGGCTCATCAGCTCGTACCAGATGAATGTCGATGTCATGGCCTTTCTCCCTTCGCGCCGCCGGTCAGACCTTGTCGCCGCTGTCGAGCAGCAGCTCGAAGCCGCCGAAGATCATCCGCTTCATGTCGAACGGCAGATCCGGCCCCGGCTGCAGCCGCGGATCGGCCATGATCTTCGGGCTCGCGGCATCGCGCACCGCCTTCGACGGCCAGGCGATCCAGGAGAAAATGAGGCCGTCGCCCTCGTCGGCGGCGACCGCGCGGTAGAAGTCGGTGACCTTGCCGTGCGGCACGTCGTCGCCCCAGCATTCGACGACGCGCAGCGCGCCGTGCTCGAGGAACACCGCCGCGGCGGTCTTCGCCATCTCGCGATACGCCTCCTTCTTCCCGTCGGGGACGGGGATCACGAAACCGTCGATATAGTTCATCGCCTTCTCCTCCCTCACGCGCATTGCTCGGCCGCCACCTCGGCGGCGGAGCGATCGCCGAGCGCGCCCATGTCGAGCCACATCGGCGCCCAGCAATGGCCGTCCGGATCCTCGAAGCTGCGGCCGTACATGAAGCTGTATTCGTCCTTCGGGCTCGGCTCGCGGCTGCCGTGCGCCAGCGCCGCCTCGGTGATGTCGTCGACCGCCGCGCGGCTGTCGCAGGAGATGCACAGCAGCACCGCGCTGGTGCGATGGGCGTCGGCGATCTCCTTCGACGTGAACATCCTGTACTTGTCGTGCGTCAGCAGCATGACGTGGATCTCGTCGGAGAGGACCATGCAGGCGGCCGTCTCGTCGGTGAATTGCGGGTTCACGGTGAAGCCGACCGCCTCGTAGAAGGCGACGCTCCGCCTGAGGTCGGCCACCGGCAGGTTGACGAAGATCATGCGGGACATTCGGGCCTCTCCTGTCGCGGTTTTCGAATCGCCGTTTGACGCTGATGCGCGCGTGAGTTATAAAAAGCAACTGTGAAGTTAGAAAAAGGAACCAGAAGCTATCGCGACGCCTGCGGCACCGCCCATGCGCTCGACCTGATCGGCGAACGCTGGGCGCTGCTGGTGATGCGCGAGCTGATGCTGGGGCCGAAGCGCTTCAGCGACTTGAAGGCCGACCTGCCCGGCATTAGCGCCAACGTCCTGACCCAGCGCCTCGACGGGCTGGAGGCGACCGGCCTCGTCCGCCGCCGCAAGCTCCCGCCGCCCGGGGCGGTCCAGGTCTACGAGCTCACCGATTGGGGCTATGAGGCCGAGCCGATCGTCCAGGCGCTCGGCCGCTGGGCGACCCGGTCGCCCGGGCACGACCCGAGCCTGCCGCTCAGCGCGACGTCGCTCATGCTGTCGTTCCGGACGATGCAGGACCCGGAGCGGGTGCGCGGCCTCGAATCCCGAATCGGCTTTCAGATCGGCGCCGAGACCTTCGTCGCCGCCATCGCCGGCGGGCGTGTCCGCACCGAGCGGGGCGATCCCACCGGCGCCGATACGATCTTCACCGGCGCGCCGGAGGCGATCGCCGCCGCGGTGTACGGCGGCGTCCCCTTCGAAACCCTCGCCGCCCAGGGCGCGCTCATGGTCGAGGGCGACCACGCGCTCGCCCGCCGCTTCGCCACCCTCTTCCCCCTGCCGGACAAGGCCGGGACCTGAGCGGCCTTGTGCCGCCGCCGCCGCTTCGGCAGGTAGGTGCGGAAAGGTAAGGGCATGGCCGGCGAGCAGCAGGGGCGCGAGAAGGCGGCACGGGACGAGGAGCGGATCGAGGAAGCGGCGGTCGGCACGCCGATGCTGCAGCTGAGGCTGCTGCTCGTCGTCCTCACCCTCGCTGGCATCTGGATCGCGCGCGATTTCGTGCTCGAGCTCGCCTGGGCGGTGGTAATGGCGGTGGCCTTGTGGCCGCTCTACCGCCGCCTGGCGCCGCCGCGCCGGGCCGGCCGCGGCCTCCCCGTCGTCGCGCCGCTGGTGGTGACGATCGGCATCGGCCTCATCCTGATGATGCCGCTCGGCATCGTCGCGGTCGAGGTGGCGCGCGACAGCCAGGCGGCGATGAGCTGGGTGACGACGGCGCAGAAGCAGGGACTGCCGGCGCCGCAATGGCTGGGACATCTGCCGCTCGCCGGCGGCCGCGCCGTCGCCTGGTGGCAGGCCCATCTCGCCACGCCGCAGGGCTCGTCGCAATTGCTCGGGCGGCTCGATGCCGGGATGATCGCCAAATGGACCGAGACGATCGCCGCCGAGATCGCCTCGCGCTCCATGTTCTTCCTCATCACCCTGCTCGGCCTGTTCATCATCCTGCGCGACGGGGAGCGGCTCGCGGCCAAGTCGATCGCCAATGCGCGCCGCTTCTACGGCGAGTTCGGCGAGCGCTTCGTCTACCGCCTCGCCGACGCGATCCGCGGCGCGGTCAACGGCACCGTCTTCGTCGCCATCGGGGAAGGCACTTTGATCGGCTTTGCTTATGCCGCGCTCGGCGTGCCGCGGCCGGTCCTGTTCGCGGTGATCACCATCGGCTTCGCGATGCTGCCGTTCGGCGCCTGGGCGGCGTTCGGCGTGGCGAGCCTCGTGCTCCTCGTCCAGGGGCACGTCGTCGGCGCCGCCATCCTGTTCGCCTTCGGCGCGGCGGTGATGCTGATCGGCGACAATATCGTCCAGCCGGCGCTGATCGGCAATTCAGTCGAGCTGCCCTTCCTGTGGACCCTGGTCGCGACCTTCGGCGGGCTCGAGACGTTCGGTCTCGTCGGCCTGTTCATCGGCCCGGCGATCATGGCGGCCCTGTTCCTGGTGTGGCGCGAATGGATCGGCGAGGAGGCGGCGCCAGGCTCGCGCCGCCGCCGCCGCCGCGAGGCGCGCGCCCGCCGCCGCACCGGCTTCGTCGCAGCGGACGGGGGTTCGGTCGAGGAAGGCTAGGCCGCGCGCCTAGTGACAGTCACTCGCCGCGTCGCTTTGGAGGGAGGAACCATGCGCATTTTCGCATTCGCCTTGGCCGTCGCGCTCGCCATGCCCGCTGCCGGCGCGCCCAGGCACGCCGACGTCGCCGCGGCGGTGACGGCCCCCGGGCGGCCCGAGGCGCAGGTCAAGCTCGATGCAAGCCGCAAGCCCGTCGAGATGCTGCGCCTGCTCGGCCTCAAGCCCGGCGACCGGGCGCTCGATCTGTTCGGCGGCTCGGGCTACTGGTCGGAGCTCATGGCCCGCGCCGTGGGGCCGGAGGGGCGGGTGACGGCGTGGCTCGCCTCCGCCGAAACCGGCCCGCGCACCCGCGCCGCATGGGTGGCGCTGCGCGCCCGCCAGGCCAACGCCGCCTATTTCGAGACCCCCAACGACGCGCTGGCGCTGCCGGAGGACGCGTTCGACGCGGCGATCGTCAATCTCAACTATCACGACGTCTATTGGGAGAGCGCGAAGGACGGCTTCCGCCACACGGAGCCCGACGCCTTCCTGAAGACGGTGTACCGGGCGCTGAAGCCCGGCGGCGCGATCCTCGTCATCGACCATGTCGGCGCCGCCGGCGAGGATCCGCGCGTCCTCGCCGACCGACTCCATCGGATCGACCCGGCGGTGGTGAAGGCGGACTTCGCCCGCAACGGCTTCGTCCTGGCCGGCGAGAGCGACGCGCTCCGCAACCCGGCGGACGATCACACCAAGTCCGTCTTCGACCCGGCCATTCGCGGCAAGACCGACCGCATCGCCTACCGCTTCCGAAAGCCGGTCAAGTAGCACAAGAATGGGGACACGTACTTTTTCGCGAAAAAGTACGTGTCCCCTTTTTCGCGCGGGATCGCGAAGGGGGCGAAAATCCACGTGCGGCGCCCGCCGCTTTGCCGTAATTCCGGCCGCAACGAACGATGGAGGGGACGATGCGCATATTCGCACTGACGGCTCTGGCCCTGCTCGTCGCGAGCGCCGCCCCGGCGCAGCCCGCCGGTCCCGCGGACGTCGCGGCCGCCGTCGCGGCGCCCGGCCGCCCCGCCGACCAGGTGAAGCTCGACGCGGTCAGGAAGCCGGCCGAGATCCTCCGCTTCGAGGGCCTCAAGCGCGGCGATATCGTCCTCGATCTGTTTGCGGGCGGCGGCTATTATTCGGAGATCATGGCCAAGGCAGTGGGGCCGCGCGGCGGCGTCCTCGCCTGGGAGCCCGCCGGCTTCCTCACCGACAAGGCGAAGGCGGGCTGGAAGGAGCTCAGGGGCCGCGCCCCGAACGTCGGCCTGATCATGGTCTCGTCGGCCGCGTTCACGCTGCCCGGGGACGCCTTCGACTTCGTCATGCTCCATCTCAATTACCACGACGTCTACTGGCAGAGCGCCAAATATGGCTACGGGCCGCTCGACCCGAATGCCTTCCTGCGGACCGTCTACGCGTCGATGAAGCCCGGTGCGACGATCGCCGTGATCGACCATGTCGGCCCCGCCGGCGACACCCGTGCCATCGTCGAGAAGCTTCACCGCATCGATCCGGCCGTGATCAAGGCCGAGTTCAAGCGCGCCGGATTCGTGCTCGAGGCGGAGTCGAACCTGCTGCGCAACCCGGCGGACGACCACACCAAGCTGGTCTTCGACCCGAGCATCCGCGGGGTGACCGATCGCGTCGTGTACCGGTTCCGCAAGCCGCGGAAGTAGGAATGGGGACACGTACTTTTTCGCGAAAAAGTACGTGTCCCCATTTTGCTCGATATCGGGGAGGATCGTCATCCCGGCGAAAGCCGGGACCTCGTCGGGTGAAAGGCGCCGGTGCCCGTGGCGACGGGAGATCCCGGCTTCCGCCGGGATGACGGTGCAGCCCGCGACTCTTCGACCAAAGGCTCGTCTCGTCCGACGAACGGGCTTGCATCCCGCTACAAATGTGGCATGCTACATCTGTAGCAGCCATGAGGCCGAGTCGCATGATCGAAGCCCTGCCGCGCCGCGAGCGCGAGATTTTCGAGATCCTCTGCAGCGCCGGGGAGGCGACCGCCGCCGACGTGCGCGCGGCGATGGCCGACCCGCCGAGCCATTCGGCGGTCCGCACCCTGCTGGCGCGGCTGGAGGCGCGCGGTCTGCTGCGCCACCGCCAGGACGAGCAGGCCTATGTCTACGCGCCGGTGCCGCAGCCGGCCAAGGTGCGCGAATCGGCGCTGAAGCAGATGGTGCGGACCTTCTTCAACGGCTCGGCCGCCTCCGCCGCGACGGCGCTGCTCGGCCTCACCAAGGACATGGACCCCAAGGAGCTCGACGCGCTCCAGCGGGCGATCGACCAAGCGAGGGAGCGCACGTCATGAGCTTCGACTTTCTCCTCGAGCTGGCCTGGAAGTCGGCCCTGATCAGCGGCGCGGCCCTGGCCCTCGCCACCCTGCTCCGCCGCCGCAGCGCCGGCGAGCGCTCGGCCCTGCTCGCCACCGCCGCGGCCTTGATCGTGGCGCTGCCGGTCATCACCCTGCTGCTGCCGGCGCTGCCGGTCGTGACGTCCACCGTCCACGAGGCGGCGCCGGTCGCGATCGATCCGGCGATCCTCGCCGCGGCCGCGGCCTCCGCGCCGGAGCCCGCCGCGGGCGGCGTGTTCGACGACCCCTCGCTGCTCGTCGAGTGGCTGTGGGCCGGCGGCGCGGCGATGGTGCTGCTGCGCCTCGCCGTCGGGCTGTGGACGCTCGGGCGCTGGACCCGCGGCGGCGAGCCGATCGTCGCGCCGGCGTGGCGGGACGCCCTTGCCCGCACCGCGGCCGAAGCCGGCATCGCCCGTCCGGTCCGCCTGCTCCGCGCCGACGTGACGGCGCCGCTCAGCTGGGGTTTCCTGCGCCCGGTCATCCTCATCGACCCGGACACGGCGCGCGAGCCGGACGAGGCCGAGGCGGTGCTCGCCCACGAGGTCGCGCACGTCGCGCGCGGCGACTGGCTGGTGCTGATCCTGTCGCGCCTCGCCGTCGCCTTGTTCTGGTTCAACCCGCTGATGTGGCTGCTCGAGCGGCGCATCGTCCGCGAGGCGGAGGAAGCGGCCGACGCCCGCGCCCTCGTCCATGTCGAGCCGGCGCGCTACGCCCAGACCCTGCTCAGCTGCGCCCAGCAGTACAGCGCGCTGCGGCTGCCGGCGAGCGGCATGGCCGACGCCGCGCTCGGCGAGCGAGTCCGCGCCATCCTCGAGCGGCGGCTGGCCGCCGGCGCGCCCCATCCGCGCTGGATCCGGCTGGCGGTGATCGCCGTCGCCGCGCTCGCCGCGCCGATCGCCGCGCTGAAGCCGGTCCAGGCGATCGTCCGCGCCGCCCCGCCGGCGCCTCCCGCACCGGTCGCTCCGGCGGCTCCCGCGTCCGCGCCGGAGGTACCCGCCGGGCCGCTCGCGCCGGTCGCTCCGGTTGCGCCGGCCGCCGCTCCGGTGGCGCCGGGCGTCCCGCCGGTACCGGCCGCGCCGGCGGCGCCGGGCGTGCTCGCCGCGGCGATGGCGGCGATCGCCCCGCCCGCCCCGCCGGTCCCCCCGGTCCCGCCGGTACCTCCCCGGCGCCTCCGCGACGGTAGTCCCGTCGACGGCGCCGAGATCGCCCGCGAGGTGCAGGAGGCGATCGCCGAGGCCCGGATCGAGCGCGAGCAGGCGCTGCGCGAGGCGGGCGAAGCGCGCCGCGAGGCGCTCCGCGACGCCGAAGAGGCGCGTCGCGAGGCGCTGCGGGAGGCCGGCGAGGCCCAGCGCGAGGCGCTCCGCCACGTCGACGCGCGCGCCATCGCCGCCCAGGCCGCCCGCGCCGCCGCCGACGCCCGGCACCAGGTCCGGGTGTCGATGGCGGCCGGCGCCGAGGGCATGCTGCGCGGCGCCGACGGCATGGAACGCGGCGCCAGGCAGATGGACGCGGAAGCGGAGAAGCTGCGCTCGCCCGCCTATCGCGCCGAGCAGATCGCCAAGGCCGCCCGCGAAGGCCGCCGCGTCACCGACGAGGAGCTGGTCCGCGCCATCCCCAAGCTGCACCAGGGCGCCGACGGCATGCGCCGCGGCGCCGCCGAGATGCGCCGCAGCGCCGAGCGGATGCGCCGCCAGGGCTGAGGCCCTCGCCCTTCCGTCGTCACCCCGGCGAAAGCCGGGGTCTCGTCGGGTGAAGAGCTCGGCGGCTTAGCGACCCGAGATCCCGGCTTCCGCCGGGATGACGGGGTGTTTCGCGAAGCTCGCTTCCGCTAATCCCCCTCCCGCAGCAACGGGAGGGGAGTTTTCATGCGTCTGGTGTTCGGGATCGCCGCGGCGGCCTTGCTCTCCTCCTTCGCGCCGGCCGCGCCCGCGCCGGGCTACGACACGATCCTGCGCGGCGGCACGATCGTCGACGGGAGCGGCGGCGCGCCCTATGTCGGCGACATTGCGATCCGCGGCGACCGCATCGCCGCCGTCGCGCCGCACGTCGCGGGCCGCGGGGCGACCGAGATCGACGCCCGCGGCCTCGCCGTCGCCCCCGGTTTCGTCAACATGCTGAGCTGGGCCGACGAAGCGCTGATCGTCGACGCCAGGAGCGAGAGTGACATCCGCCAGGGCGTTACCCTCGAAGTCATGGGCGAGGGCACCAGCTTCGGCCCCTGGAATGCCGAGATGAAGGCGAAGGAGCGGGCGCGCCAGGGCGATATCAAATATCCGATCCAGTGGACCAGCCTCGGCGACTATCTCGGCTTCCTCGAGCGCAAGGGAGTCGCGACCAACGTCGCGAGCTTCGTCGGCGCGACGACGGTCCGGGTCCACGAGCTCGGCGAAGGCGACGTCCAGCCGACGCCGCCCCAGCTCGACCGGATGCGCGCGCTGGTGCGCGAGGCGATGGACGAAGGGGCGATGGGGGTCGGTTCGTCGCTCATCTACGCCCCCGCCAGCTTCGCGAAGACGCCCGAGCTCATCGCGCTCGTCGCCGAAGCGGGCAAGTGCGGCGGCATGTACATCTCGCACATTCGCGACGAGGGGCCCAAGCTCATCGAGGCGATCGACGAGCTCGTCCGGATCGCCGCCGACGCCCATGCCCCGGCGGAAATCTACCATTACAAGCAGTCGGGCCGCGACAATTGGGGCAAGCTCGCCGCCGCCACGGCGCGGGTCGAGGCGGCGCGCGCCCGCGGCCTGCGCATCACCGCCGACATGTATACCTATGCGGCGAGCTCGACCGGCCTCGACGCCGCCATGCCGACCTGGGTGCAGGCGGGAGGGGTCGAGAAATGGGTCGAGCGCCTCCGGGACCCGGCGATCCGCGCGCGCGTCCTCGCCGAGATGCGCGCGCCGGACGCGGGGGAGAATACGAAGATCGTCGTCCAGGAGCCGGAGAAGGTGTTGCTGCTCGGCTTCAAGACCGAGCGGCTGAAGGCGCTCACCGGACAGACGCTGGCGGCGGCGGCGAGGGCGCGGGGCAAGACCCCGGAGGAGACGGCGATGGAC
The DNA here is from genome assembly GCA_019239415.1 of Alphaproteobacteria bacterium. Lineage (GTDB taxonomy): Bacteria > Pseudomonadota > Alphaproteobacteria > Sphingomonadales > Sphingomonadaceae > Allosphingosinicella. The sequence goes on from JAFAZW010000047.1 coordinate 16,665, forward strand.
CTCGTCGTCGAGGACGGCAGCCGTATCCAGGTCGCCTATTTCTCGATGGACGAGGCCAATGTCCGCCGCGAGGTGGCGCTGCCCTGGATGAGCTTCGGCTCCGACGCTTCGAGCCAGGCGCCGGAAGGCGTGTTCCTGAAATCGAGCACCCATCCGCGCGCCTACGGCAATTTCGCCCGCCTCCTCGGCAAATATGTGCGCGAGGAGAAGGCGCTGACGCTGCAGGAGGCGGTGCGCAGGCTGGCGGCGCTCCCCGCCGCGAACCTCGGCATCAGGGACCGCGGCACGCTGGCGCCGGGGAAGCTCGCCGACGTGGTGGTGTTCGATCCGGCGACGATCCGCGACACCGCGACCTTCGAGAAGCCGCAAAGCTATGCGATCGGCATGCGCCACGTCTTCGTCAACGGCGTGCAGGTGCTGAAGGACGGCGCGCATACCGGCGCGACGCCGGGCCGTTTCGTCCACGGGCCCGGCTGGAACCGGTGCCCCGCGCCGCCGCGCCGGTGATGCAACCGGGAGCCGACCGGAACATTGACCGGAAACGCCGCTTCAATTTCCGGGACATGCCGATGAAAGCTCCGGTCGCGCTCGCCGCCTTGCTCCTCGCCACCGCCGCCGCGCCGGCGCGCCCCGACGATCCCCGGTCCTGGGCGCCGGTCGATCCGGACCGGATGTCGACGATCGTGAAGACGCTCGCGTCCGATGCGTTCGAAGGGCGGGGGCCGGGGACGGCGGGGGAGACGAAGACGATCCAGTATCTCGCCGAGCAGTTCCGGCTGCTCGGGCTCGAGCCGGGCGGGCCCGACGGCAGCTGGTTCCAGACCGTGCCGTTGCTGCGCACCCGGCTCGACAAGGGCGGCAGCGCGGCTTTTACCACCGCCGGCACGGCCGTGCCGCTGCGCTTCCCCGACGACATCTACCTCAGTACGGTGCGCGAGACCGAGCGCGCCAGGATCGTGGACGCCCCCGTCGTGTTCGTCGGCTACGGGGTCAACGCCCCCGAGCGCGGCTGGGACGATTTCAAGGGGGTCGACCTCAAGGGCAAGGTCGCCCTTTTCCTCGTCAACGACCCGGACTTCGAGGCGGCGGCGGGCGAGCCGGCGGCGGGGAAGTTCGGCGGCCAGGCGATGACCTATTACGGCCGCTGGACCTACAAGTTCGAGGAAGCGGCGCGGCGCGGCGCGGTCGGCGCGCTCATCGTCCACGAGAGCGCCGGCGCCGGCTACGGCTGGGCGACCGTCGCCGCGCCGGGCGGCGAGAATTACAACATCGTGCTCGGCCCCGGGGCCCAGCAGCCGGTGCTGCTCCAGGGGTGGATCCAGCGGGGAGTCGCGCAGGACCTGTTCCGCCGCGCCGGACTCGACTTCGAGGCGGAGAAACGCCGCGCGCGGACGCCGGACTTCCGCCCGATCGACCTCAAGACCGGCTTCTCGGCGGACTTCGGCGTCGCGACGAAGCGGGTCGAGAGCCACAATGTGCTGGCGAAGATCACCGGGCGCCGCCACCCGGACGAGACGATCCTGTTCTCGGGCCACTGGGACGCCTACGGGATCGGCGCGGCGGACGCGCGCGGGAAGATGGTGCGGCCGGGCGCGGCGGACGATGGGCTCGGCCTTGCCGGCGTGCTCGAGATCGCGCGCGCCTTCAAGGCGGGGCCGCGGCCGGACCGGACCCTCGTCTTCGCCGCCTGGACCGCCGAGGAGCGCGGCCTGCTCGGCTCCGAATATTTCGCCGCGACGCCGCTCTACAGCCCCGAGAAGATGGTCGCCAACCTGACCCTCGACACGCTCGAGCCGGTCGGCCCGTCGCGCGACGTCATCCTGATCGGTCGCGGCCAGAGCGATCTCGAGGAGCGCATGACCCGGCTCGCCGCGCGGCAGGGGCGGTACGTGACGCCGGACTCGCACCCGGAGCGCGGCCTGTTCTACCGGGCCGACCATTTCCCGATGGCGAAGCGCGGCGTCCCCGTGCTGCTGCTGATGGCGCTGGGCGCCGGGCCGGACCTCGTGAAAGGCGGGCGCGCCGCCGGCGACGCCTGGGTCGCCGACTATACCGCCCATTGCTACCACCAGACCTGCGACGAGTGGCGGGCCGACTGGGACCTCCGCGGCGCCGCGCAGGACGTGGCGCTCGCTTACGCGATCGGCCGGGAGCTCGCCTTTTCGCGGCAGTGGCCGCAGTGGAAGCCGGCTTCCGAGTTCCTCCCGGTGCGGGAGACATCGGCGAAGGTGCGGCACTAAGGCGTCATCCCGGCGGAAGCCGGGATCGCTTTCCGGAAAGGCGTCGGCGTGGGCCCGCTGAGATCCCGGCTTTCGCCGGGATGACGGGTACATCTGCTATTGCGAATGATTATCAAGAGCGGTAGAGGCTGTTGCGCCGGCGTTATGGTGCGCGGCGCAACGGAGTCTCGATGCTCGTTTCCCTCCTCGCTCTGGCGGCCGCGACCGCCGTCCCCGCGCCCGTCGCCATAGCCGACGTGGCCGGCAGCGAGGCCGAGGGAGAACCGATCGTTGTCACCGGCACCCGCGACACCTATCAGCCGCGGGCGACCTCCAGCGCGACGCGGACCGAGACCGAGCTCAAGGACGTGCCGCAGGCGGTCTCGATCGTCACCGCTCAGCAGATCGACGACCAGGCGCTGCGCTCGATGGGCGAGCTGCTGCGCTACGTCCCCGGCGCCGTGATCAGCCAGGGAGAGGGGCACCGCGACCAGGTGATCCTGCGCGGCAATTCGAGCAGCGCCGACTTCTTCGTCGACGGACTGCGCGACGACGTCCAATATTATCGCGGCCTCTACAACCTCGAGCGCGTGGAGGTCCTCAAGGGGCCGAACGCGATGATCTTCGGCCGTGGCGGCGGCGGCGGCATCGTCAACCGGGTGACGAAGAAGCCGGGGCCGCGGCCCGGCGCGAACGCGGCCCTGTCCCTGGACGGCTATGGCGCATGGTTCGTCGAAGGCGACGTCAACGAGCCGCTCGGCCATGGCGTCTATGCCCGCCTCAACGGCACCTACGAGGCGTTCGACGGCTTCCGCGACGCCTATGGCGGCCACCGGATCGGGCTCAATCCGACTCTCGCCTTCGAGCCGACCGGCCGCACCCGGATCGACCTCAGCTACGAATATGATGCGGACCGGCGGGTGGTGGACCGCGGCGTGCCGTCGGACCAGCGGACCGGCGCCGCGACGCTGGCCAATCCCGCGCCTCCCCTCGCCGGCTACCGGCGCACCTTCTTCGGCGTGCCCGGCCTCAACCGCACGACCTTCGACGCGCACGTCGTGCGGGCGCAGGCGCGGCACGAATTTTCGGAATCGCTGAGCTTCACCAGCCGCTTCCTCGACGGCGACTATGACAAATTCTACCGCAACGCGATGGCGCAGGCCCCCGCCACCCTGGTCGGCGGCGCGGCGAAGGTCGGCATCGAAGCCTATCAGGATGCCACCCAGCGCCGGAACCTGTTCAGCCAGAACGACCTCGTCTGGAAGGTCGCGACCGGGCCGGTCCGCCACGTCGTCCTCGCCGGCGTCGAGGGCGGGCGGCAGGAAACCGACGGCCAGCGCCAGAACGGCTTCTTCGGCAATGCGCGGCGGGTCTCGGTCGACCTCGCTCCGGTGATCGCCGTGCCGCCGGTCACCTTCCGCACCGGCCTCGCCGCCGCCGAGCGGCTGACCCACGGCGTCGCAACCATCCTCGCCTTCTACCTCCAGGACCAGATCTCGATCGGCGACCATGTCGACGTCGTCGCGGGCCTGCGCCACGACCGCTTCCGGCTCGAGGCGAGCGACCTCCTCGCCGGCACGAAGCTCGCGCGGACCGACGGCCTCTGGTCGCCGCGGCTCGGCCTGGTGCTGAAGCCGCGGCGCGACATGTCGCTCTACGCGAGCTACAGCCGCTCCTACCTGCCGCAGTCCGGCGACCAGTTCGCCTCGCTCGACCTGACGCAGGCGGCGCTGAAGCCGGAGCGGTTCGACAATGTCGAGCTCGGCTTGAAGTGGGACATCCGCCCCGCGCTCAGCCTCACCGCGGCCGTCTACCGGCTCGACCGGACCAATAGCCGTTCGCCCGATCCCGCCAATCCCGCGCGCACGATCCTCACCGGCGCGCAGCGGAGCAAGGGCATCGAGATCGGCCTCAGCGGGGAGATCCGCCCGCGCTGGCACGTCAGCGCCGGCTACGCCTATCAGGAGGCCGAGATCAGCCGCACGACCGCGGCCGCGCCGGCGGGGCGGCAGGTGGCGCTGGTGCCGCGTCATCAGGCGTCGCTGTGGACGCGCTACGACCTCACCGCCCGCTTCGGGATCGGCGCCGGCATCTACCACCAGTCGAAGAGCTTCACCTCGATCTCGAACCTTGTGGTGCTGCCCGCCTTCACCCGCGTCGACGCCGCCGCTTATTACAAGCTCAGCCGCGCCGTCGAGCTGCAGGTCAACGTCGAGAACGCGCTCGACGCCGATTATTTCGCCTCGGCCTTCAACGACAACAACATCATGCCGGGCGCCCCGGCGAGCGTCAGGGGAACGCTGCGCTTCCAGTTCTGACGCCCGCCCGCTAGGGCCGCGCCATGCAGATCGCCATTCTTCGCACCGGCGTACCGCCGGCCGACCTCGCGCCGCGCTACGGCCTCTACGACGACATGTTCGACCGCCTGCTCGGTCCCGATTTCCCGAGCGTCGGCTACGACGTGGTCGCCGGCGCATATCCGGCCCATCCCGCCGATCACGATGCCTATCTCGTCACCGGCTCCCCGGCCGGCGTCTACGAGCCGCTGCCCTGGATTCCGCCGCTGATCGACTTCCTGCGCGCGGCGAAAGGGCAGGCCAAGCTGGTTGGAATCTGCTTCGGGCATCAGGTGATGGCACAGGCGTTCGGCGGACGTGTCGAGAAGTCGGCGCGCGGCTGGGGAGTCGGGGTCCACACCTACGACGTGCTCGAGCGGCCCGCCTTCATGGCCGATGCGCCGGAGCGGATCGCCGTCCCCGTGTCGCACCAGGACCAGATCGTCGTCCAGCCGCCCGCCACCCGCATCCTCGCGGCGAGCGACTTCAGCCCGTTCGGAATGCTCGGCTACGACGACCAGCCGGCCGTCTCGATGCAGTTCCACCCGGAGTTCGAGCCGGGCTACGGCGAAGGACTGATCGACACCCGCCGCGACCGGCTGCCGGACCCGGAGGCGGCGATCGCGACCTACGAAGCCCCGAACGACCGGCTGATCGTCGGCGAATGGATGCGCCGCTTCCTTACTTCGCGCTGAGGAACGCCTTGAGCTCCGCCCGGAAGACGGCCGGATTGTCCCACATGATGAAATGGGCGCTATCCGGCACATAGGTGAGCACCGCCTGCGGCGCATTGGCGTAGGACAGCTTGTAGAAGCCGGCGAGCTGCTCCCTGGTGAGCGGCGCGCCCACCGGAACCACCCAGAGGACCGTCATCGGCACCTTGATCTTCGCCAGCTCGGGTCGAAGGTCGGTCGTGATCAGCTCCGACATCGCCTGCCCGGACACGGCGGGATCGCTGGCAAGCGACTGGGCGACGGCGACCGGCCGCATCGCTTCCGTCTTCACCATCCCGGCGATCGTCTGCTCCGTACGGGTGCGGCGTGCCTCCCCCGTCGAGGTTGCGATGCCGGTGCGCATTTGCGCGGCGATCCCGGCGAGCTGCTCCGGATTGGCGTTCGGCCCGGCGAAGATCGCGCCGAGGAACGGCATCATGTCGACCACCATCACCCGCGACGGCAGCTCAGGGTGCCGCGCCGCGACGATCATGGCGAGGGTGCCGCCCATCGAATGGCCGACGAGCGCCGGCTTCCTGAGGTGCTGCTCGGCGATGTAGCGGGCGATCTCCTCGCCGACCGGCGCGACGACCGGACCCTTGGCATTGGCGCCGGGCGCGAGGCCGTCGAAGCCGGCGACGTGGACGATGTGGTAGCGATAGCCGGGCACAGCGCCGACGGTCGTGTCCCACACCCGCGGCGACGAGCTGAGGCCGGGAATGAGCACGACGTCCGGGCCCTTGCCGGTCACCTCGACGGCGATCCGGTCGCTCTTGAACGGCGCGGCGGCGGCCGCCGTGGCGCCGGCGAGGACCAGCATCAGAAAAGCCAGCAAGCGCATCGCAATCTCCCCCTCGGCGCCCCTCGCGCCGCGGGAGACACTGTCCTAGGCCGCTAAGACAGTCAAGCGGTCAGACGGCGCCGCTGAACGTGTCGCATTGCGCGGGGTCGCCGCTCTCCAGCCCGCGGCGCAGCCACTTCACCCGCTGGGCCGAGCTGCCGTGGGTGAAGCTGTCGGGAACGATTCGGCCCTGCGCCTCCTGCTGGAGCGTGTCGTCGCCGATTGCCGCGGCGGCGCGCAGGCCTTCCTCGGCGTCGCCCGCCTCGAGGATCGGCTGGCCCTGCTTGTTGCGCGCGTTGGCGGCCCAGACGCCGGCGAAGCAGTCCGCCTGCAGCTCGACGCGGACCTGGACGGCGTTGCCGCCGGCCGTCCCGGCCTGCGCCTGCAGCCGGTCGGCGCGGGCGAGGGTGCCCAAGAGGTCCTGGACGTGGTGGCCGACCTCGTGGGCAATGACATAGGCGTCGGCGAAGTCGCCGCTGGCGTGGAAGCGGTTGGTGAGCTCGCGGAAGAAGCTGGTGTCGAGATAGATGCGGCGGTCGGTCGGGCAGTAGAAGGGCCCCATCGCCGACTGCGCCGCGCCGCAGCCGGACTGGTCGGCGCCCGAATAGAAGACGAGGGTGGTCGGCGCGTAGCTCTGGCCCTCGGCGGCGAGCAGCTTCGTCCAGGTCCGCTCGGTCGAGCCGAGGACGCCGAGGACGAGGTGCTTGTCCGCCTGGCTGAGGGTCGAGGTGCCGGCGCCGCCAGTCGCCTGCGACACCTGCGGGCCGCTCGGGTAGCCGGTCGGCCCGCCGCCGCTGCCGAGCGTCGTCAGCGCGCAATAGCCGAGCAGCAGGATGACGACGCCGACGATGCCGAAGCGGGAGAGGACGAGGCCGAACAGCAGGCCGATGAGGCCGCCGCCGCCTCCGAACCCGCCGCCGCCGAAGCCGAAGCCGCCGCCCCGGCCGGTATCGTCGATGAAGTTGCCGCTGTCCTGATCGTCGTCGAGACGCATCGCGTTCCTCCTCGCTCGCCCGCTCAATGCACCGTCGCCGCGCCGGTTGCAAAATTGGGCGTCGGGACCTTATGGCCACGTCATCCCGGCGAAAGCCGGGATCTCCAGTCGCCCACGTCACGACAGGTGAGCTGAGACCCCGGCTTTCGCCGGGGTGACGAAAAGGACAAGCAGCATGTTCCTCACCGGCAAGACCGCGCTCGTCACCGGCTCCACCTCCGGCATCGGCCTCGCCATCGCGCGGGCCCTGGCGGGGAAGGGGGCAAATATCGTCCTCAACGGCTTCGGCGACGCCGCGGAGATCGAGAAGACGCGCGGCGCGCTCGAGGCGGCGAGCGGCGGGAAGGCGCTCTACAGTGCCGCCGACCTGACCCGCGCCGACGCCATCGAGGCGATGATGGGGGAGGCGGCGGAGGCGTTCGGCGGCGTCGACATCCTCGTCAACAATGCCGGCACCCAGCATGTCGCGCCGGTCGACCAGTTTCCGGTCGAGAAATGGGACCTGATCGTCGCGCTCAACCTCACCGCGGCCTTCCACACCACCCGGCTTGCCCTGCCGCACATGAAGGCGAAAGGCTGGGGGCGGATCGTCAACACGGCCTCGGCGCACAGCCTCGTCGCCAGCCCGAACAAGGCGCCCTACGTCGCGACCAAGCACGGCATTGCCGGCTTCACCAAGGCGGTCGCGCTGGAGACCGCGCAGGCCGGCGTCACCGTCAACTGCATCAGCCCCGGCTATGTGTGGACGCCGTTGGTCGAGAACCAGATTCCGGACACGATGCAGGCGCGCGGCCTCACCCGCGAGCAGGTGATGAACGACGTCCTCCTCGCCGCGCAGCCGACCAAGCAGTTCGTCACCGTCGACCAGGTGGCGGCGCTCGCCCTGTTCCTCTGCCGCGACGAGGCCGCGTCGATCACCGGCGCGAACCTCAGCATGGACGGCGGCTGGACGGCGGCGTGAGCGTCCAGGGTTGCCGCGTGCCCAGAGGTTGTGCGGTTGCCCTCGTCATCCCGGCGAAAGCCGGGATCTCGTGGAGATCGGCCGCGGCGCCTCTTCGAAGGAAGATCCCGGCTTCCGCCGGGATGACGGGCAGGCTCCAACCCTCACCCCGAACGGAGAAGGTGAAACGGATGTCGGAACGCCGTAAGAGGCCTTGATGCGTGCGCGTTTCCTCCTCGCCCTGATGCCGCTCGCCGCCTGCGCTTTGGTCAAGCCGCCGGGGCCGACGTCGGTGCTGCCGCATGTGGAGGACCAGTGGCGCAGCCTTGCCACCGACGACGACCGCGAGCGGCTGCGCGACTGGCGCGACAGCTTCGTGGCCGCGCTCGATTCGGCGAAGAAAGGCGGCCGCGGCGCCGACATCGCGCGTGAGGGCGCGCTGCTCGATCCCGACGCGGCCCAGTCGGACGCCGCGCTGCCGGCGGGCGACTATCGCTGCCGGTGGGTGAAGCTCGCCGGCGAGGATCCTCGCCAGCCCCGTTACCTCGGCTACACGCCGCAGCCGTGCCGCGTCGGCGCCGCCGGCAAGGCGATGACGTTCGAGGTGCTTGCCGGACCGCAGCGCCCCGTCGGACGGATCCTCCCGGAGACCTACAATCGCATGGTCTTCCTCGGCACGCTCCAGATCGGGGACGAACGCGGCACCATCCGCTACGGCGACGACAAGCAGCGCGACATGGCCGGCTTCGTCGAACGGATCGGCGACCGGCGGTGGCGGATCATCCTCCCCGAGCCGCATTTCGAGTCGCAGATGGACGTCATCGAGCTGGTGCCGGCGGGATGAGGGTGCGGACGATGGGCCGGAGGATTGGCTTCTCGCCCTTCGCCGCGCTGCTCGCCGCGACTCCGGTGCCTGCCCAACCCCCGGTGCCGGCCGCCCCGACGATCGTACCGGATTGCACGAAGGCGGGAGCGCAGGACATCGTCGTGTGCGGACGGCGGGGCGAGCGCTCGCCCTTCCGGCTGCCGCCCCAGCCCGAGGGCTTCGACCCGGACGGCCCGGTGTCGAGCGTCTCGCGCGAACGCCACCGGCTGTACGAGGTCGGCGACACCGGCATCGGCTCGTGCACCAATGTCGGCCCCGGCGGCTGGACCGGCTGCGACTTCCTGCGCTGGAAGGACGAGCACCACCAGCGCGACGGCAACGCTCCGGTGGTCAGCTTCGGGGTCAAGAAGGCTCCGCCGCCGCGGCGGTGAGGCCTCAGCCGTAAGGCGGCCGGTCGTAGCCCGCCGGGCTCTTGGTGAAGATCTCGCAGCCGTCGTCGGTGATGCCGACCATATGCTCGAACTGGGCGGAGAGGGTGCGGTCGCGGGTGACGGCGGTCCAGCCGTCGTCCAGCACCTTCACGCCCGGCTTGCCGATGTTGATCATCGGCTCGATGGTGAAGAACATGCCGGGCCTGAGCTCGGGTCCGGTCCCGGGACGGCCGGCATGGACGACCTCCGGCGCGTCGTGGAACAGGCGGCCCACGCCATGGCCGCAGAAATCGCGCACCACGCCATAGCGGTGCTTCTCGGCATAGGTCTGGATGGCGTGGCCGATGTCGCCGAGGCGGTTGCCGGGCCGCGCCTGGGCGATGCCGAGCATCATGCACTCGTAGGTGACGTCGACCAGCCGCCGCGCCTTCACGCCGACGTCGCCGACGAGGAACATGCGGCTGGTATCGCCGTGCCAGCCGTCGACGATGATGGTGACGTCGATGTTGACGATGTCGCCGTCCTTCAGCGCCTTCTCCCCCGGTATGCCGTGGCAGACGACATGGTTGATCGACGTGCAGCACGAGCCGGTGAAGCCGCGATAGCCGAGCGTCGCGGGGATGCCGCCGCGGGTGCGCATCTCGCGATAGACGATGTCGTCGATCTCCTGGGTGGTAACGCCGGGGACGACATGCGGGACGA
>JAFAZW010000068.1 GCA_019239415.1 Alphaproteobacteria bacterium
CCACTTCGGCGGGCGTGTCGACCAGCTCGAACATCGCCTCCATATCGATCAGGCCCTGGCGGATCGTCCGGTAGACCCAGCCGAGCATGTCGAGCGGCCGGAAGAGCTGGGCGAGGAAGGTGTTGACGAAGACCACGTCGCCGGTGGTGAACTGGCCGCGGCTCCAGCCCCACACCGTATAGGCCATGGCCCCCGCCATCATCAGGTTGGTGATCAACGACTGGCCGATGTTGAGCCATGCGAGCGAGACCTCGTTGCGCACGGCGGCATCCGCGAAGGCCCGCATCGCCTGGCCGTAGCGCGCGGCCTCGCGGTCTTCGGCGCCGAAATATTTCACCGTCTCGTAGTTGAGCAGCGAATCGACGGCGCGGGCGATCGCCTGGTTGTCGACCTCGTTCATCCGCCGCTGGAGGTGCGTTCGCCATTCCGTGACGACCCGCGTGAAGGCGATGTACGCGACGACCATCGCGAGCGTCGCGACGACCAGGCCGGGGCCGAACTTGACGCCGAAGATGATGCAGACCGCCGCCAGCTCGATCACCGTCGGGGCGATGTTGAAGAGGAGGAAGTAGAGCATCATGTCGATGCTCTTGGTGCCCCGCTCGACGATCTTGGTGAGCGCGCCGGTGCGCCGCTCGAGGTGGAAGCGCAACGACAGATCGTGGATGTGGCGGAACACCGTCTCGGCGAGGCGGCGGGCGGCGTCCTGGCCGACCCGCTCGAAGATGGCGTTCCTCAGATTCTCGAACAGGACGCCGCCGAAACGGGCGCCGGCATATGCGGCGACCAGCGCGACGGCGAGCCCGGCGGCGGCGGTGACGCCGTGCGACATCCGGTCGATCGCGGCCTTGTAGGCGAACGGCATGACGAGGGTCGCCGCCTTCGCCGCGAGCACGAGCAGCACCGCCACGATCACCCGCGCCCTGAGCGCCGGGGCATGGGCGGGCCACAGATAAGGCAGGAAGCGCCGCAGCGCCTTCCAGCCGGCGCGGGGGGTGGTGTCGGGATTCTCGAGCGGCCGCATCGTCGCCCTACGTAGGGATGCGGAGGACGGTTCCCAAGGAACGGCTGCGAAACGGCGGGAACAGGGGGACTTAACGGAGGTTTAGCTGGTCATGGGACCGGGCATCTTCCTGATCGCGATCATGGGCTGCGGCGAAGGACACGCGCCGTGCCAGACGGTGCGGACCCTCGAAACGCGCTACGAGACCCGCGCCGCCTGCACCGCCGCGACCGAAGCCGCGCTTTCAAGCGCGACCGACGTCGACGCGCCGGTGGTGGTGGCGCAGTGCGTCGCGGCCGGCGCCAGGCCGAACGTCGGTGCCGCCGACGTCAGGCTCCCCGCACCCGGACGCGCCAGCCTGCGCGTGAGCCCCTTGAGGAGCTGAGCCGCGCGCGGCGAAGCCGAGCGATCCTGCTTCCTGTGCGGCCGGCCGCTCGGCGCGCGCGTCGAGTGGCACCACCCCGTCCCGAAGAGCCGCGGCGGCCGGGAGACGGCGCCGGTCCATCCGATATGCCACCGTGCGATCCACCGCGCCCTGCCGAACGCTGCGCTGGCGAAGGATTTCGCGACCGCGGCGGCGCTGCGCATCCAGCCCGAACTCGCCCGGTTCATCGCCTGGGTCGCCGACAAGCCGCCGGACTTCCACGCGCCGACCCGCCGGCCGAGGCGCTGATCTCGACTCAGCCGGCGGGATTGTATTTCTTCAGGAAGGCCTCGAGGCGGTCGAAATAATCCTGGAGGTGGACGGGGTCATCAAGCCCGTGGCCTTCATTGTCGTACGCCACATATTCGAAGGGCTTGCCGGCTGCGGCGAGCGCCTTCGCATAGAGGGCCGACTGCTTGATGGGCACCCGCGTGTCCTCCTTGCCGTGGGCGAGGAAGATCGGGACCTTGAGCTTCTCGACCTGCGCGAGCGGCGAGATGTCCGCGGCGCCGGCATCGCCCTGCACCCGCTGCTTCCAATCCCGGGCCGCCTTGGCGCTGTGGAAGGAGTCCGCCGAGTAGCGCAGCTGGCGGCCGACGTCGCTGATCCCGGCGAGGCTCGCGGCGCAGCGATAGCGCTCCGGGTTGCGGGTGGCCGCCCACAACGCCGCATAGCCCCCGTAGGAGGCGCCGACCATGCAGACGCGCTTGGCATCGGCGATACCTTCTTTGGCCAGCCAGTCCATGCCGTCGTCGAGATCGTCCTGCATGGCCCGGCCCCACTGGCCGTTGCCCTTCTCCTCGAACACGCGGCCATAGCTCTCCGAGCCGCGATAATTGGGCTGCAGCACCGCATAGCCGCGATTGGCGAGGAACTGGACGTAAGGGTCGTAATCGCCGTTGTCGCGGACGCCGAACGGGCCACCGTGCGGCATGATCACCAACGGCAGCCCCTTCGGCGTCCGGCCAGGGGGCAGCGTCAGGTAGCCATGGATGATGAGGCCGTCGCGCGCCTGGTAGGAGACGGGCCTGGTCGCCGCCAGCACCTTGCCCTTCAGCCGGTCGTTGATGCCGGCCATCTTGTGCATCACGCCCTCGGCCGGGCTGAAATAATAATAAGCGCCGGGATCGTTGGCACCGGTGACGAGCACGATCAGCAGCGAATCGTCGCGGGTGCGCGAAACGATCCACGCCTCGCGGGGGCTGATCGCCTTGTCGAGCGCCGCCTGGATTTCCTTCATCTTCGGGTCGAACCATTCGACCCGGTCGCGCTCGTCCGTGTAGGTGACCGCCTCGACCTTGCTGCCGTCGGCGGACAGGAAATAGTCGCTGACGTCGTTGGTCTTGCTCTCGAAAACGAGGTCGCCGAGTGCCAAGGTCGCATAGTTGAACCGGTAGAGCGCGTCGCGGCCGGTCTTCTCGTCGGAAAGGATATAGCCCTCGTCCCCGTCCAGTGCGAAGCGGAGCAGGCCGAGCGAGGCCTTGCGATCGTCGTAGCGGGCACTGCCGGCGCGCCGGAAGCTCTCGCCTTCGCTGCGGCGGTAGACGAGCGACCATTTGCGGTCGCTATAGCCGACGCCGGCGCGGACCACGCCGCGGCCGTCGGCATACCAGTCCCAAACGTCGTCGCGCTGGTGGACGACCTCCTTCATCGCGCGGGTGGCGAGATCGACGCGGAAGACGGACGGGTAATCGTAGATCGTCCGCTGGATGGCGAGCAGCATCCAGGCGCCGTCGGGGTCGACGTAGAGGATGTCGTCGCCCTTGGCGCCCTCGTCGCGGTCGCCGACGAACCCGACCGTCTTCGTGGCCGCATCGAGCAGCATCAGGCGGGTGACGTAGATCTCGCCGCCTTCCCAGGGCTGGGTCTTGCCGATGCTGATCAGTGCCCGCGTCGGCCCGGCCCAGCGGAAGGAGACCAGCTCGGTATCCTTCGGCAGCGCGAACAGCTTGACGCCCTTTTCCCCGGTCGGGACCAGCGCCAGTGCCAGGCGCCCCGCGGCGGTGGTCCTCGCGAGGACCCACTTGCCGTCCGGCGAGAGCTTCGGACGCGAGAGCAGCGGCCGCGCCGCAAAATCGGCGCTGGGGATGAGCGGCACCGCCGCCTCGGCCTCGGGCGCCGCGACGGGAACGGGCGCCTGCGCGGCGGCCGCCGTTCCCGCGGCGCAACCGAGCGCCGCCGCTATCCAGTATCGCATATCCCGTGCCCCCGCGGCTGGCCTGTTTCCCGCCGCTCAGGATACAGCGAAGTTACGCCCTGCCAAGGCTTTAGACGAGACGGAGAGCGTTCACGGCGACAATGGCGGCGGTCGCCAGAAAGAGTGAGGCCGCGAGGATCCGCAGCGCCGTCATCGGCACCGCGCGGACGAATGCGTCGCCCCCGCCGGCGGCCGGGACGACCACCACGAGGGTACCGGCGAACGCTGCCGCGGCCACGGGAAACGCGGTGTCGTAATAGGCCGCCAGGGCGGCGACGACATATTGCGTCTTGTCGCCCCAGCCGGCGCGGGCGAACGCGACCAGCGAAGTGAGGAAGCCTCCGCCGCGCGGCTTGGGCGGCTTCGGCGCCTCCCCGATCAGGCCCGCCACTCCGGCAAAGCCGAGCGCGACGGCGAGAAGCAAGGCGGCGGCGCCTGCCGTCACCTCGCGCCGCAGCGCCATACCGGCATAGGCGGCGACGAGGCTGTTCGCTGCCGCCGTGAGCGCGAGGGCGCTAAGGATCGTGACGGTGCCGTAACGCTCGCGCAGCATCGCTCCGACCCGCTGGCTCTTGTCGGCCCAGCCGCCGAGCAGGGCGGCGGCGAAGGCGGTGACGAGCGGCTCCAACTCAGCCGCAGAGGCGAACGGAGACCGAGGCGAGCATCGCCTGCGTCGCCTCCTCGTCGAGCCGCTCGCAGCCGATCGCATCCCGCAGCCGGGCGAGGTAGAGCGAAGGCGGGCAGGCGCCGGCGTCGCGGGCGGCGCGGCCAAGCGCCTCGGCAAGCCGCGCGACCGGGGTCAGGCCGTACGCGGCGGCCAGGGTGCGGATCGTCTCCGCCTGGTCCTGCATCGCGGCGGCGCCGCAGCGGTGGATGCAGTCCTGCAGGGTGGCGAGCCGCTCGCACAGCTCCGCCCGCACCAGCAACATTCCCTCGTCCGCCGGCTGCATCGGCCGTCTCCTCGCTTTGCGGAAGCGACGATGCGCGCTTATGGTTACCGAAGCGTTAAACCGGCGCCGCCTTGACAGGGCGGGCCTTTCACGGCACAGGCGGCGGCGCATGACGGGCGGCGGATGGCCGCCCTTACTTTTTGCAACACCCCAGTTTTTGAGAGGCTGTCATGGCCAAGCCGACCACCGTCAAGATCAAGCTCGTCAGCACCGCCGACACCGGCTTCTTCTACGTGACCAAGAAGAATCCGCGGAACATCACCGAGAAGATGACCTTCCGCAAGTACGATCCCGTGGCGCGCAAGCACGTCGACTTCAAGGAAGCCAAGATCAAGTAAGGCGTCGCGGCTCCGGCCGCGTGCCGCTTCGGCCTCCCTGCAAGCGCCCCGCCGCGAGGTTGGGGCGCTTTTTGGCGTGCGCCGAATTTCCCTCTCCCCTTGAGGGGGAGGGAGTCTAGGCAGGCGCGTTCGCCGCGAACGGACGCAGCTGGTCGGCCAGCGCCTTCTGGAAGGCCGGACGCGATTCGCAGCGCGCCACGTAGGCGGAGAGCGTCGGACGGCCCTCGATCAGGCCGCACGTGTCGCCGATGCGCAGCACGCTGGTCATCATGAGGTCGCCGACGGTGAAGCCGCCTTCCTCGAGGAACGGCTTCTCGCCGAGCCGCTCGGCGAGCTGATCCAGCCGTCGCTCGGCCATTTCCAGCGCGCTCGGCCGACGCAGCTTCGCCCATTCCTCGTCCTTGTAGAAGCCGAGGATGAGGGCGATCTGCTGGACGTGGGGCTCGATGCTGTTCAGCGCCGCGAACACCCACTGCACCGCCTTCGCCCGGGCCGCGCCGTCATGCGGCATCAGCGTCTCGGACCGTGCCGCGATGCGCAGCACGATGGCCCCGGATTCGAACAGCCGGAGCCCGTCTTCCTCATAAGCCGGCACCTGTCCGAACGGCTGGATCTCCCGATACTGCGCGCTCGCCTGGTCCTCGCCGAGGCCGATCAGCACCTCCTCGTAGGGCTGCCCCGCTTCCTCGAGCGCCCAGCGCACCCTGAGGTCGCGCACCAGCCCCTGCGCGAAGGGCGGCACCCATTTGAAAGCGTAGACGCGGATCATCGCTGCTCCTCCCCTCCCTGCTCCAGCCGGTCGGCAAGCGCATCGAGCAGGGCCGCCCAGCCGCGTGCGATCTGCTCCGCGCTGACCGGGGCATCCGGCGCGCGGGTTTGCGTCAGCGTGAGCGTGCAGCCCTCCTCGGCCGCCGCCACGGCCACGGTGACCCGCTCCTCGCGCTCGGAATAGAGCGGTACGGCGAGGGTGAAGACGAGCCGCTCCGGCCGCTCGATCGCCTCGTAACGGCCGGTGTGGAGCACCTCCTCCTCGCCGCGCCGTTCGACGATTTCGTAACGGCCCCCGACATCGGGGTGGACCTCGCTGCGGATCAGCGCGCCCTCCGCCGTGCGAAACAGCCAGTCCCCGACCGTCGCCGGATCGAGCCACGCGTCGAAGACGGCTTCGGCGGGGGCGGCGAAGCGGCGCGTGACGCGCACCTCGGCCTCGTCCTCGGTCTCAGGCTCCACCGGACGCGGCGCGGCGAGCAAGGCGCGCACGGCCTCGACGAAGCGAACGACCGAGATCGGCTTCGATACGTAGCCCTCCGCGCCGGCCTCGCGGATGCGCTCCTCGTCGCCTTTGGCGGCATAGGCGGTCACCGCCATGATGGGCACGCCGCGCAGCTCGGCGTCGGCCTTCAGCTGCTCGATCAGCTCAAGCCCGCTGATATGCGGCATCTGGATGTCCATGACGATGAGGTCCGGCCCGAAGGCACGGGCGCGCGCGACCGCCTCGCGGCCGTCGCGGACCGGCTCCGCCTCGTAGCGGTGGGCGCGGAGCAGGTCGCAGAACAGCTTCAGGTTGAGCTCGTTGTCCTCGACAACCAGGATTTTTTGTCCCACCGGCGCTCCTCTAGAAGATGCTCAAGGATCGCACAAACCGCCCCGACCCGGAAGCACTCGCGCTGTCGGCGCTCGGCTGGGTGCTGGCCGACGACGGCCGCGCGCAGCGCCTGCTCGCGCTGACCGGCCTCACCCCCGACGACCTGCGGGGGCGACTGGCGCAGGCGAGCGTGCAGGCGGCGATCCTCGGCTTCCTCGAAGCGCACGAGCCGGACCTCGTCGCCTGCGCCGAAGCGCTGGACGTCGCGCCGTCGCAGCTGGTCGACGCGCGACGGGAGCTGGAGCGGTGAGCCGCCCATTGCTCATTACCGATTGCGACGAGGTGCTGCTGCACATGATCTCGCATTTCGCCGACTGGGTGGCGGAGGCGCACGATCTGTCCTTCGACCTCACCGCGCCGGGCTTCCGCAACGCTTTGCTGACGAAGCAGGGCGAGCCGGTGCCGGCGGAGCAGGTCTGGCCGCTGCTCGACGGCTTCCTGGTGACCGAGATGCACCGGCAGAACGTCGTCCCAGGGGCCGTCGAGGCGCTGCGCAGGATCGGCGAGGTCGCCGAAATCGTCATCCTCACCAACATCGGCGACGAATTCGAGGCGGCGCGGGTCGAGCAGCTCGAGCGCTTCGAGATCCGCCACCGCGTGCTCTGCAACCGCGGCGGCAAGGGCCCGCCGGTCGCCGAGCTGGTGGCCGAGATGCGCCCGTCGGCGACGGTGTTCGTCGACGACCTGCCGGTGCACCATGAATCGGTGGCGGGGCACGCGCCGGACGTGTGGCGCCTGCACATGATCGCCGAGCCGCGCCTCGCCGCCCACACCCCGCCCGCGCCCCACGCCCACGCGCGGATCGACATGTGGGACGAGGCGGTGCCGTGGGTCTTGGCGCGGCTCGGGCAGGGCCCGGCGCCGCGAGGCTGACGATGCGGCTCACCTTCACCAAGCGCGGCGGCAAGCATGACGATCTCGCGATCAATCGGGAGGGGCAAACGATCGAGACGATCCGCTGCCCCAAGCAGGGCATCATCCCGCACGACATGATCCATTATGCGGTGGAGAGCAGCCTCGCCCACCGCGGTTTCTTCACCTTGATCGCCGAAGGGAAAGGCGCAGGCTATGCGACCAAGGGCGGCGACAGCGAGGAAGCGATCGAACGGCTGGTCGAGACCTTCCAGGCCGAGATGTGGGGAGGCCGGGTTCCCGCCGCCGAGCTCCTCGCCACCTACGAGCATGCCTGCGGCGCCCGGGGCCATGGCGCCGTCCCGATCTCGCCCGCGGACGTCGAGGCGGTGCGCGCGCGGCTGGACGAGCTCACCGAACGCTGGTCGAAGGTCCCGCTGAACGGCTCCCTCACCCTCAAGCTTCGAGGCGCTTGACCGGCGGCCCCGGCCGCTGCACCGGCGGCGGCGCGAACCTAGCGGACGGAGGGGCGAGATGAAGAAGGGCTGGCGGATCGGAGCGGCGGCGGCGCTGCTGGCGGGCAGTGCGGCGCAGGCGGCGCTGCCGCAGGACCAGAAGGCGCACGAGGCCGCGCTCGACGCCGGCATCAGCAGCGCCGACCAGATGGCCTGGCTGAAGACGATGACGTCGGCGCCGAACAATGTCGGCTCGCCTCACGACAAGGCCAATGCCGAGTTCATCCTCGCCCGCTTCCGGGAATTCGGCTGGGACGCCCATCTCGAAAGCTTCCAGGTCCTCTACCCGACGCCGATCTCGACGACCGTCGAGATGGTGGCGCCGGAGCGGGTACGGCTCGGCGGGCAGGAGCCGCCGGTGCCGGGCGACGCCACGTCGTCGAACACCGCCACCGCCCTCCCGCCTTACGTCGCCTATCAGGGCGACGGCGACGTCACGGCGCCATTGGTCTACGTCAATTACGGCATGCCGGCCGACTATGACGCGCTCGCCCGTCGCGGCATCGACGTCAAAGGCAAGATCGTCATCGCCCGCTACGGCGTCGGCTGGCGCGGGCTCAAGCCCAAGCTCGCGCAGGATCACGGCGCGATCGGCTGCATCATCTATTCCGACCCCGCCGACGACGGCTACGGCTCCGGCGATCCCTATCCCAAGGGCCCGACCCGGCCCCCCCGGGGAGTCCAGCGGGGATCCGTCCAGGAACTGCCGATCCGCCCGGGGGACCCGCTGACACCGGACGTCGGGGCGACGGCGGATGCCAGGCGGCTGACCCGCGCCGAGGCCGAGACGATCCTGAGAATCCCCGTGTTACCAATGAGTTACGGCGACGCTCAGCAGCTCCTCGCCCGGCTGGACGGGCCGGTGGCGCCGGGCAGCTGGCGCGGCGGACTCCCGATCACCTACCATTTCGGCGGGACCGGGGCGGTCCGGGTCCACCTCGCCGTCAAGTCAGACTGGTCGATGAAGACCATCTACGACGTCATCGCCATGCTGCCGGGCAGCCGCTACCCCGACCAATGGGTGATCCGCGGCAACCACCATGACGGCTGGGTGTTCGGCGCCGAGGACCCGCTCTCCGGCAACGTCGCCATGCTGTCCGAAGCGAAGGGCCTGGGCGCGCTCTACAAGTCCGGCTGGCGGCCGGCGCGGACCATCGTCTACGCGAGCTGGGACGGCGAGGAGCCGGGCCTGCTCGGCTCGACCGAATGGGCCGAGGCGCACCAGGCCGAATTGAAGCGCAAGGCCGTCATCTACATCAACACCGACGGCAACGGCCGCGGCAATCTCGAGGCGCAGGGCAGCCACGCCTTCCAGCACCTCGTCAACGCCGTCGCCGGCGACGTGCGCGATCCGGAAAGCGGCGCGACCGGCGCCCAGCGGCTCCGCGCCAAGGTGCTGAGCCGCGCCTACGAATATGGCGACCGGGACGAGGAAGTGGGGGCCGCGGAAGGCGGCCAGGACGTGCCGATCGGCCCGCTCGGGTCGGGCTCCGACTATACCGCCTTCATGCACCATCTCGGCATCCCCTCGCTCAACATCGGCTATGGCGGCGAGGCGGAGAGCGGCGGCGTCTATCACTCGATCTACGACAGCTACGACCATTTCACCCGCTTCGACGATCCGGGGCTGAAATACGGCGCCGCGCTGGCGCAGACGGTGGGGCGGCTCGTCCTCAGGATCGCCGACGCCGACACCGTGCCCTATCGCTTCGCCGACTTCGCCAACACCGTCGACCGCTACCTGCACGAGGTGAAGACGCTCGCGGAGAATCGCCGCACCCAGGATCGCCTCCGCGAGCGGATGATGCGCGCCGGAGACTTCAAGGTCGCGATGGACCCCCTGAAGCCGGTCGGTCCGCCCGAGGCGGTCGCTCCGACTCCCTATGTGGAGCTGGCCGTTCTGGAGAACGCCGTCGACCGGCTGAAGGCGAGCGCCAACGCCTATGACGCGGCTTATGCCGACAAATCGTCGGGTCTGACGGCGGAGCGGCGCGACCGGCTGAACGGGATGCTGCGCGACATCGACCAGCTGCTGCTGGCGCCGCAGGGCCTGCCCTTCCGCCCCTGGTACCGCAACCTCGTCACCGCGCCGGGCCGCTTCACCGGCTATGGCGCCAAGACCTTGCCGGGCGTGCGCGAGGCGATCGAGGAGCGCCGCTTCGCCGACGCGGCGACCTACGCCAAGCTCACCGCCGCCGCGCTTGACGCCTATTCCGCCCGCCTCGACGCGGCGCGGCGCCTGCTGGAGGAAAAATGACGCAGAAGACCGTCTTCATCACCGGCGCCACCGCCGGCATCGGCGCCGCGACCGCCCGCCGCTTCGCCCGGGAGGGATGGAAGGTGATCGGCACCGGGCGTCGGAGCGAACGGCTGGAGGGACTCGCCGGCGAATTGGTCGGGGCCTTCCATCCGGTCCGGCTGGACATGCGCAGCGTCCCGGACATCGCGGCGGCGGTGAACGGCCTGCCGGAGGGCTTTCGGGACGTCGACCTGCTCATCAACAATGCCGGCCTGGCGCCGCCGCTCGACACGGTCCAGGACTCGGCGCTCGAGCCGTCGCTGCAGGCGATCGAGACCAACGTCACCGGCCTCGTCGCGCTGACCCGCAAGCTCCTCCCCGGTCTCATCGAACGGCGCGGCGCGGTGATCAACCTGAGCTCGGTCGCGGCGAGCTATCCCTATCGCGGCGGCGCGGTCTACGGCGGCACCAAGGCCTTCGTCCGTCAATTCTCGCTGGACCTGCGGGCCGACCTCCACGGCACCGGCGTCCGCGTCACCTCGATCGAGCCGGGGATGATCGAGACCGAATTCACCCTCGTCCGCAACGGCGGCGACCAAGCGGCGTCCGACGCCCTCTACGCCGGCATGAACCCGATGACGGCGGAGGACACCGCCGACATCCTCTACTGGGTCGCCACCCTCCCCCCCCACGTCAATGTGAATGCGCTGGAGCTGATGCCCACCAACCAGAGCTTCGCCGGCTTCGCGGTGGCGCGGGAGGGGTAGGAAGGCCGGGGACACGTACTTCCACCCGCCGGCGCGAATGATCGGGCTTCGGCGCGTGAAAGTACGTGTCACCTCGCCCCGCCTTGACCCGCACCGCTCCCCGGTGCTTAGCGCCACCCCATGACCTCCATCGACTCCCGCCTCGCCGAGCTCGGCATCGTGCTTCCCGAAGCCGCCGCGCCGGTCGCCGCTTATGTGCCGACCGTGCAGGCCGGCAACCTCCTCCACGTCTCCGGCCAGGTGTCGATGGAGAATGGCGAGCGGATGACCGGCCGGCTCGGCGAGGACCGCGATCTCGACTATGGCAAGCGGGCGGCGCGGGCGTGCGGGCTGATGATCCTCGCCCAGCTCAGGAAGGCGCTCGGCAGCCTCGACCGGGTCGAGCGGATCGTGAAGCTCGGCGTGTTCGTGAACAGCGCCCCTTCCTTCACCGAGCAGCCGCAGGTCGCCAACGGGGCGTCGGAGCTGATGGTCGAGGTATTCGGCGAGGCCGGCCGCCACGCCAGGAGCGCGGTCGGCGTGCCGGTCCTTCCGCTCGGCGTCGCCGTCGAGATCGATGCCGTCGTCGCCATCAAATGATCCCACGAAAGTGGTACTTTCGTGGGTACCCTGAAGCAGGCTGAGCTCAAGGCGCTCGGCGCCCGGCCCTTCGCCCACCGCGGCCTCCATGGAGGCGGCATCGCCGAGAACAGCCTCGCCGCGTTTCGCGCGGCTGTGGCGGCCGGGTTCGGCGTCGAGCTCGACGTCCAGCTGAGCCGTGACGGCGAGGCGATCGTGTTCCACGATGACGAGCTGGACCGGCTTACCGAGGCCACGGGCGCTGTGGCGGAGCGAAGCGCTGCCGAGCTCGGCCGGATCCGCCTGCGCGGCAGCGACGAGGCGATACCGACGCTGACCGACGCGCTGGGCGTCATCGCCGGCGCGCCCCTGCTCATCGAGCTGAAGGCGCCGGACCGGCATGTGCGGCCTTTGTGCGGGGCTGTCGCGCGCGCGCTCGCTCCCTACATCGGCGAGGTGGGCGTGATGTCGTTCAATCCGGAGGTGGCCCGCCGGTTTCGCGGCGCCGGGCGGCTGCGCGGCCTCATCGTCAGCGAGCAGGGCAAGGGCAAGTGGCGCGGGCGGATCGAACGCAACCTCGCGCTGTGGCGGGCGCGACCGGACTTCCTCGCCTACGACATTCGCGACCTCCCCTCGGACACCGCCGCGCTCGCCCGCTTCGGGGGCAAGGCCGTCTACACCTGGACGGTCCGCACCACGGAGGAGCGCGCCCGCGCCGCCGAGCATGCCGACCAGATCATCTTCGAGGCGATGCCGGCGTGAGCGAGCTGGTCGCGCGCATTGCGAGGGGCGTCGCCGCCTTCGAAGCGGCCGAATGGGACGCCTGCGCCGGCCTCGACAATCCCTTCACCACCCACGCCTTTCTCTCGGCGCTGGAGGAATCGGGGAGCGCCACCGCCCGCGCCGGCTGGCAGCCGGTGCCGATCGCCATCGACGGGCCGGACGGCCGCCCCGCCGCCGTCATGGCCGCCTACGTGAAAAGCCACAGCCAGGGCGAATATGTCTTCGACCATGGCTGGGCGGCGGCGTGGGAGCGGGCCGGCGGCGATTATTATCCCAAGCTCCAGATCGCGGTGCCGTTCACGCCGGTGCCGGGGCGGCGGCTCCTCACCGATCGTCCGGAGCTGGCGCTCGGCCTGCTCCGCGCCGCCGAGGCAGTCGTCGCGCAGAACGGCCTCTCCTCGGCGCACGCCACGTTCGTCGCGCCGGAGGAGGTGCCGCTGTTCGAGCGCGCCGGCTGGCTGATCCGCGCCGACAACCAGTTCCACTGGCACAATGACGGCTACGAAGGCTTCGACGACTTCCTCGCCGCCCTCTCTTCGCGCAAGCGCAAGACGATCCGCAAGGAACGGGCGTCGGCGCTGGAGGGACTGACGGTCGAGCACGTCACCGGCGACGCCATCACCGAGGCGCATTGGGATGCCTTCTGGGCCTTCTACCAGGACACCGGCGCGCGCAAATGGGGCCGGCCCTACCTCACCCGCCGCTTCTTCTCGCTGCTCGGCGAGCGGATGGCGAAGCGGGTGCTGCTGATCTTCGCGCTTCACGACGGTCGCCCGATCGCCGGCGCGCTCAACATGATCGGCGCCGACACCCTCTACGGCCGCTACTGGGGCGCGGTTGCCGAGGTGCCGCACCTCCATTTCGAGATCTGCTACTACCAGGCGATCGAAGCCGCGATCGCCCGCGGCCTCGCCCGGGTCGAAGCCGGGGCGCAGGGCGCGCACAAGCTGGCGCGCGGCTACCGGCCGGTGCCGACCTTCTCCGCCCACCACATCCCCGATCCGAACTTCCGCCGCGCCGTCGCCGACTTCCTCGCCCGCGAGCGCGAGGCCGTGGTGGACGAGATCGAAGCGCTCGACGCCATGACGCCGTTCCGCAAGGGGTAGGCGGACGGGGAGCCGCGTCTCCTCAACCCTGTCCCCAGCGGGGAGAAGTCAGGGAGAGGGGGCCCAGCGTCAGAGGCTGCGCACCGACTCAGAACCCCCTCACCCTAACCCTCTCCCCCTCGGGGAGAAGGGATGTGGATGGCGACCGCCAAACGGCTTCACCTGCCCGAAAGCTTCCCATAAGAGGTCTCCGAACCAGGGAGGTCTCGCGATGCTGAAGCAGGTCTGCGCCGGATTGCTGGCGGTTTTCGCCTTCTCGGCCGCTCCCGCCGCCGCCCCAACCGGCCCGTCGCGCAGCTTCGAGGCGCGGGACCTGTTCAGCCTCGAGGCGGCGGCGGACCCCGAGATCAGCCCCGACGGCAGCCGCATCGCCTATGTCCGGCGCTCCGGCGACATCATGACCGACCGGATGCGGCCGACCATCTGGATCGTCGACACGCGCACCGGCGAGCAGGCGCCGCTCGTCGCCGGTCCCGGCGCGCACTCGCAGCCGCGCTGGTCGCCGGACGGCAGGCGGCTCGCCTACATCTCGACCGGCGAGGGCGGCGGCGCCCAGCTGTTCGTCAAATGGCTGGAGACGGGCCAGTCGGTGCGGATCACCGGCCTGCCGACGACGCCGGAGGATGTCGCTTGGTCGCCGGATGGCCGGCAGATCGCCTATGTCATGCACGTGCCGGGCGAGGCGCTGCGGCTCGGCTCGCTGCCGGACCGGCCCGAAGGCGCCCAATGGGCGCCGCCGCTCGAGGTGCACAGCGCCGTCACCTACCGTACCGACGAGGAAGGCTATCTGAAGCCCGGCTTCAGCCACATCTTCCTCGTCCCCGCCGACGGCGGGCCGCCGCGGCAGCTGAGCTTCGGCGCCGTCAACGACAACGGTCCGCTGAGCTGGACTCCCGACGGGCGGACCATCGTCTTCTCCGCCAACCGCAACGCGGACTGGGAGCGCAACCCCGTCAACAGCGAGGTCTATGCGCTCGACGTCGCGAGCGGCACGATCGCGGCGCTGACGACGCGGCAGGGGCCGGACGCCGAGCCCAAGGTGTCGCCGGACGGACGCCTCATCGCCTTCACCGGCTTCGACGACCGGCAGCTCGGCTATCAGAACGCCTTGCTCTACGTGATGGACCGCGACGGGAAGAACCGCCGTACCCTCACCGGCTCGCTCGACCGCAGCGTCTCGAGCCCCGTCTGGGCCGCCGACGGCCGCGCGATCTTCGTCAACTATGACGATCACGGGGTCCGCAAGGTGGCGCGGGTCGGCCTCGACGGCACGATCCGCACCGTCGCGGAGAACCTCGCCGGCGCCGGCCTCGACCGGCCTTATACCGGCGGCAGCTTCACCGTGGCGCGGGACGGCAGCGTCGCGGCCGCGGTCGGGGCGTGGAACCGCCCGCCGGACGTGGCGCTCGCCCGCGCCGGCGCCACCCGCCTGTTGACCCACCTCAACGCCGACCTGCTCGACAACAAGGCGCTGGGCAGCGTGCGGAAGATCGCCGTCACCGCGTTCGACCAGCGGCCGATCGACGCCTGGCTCACCCTGCCGCCCGGGTGGCGCGAGGGGCAAAGGGTGCCGCTCATCCTCGAAATCCATGGCGGCCCCTTTTCCGCCTATGGGCCGTGGTTCTCGACCGACAACCAGCTTTACGCCGCCGCCGGCTTCGCCGTGCTCTCGACCAATCCGCGGGGCTCGACCTCCTACGGCGAGGATTTCGCGAACCAGATCCACCACGCCTATCCCGGGCGCGACTATGACGACCTGATGGCGGCCGTCGATGCGGCGATCGCGCAAGGATTCGCCGATCCCAACCGGCTGTTCGTCACCGGCGGCTCGGGCGGCGGCGTGCTGACCGCCTGGATCGTCGGCAAGACCGACCGGTTCAAGGCCGCCGCGGCGCAGAAGCCGGTGATCGACTGGGCGAGCTTCGCCCTCACGTCCGACGCGCCGGGGTTCTTCTCGCGCTACTGGTTCGGCAAATATCCTTGGGAAGATCCGCAGGCCTATTGGGCGCGCTCGCCGCTGTCGCTGGTGGGGAACGTGAAGACGCCGACCCTGGTGGTGGTGGGCTCGGAGGATTACCGCACGCCGGTCAGCGAGGCCGAGCAATATTATACCGCGCTGCAGATCCGCGGCGTGCCGACGGCTCTGGTCAAGGTGCCGGGCGCCAGCCACGGCGGCATTGCGGCGCGGCCGAGCCAGGCGGGCGCGAAGGCCGGCGCGATCGTCGCCTGGTTCCGGAAATATGAGAACGGGCTGCCGGCGGCGGGGCCGATGGCTGGAATTCCGGGAAATTGATCGTCATCCCGGCGGAAGCCGGGATCTCCACGAGACCCGCGCCGAGCCCTTCCGAGGAGAGATCCCGGCTTTCGCCGGGATGACGGAGGCGGTCGCCGTGCTTACGCCGCGCGTCGCATCCCCGTCTCGGCGAGCCACGCCCGCGCCTGGCGCTGGGCTTCGGCGATCTCGCGGGCGCTCATTTCCTCGGCGATCTCGGCCCGGCACATCTGACCGGGCGCGCTGCCGTTGAGCGCGGCGAGGTTGAACCATTTGTGCGCCTCGACGAGATCGACCTCCATGCCGTGGGTGCCGGTCGAATAGGCGATGCCGAGCTCGTAGAGCGCGTTGGCGTCGCCCGCGGCGGCGTCCATGAGATAGCTTTCCAGCAGGAAAGCGGCGGATTTCAGGCTGTTCCCCATGTCACGTGCCCCTGTTGAGGACCTTCGATGGGGAGAGATTGCGGCGGCGGTTCCCAACAAATGGTTAACGCCGCGGTGACCATCTTCTTCGTCAGGCCGCCACGGGCTTGCGCTCCGCCGCCATCGCCGCCAGCAGCTTCAGCGCCTCATGGGCGGACAGGGCGGCGCCTTCCTGCCACAGGCCGACATAGGAAAGGTGCTCGCCGGCGAAGACGATCGGCCCCTCCGGTTTCAGCAGCTCGGCGTAGCGCGCGCCGCGCTTCACGTCCCATTCCGGACCGACGGCGCCGACCCCTTCGGACCAGGGGGTGAGGCCCCAGGCGACGGTGACCGGCTTGGTGAGCAGCTGCGACCGGCCGGGGTGCAGCGCCTCGATCGAATCGCGGCTGATGCGGATCCGCTCCTCGTGGCTCAAGGCGGCGAAGCGCTGCGGATTGTCCGGGTGGGTCCAGCCTGCCACATAGGCGGCGACGAGGACGCCGGTCGGGGCGTGGAAGCCGCCGGACGGATAGAGGACGTTCTCGTTCAATCGGTCGGTCCAGGCGACGCCGCCGTAGAGGAAGTCGTCCGTCTCCCAGAAACGCGGCGCCTCGAAGCCGACCTTGACGCTGGGAAGGTAGGGCACGTCCTTCATCGCGGCCTTCTTGGCGGCCGAGAAATCGGCGTCGACCCTGGAAAGCAGCGGCAGCGGCAGGGTGCAGACGCAATAATCCGCCTCCAGCGCCTGCCGGTCGGCGCCGTGGACGACCCGCACCCGCTCCCCGACGCGGCGGACCGAGACGACCGGCCGGCCGAGGCGCACGCTCGGGCGCACTTCGCGGTAGAGGGCGCGGGCGATGCCGTCCATGCCGCCGACCGGCTGCAGCATCGGCGCCTGCATGTCGGAGATCTGCTCGAACAGGTACGGCAGGACGATCGCGCGCGAGGGGACCAGCGCGCCGAAGCCGAGCGCCCTGGCCGGCACCGGCGCATGGGTGTAGCCGCCCGGCTCCTCGGCGAAGCCGGAGCGGCCGTCGGGCTCGTACCGGCCCTTCTCGTCGAGGGCGCCGTAGGCACCGAGGAACCCCCGCAAGGTCGCCAGCTCGTCCTTCGGCATCTCCTGGTCGAGCGCGCGGGCGTCGATCGCCTTGGCGAGCAGCTCCGAGATGCGCCCGCGCATGTCGTTGACCGCCTGCCGCTCGGCGATCACCCGGCCACCGAAATCCCAGCCCGCGCTACGGTTGCAGTTGACCATCACCTCCATCGGCACGCCGAGGCGGCGGGCGTAGGACAGGATCAGGCGATGGGTGGAGGGGATGCGCGCGGCGCCGGCGTTGAGATAATTGCCGGGCGCGAACTCGGCGCGCTGGTCGGGCCGGCCCGTCTGCACGATCCGGTCGCCGCCGCGCACCGTCCAGACCCGGCCGCCGATGCGGTCCCGCGCCTCGAGGACGGTGACGGTCCACCCTGCCTTGCGGAGCTCATAGGCGGCGACGAGGCCGGCGATGCCCGCGCCGAGGATGACGACCGAGCGCCCCTGGCCGCTGCCGGGAGGAAGCGCGAAGCGCGCCGCCCTGGCCGGCGTCACCGTGGCGAGGCCGAGCGTCTCCATCGCCATCCACACCGCACTGGCGCCGCCGAGCGCCCCCAGCTGCGTCAGCACGTCGCGGCGTGTCGGCATTCCCTACTTCTCCTGCTTGCGCGCCGCGGTGACCTCGATCTCGACCAGCCAGCCCGGGTCGACCAGACCCGCGACCTGCATCGTGGCGCGCGCAGGCCTGGCGGGCTGGGCGGCGGTGCCGAACTTTTCCGAATAGGCCTTCATCATGCCGGCGAAGTCCATCCGCGCCTGGCCCGGCGGCGCGACGAGGTAGACGCGCATCATCACCACGTCGCCCATGCCGAGGCCGAGGCCGGCGAGCTGCTTCTCGATCTTGGCGAGGATGGAGCGGGTCTGGGCGGCGGTGTCGCCGTAGCGCGCCACGCTGCCTGCCGGCGCCGCCGGATCGGCGACGTCGGGGACGTTGCCGCTCAGATAGACGGTGCGGGCGCCGGCCGGGACGTCCACGGCGGCGGCGATCGGCGCCTCGGCGGGGCCGACATGACGGACGGCCTGGGCCCCGGCCGCGCCGGAGACGAGCAGGGACAGCAACAGGATTGCGCGCATGCGACTCACCCCCCGCTTGCGTCGTTACACCGAAGCAACGGGGGCGGCCACCCCTCGGGCGGCGGCCCGCACCCGCCCGCGCGCGAAGCCGACGACGAAGCCGCGCAACGCCTCGTAATCGGTGAGGTCGTAATCGCGGCGCGGGTCGAGCTCCAGCCCGCACTTGCGCGCAATCCTTCATCAGCTGGCGCGTCACGAAGCCGTAGCGGGTGAAGGCGAAGGCGCCGCCGGCATGATGCACGGCGGCGGGGGTCCACCCCGTCGGGGCTTCGAAGCGCGCGACGCAGTCCCTGAGGCCTTCCCAATCGTCGTGGTCGTGCCCCGCGGCGGAGAGGGAGACCGAGACGAACGCCGCCGGCCGCTCGCCGAGCGCCGTGCGAGGGGGTGCGGACGTAGTCGATCACCGCGGCCTGATAATGTCCCGCATGGAGCGAGGCGGCGACGATGACGGCTTCGAAGCCGGCCGGCGGCGGCGCGGCCGCGGCCGGCGCCGTCATGACGTCGTGCCCCTCGCCGCGAAGGGCCTGGGCCGCATCATGGGCGAGCGCGGCGGTGTGGCCGTCCGTGGTCCCGTAGACGATGAGCATGGGCATGTCCGTCTCCCTCCGCCGAAGCGATAGGGCCGCGCGCCGGCCACCGCGCTCCGTAAGGGTCCCTAGGCGGGCTGGACGGGGAGGTTGTCGATGAGGCGGGTGGCGCCGAGCTTCGCCGCCGCGAGCAGCCGCGCAGCGCGGTCCAGCGCTGCAAGCGGCGCCAGCATCTCCGCGTCGCGCAGCTCGACATAGTCGATCGGGTCGAAGCCGGCGCCCGCCAGCTTCTCGCGCGCCGCGGCGAGGGCGGCGGCGACGCCTTGCCCCTCGACGATCGCCTGCGCCGCCTCGCCGAGCGCCCGCGGCAGGGCGCGGGCGGCGCGCCGTTCCTCCTCGGTGAGATAGATGTTGCGCGAGGAGAGGGCGAGGCCGTCGGCGTCGCGCTGGGTCGGCACGCCGACGATCTCCACCGGCAGCTCCAGCGACCGGACCATGTGCCGGACCACCAGGAGCTGCTGGTAATCCTTCTCGCCGAACAGGGCGACGTCGGGCCGCACCTGGTCGAACAGGCGCGCCACCACGGTCGCGACGCCGTCGAAATGGCCCGGCCTCGCCGCCCCGTCGAGCTCCGCGCCGAGCGGGCCGGCCTGGACGGTGATCTCCGGCCCGTTCGGATACATCGCCGCGACATCGGGCGCCCACAGCAGGGCCACGCCGGCGCCGTCGAGCATCTGGGCATCGCCCGCCTCGCGCCGCGGGTAGCGGGACAGGTCCTCGCTCGGGCCGAACTGGGTCGGGTTGACGAAGATCGAGGCGACGACCTGGTCCGCCCGCCGCCGCGCCTCCGCGACGAGCGCCATGTGGCCGGCATGGAGAGCCCCCATGGTCGGCACGAAGGCGACGCACCCGCCGTCCGCCCGCAGCGCCGTCAGCGCCCGGCGCAGCGTCTCGAGGTCACGGACGATTTGCACCCTTCTTCCGCCTCCGATAGAGCCTCGTGCGGTCGCCCTTGCGGGGCGGCGCGGGCGGAATCAAGAGCGGGAAGGACTTCATGGCCGGGGCGCATTTCATCGTCTTCGCCAACGAGAAGGGCGGCACGGGCAAGTCGACGACGGCGGTGCACGCCGCGGTCGCCCTGACCGCCGCGGGCCGCCGCGTCGCCGCGCTCGACCTCGACACGCGCCAGCGCACCCTCGGCCGCTATCTCGACAATCGCGCCGAGACGGTGAAGCGCCTGGGCGTCGAGCTGCCGATGCCCGCCTACGACACGTTCGATCCCGCCAAGGCCGAGACGATCGACGCGGCGCTGGACCGCCTTGCCGCGGACGCCGAGATCGTCGTCGTCGACACGCCCGGCCGTGACGATCCGGACGCACGGCTGGCGATGCTGCGCGCCGACACGCTCGTCACGCCGATCAACGACAGCTTCGTCGACCTCGACCTGATCGGCCAGGTGGACCCCGAGACCTACCGGGTCCGGCGCCCGAGCTTTTACGCGGAGCTGGTCTGGAACAGCCGCACCCAGCGGGCGAAGACGCACGGCGCCAGCGTCGATTGGGTGGTGCTGAGGAACCGCATGCAGCATATCGAGGCGCGCAACATGCGCCGGGTCGGCGATGCGCTGAACGAGCTCTCCAAGCGGGTCGGCTTCCGCGTCATCCCGGGTCTCGGCGAACGCGTCATCTACCGCGAGCTGTTTCCCAAGGGTATCACCCTGCTCGACCTCGCGCAGATGGGCGACGTCGGCATCGGCCACATCGCCGCCCGCCAGGAATTGCGCGAGATGATCGCCGCTCTGGCCTTGCCGCAGCCCGGAGAGGCGGCCCCGCCGCGCGCCGCCGCCGCGGGCTGATGGGCCTGTTCGTCCTGCTCGCCGCGGCGAGCCTCGTCGTCGCCTGGTGGACGGGCCGGCTCAAGTCGCTCACGCAGGACGACATCGTCGCCGCGCTCCTGTTCCTGCTCGGCTTTGAGCTGCTGATGAAGGGCAACCTGCTCCCCGGGGCGGCGCTGATGGCGTCGAGCCTGCTGTGGGCCGCGTGGCGGAGGAAACCGCGCGCGGCGGCGGCGCCGCCGGCGATGGCGCCCGAGGAGGCGCGCCGCCTGCTCGGCCTGCCGGAGCAGGCGAGCCTCGCCGAGATCCGCGACGCGCATCGCCGCCTCATCGCCCGCGTCCACCCCGACGCCGGCGGCTCGGCGGAGCTCGCCACCCGCGTCAACGCGGCGCGGGACGCGCTCGTCGCCGAAATGAACCGCCGCCCGCCTCGGGCGTCTTGAACCTCGATTCCGACTCGATGGAGAAGCCGATGAGCCACCGTTTCCACCCGACTTCCTTGCGCGAATACGACATCCGGGGAGTCGTCGGGGAGACGCTGGGGCCGGACGACGCCGAGGCGGTCGGCCGCACCTTCGGCACCTTCGTCCGCCGCGCCGGCGGCCGCCGCGTCGCCGTCGGCCGCGATGGGCGCGAAAGCTCGCCCGCATTCGAGGCGCGGCTGGTCGAGGGGCTCGCGAAGAGCGGCTGCGACGTGGTGCGGATCGGCCTCGGGCCGACCGCCATGCTCTATTTCGCCGAGGCCGAGTTCGGCGTCGACGGCGGCATCCAGATCACCGGCAGCCACAATCCGGCCGACTATAACGGCTTCAAGATGGTCCTGCGGCACGCCGCCTTCTTCGGCGAACGCATCCAGGAGCTGGGCAGCGTCTCGGCCGCGGGGGACTGGGAGACCGGCCAGGGCTCGGTCACCGACGAACCGGCGATGGACCGCTATGTCGAGCGGCTCCTCCAGGACTTTTCCGGGCCGGCCTTCCGGATCGGCTGGGACGCGGGCAACGGCGCCGGCGGGCCGGTGGTCGAGCGGCTGGTGAAGCGGCTGCCCGGCGAGCACCACGTTCTCTATGCCGATGTCGACGGCCGCTTTCCGAACCATCACCCGGACCCTACGGTCGAGGCCAATCTCGAGGATTTGAAGCGGCTCGTCCGCGACCAGGGCCTCGACTTCGGCATCGCGCTGGACGGCGACGCGGACCGCATCGGCGCGGTCGACGGCGAGGGCCGGGTGGTGTGGGGCGACCAGCTCCTCGCCATCCTCGCCGAGCCGGTGCTCGAGGCGCTTCCCGGCTCGACCATCATCGCCGACGTGAAAGCGAGCCAGGCGCTGTTCGATCGGGTCGCGGAGCTGGGCGGCCGGCCGGTGATGTGGAAGACCGGTCACAGCCTCATCAAGTCGAAGATGAAGGAGACCGGCGCCCCCCTCGCGGGGGAGATGTCCGGCCACGTCTTCTTCGCCCACCGCTGGTACGGCTTCGACGACGGCATCTACGCGGGCCTGCGGCTGATCGAGGCGGTGGGACGGCTCGGCGGCTCGCTCACCCGCCTGAAGGACGCCATGCCCGCCATGGTCAACACGCCGGAGCTGCGCTTCCAGGTCGACGAGAGCCGCAAGTTCGCGGTCGTCGGCGAAGTGCTCGACCGGCTGGAGAAGAAAGGCGCGAAGGTCGACCGCACCGACGGCGCCCGCGTCACCACCGACGACGGCTGGTGGCTGCTGCGCGCCTCCAACACCCAGGACGTGCTGGTCGCCCGCGCCGAGGGGAGAGACGGAGCGGCGGTCGAGCGCCTCCTCGACCAGATCGACGCGCAGCTGGCGGCGTCCGGCATCGTCCGCGGGCCGCAGGCGGCGCACTGAGGTGCCGAGGCTCTACCCCGAGGCGTTGCTCTTCTGCATCCTCTGGGCCGCCCTCGCCGTCGCCGGCTTCGCGCTGATCGGCTGGCAGGCCGGCGCGCTGCTCTCGGTTGGCCTGTTCATGCTCATCATGCCGTCGAGCGCCCTCATCCTCACCCGCACCGGCAATTTCGCCGCCGAGCGCATCGTCCGCTGGGGCATCCTCGCGGCAGCCGCGATCGTCACGGCGTCCGTCGCGGATCTGCTGCGCTGAGATTTACGACTGGATTGCGGAAACACCGTTCGGGCTGAGCCTGTCGAAGCCCTGTCCTTCTTGTGATGCAGGGGAGAAAGGCAGGGCTTCGACAAGCTCAGCCCAACCGGTATTGGGAAGCTAGGATCGGAGGTGCGCCTAATCGTCCTCATCCTCCCGTCCCACCAGGTTGAGCTCTCGAGCCTTGATCTGGCGGGTCATGCACCAGTGCATCAGCGCGTCCTCGCGGCCGTGGGTGATCCACACCTCGCGCGGCCGGAGCTCCGATATGGTCGTCGTCAGCTCGTCCCAGTCGGCGTGGTCGGAGACGATCAGGGGCAACTCGACGTTGCGCTGGCGGGCGCGCTGGCGGATGCGCATCCAGCCTGACGCCATGGCGGTAATCGGGTCGGGGAGGCGCCGCGACCAGCGGTCGTTCAGCGCGCCCGGCGGCGCGACGACGATCTTGCCCCTGAGCGCGTCCTTGGCCGCGCCGGTCGCCGGACGCAGCTCGCCCAGGTCGACGCCGTGGTCGCGGTAGAGGTCGCACAGGCGCTGCAGCGCGCCGTGGACGTAGATCGGGTCCTCATAGCCCCGCCGCCTGAGCTCCGCCATCAGCCGCTGCGCCTTGCCGAGCGCATAGGCGCCGACCAGCACGCACCGCTCCGGATTCTCGTGCAGCCTCGCGAGCAGCCGGTCGATCTCGGCGCGGGTGTCGGGGTGGCGGAAGACGGGGAGGCCGAAGGTCGCCTCGGTGACGAAGATGTCGCAGGGCACCGGCTCGAACGGCAGACACGTCGGGTCCTCGCGGCGCTTATAGTCGCCTGAGACGACTATCCGCTCGCCGGCATGTTCGAGCACGATCTGCGCCGAGCCGAGCACATGACCGGCGGGGACGAAGCTGACGTCGACTTCGCCGACGCGGATCACCTCGCCATATTGCACCGGGCAGCCGCCCGGCTGCGGCCCGTAGCGGCAGGCCATGATCGCCAGCGTCTCCGGCGTCGCCCACACCGTCTCATGGCCGCCACGCGCGTGATCGGAATGGCCGTGGGTGACGAGCGCCCGCGCCTTGGGCTGCGACGGGTCGACCCACGCGTCGGCGGGCTTCACATAAATGCCTTCGGGAAAAGGCTCGATCCAGGAACCGAGGCGGGCCATCGGGAGCTATACGCGTGAACCCGCGCGGCGGCGTCAAGACGCGCCGCGCGCCGAACGAAGGAGCGCGAGCGATGGACCTGGGCGCCGCAGGCTGGGGGCTTCAGACGATTGTCGGCGGGCTCTTGCTCGTCGCCGTCCTGCTGTGGGCTGTGCTGAGGAACCGCAGCTCGAAGACCCCGCTCGACCGCAGCGAGCGCGGCGCACGGCGCGTCTACGACGAGAGCGAGGAGGTGCGGCGTAGCGGCGACGACGACGCCTGAGCGCTTGCGCCGGGGCCGTCCCGAGCCCCATCTCCGGAGCATGGACGATGCGCCGGCCCTCCCATCCGCAGTCACCGACTGGTTCGCGTCGAAGGGCTGGGCGCCGCGGCGGCACCAGCTCGAGATGCTCGCCGCCGCGCGGGACGGCCGCAACGCTCTCCTCGTCGCGCCGACCGGCGCGGGCAAGACGCTCGCCGGCTTCCTCCCCAGCATCGTCGAGCTCGCCGAGGCGCCGAGCGAGGGGCTCCACACCCTCTACATCTCGCCCTTGAAGGCCCTCGCCGTCGACGTGCAGCGCAACCTGCTCACGCCAATCGAGGAGATGGGCCTCCCCATCCGCGTCGAGACCCGCACCGGCGACACCCCCTCCGACCGCAAGGCCCGCCAGCGCGTCCGCCCGCCGCAGATCCTGCTGACCACCCCCGAATCCTTGAGCCTCCTGCTCAGCCACGAGGACGGCGCCCTCCTCTTCGCCAACCTGTCCACCGTGGTGATCGACGAGATCCACGCCTTCGCCACCGGCAAGCGCGGCGACCTGCTCAGCCTCGCCCTCGCCCGGCTCCAGCGCCTCGCGCCGAACCTCCGCCGCGTCGGCCTCTCCGCCACCGTCTCCGATCCCGAGGCCTTCCAGGGCTGGCTCGCCCCCCATGGCGACGCCGAGACGGTGGAGCTGGTCCAGGGCGATCCCGGCGCTCCCGCCCAGCTCGCCATCATGCTCCCGGACGAGGACAGGATCCCCTGGGCCGGCCATAGCGGCCGCTGGGCGGCGCAGAGCGTCATGCGCGAGATCGCGGCGCATCGGACCACCCTCATCTTCTGCAACACCCGCTCCCTCGCCGAGCTCATCTTCCAGGACCTGTGGGCGGTGAACGAGGACCACTTGCCCATCGGCATCCACCACGGCTCGCTTGCCCTGGAAGCCCGCCGCAAGGTCGAGAATGCCGTCGCCGACGGGCGCCTGCGCGCCCTCGTCTGCACCGCCAGCCTCGACCTCGGCGTCGACTGGGGCGACGTCGACCTCGTCGTCCAGATGGGCGCGCCCAAGGGCTCGTCGCGCCTGATGCAGCGGATCGGCCGCGCCAACCACCGCCTCGACGAGCCGTCGCAGGCGATCATCGTCCCCGGCAACCGCTTCGAATATCTCGAAGCCCGCGCCGCCCTCGACGCCATCGAGGAAGGCGCCCTCGACACCGAATATTTCCGCCCCGGCACCCTCGACGTCCTTGCCCAGCACATCATGGCGATCGCCTGCGCCGGCCCCTTCCGCGAGGACGAGCTGCTCGAAGAAATCCGCTCCGCCGCGCCCTATGCGGGCCTCCGGGAGGACATCTTCCGCGCCGTCCTCTCCTTCATCGAAAGCGGGGGCTACAGCCTCCGCGCGTACGACAAGTTCCGCCGCATCGCGCAGGACCCGGACGGCACCTGGCGCGTCGCCCACCCCCGCTTCATCCAGCAGCACCGGATGAACGCCGGCATCATCGTCGACACGCCCCTCTATTACGTCCGCTTCAGGAACGGCCGCCTGCTCGGCACGGTCGAGGACAATTTCGCGGAGACCCTGTCGCCCGGCGACACCTTCTTCTTCTCCGGCCTGGTGCTCGAGGTGGACCGGATCGACGGCGTCGACCTCGTCGTCCACGCCACTTCCAAATCCGCCCGCATCCCCACCTACATGGGCGCCCGCATCGCCATCTCGACCAACCTCGCCGACCGCGTCCGCGCCTTCCTCCACGACCGCGCCGAGTGGCCCCGCTTCCCCGACCCGGTGCGCGAGTGGCTCGCCACGCAGGACTATCGCTCGGCGATCCCCGCCCCCGACCAGCTCCTCGTCGAGACCTTCCCGCACGAGCATGTCCACTACATGGTCGCCTACAGCTTCGAGGGCTGGAACGCGAACCAGTCGCTCGGCATGCTCATCACGCGGCGCATGGAAGCGGCCGGCCTCAAGCCGCTCGGCTTCGTCGCCAACGACTATGCCCTCGCCTGCTACGGCCTCGAGCCGATCGAGGAGCCCGCCCCCCTCTTCTCCGCCGACATCCTCGAAAAGGAGTTCGTCGACTGGGTCGAAAACTCCCACCTCCTGAAGCGCGCCTTCCGCGAGGTCGCCGTCATCGGCGGCCTCGTCGAACGCGCCCATCCCGGCAAGCGCAAGACCGGCAAGCAGGTCACCTTCTCCACCGACCTCATCTACGACGTGCTGCGCCGCTACGAACCCGACCACCTCCTCCTGAAGGCCGCCTGGGCCGACGCCCGCGAAAAGATGACCGATGTCGGCCGCCTCGCCCGCCTCCTCGACCGCGCCCAGGCGACCATGCTCCACGTCGAGCTGGAGCGCGTCTCCCCGATGGCGGTGCCGGTCCTCACCATCATCGGCCGGGAGCGGATGGCCCAGGGCACGGCCGACGACCAGCTGCTGATCGAGGCGGAGAGTTTGGCCGAGGTGGCGATGCGGCGGGATTGACCCATCCTCCCTCTCCCCCGCGGGGAGGGGGTCGGGGTGAGGGGGCGCAGCGTCGTAGAAGGCTCACATGGGCCGCCCTCGTCATGCCGGACTTGATCCGGCATCCACCTTCGTCTGTCCTCCGGGGTCAGGTACGCACCCGACACCGCCCCGACCCTGCCAGTTCTAGCGATCAGGCCTGTTGCTTCAAACACCCGTCGCTAGATGGATTGAGAGCGAAAGCTTCACTTAGAAATCTGGTCCGCTTCCTATCGAGCTCCCCACGTGCAATGAAGTTGCCCGACGGTCGGGCTCGCCTCGCTTCCCACGGCGTAGATGACCAGCCGGAGTAATCCCGCGTCCGGGCTGGGCTCAAAGCTGCCGCAGCACCAAGGGGCGTGTGCAGATGACACGAAACTAGGACCGGCTTCGCGCTTGCGCCAGCTCAATGGAGCCACCCCCGCGCGAAGTGCGGCCGCCTGGGCTAGCTGTGATGTTTCCATAGGTTGTTCATCCGGTCCTGGCCGAGCAGACTGAGGTTGCGAAGCTTCAGGCTCTCAGGAGGATCGGATGAACATTCACAAGAATGCCAGATTGACGCCGCGCAGTCGAGGCGAGCTGGTGCGGCGCGTGCTCATAGAGCGCCAGTCGCCCATGTCGGTCGCGACCGACATGGGCGTGTCGGTCCGGACGGTGGCGAAGTGGGTGGCGCGCTACCGGGCCGAGGGTGAGGCCGGCCTCGCCGACCGCTCGTCGCGCCCTCACCGACTGCGCCGGCCGACGCCGCCGGCGACGGTGGAGCGGATCGAGGCGCTGCGCCGCCAGCGCTGGACCGGCAAGCGGATCGCCCTGGCCGTCGGCCTGTCCAGGGCCACCGTCAGCCGGGTGCTGCGCAGGCTCGGCCTCAGCCGCATCAGGGACCTTGAACCCGCCGAGCCCGTGCGCCGCTACGAGCGTGAGCACCCCGGCGAGCTCATCCATATCGACATCAAGAAGCTCGGCCGCTTCGAGAGGATCGGCCATCGCATCACCGGCGATCGCGCCCACCGCAGCGACGAGAGTGGACGAAGCAGGAGAGCCGGCTGGGACTATGTCCACGTCTGCATCGACGATGCCTCGCGCATCGCCTTCAGCCAGATCCTGTCCGACGAGAGGAAGGAAAGCGCCGTCCCCTTCCTGGAGGCCGCCATCGCCTACTATGCCGGCCTCGGCGTCACCGTCGCCCGGGTCATGACCGACAATGGCAGCTGCTATAGAAGCCGCGCCTTCCGCCAGGCCTGCAAGGCCCTCAACCTCAGGCACATCCAAACTAGGCCCTACACCCCCAGGACCAACGGCAAGGCCGAACGCTTCATCCAAACCAGCCTGCGCGAATGGGCCTACGCACAAGCCTACCCGACCTCGCAACACCGCAAGGCCGAGCTGCCAAGATGGCTCCACCAATATAACTGGCACCGCCCACACGGCAGCCTACAAGCCCAAACACCCATCAGCCAACTCGGCCTGGACGTGAACAACCTGTTGAGGCTCCACAGCTAGATCAGCATCCGCCCGCCCCACGCCGACAGGACGGCAAACAGGCCCAGGAAGGCGAGCACGCACCCCGCCGCCGCCAGGAGCGGCCAGGCCTTCCCCGACCGTGCCGCTCGCCAGGCGAACCACGCCCCCGCCGCGAGCGGCAACGGCATCGCGACCAGGGCGGCGGCGCTGAATTGCGCCGGCGGCCGCAAGTCGAGCCACCCGAATCCCACGTAGACCAACGGCACGGCCGGGACGAGCGCGAGCGCGCACAGGCCGCAGATCAGCATCGCCGCCGCCCTCGCCGCTAATCGACCCCTGTTCCGGTGCTTCGGCGCAGCATTCGCCATGGTCCGCGCCGGCGCTATTTCGCGGGCTTGAAGTGGCAGCAGGCGCGGAGCCGTTCGGCGCCGGTGTCGGCCGGCCGCTCGGCGAGCTCGGAGCGCATTTCGAGCCGCATCATGACGCCGGTGCGGCTCGTGCCCATGATCTCGAAATAATGCGGCGGGCCGCTGTCGACGATGGTGAAGTAGGCCTCGACCGAACCCTGGCGGGAGAGGAAGGGCCAGTCCACCTCGATGAGGTGGTTGCCCGGCGCGACATGGAGGGCGGTGAATTGCTTCTGCGCGAGGCCCGCCACCTTGCGCCCGTCGACCTTCACGCTGGGCGTGAAGATGAGCGGCTCGGCGTGGTCGCGGTAGACGTAGAGGTTGGCATCGGCGGGCGGCGCCGCGGCGGCCGCGGCGGCGGCGGGTGGAGCGCTCGCCGCCGGACCGGGCGCCGGCGCCGGCGCCACCATGAGCAGTAGCGCAACGGACATGCTCATTTCTTCCCCCTGTCCCCCAGCCCCGCGGGCCGCCCCTCCGGCGCCGCATCGCTGTGCGCCCGGCCCCATGGCTAACCGGTTTCGGCCCGCGCGCCAACCGATGCCCTCGGATCGGCTGTCGACGTTGTGGTGCGTGATCCTGACACGGGAGAGGAAGTTCTGGTTGACCTGTCCTCACTGCCTTTCTCGACGCGCCTTCAGAAGATTGCGGCACATGCGAAGGCAACAGGCCGCCGCGCGCGGCTGGTCGTCCGCTGGCTGCGCAGCACCTCAATCCTCCCGCACCAGCTCCACATGGCTCACGCCGAGCCCCGGGCGATGACGTAGAGCGTCCCCTTCGACAGGCTCAGGATCATGGGCGGCGGGTTGCGCTTACCCTTCTCGAGCCCGCGTGCGCATTGCTGACCGACGCCGCACCGCTCCGCCAGCTGCTCCTGCGTCAGGCCGCTCACCGCGCAGCGCCGATCCTTCGTTTTGACGAAAGATTTTTCGCCGCCCAGACTCGCCGCATGGTGGATGAAGACGCCTTCGAAATCCTGCGGGCCTACCCGCAAATCTATCTGGCCTGCCATGTCGAGCACCGGACGCGCCGCTCCTCGGCGAGCGGGCTGACCTCGCGCGAGGCGAGCTTTCTCGCCCATCTCGCGGACATGGGGGAGGCGGGACCGGCCGCGCTCGCGCGCCACCTCGGCATCGGCCCGTCCACCCTGTCGGCGGCCCTGTCCCGGCTCTGTGGCAAGGGGCTGATCGAATCGGACCCCGATCCGCACGACGCCAGGCGGCGCCGGCTGCGGCTGACCGACGCCGGGCGCGCCGCCATCGTCGAGGATTCGGTCCTCGATGCGGACCGCCTCGCCGCCTTGCTGTCGCTGTTGGCGCCGGAGGAGCGGCGCGCGGCGGTGGCGGGGCTGAAGATCCTCGCCGCCGCGGCGCGGCGCTTTCGCAACGGGGAGGGGGAATGACATGCTGAAATGGGTGCTGCTGATCGCTGCCGTCCCGATCGCGCTCGGCCTCATCGTCTACGCCGTCGGCGCGTTGCTGCCGGCGGACCATCGCGCGGCGGGAGAGGCGAGGGTCGCGGCGGCGCCGGAGCGGGTGGCGGCGATCGTCCGCGATCTCGCGGCGCAGCCCCGCTGGCGCAAGGGCGTCTCCCGCATCGAGATTGTGAAACGCGACGCCGGCGGCACCCATTATGTCGAGCATTCCTCCGACGGCCGCATCGCCTTCCGCTTCCGCGAGGAGGAGCCGGGCGCGCGCTTCCGCGCGACGATCGACGACCCGGACCTGCCGTTCGGCGGCACCTGGACCATCCGCCTCCGCCCCGACGGAACGGGCACCCAAGTCGCCATCGAGGAACGGGGGACCGTCCGCAGCCCCGTCTACCGCTTCTTCTCGCGGTTCGTTTTCGGGCAGGACCGCACGCTCAGGGCCTATCTGCGCGACCTCCAGGCGGCCGCCGGATCCCGTCAGCCCCTGGAGGCGAGCGGCGCGAGCCGGTCGGGTCCGTAACGGGTGCCGTGGGCCGGAGGCTTGCGCCGCCTGCGCCACATCGGGACGCCGAGCGCCGCCGCGACGAACGCCGCTCGGGCGAGCGGCGCTTTCGACGGGCATGGGCCGGCGCGGCCTCCGCTTCACGCGTCGGTTCGGCAGCGGTCGCCGGGACGGCGGGAGCACCCCGGCGCCTGTTCCTTCTCGATCTCAACGTCGAACTGGAGTGCGTCTCCCCGATGGCAGTGCCCGTCCCCACCATCATCGGCCGGGAGCGGATGGCCCAGGGCACGGCCGACGACCAGCTGCTGATCGAGGCGGAGAGTTTGGCCCAGGTGGCGATGCGGCGGGATTGACGGGGCCACCCCTACCCGACCCCCCCACCAGGATTCATCCCTTCCCCGCTTCCTGCTGCATCCTATCGTTGAGTT
This sequence comes from Alphaproteobacteria bacterium, assembly GCA_019239415.1. GTDB lineage: Bacteria > Pseudomonadota > Alphaproteobacteria > Sphingomonadales > Sphingomonadaceae > Allosphingosinicella. The sequence continues at coordinate 30,787 of JAFAZW010000068.1, forward strand.
CGTCCAAGCCTGAAAGGACGTTCGACTCAGTATTTAGGTACGACGGATACCCCGTTGTGAAGATCGGGAAGGCGTCGGTTGGATTCCATCGGTCGGCTACATCCTGATTGTTCTTTCGCCGCGCTTTCTCGAAAACTTTGCGAAAGCCGTTCGGTGTCACTCCCACGAAGGGCCGAAATCGTACCCTGTTCGGCAGTGACTCGTCGATCGCCACAGAGTCTTCATAGAGCTCCCGCACAAGGCTCTTGTAGTAGGGCTGTAGGTACTGGACTTCCTTGATACCCGCTGCGACGACCAGCTTTGTGCACATGTGGCAGGGCATTGTCGTACAGAAGAGAGTGCCGTCCTTTGTAGCACGCCCGAACCGAGCAGCATCCGTGATGGCGTTCATCTCGGCGTGAACCATCCTACCGTACTCGATGACGTCTGCTATCATTGCCCGTGCAAGCGGCCCCTGCTCCTCATCGTCCCGAAGCGCTTCGGTCGCCAGCTCTTCCGGAGATTTCGCTGCGTAGTCTTCGCTTAGCCATCCCTCTCGGAGGCGACCGAGCAAATCACGTATCATGTCGGCGCGAATTCGAGCGTTTGAGTCGTAGCCGAGTTGGAAGTCTCGCGCGTCCGGTCGGTGGTCGAGCCAATACGTACCGCCTCCATAGGCAGGCACCTCATTACAGCCGAGGGAAACGATTTCCCTGTTGGCGCCGAAGATAGCGGCACCGACTTGTCGAGACAGGTCCGACGATCTCAGGGAGGCCGTTTGCGCCAAGTACATTCCGTGCTCGTCCCGCGTCGGGCTAACGAAAGGATGACCGAAAAAGCATTCGATGAAGCGGGAGACCGAAGAGCGGATCGTAGTCGGGTCTGTACAATCGATTATAAAGTCTGCATGTGGGTAGGCATCAAGAAAGCGCTGGCCATCCTTTTCGTCCTTTTGGTTCTCGTCTATGCCGATGATCTTCAACGCTTGAGCCTCTAGCTCATTAGCATCAGTACCCCGCTCAGATTTCAGCAGGATAGAAACAAGGTTGCGCACTCTGGAACGCTTCGGGGAGTAACAGCCAATGAACAATATGTTGCTGCCATAGACTTCTCGGAGAGTTTTTACCTCCTCAACCCGCTTCAATTGCCTAAAAATGTAAGCAGCGCCTGCTGCGATCACGTTCGGACGATCCTCTTGATCTCTGTAGATCTGCGCAATACCGGTCACGGCAAGCGCATCCCGTCGTTTCGAAACCCGGCAAAATCTATTTCCGGCTTGAATAAACTTCTCGTACCGCTGAAACTCTGTTTCGAACCGAAGGTCAAACCACTCCGGATGTTCGCGCAAGAAGTCCGTGAGCTTTATCAGCTTAGGGGTGAAGGACACTCGGCGGAGCCCCTCGGAAAGCTCCGATTGCACTAGGTCGAGATCGACGCCAATGGGTGAAATGAGGCCGAAAAATACCTCCGGCCGTATTCGAATTTTATCCACACCCCTGCTCCAAGCGCCTGTGGAAAACTTCAGAAAATGGTGGACCAACAGCTCCCGACTGTGTCAAGCACTGTTTCGCTCAGCCCGCAGGGAGTTCCTACCATGACAAAAACCGCACCAGACAGTGGATGGTTGAGTCAGGTGATCGAGCGTTCAAAAAATGCCGCAAATTCAGGCCCTAAGCCCATGCAGAGTGGGCAGCTCCCCCACCTTGATGCTCGATCCGGAGGCCGCGCCGCGCCGAGCTCCTCGGGGAACGAGAGCTGCACGTACTGAGAGATTCGTCCACAGGAACCTTGTGGATAACCGCCTAGGATGGTTGTGGATAACCTACTAAGCAGCGGGTGCTGAAGAGATTTGCGCGCCGACAGATAGGACGCCTCTTCCAAGTTCAGTCGCCGGCAGAGTCCGAATCCACCGGGATTTCCTCGCTGAGGTCCACTCCTCACGTCGATCCAGGCAGTCGCGCCTGCGCTCTGCGGTCGCTAGCCAAGCTCTTCGGACGCTGCGAGATCTGACTGAGGTACTCCATGAGGGGATTCACCCGCTACTATCGCGATCCCGAATTCAGGCGGCAGGTGGACGAGCAATTCGCCCTCACCGATGCAGTGAGCCAGCGCGGGATATGGATCACCTACGCGATTCACGATCCGACGCGAATGGACCCGTTCGAGGGCCGACCGCAGGGCTTGATCGTCTACGTGGGGCAATCAAGGCAATTCAGCACGCGCGTGCGCAACCGGATGAGCACCGCTGGTCGTGCTGTCAAACGACCGACCGACAAGATCGACGGCCTCTTGTATGACATCATGGCCCGCGGGCCTGCACCTCGCTGGAGCGTCCTGGAGGAGGTGACCTCGGCGATAGAGTCGCTCGTTTCAGAGACAAACTGGACAATCCGGCTACGCGCCAAAGGCTATCCTCTCGTCAACCAGTGGGCCGAACACAAGCTCGGCACCCTGGAAATTGACGGATATACCGTCGACCATAAGCGCCTTTGGCCAATCACTGCGGCCGATGCCCTCGGATCGGCTATCGACGTTGTGGTGCGTGATCCTGGCACGGGGGAGGAAGTTCTGGTTGACTTGTCCTCACTGCCTCCCTCGACGCGCCTTCAGAAGATTGCGGCACATGCGAAGGCAACAGGCCGCTGGGCGCGGCTGGTCGTCCGGTGACTGCGTAACGCGTCAATCCTCCCGCACCAGCTCCACATGGCTCACCCCGAGCCCCTGGGCGATGTGGTAGAGCGTCACGATCGTCGGGTTCCTTTTCCCCTTCTCGAGCCCGCTTATGTACTGCTGGCTCACCCCGCACCTTTCCGCCAGCTGCTCCTGCGTCAGGCCGCTCGCCGCGCGGAGGCGGGCGAAGTTGCGGCCGACGAGCTGGCGCATGTCCATGCACGAAGAGATGGCGCTCGCGCCGGCACAAGTTTATCAACTATAATATGTGTGAGTCGCCACCCTCTCCCCGTTTTCCAGTGAATGGCTGAGCCCGCCGCGCCTCCGACGGCCTCCGAGCTGCGCACCGCGGCGGCGCGGCTCGCGGCCGAGATGGACCGGGCGCGGCTGTTCCAGGCGGCCGCCTATGCGGCGATGGCGGCGGACGCGGCGGGGCGGGCGCGGCTCGGCGAGGAGGCGATGCGCACCGACGTCGACCTCGACTTCCGCGTCGACGAATATGACCGCGTCTGGATCATCCGGGAAGGCGACTGCCAGATCATCGGCCGCCGCCACGCCGTCTGCGCGGAGATGACCAGGTTCCTCGCCTCCGGGGTGCTGCAGGAGGGAGCGGGATGACGTAGGGTGCCCTCGCTCGCTTCAACGCCTGCGGCCGCCCCCTCAATAATGGTACCGGCATGCCAGCACCTCGAGTGCCTGCGCCTCTCCCTTTCCCGTCACACGATAGACCAGGCGGTGTTCGCCCGTGATCCGCCGCGACCACCAGCCCGTGAGGTTGCGTCGGAGCGGTTCGGGCTTGCCGGTGCCGCGGAACGGGTCGCGCAGACATTCGCCGATGAGCAGGTTGATGCGATCGGCGACCTTGGCGTCCTCGGCCCGCCAGCCGACATATTCGATCCAGGCCTCCCGGTCGAAGACGACCTTCACGGCCGGATCAGCTCGTGCTCCTCGCCTTCACCCGCGGCGAGCCGGGCGATACCTTCCATCAGCCGCTTCGCATTGGTCGGAGACGACAGGAGGTGAAGCGTCTCCTCCATTCCCGCCCATTCCTCGGCAGAGATGAGAACGACGTTTTCGCCACGCTGGCGCGTGATCAGGATCGGGGCGCGGTCCGCTGCCGCCTTGTCCATCACCTTCTTCAGGTTCTCGCGCGCTTCGGAGTAGCTGACAGTCTGCATGGCGCAACTATGGACAGAAGATTGTCCAAAAGTCAATGCTGCCGTACCCACGGGGGGTGGCGGACCTGCGCCTGAACCGGATTCGACGGTGACGCCCGTGCGGGGAGTCCTCCCGGGCTAGGCCCGCGAGGCGAGCGGCGCGATGCGCTCCGGCCCGTAGTGCGTGCCCGCCGGCACGGACCGCCTCGCCCGGCGCCAGAAGCGGATCCCGAGCGCCGCCGCGATCAATGCCGCGCCGGCCAGGGGCGCCTTCGACGGTGCGTGGGCCGGCGCGGGCTGCGCCTCCCGCGCCGGCTCCCGCTCCGCGCGGGCGGGAGCAGTAGCCGCCCCCGCCGCCTTCGCCTGCGCCACCGGACCGCGCGCCCTCCCGGCCGCCTCCGCGGCCTGTTCCTTCTCCAGCTCCGAGTTCAATTCGCCGCCCATCAGGACGATGTAGCCGGTGAGGTAGAGCCAGGTGAGGAAGACGACGACGCCGCCCAGCGAGCCGTAGGTCTTGTTGTAGCTGCCGAAGTGGCTGACGTAGAGGCCGAAGGCGGCGGTGCCGACGAGCCACAGCAAGGTGGCGGCGGCGGAGCCGGGGCTCACCCACATCCACGGCGCCTCGGGGCGGTTGGGGGCGAAGCGGTAGACGGCGGCGAGGCCGACCGCGACGGCCGCCACGGCGACGGCCCAGGCGAGGGCCTGGACGAGGAAGTGGACGACCGGCGAGGAGAAGGGAAGGAGGTGCTCGACGAAGGCGCTGACCGAGATGGCGCCGACCGCGAGGAGGATGACGAGGAGGCCGCCGACCGTCATCGCCAGGGTGAGGAGCGTCGTCTTCACGAAGCCGCGGTCCTCCTTCAGCTCATAGGCGATGTTGAGGGCCGTGACGACGCCGCCGGCGCCCTTGCTGGCCCCGTAGAGGGCAAGCGCGAGGGCGACGACGAGGCTGATGCCCTTCGAGGATTGCGGGCTCGAGGTGAGGCTCTTGAGCTGGTCGGCGATCAGCGCGGCCGCATCCCTCGGCAAGGTGGCGAACAATTTGCCGATATGCTCGGCGACGGTCTGCGGATCTGCCGCCAGGCCGTAGACGAGCACCACGGCCGCCAGCAAAGGAACGAAGGCGAGGAACGCGTAAAAGGCGATGCCGGCGGCGAGGAAGCCGACATTGTCGTCGCCCGCTTCCTTCCAGGTGCGGGTGAGCACGGCGCGCCACTCGGCGGCTGCGGGCCAGCGGACGGGTTCGATTGCCATGCGGCGCAGAACCGGCGCGGGGCTCGGGGGGTTCCGAGGGACGCGCATGGGGACACGCACCGACCGCACCCGCCCCGCAATATTCGCGCCGGCCCGCGGATTCGGTACGTGTCCCTTTTCGTCGGCCTTGGGCGGTCGGTGACTGTCCCTTCACACCATCGCTTTGGGGTTCGAGAAGACCCGCATCACTTCCGGCTCGAAGCTCTCCAGCGGGTCGACCTCGAAATCGGGGTCGAAGGCCGGCGCATCCCACTCGTCCACCAGCTTCTCCGCAAAGCCGTACCAGCTCTCGCCCGCGAACCGCTTGCGCCCCTCCGGATCCTTGCCGAGGTGCTGAAAATAATAGCGGCCCTGGAACTCCTGGTGCCAATAGACGGCGTGGTAGATGTCCTCCGACACGTAGGGCTTGAGCATCTCCGCGGCGATCGCGCCGTGATTGGGGATCGAGAACAGCTTGCCGAGGTCGTGGCACAGCGCCGCGACGACCTCCTCGTCGCGCGCGCCGGCGCGGCGGGCGAGGGTCCCGGCCATCAGCGAATGGGTGAGCTGGTCGGCGGCGAAGCCGACCTCGATCGCCTCGAGCCGCTTCAGGCTCTCCAGGATCTGGCGTGCGGCGGCGCTCTTCTGGTGCCGGCCGTGCTCGGCGGCGATGTGCGCCCAGTCG
>JAFAZW010000053.1 GCA_019239415.1 Alphaproteobacteria bacterium
ACGACGTCACCACGCGCCTGATGTCCCCCGACGAGGCGATCGCGGCGGGCGCGATGGCGCTGTTCGGCGAGAAATACGGGGACGAGGTGCGCGTCCTCTCGATGGGGCATCATGACGAGGCCAGCTATTCGGTCGAGCTGTGCGGCGGGACGCACGTGAATGCGCTCGGCGACATCCAGCTGTTCAAGATCGTCGGGGAGAGCGCCGTCGCCGCCGGCGTCCGGCGCATCGAGGCGCTGACCGGCGAGGCGGCGCGCCAGTGGCTGACCGGCCGCGAGAACCGCCTCAAGGAAGCGGCCGCCGCGCTCAAGGCCGCGCCGGATGAAGTCCCGGCGCGGGTCGCCTCGCTGATCGAGGAGCGGCGCCGGCTCGAGCGGGAGCTCGCCGAGGCGAAGAAGGCGCTCGCTCTCGGCGGCGGCGGCAAGGCCGAAGCGAAGGGTCCGGAACACGTCGGTGGCCGCGGCTTCATCGGCCAGGTGCTCGACGGGATCGATCCGAAGGCGCTGCGCGGCCTCGTCGACGAGGCGAAGCAGCGCGTCGGCTCCGGGGTGGCCGTGCTGGTGGCGGTGAACGAAGGCCGCGCCAGTGTCGCCGTCGGCGTCACGGCCGACCTTGCCGGGCAGCTCAGCGCCGTCGACCTCGTGCGCAAGGCGGTGGAGGCGCTCGGCGGACAGGGCGGCGGCGGCCGGCCCGACATGGCCCAGGGCGGCGGGCCGGATGGTTCGAAGGCGGCGGATGCGGTGGCGGTGGTGAAGGCGGCTCTCGAGGGAGAGCTGGCGCCGGCCTGAAGCGTTTCGGTCAAGGCGTCATCCCGGACTTGATCCGGCATCCACCTTTCCGGTCGCGACGTCAGCGAAGAGAGGTGGACCCCGGATCAAGTCCGGGGTGACGATCTCAGACGTCGTCGACCGCGTAGTCCTCGCCGTAGAACTTGCTCGTGCTGCGGGTGTGGAAGGCGATGGCCTTGACCGGTTCGTACTTCGGCGCGCCGAGGCCGGGAAGCACTTCCAGCAGCTCATTCTCCCAGAGGTAGACGGCGACCGGGAAGGAGACACGCGCGCGATTCCGCTGCGAGCCGTCGCGGGGCTTGCCGACGCGATGGGTGGTGGAGGGCAAGCGGTCGTTGGTGATCCGCTGCATATAGTCGCCGGTGTTGATGATCAGCGCGCCCGCCGGCGCATCGAGCCGGACCCAGGCCCGGCTCCTGTGGTTCCAGACCTGCAGCCCCTCGACGCGCGAGGCGGGGAGGAGGGTGAAGAGGTCGACGTCCTCGTGGCCGAGCAGGCGGCCGGCGCCCGAGCGGTCCTGCTCCTCGCTGAGCGGCGGATAGTAATTGGCGCGCAGCCCGAAATTCGTCTGCGTCAGCTTCGCGTCGAGCAGGTGCGGGTCGCAGCCGAGGCCCTGGAGCATGGCCTGCGCGATCGGCTTGAACAGGGCTTCGTGGGCGAGGGCGAGGCGGCGGAACCCACGTTCGTGGCGCGGCTCGGGCCAACAATCCTCGGGGCGGAACGGCGTCTCGCGCTGCTGGGGCATGTCGAAGGCGCGGCGGCACCAGACCCAGCCCTCGACAAGATCCGGGTGGATCTCGCTCGTCTCCTCGATCGGGAAATAGCCCTGGGCGACGGAGCCGTGGCGCGCCGCACGGAAGCGCATTTTGTCTTCGAGGGGGGTGGCGGTGAAGAGGTCGAGAACCTGCTCTTCCATATCGCCGTAGAGGGACGGATCGACGCCGTGGCCGACCAGGACGGCGAAGCCGATCTCCTCCAGAGCCGAGGCGAAGGCTTGCGCGAACGCGGCCTTGTCGGCCGCGTCGCCGTGGAGGAAGGGCGCGATGTCGAGCGTCGCGATCCGGTAATCGTCGTCGAACGCGTCGGCTTCGTCCTCCGCGAGGCGGTAAGTATGCGTCTTGCGCACCTGGTCGAAGCGGTTGAAATCCTGGTTGAGGGCCGGGCGGCTCACGATCCCGGCTCCGGCTCCATGACGAACGGCGCTTCGGCGGCCTCGACCGTGCCCTTGCGCCGGCCCTTGAGGGCGGCATGCGCCATCACTGCCGCCGCGTAGAGCACGACGGCGAAGACCAGCCAGCGCAGATAGGTGACGGGCAGCGAAACGACGACGTAGTAAGCGAGCAGCACCGCGGGGATGCCGCCCAGCGCGAGGCCGAGCACGATCCTGAGGTCGACCTTGCCGATGCGGATATGCTGGAAGCTGGCGCCCGCGCCCATCAGCGAGGCGCCGCCGGCCATGATCGGAAACGCGAATTTGGGGTCCATGCCCATCAGGCTGAACATCACCAGGGTCGGCGCATAATTGCCGACGCCGAAGTTCGCGAGGATGCCGAAGGCGAAATTGGCGACGATGGCGACCAGCATCAGGCCGAGCGGCAGGCTCGAGGCCGTCCCGCCGCCGGGGAAGAGATCGAGATTCTGCATCGCATAGGCGGTCGCGGCGAGCAGCAGGCCGACGGCGACGGTCATCTGCACGACCCACACCCGCGCCCGCGTCACCAGCGGCACGCCGACCAGGCCGCCGATGAAGACGGCCGCGATGCAGCTGACCAGCAGGATGCGGTCGACCAGCACCCCGACGCCGATCAGGAAGACGATGCTTTCGGTCATCGCCGGCGGGGTGAGGCCGCAGAGCATCGTCTGAGGGATCAGCCGGTCGGGCACCATGCGGCGGAACTTGAACCAGGCGGTGGTGGGGGCGAAGGAACCGATGCCGAGCGTGTCGAGGAAGTTGACCACCGCGCCGAGCGCCAGCGCCTCGAGCCCGGGCACCGCGCGCCGGGCGAGGGCGGCCCGCGCCAGCGCGAGCCCGTAGGTCAGAACGGCGAGGCCGAGGACGGCGAGGAGCGCGATCAGCATGGCCAGGACTTTGAGCCTTGCGCGCCCGCAGCGCAACCGGCGCCATGGCGGGCGGTCCGCGACGCCGCTAAGCTCACGGGATGAGCGACCTCGACCTGATCTGCGCGGACTTCAACGGCGCCCTGGCCTTCCTGCGCGGCGCCGGGGCGCGGCTCGACGTCATCTTTCCCGCCGACGCGCCGCACAGCGCCGTGCTGACGCACGAGGGCAGGACGGTGCGGCTGCGGGCGCGGGCGGACGTTGCGGAGCCGCCGTCCGCGCTGCCGCCGTTCGAGCCGGAGTTCGTCGTCACCCGGGCGGGAGATGCCTGCGAAGGGCGCGCCGGCATGCGCTACCGCGACCTGATCCCGAGCCGTCTCGGCGGGCGGTATATCGCCTCGCACATCGCCGTCGAAGACGGGCCGGTGGCGGATTGGGTTCACTATCACCGTGTCGCCTTCCAGCTGATCTGCGTCCGCCGCGGCTGGGTGCGGGTCGCGTACGAGGACCAGGGCGAGCCGTTCGTCATGGCGGAAGGCGACATGGTGCTCCAGCCGCCGGGCATCCGCCACCGGGTGCTGGAGAGCGGGGGCGGCCTCGAAGTGGTCGAGATCGGCTGCCCTGCGCTGCACGAGACCTTCGCCGAGCATGCGATGGCGTTGCCGAATGGAGAAGGCGATCCCGAGCGCAGGTGGGAGGCCCAGCGCTTCCTTCACCACCGCGCCGCCGCCGCACCGTGGACGCGGTGGCGCGGCGGCGAGGCGCAGGAGACAGGCTTGGCGGCGGCGACGGGCGGGGTTGCCGACGCCCGGATCGTGCGACTCCCGCCGGGGGGCGGGTTGGAAGTACCGCCGTACCGGGGGGAGCTGGTGTTCGGCTTCGTCTTCGAGGGGTCGGCCAGGCTGGAGCATGAGGGGCCGGACCCCCTCGGCCCTGCCGATGCCTTCGTTGTCCCTCCCGGGAAGGGTTGGGGGCTGCGGGACGCGTCGCCGGACTTCCGGCTGCTCCACGTCACCACCGAGGAGCTCCCGGGCTAGCCGGCGGCGGCGTCCGCCTCGGGCGGCTCCCAGCCGAACACGCTGCGGCCGCCATAATCGTGCGAGCGGGCGCGCTCCTCCGCCATCAGGGCGTCGAAGCTCGGGCCGGAGACGTAGCGCTCGAGCCGCCGCGCCTGTTCGTCGAGGCGCCGGATGGCGCCGATTTTCTCGTCGTTGCCGAGCTTGGCCTGGGTGACCGCGGCTTTCAGGATGCCGATCGTCTTGTCGTAGACCTTGGTAGGCACCGGGAAAGGGTGGCGGTCCTTGCCGCCATGGGCGAGGCTGAAGCGCGCCGGGTCGGCGAAGCGGCACGGGGCGCCGTGGATCACCTCCGCGACCATCGCCAGCGAGCGCACGGTGCGGGCGCCGACGCCGGGGACGAGGAGCAGCTCGGGAAACTCACTCGGCCCCGCATCGGCGGCGGCCGCGAGGGTGCCGTGGAGGCGGCGGAGGATAACGTCCCCCCGGCGGACGTCGTGATGGGCGGGGAGGGTGAGGTGGGGGAGGAGAGGCGCTGAGTCCTGCGGGTGCGCCCCTCGACTTCGCTCGGGACGGACGAGCTCAGTTTCGAGGGCCGCCGCTTCGCGCGCGAGCTTGTCCGGGCCCAGGTCGGCGAGGAGGGTGAGTTGGGCGGCGCGCGAACCGGCCGCGCGGGCGTCGGCGAGGTTGACGATGTCGCCCTGGCGGCGCCCCTCGATCGCCGCGTGAGGGCTGTCGACGAAGCTGGCGAGGCCGTCCGAGAGCCAATGGTAGCGCCGCGCGGTGCGGCTGGCGCCGTTCATGCCCTGCTGGACGACGCACCATTTGCCGTCATCCGCGACGACGAAGCCGTGGAGATAGAGGTCGAAGCCGTCCTGCACCGCGGCGCTGTCGACCTTGGCGACGAGGCGGCTGGCGCGGGCGAGAGCGGTGCCGTCGAAGCCCGCCGCCTCGCCGGCGGCGGCGAGCTCCGCCGGCGTCTGGCGGGAGTGCCCGCCCCGCCCGCCGCAGACGCGCAGGCCGAGCTCCTGGGCGCGCGGGTTGAGGCCGCGCTTCAGCGCGCCGATGACGCTGGTGGTGATGCCGGACGAATGCCAGTCCATGCCCATCACCGCGCCGAAGGACTGAAACCAGAACGGGTGGGCGAGGCGGGCAAGGAAGGCGTCCCGCCCCTCGTGGTGGACGATGGCCTCGGCGATGAGGGTGCCGAGCCGCGTCATCCGCTCGCCGAGCCAGGCGGGAACGCGTCCGCCGTGGAGCGGCAGATCGGCGCTGCCGGCGCGGCGGGTCATGGATTGGAACCTGCGGAAGTTTCGAAGTTTCGTGAAAAATAAAAAACCCGTCGATCCGTGCGGCGGGATCGATCGATCTTCCGGGCACGGGCGGCGGCGTCCCACATTCCGCGAACATAGCAGGAACCTTAAGGCGCGTCAAACTCTTTCCCGCCTGCCCATCGGACGAGAGGGAGGCAAGTCACGGCTTCGCGTCCCTCAGCCGCCGCGTCGGCTTGAGGGCCGGGGCGTGGTCGAGCTGGCCTTCTTCCATGATCTCCTGCCGAAGCGCGGCCCGCTTCTCGTGGATCGAGGCGATGACCGGGCCCATGGCGATGCCGAGGTCGACCAGCACCGCCTCGGACAGCTGCAGCGAGCTTTCCAGCGTCTCCGGGACGGCGTCGCTGGCGCCGGCCTTGTAGAGCTCGGCGGCGTGGCGCGCGTCGCGGGCGCGGGCGATGATGGTGAGGTCGGGGCACCAGGCGCGCACCTTCTTGGTCAGCCGCACGGTGAGGACCGGATCGTCCATGGTGAGGACGAGCGCGCCGGCATGACCGAGGTTCAGCCGGTCCATCAGCTCGGCGCGGGCGACTTCGCCGTAGAGGACGGGAAAGCCCTCGCGGCGGCAGGCGGCGGCGTTGTCGACGTTCGAATCGACCGCGACGTAGCTCCGGCCGTGATTCGCGAGCATCTCGGCGACGAGCCGCCCCACGCGGCCGAAGCCGATGATCACCACATCCGGCGCGGCCTCGCCCGTGCCGACCTGCACGGTGGAGTCCGGGGCGCTGCCGTCCACCTGCCGGGCCGCTGCCCTGCCGATGCGGGCGAGCAGCGGGGTCAATGTCAGGCCCAGCGCCGAGACCACCGTCCAAAAGGCGGCGGTGTCCCGGGCGATCAGCCCCGCGGCCGCGGCGGCGGAAAGGACGACGAGGGTGGTCTCGGACGGGGAGGCCATCAGCAGCCCCGTCTCGGCGGCGACGGCGTTGCGCTCGCCGGTGAGGCGCAGGAGGGCGGCGGTGACCAGCGCCTTGACCAGCAGGACCGCGAGCAGCGCGGCGACGAGGGCCTCCCATTGCGCGAGGATGAGCCGGAGGTCGAGGCTCATGCCGACCGTGATCAGGAAGACGCCGAGGGCGAGGCCGCGGAAGGGCGCGGTGATGACCTCGACCTCGCTCCTGTAATCGGTCTCGGCGATGAGCAGGCCGGCGACGATCGCGCCGACGATCGGCGAGAGGCCGACGGCGGTGGTGGCGAGGCTGGCGACGATGACGACGAGCAGGCTTGCGGACAGGAACAGCTCGGGGCTCTTCGTCCGTGCCGCCTGGGCGAAGAGGCGGGGGAAGAAGAACCGGCCGAGCACCAGCATCGCGCCGACCATCAGGACGCCGAGCCCGAAGGTGCGCGCCAGCCCCTCCCAGCCTTGCCCGCCCTGCGGCGCCAGCGCGCCGAGGAAGAAGATGATGGGGACGATGGCGAGGTCCTCGAACAGCAGCATGGCCAGCGCCGAGCGGCCGACCGGCGTCCCCGGCCCGACCAGCGGGAGGACGAGCGCGGTCGACGACAAGGCCAGCGCCAGCCCCATGCCCGCGGCGCCGCCCCAGCTCTGACCGACGAGGGCGAGCGCGCCGGCGAGGATCGCGGCGGAGAGAAGCAGCTCGGCGGCGCCGAGGCCGAACACCTGGCGGCGCATGCTCCACAGGCGGCGGAACGAGAGCTCGAGCCCGACCGAGAAGAGCAGGAGGATGATGCCGAACTCGGCGAACGGCTCGATGCCGTGGGGGTTCGAGATGGTGACGTGACCGAGCCAGGCATGGTCCCGGGCGAGCGCCCCGAGCCCGGTCGGGCCGCACAGCATGCCGACGAGGATGAAGCCGATGACCGGGCTGACCCGGAACCGGGCGAAGGCGGGAATGACGATCCCCGCCGCGCCGAGGATGACGAGGGCGTCGGAAAGGGCGCTGTTCTGGAAGCCGGGGGCCATAGGGGTGTTATGGGGGATCAGGGCCGTCGTGACGAGACCACGTCTGGGCGTGTCCCCGTCATCCCGGCGAAAGCCGGGGATCTCCTGTCGGACTGGCGGAGGAAACGCCGGGCCCCCGAGGTGGGTCTCGGGGAGATCCCGGCTTTCGCCGGGATGACGGCTTGGCGCCCCCGGTTCAGGCGCCTGTCCGACAGGAGATCCCGGCTTCCGCGGGCATGACGGGAGGGGAACGGCTCCTAGAGCCGCTCCACGATCGTCACGTTGGCTAGCCCGCCGCCTTCGCACATCGTCTGGAGGCCGTAGCGCTTGCCGCGGGCGCGCAAGGCGTGGAGGAGGGTGGCCATGAGCTTGGTGCCGGACGCGCCCAAGGGGTGGCCGAGCGCGATCGCCCCGCCGTTGACGTTGAGGTGGGCGGGATCGGCGCCGGTTTCCTGGAGCCAGGCGAGGGGCACCGGGGCGAAGGCCTCGTTGACTTCGAACAGGTCGATGTCGTCGATCTTCATGCCGGCGCGATCGAGGGCGCGGCGGGTGGCGGGGATCACCTCCTCGAGCATGATCACCGGATCGCCGCCGGTGACCGTCAGGTTGAAGATGCGGGCGAGGGGGGTGAGGGCGTGCGCCTTCACCGCCGCCGCCGACGCGACGACCACGCCGGAGGCGCCGTCGCAGATCTGCGAGGCGTTGGCGGCGGTGATGCGGCCGCCCTCCTTGAGCGGCTTCACCGCGGCGATGCCCTCGAGCGTGGCGTCGTAGCGTATGCCCTCGTCGTGGACGTGGAGGCGCTCTTCGCCGTCCTCGGCGACCACCTTGAGCGGCACGATCTCGGCTTCAAAGGCGCCGGCGAGCGTCGCCGCGGCGGCCTTGCGATGGCTGTCGAGGGCGAAGGCGTCGAGGCGCTCCTTCGGCAACTGGTATTTCTCCGCGATCATCTCGGCGCCGTCGAACTGGCTGAACATCTGAACGCCGAACCGCTCGCGGATGCGGGCTGAGAATGGGCCCGTGCCGATGCCGTGCTGGAGCGGCAGGGTGAAGGGGAGGCCCATCGGCACGCGGCTCATCGATTCGACGCCGGCGGCGATCACCACATCCTGGGTGCCGCTCATCACCGCCTGCGCCGCGAACTGGATCGCCTGCTGCGACGAACCGCACTGCCGGTCGATGGTGACCGCCGGCACGGAGGTGGGCAGCGACGAGGCCAGGACGGCATTGCGGCCGATGTGGAAGGCCTGCTCGCCCGCCTGGCCGACGCAGCCCATGATCACGTCCTCGACCGCGGCGGGGTCGAGGGCGGCGCGGGCGACGAGCCCGTCGAGCACTTCCGCAGCCATGTCGGCGGGGTGCCAGTCCTTCAGGGCGCCGCCCTTCCTGCCGCCGGCGGTGCGGGCGGCGGCGACGATGAACGCTTCGGCCATGCGATCCCTCCTGTCGGCGCAGGGTAGAGCCCGTTTCGCTGGCGGGGAAGGGCGGCGCGCGCTAAGGCGTCCTTATGGGGACGAAACGGCGGATCCGGCATCTCGACGAGGTCGGCGAGAGCTATACGCAGCATTTCGGCGCGGCGGCGGGCTTCGGCCTGCGGATGATCGGCGGCGGCCTCGCCTGCCTGGTCCACGCGCTCTGCCCGTGGCTGTTCGAGACGACCGGCAGCCGCACCGTGAGCGGCCTCAACGCCACCTTATGCAAGCGCGCCGACAAGCCGAACTGGGAGCGGCACCCGATCATTTAGGGGTGCACGGGTCCGCCGTGTAGCTCCTCCCCGGAACGGGGAGGGGGACCGCGCCCGCCTGGGCGTGGTGGAGGGGGCCCGTGTTCGGAGCGGCGGAGAGGTGGGCCCCCTCCACCGTCCGCTGCGCGGCCGGTCCCCCTCCCGTTCCGGGGAGGAGCTTGTGTGTTCGCCTCCGAACAAGCCGCCTGTCCACTTCCGGACGCTGTAATCCACTCCGGCACCGCTTTGCCTCTGCTACAAATGTGGCGCGGTTCTTGCAGCCAAGTCCCTGAATAAGAAGGGGACGCTCTGTGAGGCTTTGGGTGGGTGCGGCGGCGGCCGCTTCGGTGTTGGCCTATATGGCGGCGGTGCCGGCGGCGGCGGGGGCGCAGACGCAGGCGGCTGGAGGACGGACGGTCTACGACGCCGCCTATTTCAAGCCATTCTCCCCCTCCAACGCCCTGCAGATCGTCCAGCGCGTGCCCGGGTTCACGCTCGAGGCGGGCGACACCAGCGTCCGTGGCTTCAGCCAGGCCGCGGGCAACGTCGTCATCAACGGCCAGCGACCGAGCTCGAAGGCCGATACGCTGGACGTCATCCTCTCGCGCATCCCGGCGAGCCGGGTGGCGCGAGTCGAGGTGGGGCCGGGCGAGCTGTTCGGCTCCGAATATGCCGCCAAGGCGCAGGTGCTGAACCTGGTGCTGACCGCGCAAGGAGGGCTCGCCGGCTCGGCGACGGCGACGCTGCGGCGCGACTTCACCGGGCGGCTCTATCCGGAGGGACAAGTGTCGGCGCTGCTCAGGCGCGGGCAATCGACGTTCAACGCCTCCATCGGGGTCAACAACAATGCGACCGTCGAGGAGGGCTACGACACGCTCAAGGCGCTGCCCTCGCTCGACCTCCTCGAATATCGCCGCAAGGTCAATTA
This sequence comes from Alphaproteobacteria bacterium, assembly GCA_019239415.1. Taxonomy (GTDB): domain Bacteria; phylum Pseudomonadota; class Alphaproteobacteria; order Sphingomonadales; family Sphingomonadaceae; genus Allosphingosinicella. Next base: position 9,745 of record JAFAZW010000053.1, read on the forward strand.
CACCAGCGATCCCAACGGCTTCGTCTCGGGATCCTGGGAATATAACGGCGGTGAGAACCGCACCGCCCACGTCAATGCCCGCGCCGCCGTCGACCTGTTCGCGATCACCCAGGCGAACACGGTCATCCCGACCGGCGGCACCATCCGCAACGACCATCTCACCGAACGCTACCACCGCCACGAATATGAGCTGGGCGGCGACGTCACCCGGCCGCTCCTCGGCGGCGGACTGAAGCTGATCGGCCTGGCGACGCGGCGCCACCGGCTCAACAAGGACGTGTCCTTGAACCGGGTGAACAGCAACGTCGTCGGCGGCTTCGGCCAGACCCTCGACGACGAGCGCGACGAGACGCTGGCGCGGCTGGTCTGGACCAAGCCGAAGCTCCTGGGGTGGAACGTCGAGGCCGGCGCGGAAGGGGTGATCAACCGGCTGCGCAGCGACGTCGACCTCTTCTCGATCCAGGCCGGCGGCGGCCACACGACGATTCCGCTGCCGATCGGCCATGCGGTGGTGACCGAGCATCGCGGCGAAGCTTTTGTCAACGCCAGCCGCAACCTCACGAAGACCTTCCGGCTCGACCTCGGCCTCACCTACGAGGCGTCGCGGCTGACGGTCACTGGTGATGCCGAGGCCGAGCGGACGCTCCAGTTTCTGAAGCCCAAGGCCGTGTTCGATTGGCGGCCGAGCAAGGAATGGCATGCCCAGCTTTCGATCCAGCGCACGGTGGCGCAGCTCCAGTTCGAGGATTTCATCAGCGCCGCCGAGCTCACCACCAACCGCGTCAACGGCGGCAATGCGAACCTCCAGCCGCAGCGGGCGTGGGAGGTGCTGGCGACGCTCGAGCATCCGGTGCTCGGCGACGGCCTCTTGAAGCTGGAGGGCGGCTACCAGAAGATCCAGCTGGTCCAGGACCGGGTGCCGACGCCCGAGGGATTCGACGCGCCGGGGAACCTGGGGGACGGCACCATCGCCATCGCCCGCGCGCGGCTCGACGTGCCGACCGCGAAGCTCGGCATCAAGGGCGGGCGCTTCTCGGCCTACGTCTCGTACGTCAGCACGACAGTCGAGGACCCGTACACCCACCGCAACCGGCAATTTTCGGGCACGTCCGATCTCTACATCGACGTGAGCTTCCGCCAGGACCTCGGCAAGTTCGCCTGGGGGATCGAAGCGCAGGGGAGCACGCCCAGCACCTTCTACCGCCTGGACGAGCTCGATCGAAACAAGGGCGGCTGGCCCTACGTCACCGCCTTCGTCGAGTACCGGCCGGACCGGAAGACGACGATCAACCTCTCGCTCGACAATGCGACCGGCATCCCCGCCTTCCGCAACCGCACATTCTTCGAGCCGAACCGCACCAACCTCGTGCCGAGCTTCGTCGAGCGCCGCTGGCGCAACCGCCACATCGTACCGGCGCTGACCGTGAAGCGCAGCTTCTGAGCCGGAACCGCCGGCGACGCCCATGCGGTCCTGGCGCCGGTGAAGAAAAACGGCCGCCCGCGAGGGCGAAAAACGGGAGCGCCTCGGGAAACCGGGGCGCTCCTGGCGTTTCGGCGGCGCGCTTTCAGCGGCCCCAGGCGATGAAGTGCGGGTTCTCGAAGCGCCGGTCCGCCTTGCCGTAGCGCAGCGGGCCCGTCTCCCTGCCGTCAGCGTCGAGGGCGAGGACGCGGCCGCCGGCCGCTGCGAGGATCGCCTGGCCGGCGGCCGTGTCCCATTCGCAGGTCGGGCCGTAGCGCGGATAGACGTCGGCGGTTCCTTCCGCCACCAGGCAGAATTTGAGCGACGAGCCGGAGGGGACATAGGCGGTGATGCCGAGCGCGGCGTTGCGCTCGGCGGTACCGGCCGCGGCATGGTTGCGGCTGCCGATGCCGGTGAGGCCGGCGGCGGGGCGGGGGCGGGTGGCGATCGCCTCGGAGGCGCCGCCGCCGCGGATGCGGAAGGCGCCTTCGCCGCGGGCGCCGGCATAAAGGAGCTTCGAGTCCGGGGCGTAGATGACCCCCGCCGATGGTTCGCCCGCTTCGACGAGGGCGATGTTGACGGTGAATTCGCCGTTGCGCTGGAGGAACCCCTTGGTGCCGTCGAGCGGATCGACGCAGAAGAAGCGCGTGCCGAGGTCGGGGATGCGGCCGGCGCAGGCTTCCTCCTCGGCAAGGACGGGAATGACGGGGAAGGCGCGGGCGAGGCGCTCGAGGATGATCAGCTCGGCATGGCGATCGGCAATGGTCACGGGCGAGCCGTCGAGCTTCGCCTCGGCCTCGCAGCCTTCGGCATAGATCCGTTCGATCTCCTCGCCGGCGGCAAGGGCGGCTTCGACCATCGGCGGGAGGGGGGAGCTAGAGGCCAAGTCCGGGATCTCCTTCGAGGACGTGCGGCGTCAGATGCGGCGCCTCGCCGGCGCGCCACAGCTTCGCGGTGAGGGCGATGCGGTAGCGCAACGGGCCGCCGTCCGGCGTGCCGCTGCGGGCGATCGGCCGCGGGATGCAGACGAACTCGGTGCGCATCTCGTCGCCGGTGAGCCGCACGGTCGCATAGCCATGGGCGCCGAGATCGACGAACTCCAGGTGCGGCGCAAGCTCCGGGTTCCTCACCGCCCGGGCGCGCTGGAGATCGAAGCTCCTGGCATATTCGAGGCAGGAGCGAACGCCGTGCCTCAGCAGCAGGTTGTGGGTCCAGCTTGCCGGACCTCCACCCGGACGATCGACGAGGAAGAGCGGCCTCAGCGGCGCGTCCTTCTTGAGATTGTGCTCCTGGGCCTCCATCGTTCCCGCGCTCGACAGCGAGGCGCCGACGAAGCTCAGGCCCACCGGCTCGTACTTGCCCGGCGGCAGCTTCGACGCGGCATATCCCGCCCAGAAACTGTGGCGGTCGCCCGAGACGATGGCGAAGCCGGTGATCCTCGCATCCCGCACGAGGTCGTAGATCTCGGCGCGCTCGCCGTAGGCCAGTCCGTAGTCGGGCGGGCTCATCGCCGCATAGGTGTCCCTGGGCCACGCCTCCCTGGTCAGGCCCGCCGGAAGGTTCTGCGGGTCCGCGCGCCCATCGAGCGCGCCTTCCGAATTGCCCCAGATCTTCCAGGTGGCCTTCGACGTGCGCAGCTGGTCCTTGAACCAGGCCTTCTGGGCCGCGCCGAGGATGGTTTGCGCAGGCTTGTCGCGCTGGGGGTTCGGCACGCGCGCGTCGTTGAAGCCGACCTCGGCCGGCGGATTGCCGCCATCATAGGCGCGGCCGCCTTCCAGCACCGCCATCAACGGTTCCGGCGACATGCCGATGAACTCGTCGCCGCCGAGCCTGGCGAGCGAGGGATCGCTGAACGGGTCGGCGCTGCGATAGCTGTGCTGGTCGGTGATGATGAGGTCGAGGTGCCTGCCGTAGCGGAACGTGCGGTAGCCGATGAGGCTGTTGATCGCGGCCAAATTGTTCGGCTCGTCGCCCAGCCCGTTCTCGTCCCACTTCTCGATCGCGACGTCGGCGACGGCCGGCGCCTCGAACCTCTCCCACGAGGCGCCGCCGGACTTCCTGCACCGCGACGGCAGATATTCCCACCAGGCCTGGTTGGCGGCGACCTTGATGCTCTGTCCGGGCCGCGCCTTTCCCGCTTTCTGGATGCTTTGCCAGCCCTGCCAGGAGAATTCGTGGTTGTCCCAGATGGCGACGAACGGCCAGCGGGCGCGCGCGTCCTGCAGGTCCGGGTCGGCGAGATAGCCTTTGTAGAGGGCGCGGTAGCCGTCCAGCGTGAGCGGAAAATGCCACGGGCCGGCCTTGCCACCGTCGGGGAAGCGCGCGACCTCGTAGACGATGCGGTCGTAGCGCGTCTTCACTTCGTCGGGATATTCGACGACCTCGTAGATGAAATCGCCGAGGTGGTGGACGAAGCCGATCTGCTCGGCCGGCGGCTTGCGCTCGTCCTCGAAGATCATTCGCCGGTAGGCGTTGAGCTTGCCTTCGTTGAGGTCCTGGCAGCTCACGAAAGCGAAGGTAACGGGCCGCGTGTCGCTGTCGAGCGGGGCGGTGACGGTGCGGCCGATCCGGCTGCCGTTGCCGTCGGCATCGGTGAAGCGGTACCAATAGACGTGGCGCGGCTTGAGGCCTCCGACCAGCACTCGGCTTGTCCAGTCGGCCGCCGCGGCGACCGGCGCCGGGGCGAGAGCAACGACGCGGCGGAACGCCTCGTCCTCCGCGACTTCGACGGTAAGCAGGTGGCGCTGGCCCTCTCCGAACGGCCGCCGGGTCCACAGGATCACGCTGTGCGAATCGGGGTCCCCGGACGCAACGCCTTCGGGATAGAGATCGCGCCGCTCCCGCCATCGCAGCTGTGACGCGCGGGCGCGTCCGCCCCAGGCAAGGGCCGCTCCGAGCGCCGCCGCAGTCTGAACGAATTCCCTGCGGCTCAATGCCATCGGCTTAGCCCCCCTGCAGTCTCTCGGCATGCCACGCGATGTGATCGGCCATGAACGTCGAGATGAAAAAATAGCTATGGTCGTAACACCGCTGCAGACGCATCGACAGCGGGATACCCGCCTCGGCGCAGGCTGCCTCAAGACGCTCCGGCCGCAACTGCTTTTCGACGAACGGGTCGGCGTCGCCGACATCGACGAGCAGCTCCGCCACGCGCGCGCCGTCCTCGATCAGGGCGACGGCGTCGTGGCCGCGCCAGGCGGCGCGGTCGGCGCCGAGATAGGCGCCGAGCGCCTTCTCCCCCCAGGGGACCTGAGCGGGAGCCACGATCGGCGCGAAGGCCGAGACGCTCCGGTGGCGGCCGGGATGGCGGAGGGCGAGGGTGAGGGCGCCGTGGCCGCCCATCGAATGGCCGGTAATCCCCTGCCGCGCCGGATCGACGGGGAATTGCTCCTCGATCAGGCTGGGAAGTTCGTCCGCTATGTAGCTGTGCATGCGATAGTTCTTTGCGAAGGGCGGCTGCGTCGCGTCGACGTAGAAGCCCGCGCCCTGGCCGAGATCGTAGGCGGGATCGTCGGGCACGTCCGGCCCGCGTGGGCTCGTGTCCGGCGCGACGAAGATCAGGCCGAGCTCCGCGCAGGCGCGCTGGTAGCCGCCTTTCTCCATCACGTTCGCGTGGGTGCAGGTGAGGCCGGAGAGATACCAGAGCACCGGCAGCCGCGCGCCGGGTGCCTCGGCCTGCGGCGGGAGATACATGGCGAAGGTCATGTCGGTGCCGGTCTCGCGGCTCGCGTGGCGGTAGACGCCCTGGGTGCCGCCGAAGCTCTTCCAGGTGGAGAGGGTTTCAAGGGTCATTCGCTTCTCCTCCCCTCCCTGGAAGGGAGGGGCAGGGGGTGGGTTCCGCCGAAGGCGGCTGAACGCGGCATCGGAAAAAAGCCTCGCTTCGCTCGTCTACCCACCCCTAGCCCCTCCCTCTCAGGGAGGGGAAGCCTAGTACACCACCACAGAGCGGATGCTCTCGCCGGCGTGCATCAGGTCGAAGGCGCGGTTGATGTCGTCGAGCGGCATGGTGTGGGTGATGAGCGGGTCGATGGCGATCCGGCCGTCCATGTACCAGTCGACGATGCGGGGGACGTCGGTGCGGCCGCGGGCGCCGCCGAAAGCCGAGCCTTTCCAGACTCTTCCGGTGACGAGTTGGAAAGGCCTCGTAGCAATCTCGCGCCCCGCTTCGGCGACGCCGATGATCGTCGAGACGCCCCAGCCGCGGTGGCAGCATTCCAATGCCTGGCGCATGACGTCGGTATTGCCGGTGCAGTCGAAGCTGTAGTCGGCGCCGCCGTCGGTCAGGTCGAGCACCGCCTGCACGACCTTGTCGGCGCCGATCTCGGCGGGGTTGACGAAGTCGGTCATGCCGAACGCTTCCGCCATCGCGCGCTTGGCCGGGTTGACGTCGACGCCGACGATGCGGGCCGCGCCGACCAGCTTCGCGCCCTGGATGACGTTGAGGCCGATGCCGCCGAGGCCGAAGACGACGACGTTGGCGCCAGGCTCGACGCCGGCCGTCCAGATCACCGCGCCGACCCCCGTGGTGACGCCGCAGCCGATGTAGCAGATCTTGTCGAACGGCGCGTCCTCGCGGACCTTGGCCACCGCGATCTCCGGCATCACCGTGAAGTTCGCGAAGGTCGAGCAGCCCATATAATGGTGGATCGTCTCGCCGCCGAGGCGGAAGCGGCTCGTGCCGTCGGGCATGACGCCCTTGCCCTGGGTGCCGCGGATGGCGGTGCACAGGTTGGTCTTGCGGCTGAGGCACGACTTACACTGGCGGCACTCCGGCGTGTAGAGCGGGATGACGTGATCGCCGGGCTTCACCGAGGTGACGCCCGGTCCGACGTCGCGCACGATGCCCGCGCCTTCGTGGCCGAGGATCGACGGGAAGATGCCTTCGGAATCCTTCCCCTCCAGCGTGTAGGCGTCGGTGTGGCAGACGCCGGTCGCCATGATCTCGACCAGCACTTCGCCGGCCTTCGGCCCGTCGAGGTCCACCTCGTGGATCTCGAGCGGCCGGTTGGGTGCGACGGCGACGGCGGCTCTGGTCTTCATTGGGCGTCTCCTGCTCCTCCCCGGAACGGGGGAGGGGGACCGCGACGCGCCGCGGCGTGGTGGAGGGGGCCACGTCTCCGCCGCATCGGGCGCTGGCCCCCTCCACCATGCTGCGCATGGTCCCCCTCCCCGTTCCGGGGAGGAGCTACTAAGCACGGCCTCCTAGCCGCGTCAGAAAGAGGCTGTCGAGCGGAATGGCAACTCCGGCAATCCCCCGCACCGTCTGGGCACTCGGCTTCGTCAGCCTGTTCATGGACCTCTCGTCGGAGATCATCCACGGCCTGCTGCCCTTGTTCCTCACCGTGACGCTCGGGGCCAGCGTCGCGACGGTCGGCGCAATCGACGGCATCGCCGAGGCCTCGGCGTCGATTTCGAAGGTCTTCTCGGGCTGGCTCTCCGATCGCCTCGGGCGTCGGAAGCCGCTGATCCTCCTCGGCTACGGCCTGGCCGCCCTGTCGAAGCCGCTCTTCCCCCTGGCGGGAAGCGCGGCGACCGTGCTCGGCGCGCGCTTCGCCGACCGTATCGCGAAGGGGCTGCGGGGCGCGCCGCGCGACGCGCTGATCGCCGACGTGACGCCGCCGGAGATTCGCGGCCGCGCTTTCGGCCTTCGCCAGGCGATGGACACGGTCGGCGGCTTTGGCGGGCCGCTCGCCGCCGTCGGCCTGATGGCGCTGTTCGCCAACGACATCCGCGCCGTCTTCTGGGTGGCGATCGGACCCGCTCTGCTTTGCGTCGTCCTGGTGCTGATCGGCGTCGAGGATGCGCCCGCGCCGGAGGCAGGAGAGCGGCCGGCGCCCGTCCGGCTTGCCGACGTCCAGGCGCTCGACCGCGCCTTCTGGTCGGTGACGGGGATCGGCATCGTCTTCACGCTCGCCCGCTTCAGCGAGGCATTTCTGGTGCTGCGCGCGACGGGGAAGGGGCTCCCGCTCGCGCTGGCGCCGCTGGTGCTGGTGGCGATGAGCCTCGTCTACGGCCTCGGGGCCTATCCCGCCGGTGCGCTGGCCGACCGCCGTCCGGCGCGGACGCTGCTTGCCTGGGGCCTCGTCGCGCTCGTCGCCGCGGACGCCCTCCTCGCCTGGGGCGACGGACTCGTGGTCGTGTTCGCCGGCATCGGCCTCTGGGGTGCGCACATGGCGCTGACCCAAGGGCTGCTCGGCAAGCTGGTGGCCGACGCCGCCCCGCCGCGGCTGCGCGGTTCCGCCTTCGGCCTGTTCAACCTGGCGAGCGGCGTCGCGATGCTGATGGCGAGCCTCGTCGCGGGCCTGCTGTGGGACGCCGCGGGAGCGCGCGCTACCTTCGTCGCCGGCGGCGGCTTCGCCACCGTGGCGCTGTTGCTGCTGTGCGTCAGGCGCGCATGAGCTTCCTGCGGTCCTTGAGGATCGCCTGCGCGGCATTGTGGCCGGGCGCGCCGGTGACGCCGCCGCCGGGATGGGCGCCCGATCCGCAGAGATAGAGGCCGCGGAGCGGCATCCGATAGTCGGCATGGCCGAGCAGCGGGCGGGCGGAAAAGAGCTGGTCGAGGCCCATCTTGCCGTGGAAGATGTCGCCCCGCGGGATGCCGAAGCGCTGCTCCAGGTGCCAGGGGGAGAGGGCGAGGCGGCCGATCACCGAAGCCTTGAAGCCGGGCGCGTAGCGGTCGACATGGGCGATGATGTGGTCCGCGGCCTCCTCGACGCGGGCCTCCCAGCCGCCCGCCACGTCGTAGGGGAAATGCTGGCAGAACAGGCTGGCGACGTGCCGTCCCGGCGGTGCGAGGCTGTCGTCGAGCGTCGACGGGATCAGCATCTCGACCACCGGCTCGGCCGACCAGGGGCCGGTGCGCGCGCTCGCATGGGCGCGATCCATATAGCCAAGCGAGGGGCCGATGATGATGCCCGCGGTGAGATGGTCCCCCGGCTTCGGCAGCGCCGTGAAGCGCGGCAGCTCGGCAAGCGCGACGTTCATCCGGAAGGTCGCCGACTCCGCGCTCCAGCCCGCCATGCGCCGGGTGATCTCCGGCGCGACGGCGCCGACGGGCAGTAGCGTGGTGAACAGGCGGCGGGGATCGACGTTCGCCGCCACGGCCTTGGCCCGGTAGACCTTCCCCGCCGCCACCGCGCCGACGGCCCGGCCGCGCTCGACGACGATCTCCTCGACCGGCGCGTCCAGCACGATCTCGACCCCCTGCTCGCGGCACGCTTTCGCCATCGCCTGGGTGATCGCCCCCATGCCGCCGATGGCATGGCCCCACGCGCCCGCGACGCCGGCCGCCTCGCCGAACAGGTGATGGAGGAGGACGTAGGCCGACCCCGGCGTGTAGGGGCTCGCATAATTGCCGACGACGGCGTCGAAGCCGAACAGGGCCTTGACGATGTCGGTCTCGAACCAGCGGTCGAGCATGTCGCCCGCCGACTTGGCGAACATGTCGAGCAGGTCGCGCCTTTGCTCGGCGTCGAGGCCGCGCAGGCTGCCGCCGAGCCTGAGCGCGGCGAGCACGTCCGCGAGGCCGCCGCCGGCATTGGGGGGCGCGCGCAGGATCCACTGCTTCAGGAGCGCGACGACGGATGCCAAGGCGCGCGAATAGCCGTCATAGGCTTCGGCATCGCGGGCCGAATGACGGGCGATTTCTCGTCGGGTGAGGCCGTCGCGGCCGGCGAGGAGGTAGTCGCGGCCGAGCGTCGGCAGGAAATTGTCGACCTTGCGCAGCACCACCTTGAGGCCGTGGCGGGCGAGCTGCATGTCCTCGATCACCCGCGGGTTGAGCAGGCTGACCGTGTAGCTGGCCGTCGAGTTGCGGAATCCGGGCGCGAATTCCTCGGTCACCGCGGCGCCGCCGACGACGGAGCGGCGCTCGAGCATCGTCACCTTGAGGCCGCCGCGCGCGAGGTAGAAGGCGCAGGCGAGGCCGTTATGGCCGGCGCCGATGACGAGAACGTCGGTGTTCATGGGGCGGTCTTAGGCGCGGGCGCGGCGTCAGGACAGGGTGCGGCAGAGCCAGACGTTCACGGCAAAGCGCGAATCGGGGAAGGCACCGCTCGGGCAGCGCACCGGCCGCACCTCGTGCAGCGCCCAGGTGGGAAAGACGACGAGGCTGTTGCGCACCGGCTCGACGTCCACCCGATCCTCAGGCCCGTCGCCGCCGGCGAGGCGGTACAGGCGCAGCGCGCCGCCGTCGAAGGCCTTGGGCTCGCGGTAGAAATAATAGACGCCGCTCAGCAGCCGGCGGTTGGTCCCGCCCTGGCCCTCGGCGAGCCGGGCGCGGGCCGCGCCGATCGGAATGTCGGTATGGGCGCCGAAATGGGCGCCGTCGCCGTGGGCGACGAGCTCGAGCTCATAATATTCGGGCACGAAGGGGCGGGTCCCGATGGCGCGGAACATGTCGTCGAGGCGGGCGGCGATCCGTGCCTCCAGGATCGCGCCGTGGGGGCCGAGGTCGGTGGTGTAGCGCGAGATGCGGCGGGCCGGGTCGACGGTGCCGCCCCAGACCTTCGACTCGGTGAACCGCTCCTCGTTCGCAAGCGTCCAGGCGAGCAGCCCCGCCTCCTCGTCGGGGGCGAGGAAGGACTCGAAGCGGGCCCACGGCGGGAGGGGGGCGACGAACGGGTCGGCCATGCGCTCAGCCCGGCAGGCGCGCCTTGGGGAAGCCGCCCCAGGCGCGGTCGTAATCGCCCTGCAGCGCGCCGCCTGCCATCGCGAAGCGGGTCGGGCGGAACGGCCAGCAGCTCTCCACCATGAAGGCCATGGTGCCTTCGATCCGGTGGGGTGCGAGCGCCGCCTCGCTCGCGGCGTGCCAGCTGGTCACGTCGGGTCCGTGGCCGGCCATCAGGTTATGGAGCGAGAGGCCCCCCGGCGCGAACCCCTCCGCCTTGGCGTCGTAGGCGCCGTGGATCAGGCCCATGCATTCGCTCATCACGTTGCGGTGGAACCAGGGCGGGCGGAACGTGTCTTCGGCGACCATCCAGCGGGGCGGGAAGATCACGAAGTCGGCATTGGCGCGGCCGGGCACGTCGGAGGGGCTGGTGAGGACAGTGAAGATCGAAGGGTCGGGATGGTCGAAGCTTACGGTCCCGATCGTGTTGAAGCGGGCGAGGTCGTATTTCCAGGGCGCCAGATTGCCATGCCAGGCGACGACGTCGAGCGGGCCGTGACCGAGCGTGGTCGTCCAGAGGGTGCCGAGATATTTCTGGATGAGGTCCACCTCGCCGCCCACGTCCTCGAAGCGGGCGACCGGCGTCAGGAAGTCGCGCGGGTTGGCGAGCCCGTTGGCGCCGATCGGTCCCAGCTCGGGGAGGCGGAACAAGGCGCCGTGATTCTCCGCCACGTAGCCCCGCGCCCTGCCGTCGGGGAGCGCGGCGCGGAAGCGGACGCCGCGGGGCACCAGCGCCACTTCGCCCGGCGCCAGGTCGATCCGGCCCATCTCCGTGTCGAGCCGCAGCCGGCCCTCCTGCGGGATGAAGAGCATCTCGCCGTCGGCGTTGAAGAAATAGCGCCGCGCCATGTCCCGGGCGGCGCGGTAGATGTGGACGGCGACACCTTCGAGGTCCTCGGGCCGGCGGTTGGCGACCATGGTGACGAGACTGTCGACGAGGTCCGCCGGCGTCTCCGGCCAGGCGAGCGGGTCCCAGCGCAGCCGGTTCGGCGCGATCGGGTCGTCCAGCGTCCCGGGGGCGAACAAGGCCGCGCCTTCGTAGCGGCGATAGGGCGGATGCTCGGCCGACGGGCGCATCCGGTACAGCCAGGAGCGGCGGTTCTCGGCGCGCGGCGCGGTGAAGGCGGTGCCGGACAATTGCTCGGCATAGAGGCCGAAAGGCGGCTTCTGCGGCGAGTTGCGTCCCTCCGGCAGCGCGCCCGCCACGGCCTGCGTGGCGAAGTGGCTGCCGAAGCCGGACATGTAGTCGCTGGTCATGGGCGGCGTGATAACGCGGCGCTGCCGCGAGCACCATTCCCCTCCCTGCAAGGGAGAGGAGTAGGGCGCGGCCTAAGCCGCGCGCACGTCCGCCCAGACCGGATAATGATCGCTGGCCTTGCGGGCGGTGGGGCTGTGATGGACGCCGCAGGCGGCAATGGCGAGCTCGGGCGTTACCATGATGCGGTCGAGCTGCACGACCGGGCGGCGGGTGTGGAAGGAGCGGCCGCATTCGGCAAAGGTGAGACGCGCGGCGAAATCCCTGAGACAGCCGCCGCGCGTGCTCCATTCGTTGAGGTCGCCCATCAGCACCGTCGGCATCGCCGCGGGGCGGGCGTCGATATGGCCGAGGATGGTGTGGGCCTGCCGCCGCCGCCACAGGCCGGACAGGTCGAGATGCATGCCGACCACGCGCAGCGCCGCGTCGCCGAGCCTCAGCTCCGCCACCACCGCGCCGCGCGGCTCGAGCGAGGGGAGGTGGAGGATCTCGGTCGCCCGGATTTCCACCGCCTTCTTCACCAGCAAGGCGTTGCCGTGCCAGCCGATCGACCCGTCGCGGGTTTCCAGCGGCACCGCCTTGTAATCGCTATGCTCGTCGATGAGGTGCGGCGGAATCGCGCTTGCCCGGGTGCCGAAGCGCCGGTCGGCCTCCTGCAGCGCGATGACGTCGGCGTCGAGCTCGCACAGCACCGCCAGCGTGCGCTCGGGACGGCGGCGGCGGTCCGTGCCGATCGCCTTGCGCATGTTGTAGCTGGCGACGCGGATTGAAGGGCTGCTCACCGGGGACAGTCACTTTCCCGCACGGCGTGCCTGTCTGCAAGCGGCGGCGCGTGAAAGTGACTGTCCCCTCTCAAGCGAGTATTCCCTTTCAAGCCGTCAGCGCCCGTCGCGCAGCTTGCCGAGCTGGTGGTCGAGCGCGCGCACGACCTTCTTCGCCGCCCCGATCACCGCGCGATCGACGTTGGTCCCCTCGTCGATCGCGGCCACCGGCGGGATGCCGTTGACCCGCGCCTCGATCGTGCACCGCAAATCGGCATTGCCGCCCTTCGATCCGTTGAGGTCGGAGACGTGGACCTCGACGTCGGTGATGCGCCCCTCGAAGCGGGCGAGGCGCTGGCGGATCTGGTCTTCGAGGCGGCCGTCGCGTTCGTTGTCGCTTTCGACCTGGTTGTCGGCGTGAATCTGGATGAACAAGGTTACTCTCCGCTCGGATGGCCCGACCCCATGAATGCGGGCGGCGGCGGCGTGTTCCTTCCGCGCACCTGAAGCCGCGATGAATCGCCTTTCCAGCGGCGGCGTTAGCGTCTAATCCTCGCCCATGGCCAAACCAAGAACGCGCTACGTCTGCCAGGGCTGCGGATCGGTCCAGCCGCGCTGGCAGGGCCAGTGCCCGGACTGCTCCGAATGGAACAGCCTCGTCGAGGACCCCGGCGCCGTCGTGACGCCCTTCTCGGCGCGCCACAATCTGCGCGGCGGCGGGCGGGCGATCGACCTGGTGGGGCTCGACAAGGAGGTGCCGCTGCCGCCGCGTCTGCCGACCGGCATAAGCGAGCTCGACCGGGCGCTCGGCGGCGGCATCGTCGCGGGATCGGCGACGCTGATCGGCGGCGACCCCGGCATCGGCAAGTCGACCCTGCTGCTCCAGGCGGCGGCGAAGATCGCCGGTGCCGGCCGTCCGGTCGCCTACATCTCCGGCGAGGAAGCGACCGACCAGGTGCGCCTCAGGGCCCGGCGGCTCGGTCTCGGCGGCGCGCCGGTGAGGCTCGCCGCCGCCACGTCGGTGCGCGACATATTGACCACGCTCGGCGATGGACCGCCGCCAGCCCTGCTCGTCATCGATTCGATCCAGACGATGCATTCCGACCTGATCGAAGGGGCGCCCGGCACGGTCAGCCAGGTGCGCGCCTCCGCGGGCGAGCTGATCCGCTACGCCAAGGAAAGCGGCTGCGCGCTCGTCCTCGTCGGCCACGTCACCAAGGACGGGGCGATCGCCGGTCCGCGCGTGCTCGAACATATGGTCGACACGGTGCTGAGCTTCGAAGGCGAGCGCAGCCACCAGTACCGGATCCTGCGCGCGGCCAAGAACCGCTTCGGCGGCACCGACGAGATCGGCGTCTTCGCCATGGGCGACGGCGGCCTCGACGAGGTCGGCAACCCCTCGGCGCTGTTCCTGACCCATCGCGGCGAGGCCGTGTCCGGCGCGGTCGTCTTCCCGGCGCTCGAGGGGACGCGGCCGGTGCTGGTCGAGATCCAGGCGCTGACCGTCCGCCTCGCCAGCGGCGCGACGCCGCGGCGCGCGGTGGTCGGCTGGGATTCCGGGCGGCTGGCGATGATCCTCGCCGTGCTGGAGGCGCGGTGCGGCCTCAGCTTCTCGACATGCGAGGTCTATCTCAACATCGCCGGCGGCTACCGGATCAGCGACCCGGCGGCGGATCTGGCGGTGGCGGCGGCGTTGGTGTCGGCGCTCGCGGAGCGGCCGGTACCGGCCGAGGCGGTGGCGTTCGGGGAAATTGCCCTGTCCGGCGAGCTGCGTCCCGTGGCGCACGGCGGGCTGCGCTTGAAGGAAGCGGCGAAGCTGGGATTCGAGCGCGCGCTCGTGCCGGCGTCGCTCAAGGCGGAGAAGGGCGGCATGGCGTTGACGGGGTTCCGGAGCCTGCGGGAGCTGGTGGATCATTTGCTGGGGCGATGATCCCCCTCCCTGGAAGGGAGGGGCTAGGGGTGGGTCCGCCGTAGGCGGGCGAAACTCCGCCCCACCTGAAAGTCTCCCCCGGATCAGGTCCGGGGTCGCCTACCCACCCCCGGCCCCTCCCTTCCAGGGAGGGGAGAAGGGCGCTTCCCCTCCACCTTTTCCTCCGTTAGCACCTGCAGCATGACTGCGCTCGACATCATCGTCATCCTCCTCGTCGGCGCCGGCCTGGTGACCGGCTGGCTCAAGGGATTCGTCGGCGAGGTGCTGAGCCTCGCCGCGTGGGTCGTCGCCATCGTCTTCCTGAAATTGCTCCACGCCCCGGTGACGAACGCGCTCGCGGGCCCCGTCGGGACCCATGCGGGCGCCGCCGTGCTCGCCTTCGCCCTGGTCTTCGGCCTCGTCTTCCTGGCGGGAAAGTTCGTCTCGCGGCGGGTGGGCGGCGGGGTCAAGCGCTCGGTGATCGGGCCGATCGACCGGGTGCTCGGCGCCGGCTTCGGGGCCCTGAAGGGGCTGATCGGCGCGACCCTGCTCTATCTCGGCGCCAACCTCGTCTACGACACCGTCTACGGCGGCGACGCCCAGCGCCCCGCCTGGCTGGCGGAGTCGAAGACCTATCCTTTGCTCTACGCCAGCGGCCGGGCCATCGTCGATTTCGTCGACTGGCGCCGGGGCCATCCCCGCAATCCGAATTATCTGCAGCGGCCGGTGCCCCAGCCTTCGAACGCGGCATGACCGGGATCCGGCTGCACGACACGCAGGCGCGCGAGAAGCGCGTCTTCGCGCCCGCCGACGCCGGACGGGTGACGATGTATGTCTGCGGCCCGACCGTCTACAACCGCGCCCATATCGGCAATGCCCGGCCGGCGGTGGTGTTCGACGTCCTCGCCCGCCTGCTCCGCCACGTCTATGGCGAGACGAGCCTCGTCTATGCCCGCAACGTCACCGACGTCGACGACAAGATCATCGAGGCCGCCCGCGCCGAAGGGGTGGAGCCGGCGGTGGTGACCGGCCGCTACGAGGATTTCTACCTCGCCGACATGGGCGCCCTCGGCGTGCGGCCGCCCGACCTCGCGCCCAAGGCGACCGACACGGTCGCCGAGATGGTGGCGATGATCGCGCGGCTGATCGCGACCGGCCACGCTTATGAAGCGGACGGGCACGTGCTCTTTCACGTGCCTTCCGACCCCGATTACGGTGCGCTCGGCCGCCGCGACCGCGAGGCGATGATCGCCGGCGCCCGCGTCGAGGTCGCCTCCTACAAGAAGGATCCGGCCGATTTCGTCCTGTGGAAGCCCTCGCCCGATGGGGTGATCGGCTGGGACAGCCCCTGGGGACGGGGCCGGCCCGGCTGGCACATCGAATGCTCGGCGATGATCGAGCGCCACCTCGGCACGACCATCGACATCCATGGCGGCGGCCTCGACCTCATCTTTCCCCACCACGAGAACGAGATCGCCCAGAGCCGCTGCGCCCATGCAGGGGCCCCGCTCGCGCGCTACTGGGTCCATAATGGCTTCCTGTCGATGGCCGGCGGCGAGAAGATGTCGAAGAGCCTCGGCAACGTGGTGACCGTGGGTGAGCTGCTGGAGCAGGGGCACCAGGGCGAGACCCTGCGGCTGGCGTTGCTGTCGGCGCATTACCGCCAGCCGCTCGAATGGTCGGAGGCGCTGATCCAGCAGTCGAAGGCGACGCTGGACCGGCTGTACCGCGCCGCGGGCGATGCGGACCCCGGGGAGGCCGATGCCGGCGTCGTCGAGGCGGTGGCGGACGACCTCAACACGCCGCTCGCCCTGTCGCGCCTGGCGGCGCTCGACGATCCCGCGAGGCTGAAGGCTTCCGCGGTCTTGCTGGGCCTGCTGGAACAGGAGTCGCGCAGCTGGTTCCAGGGCGAGGGCGATGCCCGCGTCGATGCGCTGGTGGCGGCACGCACGGAGGCGAAGAAGGCCCGCGACTTCGCCGAAGCCGACCGCATTCGCGCCGAGCTGGCGGCGGAGGGGATCGTGCTGGAGGATACACCCGCCGGTACCACCTGGCGCCGCGCATAGCTCTTCCCCGGAACGGGAAGGGGACCATGCGAAGTATGGTGGAGGGGGCCCCGACTCAGATGCGGCGGAGAGGTGGGCCCCTCCACCACCGCCTGGCGGCGGCGGTCCCCCTCCCCGTTCCGGGGAGGAGCGATGTGGCGCTGCGACCCGGGCCCCTTTATAGCCGTCCCGTGTCCTCTACCCTCTACAGCCGCGACATCCTGCGTCTCGCCGCGTCCATCCCGCACCTGGGGCGCCTCGAGGCCCCGCACGGCGCCGCCGAGCGGACCTCGAAGGTCTGCGGCAGCCGCGTCACGGTGGACGTGGCGCTGGACGGGGAGGGGCGTATCGCCGCCCTCGGGCTGGAGGTGAAGGCCTGCGCACTCGGACAGGCTTCGGCGGCGTTGCTTGGAGCGGAGGCGCTCGGACAGAGCGAAGCTCAGTTGGCCGGCGCCCGCGACGCTCTCGCCGCCTATCTTCGCGGCGAGCGCGACGATCCCGGCGCCTGGCCCGGCCTCGCCGTCTTCGCCGCCGCCCAGACCTATGCCGCGCGTCACGCCGCGATCCTGCTCCCGTTCGAAGCCGCCGCCGCCGCCGTCGCCGATGCGCTCGCCCGGGCCGCGGCATGAGCAACCCACTGCACGCGCCCGCCACCCTGCTCGGCGACGGTGTCATCCTGCTCGGCTTCGGGCTGTTCTTCGTGCTGCTGTTCCGCCGGCTCGGGCTTGGCGCCACCCTCGGCTATCTCGTCGCCGGGGCGCTCGTCGGGCCGCAGCTGCTCGGTCTCGTCCATGGCGGCGAGGCGATGCTCGAGATCGCCGAGATCGGCATCGTCCTCCTCCTCTTCCTCGTCGGGCTGGAGCTGAACCCGGGCCGGCTGTGGCGGATGCGGCAGGACATATTCGGCTTCGGTCTACTCCAGGTGGCGCTGTGCGGCCTCGCCGCGGCAGGCCTCGTCTGGCTGGCGACCCGCTCGTCCCCCGCCGCCTGCCTCGCTCTCGGCCTGCCGCTCGCCCTCTCGTCGACCGCGCAGGTGCTGCCGCTGCTGCAGTCGGCGGGACGGCTGCGCACCCCGTTCGGCGAGCGCGCCTTCTCGATCCTGCTGTTCCAGGACCTGTCGATCGTGCCGCTGATCACGATCGTCGCGACGATGTCGCGCAACCCCGCCGATGCCGGCGGCCCGCCGGGCTGGCAGGTGGCGCTCTCTACTGTCGGCGCGATCGTCGGGCTGATCGTCGCCGGCCGCTTCCTCCTCCGCCCCTTCTTCCGGCTGATCGGCAATCTCGGCGAGCGGGAGATGTTCGTCTTCGCGGGCCTGTTCACCGTGATCGCCAGCGCGGCGGTGATGGAGCTGCTCGGCCTCTCGGCCGCCCTCGGCGCCTTCATCGCCGGCGTGATGCTCGCCGACACGCCCTACCGCCACGAGCTCGAGGCCGACGTCGAGCCGTTCCGTTCGATCCTGCTCGGCCTGTTCTTCCTCGCCGTCGGCATGATGCTCGACCTCCACGCCATCGCCGAGCGGCCGCTGTTCGTCGCGGCCATGGCGCTGGCGCTGATCGCGGTGAAGGCGGGGCTGATCACCGGCCTCGCCGTCGCCTTCCGCATGGCGTGGCGGCCGGCGCTCGGCCTCGGCCTGCTGCTCAGCCAAGGCGGCGAGTTCGGCTTCGTCCTGTTCGCCCAGGCGCAGCGCGCCTTCCTCATCGCCCCGGAGGCCGCCAGCCTGTTCGGCGCCATCGTCACCCTGTCCATGGCCACCACGCCGTTCCTGATGATGGCAACGAAGGGGCTGCGCTCCGAGCCGGTCAGCGAGGAAGAGCGCGACGGGCCGGAGGCGGACGGCGCCAATGCGATCATCGTCGGCTACGGCCGGTTCGGCCAGACCGTCGCGCAGATGCTGATCGCGCAGGGCATCGCGGTGACGCTCATCGATACCGACATCGAGATGATCGACGTGGCGGGGAGCTTCGGCGCCAAGGTCTATTATGGCGACGGCACGCGGCTCGACCTGCTCCGCCAGGCGGGGGCCGCCGACGCCGAGATCATCCTCTTCTGCACCGATGGCGACCAGATCGAGCCGGAATTCCTGGAAGGCGTTCACGAGGCCTTCCCGAAGGCGGCGATCTTCGTCCGCGCCTTCGACCGGCGCGCCTTGCTCAAGCTGCGCGACGCGCCGGTCGCGGGGGCGGTGCGCGAGGTGCTCGATTCCGCCGTCCGCATGGCGCGGATGGCGATGGCGAAGGTGGGGGTGGACGAGGCGGAGATCGACCGCACCGAGGACCTCTACCGCGCGCGCGACCGCGAGCGGCTGAAGGCGCAGCTCGAGACCGGCGACCTGCGCGCGCGGATCGACCGGATGATCACGGCGCCCGAGGCGGCCGCGGAGGGGGAGTAGGCGATTCCCCTCCCTGGAAGGGAGGGGTTAGGGGTGGGTCCCGCCGTAGGCGGTCGAATCGCGGTGGCTGAAAAGTCTCGCTGCGCTCGCCCTCCCACCCCCGGCCCCTCCCTTTGAGGGAGGGGGGTCAGCGCGTCATCTCCCTCTCGAGGAATGCCTCGACTTCGCCAAGCTCCACGCCCTTGTCGACGAACGCCTCGCCGATGCCGCGGGCGAGGATGAAGGCGACCCGGCCGCCGCTCGCCTTCTTGTCGGCGGCCATGTGCGCGACGAGGCTCCGCGGCGTCCCGACCCGTACCCGCGTGGGCAGACCGACGCCGGCGAGATGATTCTCGATCCGCTCCGCGTCCGCCGCCGGACACAGGCCCCGCGCCGCCGAGAAGCGGTAAGCCAGGACCATGCCGATCGCCACCGCCTCGCCGTGGAGGATTTGAAAGCCGCTTTCCGCCTCGACGGCGTGGCCGAACGTGTGGCCGAGGTTGAGGAGGGCGCGGCGGCCTTTCGTCTCGCGCTCGTCCTCGCCGACGATGCGGGCCTTGGCGCGCACGCAATGCTCGATCGCCTCGAGCCGCGCACCGCCGTCGCCGGCGAGCAGTGCAGCGCCGTTCGCCTCGCACCAGGCGAAGAAGGGCGCATCGTCGATGAGGCCGTACTTGACGATCTCGGCATAGCCGGCGGCGAGCTCGCGGGCGGGGAGGGAGGCCAGGGTGTCGGGGTCGATCAGCACATAGGCCGGCTGGTGGAAGGCGCCGACCATGTTCTTGCCGCCGGCCGCGTTGATCGCCGTCTTGCCGCCGACCGACGAATCGACCTGGGCGAGGAGGCTGGTCGGGATCTGCACGTAGCGGCAGCCGCGCTTGAGGATGGAGGCCGCAAAGCCGGCAAGGTCGCCGACCATGCCCCCGCCGAAGGCGACGATCGCCTCGCCTCGCTCGACGTTCAGCGCGAGCAACCGCTCGACCAGCGCCTCCAGTTGCGCCCAGCTCTTCGACGCCTCGCCGGGCGGCACCACGATCGGTTCGATCGTCAGGCCGGGCGCGCGCAGCTTCTTCCCTTGCGCCGCCCAGACGTTGGCGTCGGTGACGACAACCAGCCGACCGCGGCGCGCGTAGGGCGCGAGCCGCTCGCCGGCGCCGGCGAGCAGCCCGGGGGCGATGTCGATCCGGTAGGAGCGCCCGCCGAGCGGGACCTCAACCTGCCGCATCCTCGCCTTCCTCGAGGCCGAGCGCGGCGACGATCGCGTCCACCGCCTGCTCGTGGTCGCCGCCGTCGCTCCTGACGTGGAGCGGCGCCTGGGCGTAGACGGGGTCGCGGGCCGCCGCCAGCGCGCGGAGCACCTCGGTCGGCTCCCGGCCGCGCAGCAGCGGCCGCTGCCCCCGCCGCACCGCGCGCTCCGCGAGCGTCTCCACCTCCGCCCGCAGCCAGATCGCGACCGCCTCGTCGAGGATCAGCGCCCGCGTCTCCGGGTCCATGAAGGCGCCGCCGCCGGTGGCGATCACCTTGACCGGGGCGCCGATGAGGCGGCGCAGCACCCGCCGCTCGCCGTCGCGGAAGCTCGCCTCGCCGAAGCGGTCGAAGATCTCGGCGATCGAGTGGTCGGCGGCGCGCTCGATCTCTTCGTCGCTGTCGAGGAAGGGGAGGCCGAGCCGCTTGGCGAGCCGCCG
This sequence comes from Alphaproteobacteria bacterium, assembly GCA_019239415.1. GTDB lineage: Bacteria > Pseudomonadota > Alphaproteobacteria > Sphingomonadales > Sphingomonadaceae > Allosphingosinicella. The sequence continues at coordinate 29,898 of JAFAZW010000053.1, forward strand.
CCCCACCGTCGTCTTGCCCGCGCCCATCAGGCCGACGAGGACGATGCAGCGGTCGGGCGCCCGGACGGGCTGGGGATGCGGCGCGGCCATGGCGGCGGGGGCTATACACAGGGGGCGCGGGTGGGGCAAAAGGCGCGCCATGCGTATCTCCCCGCCCCCCCGCCGGCGCCGTTCGCCGGTTTCGACGATCCTCATCATTCTGCTCGTGCTGGTGATCGCCTTCCTCGTCTGGCTCAGCACCCGGACGCGCGAAGTACCGACCCAGCATATCGAGCAGGACGTGACCAATGCGGCGCTGGCCCACTAGAGCCGGCCTGATCCTCGCCGGCGCGGCGGCGCTCGCCTTCGCCGGTCCTTCGGTCGGGCAGCAGGGCAAGAGCGCGCCGCCGCCGGACCTGCCGCCGGGCTTCGGCGACCAGGGCAATACGCCCCCTCCCAAGGCGACGACGCCGGCCCCCGAGGCGGCGCCGGCGGCACCGGCCGCTGCGCCCTCGGGCGGCGACACGGCCGCCGCGGCCGCCGCCGGCGTCGCTCCGGGCGCGGCCGGCGAGGAGACGGTGGTCCCCGACGAAGCCGAGCAGCAGGCCCAGCCGGTCCCGCAGATCGAAATCCCCGAGGCTTCGCGGCGCCCGACCGACGTCGTCGGCGTGCTCGGGCCGGACAATTGGGGCCTCGGCCGCGGCGAATTCGGCGGCGCCAACGGCGTCTTCCTGGCGTCGCTGATGCGCCGGCTCGACGCGCCGCTGCCGAGCCGCTGGACGTCGATCCTGCTCCGCCGGGCCTTGCTCTCCGAGATCCCGGCGCCGCAGGGCGTGAACGAGGTCGACTGGATCGCCGAGCGCGCCTGGCTGCTGCTGCGGATGGGCGAGGCCGACGCGGCGCGGATGCTGGTCCAGGCGGTCGACGTCGATCGCTTCACGCCGCGCATGTTCACCGTCGCGGTGCAGACGTCGCTGGCCAATGCCGACCCGGCCGGCCTCTGCCCGCTGGTCGCGCCGGGCCGCGCCGTCTCGGACGAACCGGTGTGGGCCCTCTCGGATGCCATGTGCGCGGCGCTCCAGGGCGACAGCGGCCGTGCCAGCCAGTTGATCGACCAGGCGCGGCAGGGCAACGGCTCCGGCGGCATCGACTACCTCCTCGCCCAAAAGGTGATCGGGGCCGGGGTGAACACCCGCCGCGCCGTCTCCATCCAGTGGGAGGGGGTGGACAGCCTCAACAGCTGGCGCTTCGGCCTCGCCGCCGCGACCGGCCTCGCCATCCCGCGCAACCTGATGGACGGCGCCGGGCCGCAGGTCTGGGCGTGGGAGGCGCGGGCGCCGATGATTCCGCTCGATCAACGCGTCGACGCCGCCCAGACGGCGGCCGCGCTCGGCGTTTTCTCGCACGCCAACCTCGTCGACCTGATGAGCCTCCTCGCCGATCAGACCGATCCGTCCGACCTCGCCGACACGCTCGCCGGCCGCTTCCGCAAGGCCTATGCCGGCGGCGCCGACGACCGGATCGACGCGATGCGCGCGCTGTGGGACGACAAGAACCCGCCGGGCGGCCGTTATGCCCGCCTCATCCTTACCGCCACCGCCGCGGCCGGCATCGCCCCGTCCGGCAATTACGCGAAGCGTGCCGACGACCTCGTCGCCTCGATGCTGACCGCCGGGCTGGACCAGCCGGCGGCGCGGTGGAGCGGAGTCGTCGCCAATGCCGGGAGCGACGCCGACCGTGCCTGGTCGATCCTCGCCGTCGCCGCGGAACGGCCGCAGGTCGATCTCGGCGTCGATCGGGTCAAGGCGTTCGCCGGGCGCGCCGAAGGGACGCGCGGGCGGGTGCTGGTCGCGGCCCTGGCCGGCCTCGGGCGGCTGAAGGATCCGGCGGCGCTCGGCGTCGACCCGAACCCGCGCACGCGCTGGGCGCACTTCATCGACTCGGCCGGCCGCTCCGGCCAGCCAGGCACCGTCGCGCTGCTCGCCGCCATCGGCATGCAGACGAGCGACTGGCGCGGCGTGCCGCCCGAGCATGTCTATCATATCGTCGCCGCGTTGCGCCGCGTCGGCCTCGAATATGAAGCGCGGATGATCGCCGCCGAGGCGATGACGCGGCTGTGAGCGAGGACCGGCAGCTGATTGCTGCCTTCCTCGAGATGATGGCGGCCGAAGCCGGCGCGGCACGTAATACGATCCTGGCCTACGAACGCGACCTGCGCGGCGCCTCCGAGCTGCTCGACGGCGCTCTCTCGCGCGCCGACAAGGCCCGATTGAAAAGCCTCGCCGCGGCGTGGATGCCGCTGAAGCGCGCCACCGTCGCGCGCAAGGCGGCGGCGCTCAGGCGGTTCTTCGCCTTCCTCCAGGACGAGGGTTTCCGCGCCGACGACCCCTCGGACGCGCTGCCGCGCCCCGCCGGCGGGCGGCCCCTTCCGAAGGTGCTGGACCACGCTGCCGTCGACGCCCTCTTCGCCGAGCTGGACCGTCGCCGAACCGCCGAGCCCGGGCCCGCCGCGCTGCGCCTCGCCGCCCTCATTGAATTGCTCTACGGCTCTGGCCTCCGGGCCACCGAGCTGGTCTCGCTCCCCCGCCACGCGCTCCAACCGGACCGCCCGTTCCTGATCCTCAGGGGCAAAGGCGGCAAGGAGCGGCTCGTCCCCTTGTCGGATCGCGCGCGCGCCGCCGTGGCGGACCATGCCCAGCTCGTGCCGCGCGACCAGCCGTGGCTGTTCCCGTCGGGCAAGAAGCACCTCTCGCGCGTCCGCCTCTACCAGTTGGTCCGCGAGCTTGCCGCGGCCGCCGGGATCCCGCCGGAGCGGATCAGCCCGCACGTCCTGCGCCACGCCTTCGCCACCCACCTGCTCGAGGGCGGCGCGGACCTCAGGGCGCTGCAGCTCCTCCTCGGCCATGCCGACATCGCGACGACGCAGATCTACACCCATGTCGACAGCCGCCGGCTCGTCGAGCTGGTCAACAGCCGCCACCCGCTGGCCGACGACCCGGCCCCGAAACGGCCGCGCGTTGACGCGGCTTCGAAGCCCGCCTAACCCCCGCCGCCGATGGCCAGCTACCTCGATTTCGAAAAGCCGCTCGCCGAGCTCGACAGCCGCATCGAGGAGCTGCGCGAGACGGCGGAGGATTCGAGCCTCAACATCGATGCCGAGATCGACCGGCTCCAGGCCAAGTCGGAGCGGATGCTGCGCGACACCTATGCGAAGCTGACGCCGTGGCAGAAGACGTTGGTCGCCCGCCACCCCGATCGGCCGCATCTCAAGGATTATGTGGCCGCGCTGATCGAGGACTTCATGCCGCTCGCGGGCGACCGCAATTTCGGCGAGGACCAGGCGATCGTCGGCGGCCTCGGCCGGCTGGGCGGGCGTCGGGTGATGGTGATCGGCCACGAGAAAGGCGACGACACGGCGAGCCGCCTCAAGCACAATTTCGGCATGGCCAAGCCCGAAGGATATCGCAAGGCGGTGCGGCTGATGCAGCTCGCCGACCGCTTCAGCCTTCCCGTTCTCACCCTCGTCGATACCGCCGGCGCGTTTCCGGGCGTGCAGGCCGAGGAACGGGGCCAGGCGGAAGCGATCGCCCGCTCGACCGAGGAATGCCTGGCGCTCGGCGTGCCGATGGTCGCCGCGATCGTCGGCGAGGGCGGCTCCGGCGGCGCCATCGCCATTGCCGCCGCCAACCGCGTGCTGATGCTCGAGCACAGCGTCTATGCGGTCATCTCGCCCGAAGGCTGTGCGTCGATCCTGTGGCGCACCGGCGACAAGGCCGCCGACGCCGCCGAGGCGATGCGGGTCACGGCGCAGGACCTCAAGCAATTGGGCGTCATCGACCGCATCGTCGACGAACCGGTCGGCGGCGCCCACCGCGAGCCCGCCGAGGCGATCGCCGCCCTCGGCCGCGCGATCGGGGAGGAACTGGACGCGCTCGCCAGCGAAAGCCGGGACGCGCTCAGGGCTCAGCGACGGGCAAAGTATCTGTCGATCGGATGACCGGCTGCGTCCGGTCGACGATCCGGAAGAGCACCGAGCGGCCGTTGGTCCAGACCGGCACCATGCCGGCGGTGAGGCTCCGGTCCCAGGCCGGCGGGTTGATCAGCCAGAGATAATCGAACGCGGCGCGCGGGAAGTGCCTGAGGCTCGCGTCGAGCGTCGGCCAGCGGTTCACCGGGCAATCGTGGAGGCGCACGATCTGCGACGGGTCGCGGCGGAAGGCGCCGGCCGCGTAATATTCGGAGCGGTCGAGCTGCGCGCCCGCCACCGACCATTGGTCGTTCGAATAGGCCTCGCGCCGCACCACTGCCATGCCGGACAGGTGGTCGAAGCGCGCCATCGTCCATTCCCCGCGGCACGGCGTGCCGATCAGCGAGAGGAGCCTCGCGCCCCGCGGCACGTGGTCCAGCGCCGCCAGCTCGCGGTCGAAGGCGGCGCCGTAGAGGGCGAAGCTCGCCGTCTCGGAGGCCATGCGCAGGGCGAAGAAGGCGAGGCCGGCCAGCGCCAGCCCCCGCGGCGTCGCGTGCGGCCGGATCGCCAGCACGCCGATCGCCACCGTGTACGGGAGCAGCCGCATGTCGGCATAGGAGGAGCCGAAAATCTTCTGCGGCAGTGCGAGGTAGATCGCGAGGAGGAACAGGGCGGAGGCGGCGAGGTGGCGCGAGAAGCCGAAGCGGCGGCTCCGGATCGCCCAGCCGATCAGCGCCAGCACGAGCAGCACCGACGGCACGTCGACCCACTTCCAACGGTCGCGCAGCGCGTAGAGCAGGTAATTCACCTTCGGCACGACGGCGAGCCAGTGCTCGGTCTTTCCCGCGACGTCGCCCGACCGCCAGATCAGCATCATGAGGAGCGGCAGGACGAGCGGCAGGCATTGCAGCGCGCCGCGAAACGCCGCCTCCGGCAGGCGCCGGCCGCGATCGTCCTCCCGCACCGTCTCCGCGGCGAAGGCGAGGATGCCGAGCACGCCCCAGCCGAACGTGTGGGCGAGCCAGACGACGATCGCCAGCGGCAGGAAGGCCAGCGCGCGCAGGCCCGTCCTTCCCAGCCGCCCGAGCCGCAGCCAAAGCGCGAAGGCGAGGAAGCACAAGGCCATCGACAGCACGAAGTTCGCGAAGCCGAAGGTGAATGGGTAGGCGTAGGTGAAGGGGAGGCCGAAGAGCGCGCTCGCCGGCACCTTTCCGTGCACCTCGCGCGCCGTCCACAGGAAGCCGGCGGCGGTGAGCGGCGGCACGCACAGCATCACCAGCTTCACCGCCAGTTCGAGACCGAAGAGCTTCGCGAGCGGGACGACGAGCAGGTTGAGCCCGAGATTGCCGATCAGCGCCCAGTGAAGCGAATAGTAACGCTGCAGGTCGGGCGAATGGGCAAGGTCGAGCTCGACCTTGTAGGCGGCCATGTGGCCGGGCAGGTCGACCAGCGGCGGGACGGACGGCCAGACCAACGGCACCGCCGCGACCAGGGCGAGGAGCGCGACGCCCCACCAGGTCTGCCACCAGTGAAGGGCCCCCGCCCCGGACTCTTCCATGACCGGCTCCTAGAGGCTGGGCCGTGGGAGGGGAAGCCGGGGCGATGTGGCGACCGGCTGCGTCCGGGATCCTCCGGCGGTTCTCAGGACTCGGGCCCAGCGCCGCCTGGGCGCCAAGCGGCAAGAGGGCAAGCGCTCTCGTCGGGTGGTCCGCTTCGCCGGTCGGCATGGCCGTAACGCGCAGCTCAGGGCCTGCCTTTCGACCAGTCTGTCATCAGGCGCATGATCTCCGGCTCGTGGACCGATGCCCCGCGGTTGTCCCGATGAGCGCGGCCAGCTATGTCGGCGGTATGGCGACGAACCACCCGAAAGCGGCCGGCGAGAAGCGCAACCGGACGAAGCGCGGCCATTATCGATCGGCGGCGACGGGTCGATACATCTCCGCGGCCCTCGCCGAAGAGATGAGCCGGTCTGGGAAGGTCGGCGCCGTGGCCTTGGCCACCGCGAAGCGCCGGGCCCTCGGTCACGCGGCTGCCGACGAACAAGCGTTGGTGAGGCTCGCTCGGAGCGCCGAGGCGGCCCGAAGCAATCCAGGCGAGAATTTGAGCGGGCTCTCCGATGAGGAGTTCCTGAAACGCCTTCTCGGCTGACGTCGTGAGCGATTCTCCGCCGACGGTGCCGCCGGTTCCCGTGCCCCTCACCAACGATCATTTCGAGATGAAGCGCAAGGAGGTTTACAAGGCGCCGACGTTTGTCGATCGTACCGGCCGCGCGGGCTCCGATCCCTATGCGAAAAACTTGCTCGAATTTCGGAGCCGCATCGAACAGGGCCTTGAGCTCCCGCCCAAATTCTATCGGAACGGCATCGGCACGACGACCGACGACCTGCTCCAGCACACCGGGGTCAAGCACGTTCATCTCGGCGCCACCAAGAGCGATGTCCTGCTCTTCGTCGAGGAGTTCGACGATTTCGTGGTCCTCCTGGAGATTGCGGGCCACGACCAGAATTTCTGGGAGGTGCCGGTAGGTGCGACGCTGAAGAAGCACCATCTCGACTCCCTGGAGGTGCACCTTCCTGGCTTCGCCGCGACGGCGAGCGCCGCCCGCGAGAAGGCCAAGAAAAGGCAACGTATCGCCGCAGCGGGAGCCAAGGCAGCGAAACCTTCCGGGCGGAGGCAACCATGACTGCACGCGCAATCTCCATCCTGCTCGCCGCCGTGGCCGTCGCGGCGCCGTCCGCGTCCCCGGAATGGGCACCCGTCGCGATCACCGACAATGACGGGACGGTGGTCTACTTCGTCGATCGGGCCAGCATCCAAGCCGACGCGAACGGCACCAGCGCCTGGATCTACGCGGTCTCGCCTGCCGTCGCGTTCAAGATGCATGTCGATTATGACTGCGCCGGCGTCCGTTACCGGACCCTCGAGGTCAGCCTCGGCCCCGGCGCGATGGCCAAAGGCAGGTCCGGCCCGGCCACGCCCTGGAGCCCCGTGAAGGCCGAAACGCCGTTGGCCAGCGCGATGAAATACGCCTGCTCCGGCGGCAAGGTCGACTTCGGCTTCGGCGACCTCGTCGTGAAATCGCCGTCGCCGGAGGCCTTCGCCCGCGCCTTCATTGCCCGCCGCGCGGCCAGGAAATAGCTCACCCGCGCCGACGTGCAAAACATTACTTCGCAAAGGCACGGTGACCGGAAAGGACAATCTGTCCGTTCTTCGGCAAGATTGTCCGTATTGCGCAAAACAGTTCCGCCAACGTCCGGCTTCCCGGCGTACGAAAGCTTCCGCTAACGGCCCCCCTCGTTTTGGGAGGGTGTTCGCAATGAAGCTTTATTATGATCCGGCGTCGACCGTATGCCGGCCGATCCTGCTGTTCCTGGCGGACCACGATCTGCCGGTCGAGCCGATGATCGTAGACCTCGCGACTCGCGAGAACCGCGGCGACTGGTATCTCGCCGTCAATCCGAACGGCACGGTCCCGGCCCTCGTCGACGGCGGCTTCCGCCTCACCGAGTCGGCGACGATCTTGCGCTATCTCGCGGACCTCGCCGGATCGCGGGCCTATCCTGCGGAGCACCGGGCGCGCGCGAAGGTCGACGAGGCGCTCGACTGGTTCAACACCGGCTTCTACCGCGATCACGGCTACGGCCTCGTCTATCCGCAGATCCTGCCGCATTATGCGACGCTCGCCGAGCCCCCGCTTCTCGCCTTCCACGGCGAGCGGGCGGCGGCGCGGCTCGCGGTCCTCGACCGCGACATGATCGGCGCCAACCGCTTCGTCGCCGGGAACGAGATCAGCCTCGCCGACTATTTCGGCGCCGCGCTCGTGACGATGGGCGAGATGATCGGCTACGACCTCGCGCCTTACCCGAACGTGCGGCGCTGGCTGGCGACGATGGTGGCGCGCCCGGGCTGGGCCGAAGCCAATGCCGCCTTCTACGGCTGGCGAAGCGCGCTCCGCGCCGCCGCCTGACGGCGGAGATTTTCGAACATTTCAGCAAATGAACGGCGCCGCCCTCGCGCGCGCCGCAGGGAGACACACATGCAACGTCACGACCTTTACGGCCCGATCCACAAGGGTATCCGCTTCGCGCTCTCGGATCTTCTCGTCCGCCTCGGCAACGCCGACTTTGCGGACGGGGCCGCGGGGCGCGAGCTGCTCGGCGCGGTGCGCCGCCAGCTCGTCCTCTCGGCCGGGCACCTTCATCATGAGGAGGCCGAGATCCACGGCGCGCTCGAGGCGCGCGCGCCGGGCGCGACGCTGACGCTCCAGGCCGACCACGACCATCACCGCCGCGCCTTCGAGACGCTCGAGGCGGCGATCGCCGCGGTCGAGGCGGCGCCGGCGGAGGCGCGGGCGGCGCCGGCGCGCCAGCTTTACCTCGCCTTCAGCCAGTTCGCCGCCGCCGATTTCGCGCACATGGCGGAGGAAGAGCTGGTCGTCCTGCCGCTCCTCCACCGCCTGTTCGACGACGAGGAGCTGATCGCGATGGAAGCGCGCATCGTCGCCGCCATTCCGCCGGAGAAGATGATCGAATATCTGAAGCTGATGATCCCGGGCATGAACCCGGCCGAGCGCGCGGCCTTCCTCGGCTTCGTCCGCGCCGGCGCCCCGGCGGAAGTGTTCGAGGCGATCCTCGGCTTCGCGGCCCGGCCCACGCTGGCACCGGCGGAATATGAGGCGCTGGAGCTGGCGCTCGCGGCGTGAGAGCGAGGGGCGGAGAGGACAGAGGGGACAGTCACCGAGTGAGGGAGCAGGGGACAGTCACCGATCCCCTGACGTCTGTGGGTTTGCGAGGAGGTTTGTGGATCGGTGACTGTCCCCGTGGCGCGGTGCAGCGGAACCTACACCGTCAACCTCGCCCGCGTCGCGTCGTCCACCTTGCCCGTCAGCCCCGGCACCTCGTCGAGCTCGCGCAGACTGGTGAAGCCGCCGCGCTCCTCGCGGTAGCGGACGATGTCGTGGCCGTGGCCCTTCAGGCCGTCGATCGCATCGAAGGCCTGCTGGTCGGCGCGGTTGATGTCGAGTCGCTCCGCCATGTTCACAGGTCCGGCAGCGGCTGGTCGGCCTCGCCCCAGCCCTGGAGGGCACGCGAGGAGGCGCGGTCGAGGAGCAACTCGGCGTCGCGCACCGTGAACCGGGCGCCGCTCGTCGTCTCGTCCAGCTCGTCCCAGCCGATCGGGGCCGAGACCGGCGCGCCCTCGCGGGCGCGGGCGGAGTAGGGCATGATCGCCGTCGCGCCGCGCTGGTTGCGCAGATAGTCCATGAAGATGCGGCCCTTGCGCGCCGCCTTGGCGAGGTTGGCGGTGAAGCGCTCCGGCTCGGCGGTGGCGAGGGCGACGGCAAAGCGCTGGGCGAAATCCTTGACCGCCGGCCACTTAGCGCGCGGCGTCAGCGGCACCACGACGTGGAGCCCCTTGCCGCCGGTCAGCAGCGGGAAGCTCTGCAGCCCCATGTCGGCGAGATATTTGTGAAGGTCCCTGGCCGCGCGCTTTACCACGTCGAACCCGAGCCCCTCGTCCGGATCGATGTCGAAGACGAGCCGATCCGGCTTCTCGATGTCGGCCGTCGCCGATCCCCAGCCGTGGAACTCGATCGTCCCCATCTGCACGCAGGCGACGATGCCGGCGACGTCCTCGACATAGACGTAATCCTCGATCTCGCCCTTCTTCTCCTCGATCTCGATCTGGTGGACGTGGGGTCCGAAGCTGCCGGTATTGTGCTTCTGGAAGAAGCATTTCTTCGCCCGGCCCTGGGGGCAGCGCACGAGGCTCAGCGGCCGGTGTGCCGCCCATTCCGCCATCAGCGGGCCGACCGCGCGGTAATAAGCGACCAGCTGGGCCTTGGTGATCCCCGCCTCCGGCCATAGCACCCGCTCCGGATTGCTGATCTTGACGTCGTCGTCGCGGGCGGCAGCGGCGGGCGCGGCCCGCTCGAGCCGCTGCGGCGTCTCGCGCACCACCTCCTTCGCCTTCTTGTCGGCGCGCAGGCCGAGGAAGCTCGGGTGCCGCACCACGCCTTCGGAGGTGAATTCGGCGAAGGCCACTTCGCAGACCAGCTCCGGCTTCACCCAATGGGCACCGCGCGCGTCCGGCCGCGGCACGGCCGTCGGCGCCTTCGCCACCTCGATCCGCTCCATCCGATCGAGGAGATCGTGCATGACGGCCATCGAGAAGCCGGTCCCGACCTTGCCGACGTAGCGCAGGCCGCCCGCTTCGTTGACGCCCAGCAGGAGCGAGCGGAAGCCGCGGCCTTTCTTGTCGCTCGGCGTCCAGCCGACGATGACGAACTCCTGGCGCTGGATGCATTTGACCTTCAGCCAGCATTTCGTCCGCCGCCCCCGATAGGGCGCGTCGGCGCGTTTCGAGATGATGCCTTCCTGGCCCGCGTCGCACATGGCGCGGAGCAATTCTTCGCCGCGGCCGACAATGTGGTCGGCGTAAAGCAGGGTGGGGGGCTTGCCCGGGCCGAGCAGGGTCGCGAGGCGCCCCTTGCGCTCTATGTTCGCGAGCGGCGCCAGATCCTCGCCGTCGATCTCCAGAGCGTCGAACAGGAAGAGGGTGAGGCCGCGGCCGCCCTCCGAGATGCCCTGCTGGAGAGCGGAGAAGCTGGAGCGGCCGTTCGCGTCGAGGGCGACGATTTCGCCGTCGAGGAGCGCCGTCCCGACCTCCAGCTCGCGCGCCGCCGCGACGATCTCCGGGAACTTGTCGGACCAGTCGAGACCGGAGCGCGTATAGACCCTGGCCTGCCCGCTGCCGATGGCGAGCTGGCAGCGATAGCCGTCATATTTCATCTCGTGGAGCCAGGCCGAGCCGGAGGGCACGTGGTCGACCAGCGTCGCCTTCTGGGGTGCGCGGAACTCAGGGGGTGTCCCGTCACCCCGGCGAAAGCCGGGGTCTCGTGCCGGAGGGGGCGCCGCGTCCTTTCCGGAGGGAGGTCCCGGCTTCCGCCGGGACGACGGTGATTGCAGCCCTTTCTTCCACGCCGCCAGCTCCTTCGCCTTTTTCCCCGAGGCGATCTCCTGCATGGTCCGGCCGGTCTTGATGCTGGTGAGATAGCGTTCGGTCAGCGCCATCGAGCCGCCGGCCTGGTCGTCCGTGACCTTCTTCAGCATCCAGTTCTCGGTCCGCTCGCCGGGCCGGCCCTTGAGGCGGAACATCACCCACTCCCCCTTCATCCGCTCGCCCTCGAGGGTGAAGTGGAGATGGCCTTCCTCGAGCGTTTTCCTCGGATCCTTCCCCGGCGCCGGCGTCCAGGTGCCACGGTCCCACAGCATCACCGTGCCACCGCCATATTCCCCTTTCGGGATCGTGCCCTCGAAGGTCGCATAGGAAAGCGGATGGTCCTCGGTCCGCACGGCGAGGCGTTTGTCGGCGGGGTTGAGGCTGGGTCCGTTCGGCACCGCCCAGCTCTTCAGGGTCCCGTCCAGCTCGAGCCGGAAGTCGAAATGCAGCCGCCGCGCGTCGTGCTTCTGGACCATGAAGCCGTTGCCATGGCCCCAGGAGAGCTTCTCGTAGGTACCGGGCGGCTCCGCGGTCTTCGCGAAGTCCCGCTTGGCATTGTAGCGGGAGAGGGGGTCTGTGGGAGCGCGGGCCATTCAAGAGCCTCGTTCGTCCCGAGCGAAGTCGAAGGGCGCCTGTGATGAGTCCGTGCCAGCGCCCCTCGACTTCACTCGGGACGAACGGACTCCCCCAGCCACCACTTAGGCCCGCTTCCTTGCCGGCGCCGCCTTCGCCGGGGCCTTCTTCGCGGCGGCCTTGCGCGCTGCCGGCTTCGCGGCAGCCTTCTTCGCGGGCGCTTTCCCCGCGGCCTCACCGGGCTTCTCGATCGAGCGCTTCAGCGCCGCCATCAGGTCGATGACGTTGCCGCCGCGCTTCGGCGCCGTGTCCTCCTCGGCGCGGATCGTCTGGCCCTTCATCTTGCGCTCGATCAGGTCGTGCAGACCTTCGATATAGCGGTCGTGATATTTGGCCGGGTCGAACGCGGCGGTCTTGCGGTCGATCAGCGTCTCGGCGAGGTCGAGCAGCTCCTCGTCCGGCTTACCGTCGGAGATGTCGCGGAAATAGTCGCGCGCCTTGTTGACTTCGTCGGCATAGCGCAGCGTCTCCAGGACGATGCCGCGCCCGCACGGCTTGACGCTGACGAGATATTCGCGCCCGCGCAGCGCCAGCTGGCCGACCCCCATCTTGCGGGTCCGCTTGAGCGCCTCGCGCAGGACGATGAACGCCTCCTCGGCGAGGTCGTCGGCCGGGACGACGAAATAGGGCTTCTCGAAATAGAGGACGTCGACCTCGTCATAGTCGACGAACTGGGTGAGCTCGAGGGTCTTCTTCGATTCGAGCTTCACCGCCTCCAGCTCCTCGTCGGAGACGACGACGTAGGAGCCTTTCTCATATTGGTAGCCCCGGACGATCTCCTCCGGGTCGACCGCGCCGACGCCCGGCACGACCTTCTCATATTTGATCCGCTGGCCGGTCGGCTCGTAGATCTGGTTGAACTGGATCTGCGCGCCGGACTTGGTCGCCGAGAAGATCTCCACCGGGATCGAGACCAGCGCCAGCCGGATCTGTCCCTTCCAATATGCGCGCGCCGCCATGGCCGTTTCGCTCCCGAAAGTGTCTGCGCGCGAGTCAATGTGCGGGGAGGGGAGCGGTTCCGCGTCTCTTGCTCCTCCCCGGAACGGGGAGGGCGACCATGCGAAGCATGGTGGAGGGGGCCCAGAGCGCCGTTCCGGGGAGAAACTCTAGACCGGTATCTCCGTCGTGTACTTGACCTGCCGCAGCGCGAAGTTGCTCGCGGCGTGGGCCACCGACGGATGCGCCAGCACGCCGCGCATCACGAAGCGGTCATAGTCCGCCACGTCGCGCACCGCGATGCGCAGCAGATAATCCCATTCGCCCGACATGGCGTAGCATTCGACGATCTCCTCGCGCGACTGGATGAAGCCTTCGAACTCGGCACGCGCTTCCACCGTCTGCCGGGTCATGCGCACTTGGCACAGCACGTTGACCGCGCGGCCCAGCGCCTCGGCGTCGGCGAGCCGCACCGCCTTGCCCAGCACGCTCGCCCCTTCGAGCGCGCGCACCCGCCGCCATACGGAGGCCGCCGAGGCGCCGACGCGCTCGGCCAGTGCCGCGTGCGAAAGCGAGGCATCGCGCTGCAGCTCGCGGACGATCCGCCGGTCGATGGCATCCAGTTGCTCACCCTGTTTCACCATCGGGGGGATAGCCGAATGTCCGTTTCACATCCAGCCGAAACGGGAGCGAAACAGAAAAGCTTTCGGAAGCAATGGCCGCTACAGGCACCTTGGCGCGTTGAACGGCGAGAGGAGGAGAGATGGACAGCGTGACGGCCGCAGGGCGGCCCCTCTTCGACCGGCTCGACGAGCAGAAGCCCGACGCTCTGCTCCAGCTCATCGCGCTCTGCGACGCCGACCCGCGTGCGGACAAGATCGACGTCGGCGTCGGCGTCTATCGCGACGCCGCCGGCGGGACGCCGATCCTCCGCGCGGTGAAAGAAGCCGAGCGCCGCCTTTGGCAGCGGCAGGAGACCAAGGCCTATCTCGGCTCCCAGGGGGATCCGCGCTTCACCGCGCTGATCCGCGAGATCGTCTTCGGCGAGCGGCTGGCCGCCGACGACCGGATCGTCGGGCTCCAGACGCCCGGCGGCTGCGGTGCGCTGCGGCTCGGCGCGGACCTGGTGGAGAAGGCGAACCCGCACGCCCGCATCCATGTCGGCCAGCCGACCTGGCCGAACCACGCGCCGCTGATCGAGTGCGCGGGCATCGAGATGGTGCCTTATCCTTATTACGACAGCGAGAAGCGGGCGATTCTATTCGACCGCATGGCAGATGCGCTGGAGGGCGCGGCGGCCGGCGACCTCGTCCTCCTGCACGGCTGCTGCCACAACCCGACCGGCGCCGACCTGTCCCCGGACCAGTGGCGTGAGGTCGCCGACATCGTCGCCCGCCGCGGCCTCATCCCCTATGTCGACATCGCCTATCAGGGCCTCGGCAACGGCCTGGAGGCGGACGCCGCCGGCACCCGCCTCGTCGTCGAGGCAGCGAGCCAAGCGCTCATCGCCCAGAGCTGCGACAAGAATTTCGGCGTCTATCGCGAGCGGGTCGGCAACCTCTTCGTCAAGGCGGCGAGCAAGGCGACGGCCGACAAGGCGTTCGCGAACCTGATGCAGCTGGCCCGCACCATGTGGTCGATGCCGCCCGATCATGGCGCCGCCATCTGCCGCATCGTCCTCGATACGCCCGAGCTGCGCGCCGACTGGCATGTCGAGCTTGAGGAGATGTGCGCCCGCATCCGTGTCCTGCGCGCCCGTCTCGCCGCCTACGATCCGCGGCTCGCTTATATCGACGGGCAGAACGGCATGTTCTCGATCCTGCCGCTGACGCCGGAGCAGGTCCTGGCGCTGCGCGAGGAGAAGGGCATCTACATGGCCGCTTCGGGCCGCTTCAACGTCGTCGGCCTCTCCGACGACAATGTCGACCGCTTTGCCGCCGCGGTGGTGGAGAAGATGGATGGCTGACCAGGCCCTCGCCCACGCTCCCACGCGCAGCAATGCGCCGGACCCGGACTTCGACTGGCGACGGATCGCCTGGCTCGTCCAGGTCAGCCGCGCGATGGACAGGCTCGAGGAGGAAAGGCTCGTCCCGGAGCGCAAGGTGCTCTACCAGTTCAGCGCGCGCGGCCACGACCTGGCGCAGGTGCTGCTCGGCTTGCGCCTCACCCACCGCCACGATGCGACCTGCGGCTATTACCGCTCGCGACCGCTGCTGCTGTCGCTCGGCGTGCCGATCGAGGACGCGCTCGGCTCCGGCATGGGCCGGGAAGGCGGCTATTCGGACGGCCGCGACATCGGCGTCGTCTTCAACTATCCGAACCCCCACGGCGCGCCCGCCCTGCCGATGTCCGGCGGCGTCGGCGCCCAGTACACGCCGACCGCCGGCTGGGCGCAGGCGATCGAATATTATCGGGGCGTGCTCGGCGACCGTGGCTATGACGAGGCGATCGCGGTCGTGCTCGGCGGCGACGCGTCGTGCGCGACCGGCGGGTTCTGGGCGTCGCTCACCATCGCGACGACGCAGCAGCTGCCGATGCTCTTCTACGTCGAGGACAATCAGTACGGCATCTCGGTCCCCTGCACCTACCAGACGCCGGGCGCGAACATCTCGAAGAACCTCGCCAGCTTCACCGGCCTCACCATCTTCGCCGGCGACGGCACCGAACCGGCCGAGGCGGCGCGCCTCGTCCGCGATGCCGTCGCGCATGTCCGCGCGCGCAAGGGCCCGGCGCTCCTCCACCTCACCGTCCCGCGTCTCCAGGGCCACAGCTTCCAGGATACCCAGGCCTATAAGAGCAAGGAGACGGTGCGCGACGAGTGGGCGCGGGACCCGCTGCCCAAGCTCAAGGCGTTCCTCGTCGGCTCGATCCTCGACCAACCGGAATGGGATCGGATCGAAGCGGCGGCGCAGGAGGCGGTCGAGGCCGCGCGTGCCGAAGCGGAGAGCCGCGGCGTTTCGGACCCGGAGCACGTCCTCGACCACGTCTTCTACGAAGGGGAGATGCAGCGCCTCGGCGGCCAGTGGACCCACGGCTACCGTGCCCCGCCGAGCCATGAGGAGCCGAAGCCGGAAGGCCAGCGCATCAACATGGTCACGGCCATTCGCCGTACGCTGGACCAGGAGCTGGAGGCGAACCCGCGCATCCTCCTGTTCGGCGAGGATATCGGCCCCAAGGGCGGCGTCCACGCCGTCACGCTCGGCCTGCAGGAGAAATACGGCCGGGAGCGGGTCTTCGACACCAGCCTCAACGAGGAGGGAATCGTCGGCCGCGCCGTCGGCATGGCGCTGGCCGGACTGATGCCCGTTCCCGAGATCCAGTTCCGCAAATATGCGGAGCCGGCGACCGAGCAGATCAACGATTGCGGCACGATGCGGTGGCGCACCGCCAACCGCTTCGCCGCGCCGATGGTGCTCAGGATTCCCGGCGGCTACTTCAAGTGCGGCGATCCCTGGCATAGCCAGACCAACGAGGTGCAATTCGTCCACAATCCCGGCTGGCTGGTCGCCGTTCCGTCCAATGCCGAGGATGCGGTCGGCCTGCTCCGCGCGGGGCTGCGCGGCAACGACCCCGTCATCTTCTTCGAGCACCGCGCCATGCTCGACGACAGCTGGGCGCGCCGCCCCTGGCCCGGCGACGATTACGTCCTTCCCTTCGGCCGCGCGAAAAGGACGAGGGAAGGCGACGATATCACCATCGTCACCTGGGGCGCGATGGTTCCGCGCTGCGAGGAAGCCGCGGAGGGGGTTTCGGCCGACGTGATCGACCTCAGGACATTGGTGCCGTGGGACAAGGACATGGTGCTGGCCAGCGTCCGCCGCACCCGCCGATGCCTGATCGTCCACGAGGATCTCAAGACCGGCGGTTTCGGCGCCGAGATCGCCGCGGTCGTGGCCGACGAGGCCTTTCTCGACCTGGACGCGCCCGTCGCCCGGGTGACGATGCCCGACATTCCGAGCCCGCATAACCCGGTGCTCCTGAACTGGGCCGTTCCGAGCGCCGACCGCATCCGCGCGAAGGTCGAAGAGCTGGTGGGGTTCTGATCATGATCGACGTCGTCGTTCCGGCCGAGCAGGAAGGCACGCAGGCGGTCGTCCGCGCCTGGCTGAAGAAGGTCGGCGATCGCGTCGAGGAGCACGATCCCCTCGTCGAGCTCGAGACCGACAAGGTGACCATGGAAGTGCCCGCTCCCGCGGCTGGCGTGCTGCGCGAGATCCTCCTGGACAGTGGCGCGGAGGCGGTGCCGGGTGCGGTGCTGGCGAGGATTGCGGTGACGGCCGAGGTTGTGGGCCACGAGCCCCCCGTCATCCCGGCGAAGGCCGGGATCTCCAACCGGAAGGACGCGGCGGGTATCGAGGAGATCCCGGCGTCCGCCGGGATGACGGCAAGTCGCGAACTCCGCCTCTCGCCATCCGTCCGCCGCGCCCTCCTCCAGCACGACATCGACCCCGCCCGCATCGAGGGCACCGGGCGCGACGGCCGCATCACCCGCGCCGATGTCGACCGCGCCGTGGCCGCCGCGACCACCGTCCGGGAGGGTCCCCGCACCACCGCCCAACCCCAGGTCGTCTCCACGCCGAACGCGCAGGGCCTGCGCTCCCACGCCGTCCCCCACGACCGGATGCGGCTCAAGATCGCCGAGAACATGCTCGCGGCGGTGACCGAGGCGCCGCACGTCACCGCCGTCTTCGAGGCCGACTTCACCGCGATCATGCGCCATCGCGAGCGCCACAAGGCGGCCTGGGCGCGGCAGGGCGTGAAACTCACCTACACCGCCTACATCGTCGCTGCCGCCGCCGAGGCGATGAAGGTGGCCCCCGCCATCAACAGCCGCTGGCACGATGACCGGCTCGAGTTGTTCGACGACGTCAACATCGGCGTCGGCACCGCCCTCGGCGACAAGGGCCTGATCGTCCCCGTCCTGCGCAACGTCGAGACGTTGAGCCTCAAGGGCATCGCCGCCGGCCTCGAGCAGCTGATCGAAAAGGCGCGCCGCGAGCAGCTTGCCGCGAAGGACGTCTCCGGTGGCACCTTCACCATCTCCAACCACGGCGTCTCCGGCTCGCTCTTCGCCAGCCCGATCATCCTCGCCCGCGGCCAGTCGGCGATCCTCGGCGTCGGCAAGCTCGAGAAGCGGGTCGTGGTGCGTGAGGTGGACGGCGCCGATACCATCCAGATCCGCCCGATGGCCTATGTCTCGCTGACCATCGACCACCGCGTCGTCGACGGCCACCAGACGAACGCCTGGCTGACGCGCTTCGTCGAACGGCTGGAAAGCTGGCCGGCCGAGTGACGCCGTCCGCCCCGCCTGCTAGCGAGGCGGACGGGAGGGCGCGGGGATGGACGTCGAGGAGCAGGCCGGCGCCACGCCCGACGCGCTGGGCTACCGGCAGGAGCTGAAGCGGGCGCTCGGCGTCACCGATCTCGTCGTCTACGGCCTCATTTTCATTTCGCCGATCGCGCCTTTCTCCGCCTTCGGCATCGTCTTCAACGCCGCCCACGGCATGGTCGCCCTCGTCTACGCGATCGGCCTCGTCGCGATGAGCCTGACCGCCATCAGCTACATGACGATGTCGGAAGCCTTCCCGGTCGCCGGCTCCGTCTATTCCTACGCCCGGCTCGGCATCGGCGAAGCCGCCGGCTTCATCGCGGGCTGGGCGATGCTGCTCGATTATCTCCTCATTCCGAGCCTCGCCTATCTCGCCTGCGGCATTGCGCTGAAAGATGCCTGGGCGCTGCCGCCGGTCTGGTCCTGGCTGGTCCTGTTCCTCGCCATCAACACCGCGCTGAACCTGGCGGGGATCGACAACGTGGCCCGGGCCAACCGCGCCCTGCTCCTCCTGCAGGGGGTGCTGCTCCTCCTCTTCCTCATCTTCGCGATCCGCGGCGTCGCGCGCGGCACCGCCGGCGCCCACCTCGCGCTCCAGCCCTTCTTCGACGCGAGGGAATTCTCCGCCGGCCTCGTCTTCGGCGCCGTGTCGCTGGGCGTGCTGAGCTTCCTTGGCTTCGACGGCATCTCGACGCTGGCGGAGGAGGCGCGGGACGGCCGCAAGGCGGTGGGCAAGGCGACCGCGCTGGCGCTCGCCCTGTCGGCCGGCCTGTTCATCCTCCAGGCCTATCTCGCCGGCCTCTTCGTGCTCGGCCGTACGGCCCTGCCGCCGGGCCAGCCGACCTACGCCGCCTTCTACGTGATCGCCGGCGTCGCGGGCGGCGACTGGCTGCGCTTCGCCACCTCGGTCCTCGGCGTCGTCTTCGCCGGCGCCGCAGGGGCGCTCGCCGCCCAGGCCGCGACGGCGCGGCTGCTCTACGCGATGGCGCGCGACCGGCGCCTGCCGGTTTTCCTCGCCCACGTCAGCGCCCGCCAGCAGGTGCCGAACCCTGCTCTCCTCCTCGTCGCCGCGCTCACCCTCGCCATCGGCATCGCCTTCGTCAGCCGCATCGAGATGCTGGTGTCGATCGTCAGCTTCGGCGCGCTCACCGGCTTCGTGCTGCTGCACGCATCGGTGATCGTCCACTTCGCGATCCGGCAGCGGAGCCGGGCCTTCGTCCGCCACCTGCTCGTCCCGCTGCTCGGCGCCGGGGTGCTGCTCTCCGTCATGGCGAACATGGATTGGACCGCCAAGTGCGTCGGGCTCTCCTGGCTGGCGCTCGGCGTGCTGCTTTACTTCGTGGCCCGCGCCCGCGGCGGAACGGAGCGTTGAGGCGGCGGTTACCCCCGCCATGGCCGGCGCCGACGAACCCCACCTCAGCGAGGAGGAGAATCGCGAGGTCGAGGAGCGCAGCCCGCCCAAGGCCAAGGTCGTCCACGCGGCGGTGGTCAAGCAGGGCGAGGACGAGCTGGAGCGGCCGCTCGGCTCGCTTTTCTGGTCCGGACTCGCGGCGGGCATCGCCATCATGGCCTCGGTGTCCGCGCAGGCGGCCCTCCACATGCGCCTTCCGGACGCGGAATGGCGCGAGCTGGTCGCCGGCTTCGGCTATTGCCTCGGCTTCATCATCGTCATCCTCGGGCGCATGCAGCTGTTCACCGAGCACACCACGGTCGCCGTCCTGCCGCTGATGCGCGACCGGACGATGGCGAACCTGCGGCGCACGCTCCGCCTCTGGGCGGTGGTCTTCGTGGGTAACGTGCTCGGCGCCGCGATCATCGCCGCTGGCTGCATCTACCTCAAATTCCAGTCGCCGGAGATGACCGGCGCGATGCTCGACGTCTCGGCCAAGCTGTTCGAGAAGGGGCCGCTCGAAATGATGCTCCAGGCGATCCCCGCCGGCTTCCTCATCGCCTCGGTCGCCTGGATCCGCTCGGCCGCCGACGATTCGAGCTTCTGGATCATCCTGATCCTCACCTACGCCATCGCCGTCTGCGGCTTCACCCACGTCATCGCCGGCGCCGCCGAGGCCTTCCTCCTGCTGTGGAGCGGCAACGCCGACATCGGCTGGGTGCTCGGCACGTTCCTCCTCCCGGCGCTGGCCGGCAACATCATCGGCGGCACCGGCCTGTTCGCGATGCTCGCCCATGCCCAGGTGAAGGAAGAGATCTGAGCTTGCGGCCTGCGGCCGCGCGGCTAGCATCGCCGCGGTGAGCTACCGACCCTTCCTTCGCCCCGGCGAGCCGGCGCCCTGGTTCCGCGCCCCGGCGATCGGCGGCAGCGCCACCTACAACTTCCACACCGTCGCGGGCCGGCATGCGCTGATGCTGTTCCTCGGCAGCGCGGAAGGGGCCGAGGCGGCGGCCGCGCTCGCCCTCGTCGCGAAGCACCGCATTGTGTTCGACGACGCCAGCGCCGCCTTCTTCGGCGTGGTTTGCGATCCTGCCGACGTCGCCGAGGAGCGGGTCGCGCAGTCGCTTCCCGGCATCCGCTATTTCCTCGATGAAAGTCGCGAGGTGAGCCGCCTGTTCGGCGCCGCGGGAGGGGAGGGGGAGCCGTACCGGCCGTTCTGGCTGGTGCTCGATCCGACGCTGCGCTCGCTGGCGCTGCTGCCGCTCGAACGCGGCGAGGAGGCGATTGCCGCGCTGTCGTCCGCCGCCGGGCGTCCGCGCGATCAGGAGTGGGCGCCCGTGCTGCTCGTCCCCAACGTGTTCGATCGCGATCTCTGCCGCCGCCTCATCGCCTTGTACGAAGCGGAGGGCGGCGAACCGTCCGGCTTCATGCGCGAGGTCGACGGGAAGACCGTCGTGGTCACGGATCCCGGGCACAAGCTGCGCTGCGACTGCCCGGTCGAGGATCCGGCGCTCCGCCGGCTGCTCCTCGAGCGCATCACCTCAGGGCTGGTGCCGATGGTCCGCCGGGCCTTCCAGTTCGAGGCGACGCGGATGGAGCGCTATTTGATCGGCTGTTACGACGCCGGCACCGGCGGCCACTTCCGCCCCCACCGCGACAACACGACGAAGGGCACCGCCCACCGCCGCTTCGCCGTTTCGATCAACCTCAACGCCGGCGACTATGACGGGGGCGACCTGCGCTTCCCCGAATTCGGCCCCCGTACCTATTGCCCGCCGACCGGCGGCGCCGTCGTCTTCTCCTGCTCCCTCCTGCACGAGGCGACGCCGATGACGCGCGGCACCCGCTACGCCTTCCTGCCCTTCCTCTACGACGAAGCGGCGGCCAGGCAGCGCGAGGCGAACAACCCGCATCTCGCGGCGGGGCTGGGGGAGTATCGGGCTTAGGCACAGACCCGCGTAGCAAGTAGCTCCTCCCCGGGACGGGGAGGGGGACCGCGCGTAGCGCGGTGGAGGGGGCCCGCCTCCTCGCCGCACCTGAGTCGGGGCCCCCTCCACCACCGCCTTCGGCGGCGGTCCACCTCCCCGTTCCGGGGAGGAGCGAACCACGCTCGCCCCGGATCTTCGGAGTGGGCCCTTTCCCAGCGCTACCGCCCCACCGGTCCCGTCAGCTTGATTTCGTAAAGCTCGGGCCAGTTCTTGCCGGTGATGAACAGCCGGTCGCCCTTGGCGTCGTAGGCGATACCGTTCAGCACGCTGTCGGGATCGCCGGAGACGTGCCGCGAGGCGAGGTCGCCGATCTCGATCCAGCCCTTCACCACGCCCGTCTTCGGATCGATCCGGGCGATGTGGGTCGTCATCCAGACGTTGGCGAGGATTTCGCCCTTCACATATTCCACCTCGTTGAGCCGCTCGATCGGGATGCCGCCGTCGGTTACCCGCAGCCGCCGCACTTCCTTCAGCGTCGCCGGATCGAGGAACCTGAGCTCCGGCGTGCCGTCGCTCATGATGATGTTCCTGCCGTCCTGGGTCAGCGCCCAGCCTTCGCCCGGATAGCGGAACGAGCCGATCTGCTTGAGGTCCGAGCGGCGCCAGCGAAAGCCGATGCCGTTCTGCCAGGTGAGGCTGAGAATGTCCGGCCCCCAGTTGACGATTCCCTCGCCGAAATAGAGCGGCGACACCGGCACCGAGCGCAGCACCTCGCCGGTCTCCAGCTTCACCTCCCGGATCGACGACTGGCCGTTGAGCCCGGTGCTCTCCCACAAATGGCCGTCGAGGAAGAACAGCCCTTCGGTGAACGCCTTGCGGTCGTGCGGATAGGTGTGGACGATGCGGAAGCCATAGACCGGCGTCTCCTTCGCCTGCGGCGTCGGCGGGGCGGCGGCGGTGCAGCCGGCGAGCGCGAGGAGGGGGAGGAAGCGGCGGATCACGGCCGCACCATGGTGAGCAGGTCGTAGGTCGCCACCACCTCGTCCTTCTGGTTGAACACGTACACGGCCCAGCGCACTTCGCCTTTCTCCTCGTCCCTGATGCTCTTGGTCTTCACCGTCAGCTCCACCCGCATCGAGTCGCCCGGATAGAGCGGCGTCAGGAAGCGCAGGTTCTCGAGCCCCGTATTGGCCAGCACCGGCCCCGGCGCCGGCTCGACGAACAGGCCGGCGGCGAAGCTCAGGATCAGATAGCCGTGCGCCACCCGGCCCTCGAAGATCGGGCTCGCCTTCGCCGCCTCCTCGTCCATGTGCGCGTAGAAGGTATCGCCCGTAAAGTGCGCGAAATGCTCGATATCCTCGAGCGTCACCGTCCGGCTCGCCGTCTTCAGCGTGTAGCCGATCTCCAGCTCGGAAATCCGTTTCCTGAACGGGTGGACCTCGCCCTCGATCTTCGGCGCGCCCGGCAGCCATTGCTTGACCACGCCCGACAGAACCGCCGGCGACCCCTGCAACGCCGTCCGCTGCATGTAATGGGTGACGCCCCGGATGCCGCCCATCTCCTCGCCGCCGCCGGCGCGCCCGGGGCCGCCGTGGACGAGGACCGGGAGGGGAGAGCCGTGACCGGTCGATTCCTTCGCGGATGTGCGGTCGAGGATCACCATGCGCCCGTGATAGGCGCCGGCGCCGAGCACGAACTCCTCGGCCACTGCCGCGTCGAAGGTGAACAGCGACAGCGCCAGGCTGCCCATGCCGCGGTTGGCGAGGGCGATCGCGTCCGCGAGATCGCGATACGGCATGATTGTCGAGACGGGTCCGAACGCTTCCACGTCGTGGACCGCGTCGGTGTTCCACGGGTCGTCGGTCCTGAGCAGGATCGGGCTCATGAAAGCACCGTTGCCCGGCACCGGGGGCGTCTCCGGGTCGCCGACGACGATCCGCGCCGACCTGGCGAGCTCGGCGACCGCGGCGCGCACGCCGCTGAGCTGCGACCGGCTCGCAAGCGCGCCCATGCCGACTCCCTCCTCCCGGGGGTTGCCGATCTTCACCTTCTCCAGCCGCGCCTTGAGCGCCGCCTCGACGGCGTCGATATGCTGCGCCGGCGCCATCGCGCGGCGGATGGCGGTGCATTTCTGCCCCGCCTTCACCGTCATCTCGCGCGTCACTTCCTTGACGAACAGGTCGAATTCCGGCGTCCCCGGCGCGGCGTCCGGGCCGAGGATCGACGCGTTCAGACTGTCCCGCTCGGCGATGAACCTCACGCTCTCGCGCGCGATCACCGGGTGGGACTGGAGCTTCATCGCCGTCTGGGCCGAGCCGGTGAAGCTGACGACGTCCTGGAGCGTCAGATGGTCGAACAGGTCGCCGACGCCGCCCATCACCAGCTGCAGCGCCCCCGGCGGCAGCACATTGGCCTCGATCATGATCCGGAACGCGGCTTCCGCGAGGTAGCCCGTCGCCGAGGCCGGCTTGACGATCGCCGGGACGCCGGCGAGCAGGGTCGGCCCGAGCTTCTCGAGCATCCCCCAGACCGGGAAGTTGAACGCGTTGATGTGGACGGCGACGCCCTGCAGCGGCGTGAAGACGTGCTGGCCGACGAAGGTGCCGCCCTTCGACAGCATTTCCATGGCCCCGTCGACCAGGATGCGCGCGTTGGGCAGCTCGCGCCGCCCCTTGGACGAGAAGGAGAAAAGCGTCCCCGCGCCGCCCTCGATGTCGATCCACCCGTCGGTCCGAGTCGCGCCGGTCTCGTAATTGAGCTCGTACAGCTCCTCCTTGCGCGCCATCACCGCATTGGCGAGGTCCTTGAGCATCCACGCCCGCTCGTGAAAGGTCATCCGCCTCAGCGCGGGTCCGCCGACGGCCCGGGCGTGGCGCAGCATGCCGGCGAAATCGAGTCCTTCGCTGCCGGTGACGGCGATCGTCTCGCCGGTGACGGCGCTCTCGACCGGCGCCAGCGAACCGATGGGCGCCTCGTACCAGCGGTCCTGGGCGTAATTCAAAAGCGTCTGCGTCTTCATCTCATCACCGTTCGGGCTGAGCTTGTCGAAGCCCTGTCCTTCACTTGCTGCCTAGGGGAAAGGAAAGGCCTTCGACAAGCTCAGGCCGAACGGGTTAGACGCTGGAGGCCCAAGGAGGGGACGAATGCCCGAACCCGTCAGACCGATCGTCCTCGCCGACATCGAGGCGGCGCGCGAGCGCATCCGCACCGTCGTGCTGCGCACGCCGCTGGTGAAGCTGGACCTCGGGCCGGACAGCCCCGACATCCGCCTGAAGCTCGAGAACCTGCAGCCCACCAACGCCTACAAGATCCGCGGCGCCGCCAACGCCGTCGCGGCGCTGCCGCCGGACGAACGGGCGAAGGGGGTGTGGACGATCAGCGCCGGCAATGCGGGCCAGGGCGTCGCCTACGCCGCCCGCGCCGCCGGCATCCCCTCAGCCGTCGTCGCCATCGAGACGGCGCCCCAGACCAAGCTCGACCGCATGCGCGCGCTCGGCGCCCGCATCGTCCCGGTCTCCTACAGCGAAGCGTGGAACATCGCCGAAGCGCATGCCCTCGACGGCATGGACGGGGTCTTCATCCACCCGTTCGACAATCATGATTTCATCGCCGGCCACGGCACCATGGGGCTGGAGATCGTCGAGGCCTGCCCGGACGTGGCGGCGGTGATCTGCGCGATCGGCGGCGGCGGGCTCATCACCGGCGTCGGCAGCGCGGTGAAGGCGCTCAAGCCCGGCGTGCGCGTGTTCGGCGCGGAGCCCGAGACCGCCGCCCCCTACGCCCTCTCGCTGCGAGAAGGCGGCCCGCGCCGCTTCGCGACGTGGCAGCCGAGCTTCGTCGACGGCGCCGGCGGGCAGAGCGTGACCGAGCGCATGTGGCAGCGCATGCGCCCGGTGGTCGACGGCGCCATCACCGTCTCCCTCGACGAGACGAGGGGGGCCATGCGCCTCATCGCCGAGAAGGCGCGGGTTATCTCCGAAGGCGCCGGCGCGCTCGCTCTGGCGGCGGCGCTGCGGGGCGAGGCAGGGGAGGGCCCCATCGTCTGCGTCGTCTCGGGCGGGAACATCGACCTCGCGAAATTCGCCGAGCTGGTCGCCGGCTAACTCCCCTCCCTGGAAGGGAGGGGCCGGGGGTGGGTAGGCGAGCGGAGCGAGACTTTCTGCTGAGGCGGGGTATAGCCGCCTGCGGCGCACCCATCCCTAACCCCTTCCCTTGCAGGGAAGGGAATCTACCGCCCCCTGAACTCCGGCTTCCGTTTTTCCATGAACGCCGCCACGCCTTCGCGATAATCCTCGCTGAACCCCAGCTCGCGCATCGCGTCGCGCTGGAGGTCGAGCTCCTCGTCGAGGCTGTGCCCCCAGCTCTCGCGGATCATCCGCTTGATCCGCGCCAGCCCTTTGGTCGGCGCGGCCGCGAACCGCTCCGCCAGCGCGTCGACCTCGGCGTCGAGCGCCTCGTCCTCCACCGCCTTCCAGATCAGCCCCCAGTCCACGGCCTGCTCCGCCGGCAATGGGTCGGCGGTGAGCGCCAGCCCCAGCGCCCGCGCCTGCCCGACCAGCCGCGGCAGCACCCACGTCCCGCCGCTGTCGGGAATGAGCCCGATCGCGGCGAAGGACTGGATGAACTTGG
The DNA here is from genome assembly GCA_019239415.1 of Alphaproteobacteria bacterium. Taxonomy (GTDB): domain Bacteria; phylum Pseudomonadota; class Alphaproteobacteria; order Sphingomonadales; family Sphingomonadaceae; genus Allosphingosinicella. The sequence continues at coordinate 55,688 of JAFAZW010000053.1, forward strand.
CCGATTTCGCAGCGATCACGATGTCGCAGGCCAGCGCGATGTTCGCGCCCGCCCCGGCGGCCACCCCGTTGACCCGCGCAATCACCGGGAAGGGGAGGGACGTGATCCGCCGGATCAGCGGGTTGTAATAGCTCTCGACCGAATGGCCGAGGTCGACCGCCTCGCCCGGCGCCACCGCCCGGTCGTTCAGATCCTGGCCGGCGCAGAAGCCGCGGCCGGCGCCGGTGATCACGAGCACCCGCGCGCCCTCGAGGGCGGCGAGCGCGTCGGCGACTTCCTCGTGCATCCGGACGGTGAAGCTGTTGAGCCGCTCCGGCCGGTTCAGCGTCAGCCGCGCGACCCCGCCCTCGCGCTTGAAGTCGATCGTCTCGTACGCCATGCGCCGTCTCATGGACGCGAACGCCATGGCCGACAAGGTCGCCCGCGCGATGCTGGCCGCCGAGGGCACCGGCCCCGCCTGGGGCGTCGCCGTGGAGGAAGCACGGGAAGGTTATGCACGAATCCGCATGACCATGCGCGCCGACATGCTGAACGGCCACGGCACCGGCCACGGCGGCCTGGTGTTCGCCCTCGCCGACACCGCCTTCGCCTACGCCTGCAATAGCCGCAACCTGCGCACCGTCGCCGCCCAGGCCTCGATCGTCTTCCTCGGTCCCGCGCGCGAGGGGGACGTGCTGGTCGCGGAGGCTCGGGAACGGGCCCTTGTCGGCCGCTCCGGGGTCTACGACGTATCGGTGCGCACCGCCGACGGCCGCTCGATCGCCGAGTTTACCGGCTTCTCGCGAAGCGTCGGCGGCGAAGTGGTTGAAGAGGGTGCGGATCCTCAGCCGTCACCCCGGACTTGATCCGGGGTCCACCTTTCCTTCACAGCGCTCCAGAAGAAGATGGATCCCGGACCAAGTCCGGGATGACGGAGCGAATATGACCGAAGCCTTCATCTGCGACGCGGTGCGCACGCCGATCGGCCGCTACGGCGGCGCCCTCGCCCACGTCCGCGCCGACGATCTTGCCGCGATCCCGATCCGCGCCCTCGTCGAGCGCAATCCCGATGTGGACTGGGGCGAGCTCGACGACGTCATCCTCGGCTGCGCCAACCAGGCCGGGGAGGACAACCGGAACCTCGCCCGCATGGCCGGGCTCCTCGCCGGCCTCCCCGATACGTCGGGCGGCGTGACCCTCAACCGGCTGTGCGGGTCCGGCATGGACGCCGTCGCCATGGCCGCGCGCGTCATCCGCGGCTCCGAGGCGGACATGCTCATCGCCGGCGGCTCCGAAAGCATGAGCCGCGCGCCTTTCGTCATGGCCAAGGCGACGAGCGCCTTCGACCGCAATGCCGAGATGTACGACACCACCATCGGCTGGCGCTTCGTCAATCCGAAGATGAAGCACGCTTATGGCGACGATACCATGCCGTGCACGGCCGAGAACGTGGCTGAGGAGTTCCAGGTAAGCCGCGAGGATCAGGATGCTTTTGCTGTCCGCAGCCAGGCGAAGGCGAGCGCGGCGCAGGACAATGGCCGCCTTGCCGCCGAGATCGTCCCGGTGACGATCCCGCAGCGCAAGGGCGACCCGCTCGTCGTCGACCGCGACGAGCATCCCAGGAAGACGAGCGTCGAGGCGCTGGCGAAGCTGAAGCCGATCGTCCGTCCCGACGGCACGGTGACCGCCGGCAACGCGTCGGGCGTCAACGACGGCGCCGCCGCGATCGTCGTGGCTTCGGAGGAGGCGGCGAAGCGCAACGGCCTGACGCCGCGCGCCCGCGTCGTCGGCGCCGCCGTGGCCGGCGTCCCGCCCCGCATCATGGGCATCGGACCCGCGCCCGCGTCTCAGAAGCTGTTGAAGCGTCTCGGTCTAAGCATCTCGGATATCGACGTAATCGAGATCAACGAGGCCTTCGCGGCGCAGGCTCTCCCGGTCCTGCGCCAGCTCGGCCTTCCCGACGATGCCGACCATGTGAACCCCAACGGCGGCGCGATCGCGCTCGGCCACCCGCTCGGCATGTCGGGTGCCCGCCTCGCGCTCACGGCCACCGAGGAGCTTCACCTCCGGGGCGGCCGCTATGCCCTGTGCGCGATGTGCATCGGCGTCGGCCAGGGCATCGCCATGGTGCTGGAGCGGGTCTAGGCGAATCGTCACCCCGGACTTGATTCGGGGTCCACCTGCCTTGCGGACTCGGAGCAGGTGGATGCCGGATCAAGTCCGGCATGACGCCTACACCCGCTCGATCAGCCCCGCATAGCATCCCCGCCGCGCATAATGGGCGTGGATGTAGGCCACCTGCGGGTCCGCGAAGAAGCGCTCGATCAGCCCCTCCGCCTCGCCGCCGTCGACGAGGTCGCCGTCCACCATCAGCCCGGCCGCGTCGAACGCCCTCAGCGACAGCGGCCGCGTCCGCATCGCCGGCGGGATGTCGCCCAGCATGTCGGTCGGCGCCACGTCCCGCTCGCGCACGAAGATGGCGTGGCTGGCGCGGTAGGGCGTGTGGGCGGGCTGGTGGACGTAATTGACCAGCAGCAAGGTCTCCCTGGGCGCGGCGTCGCTGATCTCGATCCGGTCGGGAAAGCCGGGACCGTCGGCGACGTAGCGGCGGGCGCCGCGGCGGGCGAGTTCGTCGTCGGGGAGCCCGAACAGCGGGCGGAACGGTTCGGGCGAGAGGCCGGTCACGCGGAAGGTCATGGCTAGGCTCCGTCGGTGGTCTGTCGCCCCTCTGCCGCGCGCCGCCGCGCGCTGCGTCCCGCGCCTTGCGGTCAAATTGCGGCGATTGCGCCGCAAGTGCACGGCAGCGACCCGGCAATGACCCCGCAAGAACCCCGCGTTGACCCGGCAAGCGCCCGCACGGCGCGCCGGGGCGTTCCCGGTCGAATCCCGCGGTGGGCGGCACCCGCAACCTTGACTTTTGGTTCAATTTATGTTCTAAGAGAGCGGTGAGATGATGGACCGGGCGGCGCCTCGCTGGATCAACTGGATTCGCGGCGGCCGGTCGGAAGCTTCGTTTTTTATTTTTCACGACAGTTCGAAACTTCCGCGGCTTCCGCGGGCGTCGTTTGCCCGCGCGCCGGCCCCCTGCTAGAGGCCCCGGCACGGAGAGAGACATGTACACGACCGAGCTTCAGAAGACCGCGAAGGTCGCCTCCACCGAGGATCCCGACAAGCTCGCCGCCTTCGAGGCGCGGGTGGCGGCGGACGAGTTCATCGAGCCCAAGGACTGGATGCCCGAGGCGTACCGGCGCACCCTCACCCGCCAGATCTCCCAGCACGCCCATAGCGAGATCGTCGGCATGCTGCCGGAAGGGAACTGGATCACCCGCGCGCCGTCGCTCCGGCGCAAGGCGATCCTGCTCGCCAAGGTGCAGGACGAGGCGGGGCACGGCCTCTATCTCTACAGCGCGGCCGAGACGCTGGGCACCAGCCGCGAGGAGATGATCGAGGCGCTGCACTCGGGCAAGGCCAAATACTCGACCATCTTCAACTACCCGACGCTGACCTGGGCCGACATCGGCGCGATCGGCTGGCTGGTCGACGGCGCCGCGATCATGAACCAGGTGCCGCTCCAGCGCACCTCCTACGGCCCCTACGCACGGGCGATGGTCCGCGTCTGCAAGGAGGAGAGCTTCCACCAGCGCCAGGGCTATGAGATCATGATGGCCATGGCCGCCGGCACCGCCGACCAGAAGCGCATGGCGCAGGACGCGCTGAACCGCTGGTGGTGGCCCTCGCTGATGATGTTCGGCCCGCCCGACGAGAATTCGCCCAACACCGCCCAGTCGATGCGCTGGCGGATCAAGCGCGAGACGAACGACGAGCTCCGCCAGAAGTTCGTCGACATCACCGTCCCCCAGGCCGGCGCCCTCGGCCTGACGGTTCCGGACCCGGCGCTCGGCTGGAACGAGGCGCGCGGCCATTACGATTTCGGCGAGATCGACTGGGAGGAATTCTATTCAGTCGTCCGCGGCGAGGGGCCGGTCGCGAGGGAACGGATGCAGGCGCGCCGCGAGGCGTGGGAGCAAGGCGCCTGGGTGCGCGAAGCCGCCGCGGCCCATGCGGAGAAGCACAGCCGCAAGCAGGAGGCGGCATGACCTTTGTGGCGCGGAATGGCTCCTCCCCGGAACGGGGAGGGGGACCATGCGAAGCATGGTGGAGGGGGCCCGCCTCTCCATGCTCGCTGCGCTCGCCCCCCTCCACCGCTCTTCGAGCGGTCCCCCTCCCCGTTCCGGGGAGGAGCGAATGAGCAGCGACTGGCCGCTCTGGGAAGTGTTCATCCGCGCGAAGGGAGGGCTCTCGCACCGGCACGTCGGCTCGGTCCACGCCCCCGACTCCGAGATCGCGCTCCGCCACGCGCGCGACACCTACACGCGGCGGATGGAGGGCGTGAGCCTCTGGGTCGTCCGCTCCGCCGACATTGTCGCCTCCGATCCGTCCGACGACGCGGCGATGTTCGATCCGGCCGCCGACAAGGTCTACCGCCACCCGACCTTCTACACGATCCCGGACGACGTGAAGCACATATGAGGGGCGGCTTTCAGTGCCTCCCTATCGCAGATGGGGAGGGGGACCAGCGGAGCTGGTGGAGGGGTAACTGGCACGGGCGTCGTCAGTCACCCCTCCACCACCCTGCGGGTGGTCCCCCTCCCCACGTGACCGCGGGGAGGCACTAGATGGCCTCGCTGCCGCCGATCGACATTCCGCCCGCCACCACCGGCAACGGCGCCTTCGACGCTCCTGCCGACGATCCGAACGGCGCGCTGTTCGACTACCTGCTGCGCCTCGGCGACGACAGCCTGGTGCTCGGGCAGCGGCTGTCGGAATGGACCGGCCACGCGGCTTCGGTGGAGGTCGATCTCAGCCTCGCCAACATCGCGCTCGATCTGATCGGCCAGGCGACCTTGCTCCTCGATTATGCCGGCGAGGTGGAGGGCAGGGGCCGCGACGGCGACAAGCTCGCCTTCCACCGCGACGTCCTCGATTTCCGCAACTGCCTCCTGGTCGAGCAGCCGAACGGCGACTTCGCCCAGACGATGGCGCGGCAATTCCTCTTCTCCACGTGGCAGCGGCGGCTCCTCCGGCACCTCGCCGGCTCCGCCGACGCGCGGATCGCCGCCATCGCCGAAAAGGCGGTCAAGGAAGTCACCTATCATGCCGAGCTTGCCGCCGAATGGGTGATCCGCCTCGGCGACGGTACCGAGGAGAGCCGCCGTCGCATGATGGATGGGCTGGAGTGGATGGCGCGTTTCGTCCCCGAGCTGTTCGAGGCCGACGGCCTCACCGCCTTCCTCGCCGAGCGGGGCGTTGCGGCGGACCCGGACAGCTTTCGCGCCGATTATGAGGAAGAGGTCGGCGCGGTCTTGGCGGCAGCGGGTCTCCCGCTCTTGCCGCAACAACGCCCGATCCTCGGCGGCCGCCGCGGCCACCATTCGGAGCATCTCGGTCACCTCCTGTGCACCATGCAATTCCTCCCGCGCACCTATCCGGAGGCGGTGTGGTGAAGGGGGGCGCCGCGATCGAGCAAGTGCGTGCGCGAGACCAACAGTCTCGTTCGTCCGGAGCCCTGAGCGCCGCCGCAGGCGGCGTCGAAGGGCTCGGGACGAACCGAGATTGTGAGGGCATTCGCCAAGTCCTCGCCTCGGTCCCGGATCCGGAAATCCCCGTAATCTCGGTCCTCGACCTCGGCATCGTCCGCTCGGTCGCGGCGGACCGCGTCGTCATCACCCCCACCTACACCGGCTGTCCGGCGACCCAGGTGATCGAGCGCGACATTCGCGCCGCGCTGGACGCGGCCGGCTATCGGTCGGTTCGCATCGAGACGGCGCTCTCGCCGGCCTGGACGACCGACTGGATCACGCCGGAGGGCCGCGAGAAGCTGCGCGCCTACGGCATCGCGCCGCCGACCCGCGGCGCCGTCGCCTGCCCGCAATGCGGCTCCGCGCATACCGAGGAGATCAGCCGCTTCGGGTCCACGCCGTGCAAGGCGCTGTGGCGCTGCCGCGACTGCGCCGAGCCGTTCGACCTGTTCAAATGCCATTGAGGCGGGTGCGGTGAGCGTCAACTTCCACAGCCTCGAAGTGGCGGAGCTGATTTCCGAGACCGCGGACGCAAAGTCGATCCGCTTCGATCTGCCCGATACACTGCGCCCGGTCTTCCGCTTCAAGCCGGGCCAGCACCTGACTCTCCGCGCCGAGATCGGCGGCGAGGAGGTTCGGCGCAACTATTCGCTGTGCGTGGCCCCCGAAGAGGGCGTGCTGAAGGTCACCGTCAAGCGCATCGCCGGCGGGGTCTTCTCGACCTGGGCGAACGAGGTTCTGAAGGCCGGCGACCGCCTCGACGTGATGGAGCCGCACGGCAGCTTCACCTGGAGCTTCGATCCCGGGACGGCGAACCATTATGTCGCCTTCGCCGGCGGCTCCGGCATCACGCCCGTCATGTCGCTGATCAGGACGGCGATGATCGAGGAGCCGGAGAGCCGGTTCACGCTCTTCTACGGCAACCGCGACAGCCAGTCGGTGATCTTCCTGGAAGAGCTGGCGCGGCTCAAGAACCGCCACATGGACCGCCTCGAAATCCACCATTTCCTCGCCGAGGAATCCGAGGATATCGACCTCTTCAACGGCATGCTCGACGAGGCCAAGTGCGGCGACGTGCTCGACACCCTCGTCGACCCGTCGGGCGCCGCCGCCTTCTTCATCTGCGGTCCCGGCCCGATGATGGACGCGGCCGAGGCGGCGCTCCTTGCCCGGGGCGTGGCCGCCGACAAGATCCACATCGAGCGCTTCACCGCCGACCGGCCGCCGGAGGCGCTCCAGGCGCAGCTCGAGGCGGCGTCGCGCGAGGCGCAGGGGCTGACGATGCTGGTCACCCTCGACGGGCGCAAGCGTCGCGTCCCCTTCTCGGCGGAAGCGGGCAACATCCTCGACTCGGCCCGCCTGGCCGGCCTGCCCGCCCCCTTCGCCTGCAAGGCGGGCGTCTGCGCCACCTGCCGCGCCCGCGTCGTTTCGGGCGAGGTCGAGATGGCGGCCCGCTACGGACTTACCGACGAGGAGATCGCCGCCGGCTACGTCCTCACCTGTCAGTCCGTCCCGAGAGGCGAGGGGCTGGAAGTCGATTACGACGCGTGATTTGCCTCCCCAAGCGTTCCGCTCGGGGAGGCACGAGACTTACCGCCCGCCGTGATCGCGGCCGCCACGATAGCCGGCGAGGTCCATTCCCTCGACTTCGCGGTGGTAGGCGATGGCGGCGCGGACCGTCGCCTGCATCGCCGCCATGCGCTGCTGGAGCGGCGCCGAGCTACGGCGGATGAGCACGGCCATCGCGTAGGAATGGCCGTCGGGACCGGTGATCACGCCGATGTCGTTATAGCCCGCCTGGACCCCGCCCAGCACCTGGCCGGTGCCGGTCTTGTGGCTCAGCGTCCAGCCGGGTTGCAGGCCGCCCTTGAGGCGCTGCGGGCCGGTCCTGGTGTGCGACATGATGCCGAGCAGGCGTCGCGTCGACGCCTCCGAGAGCAGTTCCCCGCGCTTGAGGCGGGTCAAGGCGTCGACGACGCCGAGCGGCGTCGCGCCGTCCATCGGGTTGGCGATGTAACGCTCGAACGCGGCCTTGCGCGCCGAATAGGGAAGGGCATCGCGCGCCTTGTAGAAGCCGCCGTTCGAGGCATAGCTCTGGTGCCATTCGATGCCGGCGATCGCGCTCTGCAGCTTGCGCTCGCCGGGCCCGAAGCGGATGCCGCTGATCCCGCTCGTCCGTAGGAACGCGCGGACCGCCTCGGGTCCGCCGGCGCGCCACAGCACCGCGTCGTTGCAGGTATTGTCGCTCTGCTGCAGCGCCCGCGTCATCAGCTCGGCGATGTTGGTGGTGTAGCCGTTGGCGCCGATCTGCGCGGCGATCGGCTGGTGGAACAGTGTGATGTCGCTTCTGTGCAACGTGAAGGGGGCGGTGAGGCTCAGCTCGCCCTTGTCGACCTTGTCGAGCGCGGTCAGCGCCACCCAGAACTTGCTGACGCTCTGCTGCGGGAAAAAGGTGTCGCCGTCATAGGCGGTGGTCCAGCCGGTCTGCACGTCCTCGATCGCGATGCCGATGTCGCCGTTGAAATTCTCGCCGATCGCGCGGATCGCCTGGGCGAGCGCGCGTTGCGCCGCGTTCTCGGGCGCCATCGAGCGCGGCGGCTGGGCGGCACCGACGGCCTGCGGCACGAACGAGCTCAGCAGCGCGGCGGCCGGGAGCAGCGCCAGACGCGCGGCGCGGCGGGAGAGACGATACGCGACGGACATGGTGAACACCCCTCTAAGCCCTTCTACCCAAGGCGAATCATCATAGGATGAAATGGTAAAGCGCCAGCGTACAAGCCGTCGCCGGCGACGAGCCGTGCGCCGCCTGCGGCAGACTCCCGGTGCTAGAAGCTGAACCGGGCGGAAAGTCGGATGTCGCGCCGCGCGAGCGGCGCATGGTCCTCAGAAGCGCTTCGTCACGCCGATAAAGAATCCACGACGCTGCCCCCATTGCGGCGCGCCGACGCCGACGCCTTGGCCGCTTCGGATCTGATATTTGCGGTCGAACAGGTTGAGCACGTCGACGCGGAGGGTAAGGTCCTTGAGTACGCCGGGGCCGCTGAAGTTCTGCGCGAGACCGGCGTTGACCACCCAATAGCCGGGAAGGGCGCCGCCGTTCGGCACGATCCCGTTCGGGTCGTCCGTGCGCAGGCCGCTGCCGTAGACGAAATCGGCGGTCGGAACGAGGGTGCCGAGCCCGTCGTGGATCGTGTAGCTGGCGCCGCCGGACGCCGTCCATTTCTGCGAGTGGTCGGTGAAAATGTAATGGTTTCGGATGTAATCCAGCTCGCTCGGCGCAAAGAAATACTGGGCCGAAATGATGTTCTTCGCCTTCTCCTCACCGCGCGAGAGGTTGGCGTAGAGGTCGACAGGCCCATGGGTGTAGCTGGCACTGAGCTCGACGCCCCAGGCATAGCCGCTCGCGTAGTTGAAAGGCGAGAGGATGAGGGCGGAACCGAACTGGCCCTCGTCGAGCAGGTTCCGCTTCTTCTTGTAGTAGGCGTCGATGGCGACCTTCAGTCCGCCCTTCACTCGCTGCTCCACGCCGATATCGAAATAATGCTCCCGCTCCGCCTTCACCGGGTCGCCGGTCCGGATCAGCGACTGCTTCGTCGTCGCGTTGAACAGATTGATGTCGGACGGTGCGACGAGCTCCTGGGGCGGCGGGGTGAAGGTTCTCGCATAGCCGACATGGAAGGTCGTCATCGCAGTTGCCTCCCAGACGAGATTCGCGCGGGGACTGAGCTGGGATTCCCGCGTATAGGCACGCACGATGTCGAACCGGGCGCCGTAATTGAGCGTCAGCGTGGGCGTCAGCTTCCATTCGTCCTGCAGATAGGCGCCGTAAAGGCGGCCGGTCTTTTCGTGCATGTCGCCCATGGTGAGCGGGACGTCGCTGGTCTGCGTGACGACGCAGCTTTCGTCGCCTGCGCAATCGTTCGAGCGCAGCACCGTCGAAAGGACGCGCGAGGTCGTATGCTCGTTCTGGAAGAACAGGCCGAACCTCAGCGTGTGATTGGAGCCAAGCTTCTGGCTGCCGTCGATCTGGATGCCCGCGGCGAGGCCGGTGAGCCGCGCGGCATCGGCGAAACCGTTGAAGATGATGTCGCCGTGGCGCGGGTCGGGCGTGAAGCGGGTCTCCGTGTAGCGGATGAAAGGCGCCACCTGGAGGTTGAACGTGTCGCCGCCGGCATATTGGAAGGCGGCGACGCCGTAGTGCGTGATTTCCTTCTGGTTCTGGTCCAGCTTCGCGGAGTCGAAGCTGGACACGCCGTTTACGGTGAAGGCCGCAGTTTCTCCGGCCACGTTCGGAATCTGGAAGTGTCCGATGAAGCTGCCGCCGAAGACGGAAATGCGGCTCGATTCGGACAGGATGCCGGACACGTAGGCGAACGGCCGGAACTGCTCGGTCCGATCGTGCAGCGCGTCGCGGGTCGGCATCGGGTTTTCGATGCCGATGTCGTTGCGCAAATAGCTGCCCGACAGGAAGAAGCTGACGTTGCCGGAGTTGGCGCGAATCATGGCGTTCGGCTCGATCCAGCCGAAGCTCCCGCCATAGACGCCGAGCTCGGCGCCGTCGCCGTGCAGCCCCGACTCCGTCTTGAAATTGACGACGCCTGCGGTGCGGTAGCCGTACTGCGCCGGCAGCGTCCCGGTGATGAGCTGGATCGAGCTGGCGATCCTCGGGTCGAAGGTGGTCCCGAAGCCGCTGATGCTTTCCGGGACGATGACCCCGTTCAGCCGATATTGCAGGTTGCCGTGCTCGTTGCGGACGTGAAATACGCCGTAGCTGTCCTGGACCACCCCGGGCGCCTGCAGCAGCGACTTGTTCAGGGTGAGGTTGGTGCCGCCCGGCTGCTTCTCGAGCGCCTGGCGGTCGAACGTATACTGGCTGGCGCCGAGCGAGGGCGTGATCGCATCGCGAGCGATATCGAGCCGCCGCCCGGTGACGACGATCGTGCTGTCCTCGGCGGGGGGCGTCGAAGCGTCGGGCGCTGCGGGCGTCGCCTGATCGCCGGACGAGGGCGCGGGCGGCTGCTGGGGCGCCTGGGGCGCCGCGGGAGCGGACGACGGCTGCGGGTCCTGGGCGAGAGCAGCGGCCGGAATCGCGGCGAGAGCCGCACCGGCGAGCCAGAAAATACGAACCAAATAAACCTCCGACGGGTGCCGCGCAGGAGCACCGGAAGCGGCCTCTACCGCATAGTGACGGTATAACAATCCTGTCGGCCGCGCTTTCGCAGCCCCTCGCGCCCGGTGCCTTTATCCGCGATGAACGCGAGGCCTGGATGACAACATTGTCATGCCAGGAAAGGCCCGAGCGCGCGCCACGCGGCGAGCTTCGCCTCGAAGGCGAGGGTGTAAGCGGGGCTGCTCGACGGCAGCGGCACGAGCGCGAGCCGGTCTCGCTCGGCGATTTGCGACATGCCGAGCGCTGCCGATTTGCCGCCGTTGAAGCCGACCGCCCGCAGCTTCGGCAGCGTCTCGACCAGCGCGGCAAGGGCATTGGGCTCGATGCCGCGGATATTGCCGTCGAGGCTCCCGCGCCGGGTGGCGGTGCGGACCGTGTCCCACAGGCCGATGCCGCGGGAAAGCAGCGCTTCCAGCCGCGCCTCGTAGCCGAGCGGCTCCAGGTCGAGCCCCGCGACGGCGCCGATCAGGCGCCAGAACTGGTTGCGCGGATGGGCGTAATAGCGGCCGCGGGCGAGCGATTCCTCGCCCGGCAGGCTGCCGAGAATGAGGACTTGCGTGCCGGTGTCCGTGACCGGGGGGAACGAGCGTTTCAGGTCGTCCAACGAACCTCCTTTCGGCCGCGCAACCTTGGCGGGCTCGCGGCGTTTCGCTAGCGCCTCCCGTCCGGGAGCGCACCGTCTTTCATGGGAGAATGGGTTGAGCTTCGTCATGCGGGCCGCGGTCCTCGAAGGGCCGGGGCGGGTGAGCGTCCGGGAAGTCGCGCGGCCGGTGCCGGCACCGGGGCAGGTGCGGGTCAAGCTCGAAGGCTGCGGCGTCTGCGCTTCGAACCTGACGCCGTGGGAGGGGCCGGAGTGGATGCACTTTCCGACCGAACCCGGCGCGCTCGGACACGAAGGGTGGGGAGTGGTGGACGCGGTCGGCGACGGGGTGGAAGGCCTCGCCGCCGGCGACCGCGTGGCGGCCCTCTCCTACCGGAGCTACGGCGAATATGACGTCGCCGAGGCTGCGGCGGTGGTGAAGCTGCCCGAGGCGCTGGCCGGGCAGCCTTTCCCCGGCGAGCCGCTGGGCTGCGCCTTCAACATCTTCCGCCGCGCCGACGTCCGGCCGGGCCAGGATGTGGCGATCGTCGGCATCGGCTTCCTGGGCGCGATCCTGACGCGGCTCGCGACGGATGCCGGCGCGCGCGTCATCGCCATCTCGCGCCGGTCCTTCTCCCTCGACCTCGCCCGCCGCTTCGGCGCGGCGGAGACGATCCCGATGGACGACCATAGGGCGATCATCGAGCGGGTGAAGGACCTGACCGGCGGTCGCCTGTGCGCGCGGGTGATCGAGGCCGCCGGCAAGCAATGGCCGCTCGATCTTGCCGGCGAGCTGGTGGCGGAGGGCGGCAAGCTGGTCGTCGCAGGCTACCACCAGGACGGGCCGCGCCAGGTCAACATGCAGATGTGGAACTGGAAGGGCATCGACGTCGTCAATGCCCACGAGCGCGACCCGGCCGTGGCGATGCGCGGCATCAGGGAGGCGGTCGAGGCCGTCGCCTCGGGGCGCCTCGACCCGTCACCGCTCTACACCCACCGCTACACGCTCGACCGCCTCGGCGAGGCGCTCGACGCGACGCGCGATCGTCCGGATGGTTTCCTCAAGGCGCTGGTGACGCCATGACGTCACGGCCGCGCGTCGGTTTCCTCGGCGTCGGCTGGATCGGCCGCCACCGGGTGGAGGCGATGCTCGCGACCGGGGCCATCGAAGCGGCCGCCGTCGCCGATCCTTCGGCCGAGATGGCGGCCGAGGCGCTGAAGCTGGCGCCGGACGCGAAGCGGGTCGGCGGATTGGAGGGCCTCTTGGCGGAGCGCCTCGACGGCATCGTCATCGCGACGCCGAGCGCGCTCCACGCGGAGCAGTCGATCCGGGCGCTGGAAGGCGGCGCCGCGGTCTTTTGCCAGAAGCCGCTCGGGCGGACGGCACACGAGGCGGCCGCCGTGGTCGCGGCGGCGCGGAGCGCGGACCGGCTCCTCGCGGTGGACCTCTCCTACCGCTTCACCGAGGCTATGCGCCGCATCCGGCGGCTGCTCGAAGAGGGCGCGCTCGGCAGCGTCTATGCGGTGGACCTCGTCTTCCACAATGCCTACGGGCCCGACAAAAGCTGGTTCTACGACCCGCTTCTGTCCGGCGGCGGGTGCGTCATGGATCTCGGCGTTCACCTTGTCGATCTCGCCTTATGGTCGCTTGATTTTCCATCGGTTGAAGCCGTTTCCGCAGACTTGCTCTCGGGAGGCGCGCGGCTGCGCGACGGCCAGGTCGAAGATTATGCCGTCGCCAACCTGACCCTTGAGGGCGGCGCCTCGGTCCGCCTCGCCTGCTCGTGGCGGCTGCCCGCCGGGCGCGAGGCGGTGATCTCCGCGGCCTTTTATGGCACGAACGGCGGCGCGGCGCTGCGCAACGTCGGCGGCTCCTTCTACGATTTTACCGCCGAGCGTTACCGGGGCACCGCCACCGAGACCTTGGCGTCGCCGCCCGATGCCTGGGGCGGCCGGGCGGCGGCCGACTGGGCGGAGCGGCTGGCGCGGGGCGAGCGCTTCGATCCGGCGGCCGAGCGTCTCGTCGACGTCGCGCGCGTCCTCGACGCGATCTACGGGCGCGCTTAGCGAAATCGCAACGGCGCCCCGCTAGGCCGGCCGCGATGGCCTCCGCCCCTGAACCGCGCACCGACGAACTGCTGCCGCTGACGGCGATCCGCGGCCTCGCCGCCTGGTGGGTGGTGCTGTTCCACCTGCGCTTCCTGCTCGCGCCGTGGATCCCGACCTCTGTGCTCGCGGTGCTGGCGCGGGGCAATCTCGCCGTCGACCTGTTCTTCATCCTCTCCGGCTTCGTCATCGCCCTCAATTACGGTGAGCGCGTCGGGACCGGCGGAGCGGCCGGCTATCGCGACTTCCTGGTCCGCCGCTTCGCGCGCGTCTACCCGCTCCACCTCCTCATCCTGCTCGGCTTTGCCGCCTACGCCCTCGCCGCCGCCGCTTTCGGCACCGCCCGCCTCGCCGAGCAGGGATGGGAGTATTTCGGGGCGTCGCTGCTGCTCGTCCAGAATTGGGGATTCGCCGACGAGGCGCGGTGGAACGTGCCGGCCTGGTCGATCTCGACCGAGGCGCTCGCCTATCTCCTCTTCCCGCTGCTCCTGACGCTGCTCAAGCCGGCGCGGCGGCGGCTCTGGCTGCTCGTCGCCGCCGTCGCCGGGCTCGGCCTGAGCGTCGAGCCCTTCTTCTGGCTGACCGGCCATCCGTTTCCCAATGCCGTCGCCGAGACCGGCCTGTTCCGCTGCCTCGCGCAGTTCGCGATGGGCATGGCGCTGTATGGCCTGTGGCTCCGGCTCCCCCGCCGGCGCTGGCTTGCCGGGCTGCTCGTGGGGGTCGCGGCGTTGCTGGCTATCGGCTTCGTCCTGTGGAACGCGCCGGTCGTGCCCATCGCCTGGGCCGCGCTGATCCTTGCCCTGGCATGGTCGCAGGGGCCGGGGATCCTCGTGGCGCCCGGCCTCGTCTGGCTCGGCCGCATCAGCTACGCGACCTATCTGTCGCATTACCTGCTGCTGACCCTCTTCAAATATGCCTTCGTCACCGCCGGGGAGCCGGTGTCGCCGCCGCGCCTTGCGCTCTACCTGTTCGCCGTGCTCGCCGCCTCGGCAGGTCTCTACCACGGCTTCGAGCGGCCGGCGCAGGCGTGGTTGCTCGCCCGGTGGACGGCGCGCCACGGCCGCCGCCGAGAGCTGGTCGCCGCCGAATGAGCCTTATTCGCCGCCCGCCTCGCTGACCGCGCCGGCAAATTCCTCGAAGTCCTTCGCCTCGCGGAAGTCCTTGTAGACGCTTGCGAACCGGATGTAGGCCACGGGGTCGAGGGCCTTCAATCCCGCCATCACCATCTCGCCGATCTCGCTCGACGCGATCTCGCTTTCGCCGCTCGTCTCCACCTGGCGCTGGATTGAGGAGACGAGGCGGTCGATGCGCTCCGGGGCGACCGGGCGCTTGCGGCAGGCGATGGCGATTGAGCGCTCCAGCTTGGAGCGGTCGAACGGCTCGCGGCGGTTTCCGGCCTTGACGATGGTGAGGTCGCGCAATTGCACCCGCTCGAAGGTGGTGAAGCGCGCCCCGCAATCCTCGCACTGGCGGCGGCGGCGGATCGACGCCCCGTCCTCCGCGGGGCGGCTGTCCTTCACCTGGCTGTTCTCATGGGAGCAGAAAGGGCAGCGCAACGCTCAGTCCCGATAGATGGGGAAGCGGGCGCAGAGGTCGCGCACGCGCTGCCGGACGGCCGTTTCGACCGCGGCGTTGGCCTCGTGGCCGTTCGCCTTCAGCCCGTCCAGCACGTTGGAGATCATGTCGGCGACGTCGCGGAATTCCTGAACGCCGAAGCCGCGGGTGGTGCCGGCCGGCGAGCCGACGCGGATGCCGCTGGTCTTGACCGGGGGCAGCGGGTCGAACGGGATGCCGTTCTTGTTGCAGGTGATGCCCGACCGCTCCAGCGCCTCGTCGGCATCCTTGCCGGTGATGCCGAGCGGGCGCAGGTCGACGAGGGCGAGGTGGGTGTCGGTGCCGCCGGCGACGAGATCGGCGCCGCGCTCCTTCAGGCGGCCGGCGAGCGCCTTGGCGTTCGCGATCACCGCGTTGGCATAGGTCTTGAACTCCGGCTGCAGGGCCTCGCCGAACGCGACCGCCTTGGCGGCGATGACGTGCATCAGCGGCCCGCCCTGGAGACCTGGGAAGACCGCCGAGTTGATCTTCTTGGCGATCGCCTCGTCGTCGGTCAGTACCATGCCGCCGCGCGGGCCGCGCAGCGTCTTGTGCGTCGTCGTGGTGACGACGTGGGCGTGGCCGAACGGGGAGGGGTGCTCGCCAGCGGCGACGAGGCCGGCGAAATGCGCCATGTCGACGAGGAACAGGGCTCCCACCTCGTCGGCGATGGCGCGGAAGCGGGCGAAATCGATGTGGCGCGGATAGGCCGAGCCGCCGGCGATGATGAGCGCCGGCCGATGCGCCTTCGCCAGCCGCTCGACCTGGTCGAAGTCGATCAGCTGGTCGTCCGGTCGCACGCCGTATTGCACCGCGTTGAACCACTTGCCCGACATCGCCGGCTTGGCGCCGTGGGTGAGGTGGCCGCCGGCATCGAGCGAAAGGCCGAGGATGGTGTCGCCGGGCCTGGTCAGCGCGAGCATCACCGCGCCGTTCGCCTGCGCGCCGCTGTGGGGCTGGACGTTGGCGAACCCGCAGCCGAACAATTGCTTCGCGCGCTCGATCGCCAGCGTCTCGACCGAGTCGGACGGTGCGCAGCCCTGATAGTAGCGGCGGCCGGGATAGCCCTCGGCATATTTGTTGGTCAGCACCGAGCCTTGCGCCTCCAGCACGGCGCGCGAGACGATGTTCTCCGAGGCGATCAGCTCGATCTGGTTCTGCTCGCGGTCGAGCTCGGCGGCGATGGCGTCGGCGACGGCGGGGTCCGATCGCTGCAGCGCCGCCGAAAAGAAGCCTTCATGCTGGACGTCGGAGACAGGGTGGGCCGGTTGCGTGCTCATGCGGGCTCCTCGGTGGAGGCAAAGGGAGGATGGGTCAGCTTGTCGACGCGGCGCAGGTGCCGCTCGCCGCCGAAGGCGGTGGCGAAGAAGGCATCGAGGCAGGCCTTGGCCATTTCGATCCCGACCAGCCGCGCGCCCATGGCGATGACGTTGGCATCGTTATGCTCGCGCGCCATGCGGGCCGAGAGCGGCTCCGACACGAGCGCCGCCCGCGCGGCGGGGTGGCGGTTGACGGCGATCGAAATGCCGATGCCGGACCCGCACAGCGCGACGCCGCGGTCGGCCCGTCCGGCGGCGATCGCCTCGGCGAGCCGATAGCCGTAATCGGGATAATCGACCGGATCGGCGGCTTCCGGCCCGAGATCGATCACCTCGTGCCCGAGGCCCCGCAGGTAGGCGGCGAGGGCCGCCTTCATGTCGACGGCGGCATGATCGGATGCGATCGCGACTCGTTCGGCCACGCTTGTGCTCCCGGTACGGCTTTGAAGCCGGGAGGATAGGGAAGGGGCGGCCGCTTTGCCACCGCTTATTCTCGGAACGTCCGCGCCCCTTGCGCGATTCAACCGGCATGGCGACCGTCGCCCGCTCCTATGCCCCGGACGAGGCACCCAGGCGCCGCGCCGATTGGCAGCGCTGGGCGCTGGCGCTCGTCCTCGTCGCCGCGATCGTCGGCGCCGCGCTCCATTTCGGCGATTTGAAGCAGTTCGCGCTCCTGCTGCGCCGCGCCCATCCCGCCTGGCTGCTCGCGGCCGCCGCCCTCCAGGTGCTGACCTACGCCTTCGTCGCGGCCGGCTGGTACGTCATTCTCGACGCCGGCGGATCGCACCTCAAGCTCCGCAAGCTGTTCAACCTTGCGCTGGCCAAGCTGTTCACCGACCAGGCGGTGCCGACCGCCGGCGTCGGCGGCAACGTGCTGATGGTCGATCGGCTCATCGCCTGCGGCATTCCGCGCGGCCATGCGGCGGCGGCGCTGATCCTGTCGATGATCGGCTATTATGCGGGCTTTGCCTTGCTCGGCCTGGGCGCGCTGGCGCTGCTCTGGTGGGCCGGCAAGGCGAGCTGGCTGCTCGTCGGGACGATCGGCCTGTTCCTCCTCGTGGCGTTCGCGATTCCGGCGCTGGCGCTGTGGCTCCGCCGCCGCGGTCGCAAGCCGATGCCGCGCTGGGTGGCGCGGATCGGCCCGCTGCGCCGGACGCTCGAGACGGTCGCCGAGGCGCCTTCCGACCTCCTCAAGGACATGAAGCTGCTGCTGAAGGTGGCGGTGCTCAATGCCCTCGTCCTCGTCGCCGACGCCGCCACCTTGTGGGTATGCCTCTTTGCGCTCGGCACGCCCGACGATTTCGCGACTGCCTATGTGGCGATGATCATCGCCCAGATCGCCGTCACCCTCGGTCCGGTGCCGCTCGGGCTCGGCGCCTTCGAAGGCGCCTGCGCCGGCATGCTGCGCCTGCTCGGGGTCGGCTTCGAGCCGGCGATCGCCGCCACCCTGCTGCTGCGGGGCTTCACCTTGTGGCTGCCGCTCGTCCCTGGCCTGTTCATCACCCGCCGCCTCAGGAAATGGGGCGAGGACGGCTCCGGCTGCGGCTAGCGCAGCGCCTGTCCCACCATCGACTTCAGGGTCAGCGCGTCGTGGATGGCGTGGGCGTACATGTCGTTGTTGAAATAGCACCAGACGTCGCGGCCCCCCTGCGCCTGCGCGACGATCCAGTCGGTCCAGCCGAGCAGCCCCTCGTCCGCGTAGCGGCCCCAATATTTACCCTCGCCGCCATGGAAGCGGACATAGGCGATCGGCCCCGCCGCCCACCGTTCGGTCCGCGAGCCGGGCATGTCGTGGACGCAGAAGGACACGCCGCGGGAGTCGAGCAGGGCGAGGACTTCCGGGGTGAGCCAGCTGGGCTCGCGGAATTCGAAAACGTGGCGAAAGTGCCGCGGAAGGAGGTTTATGAAGGTGTCCAGCCGGTCCTGGTTCAGCGCCCAGCGCGGCGGGAGCTGGTAGAGGATCGGGCCGATCGTGTCGCCGAGATGGGCGGCGCGGGAGAGAAATTCCTCAACCGGCTCAGCGCAATCCCTGAGCTTCTTCATATGCGTGATGAAGCGCGGCGCCTTCACCGCATAGCGAAAGCCCGGCGGCGCCTGGTCGCGCCACCTGGCGAACGTGTCCGCCTTGGGGAGGTGATAGAAGCTGGTGTTGAGCTCGACCGTGCCGAACGTGCCGGCATAGTGGGCGAACCACAGCCGCTGGGCGAGCTTCTCCGGATAGAAGGCGCCTCGCCAGTGGCGGTAGATCCATCCCGAGCAGCCGATGCGGACGGTTCCGACCATGCGCCCGGCAAACGGAACGGCAGGGTAATAAGTTGCGTTGGGCGGTCATGACGCGGCTGACCCTGATCCTTGTTATCGTCGCGACGGCGGCGGTGAGCTCGGCCCTGACCAGCGCCTTCTGGTTCGTCGCCTTCAACCGCGGCGCGATCTCGCAGGCGCAACCGCAACCGCAACGGGCGCCGTCGCCGGCGCCGCGGCCGCGGCCGCCGCTGGCGGTCGCGCCGAGCGGGCTCGCCATCCCCGTCGTCGGCGTGAAGCCCGAGCAACTCGTGGACACCTACACGGCGGCGCGCTCAGGCGGCCGCGTCCACGACGCGACCGACATCATGGCCGCCCGCGGCACCGAAGTGGTGGCCGCGGCGCCGGGGACGGTCGAGAAACTGTTCTTCTCCAAAGGCGGCGGCGGCATCACCGCCTACGTCCGCTCGCCCGACGGCCAATGGCAATATTATTACGCCCATCTCGATTCCTACTGGCCCGGCCTGCACGAGGGCGAGGCGCTCAGGCAGGGCGACCCGATCGGCCGCGTCGGCTCGACCGGGGACGCCAGCCCGGCCGCGCCGCACCTCCACTTCGCGGTCAACCGCATGGCCGCCGGCCAGCGCTGGTGGCAAGGCAGCCCGGTCAACCCCTATCCGCTGCTTGCGGGGAAGCGATGACAGTCGCCCTCCCGCCGTCGTCACCCCCGGACTTGATCCGCGGTCGACCTTCTTCCAACCTCATTGCAGAGACGAAGAAAAGGCGGATGCCGGGTCGAGCTCGGCATGACGCTGAGGGGCAGGAGCTCGAAGTCATGGACGGAGGTTGCGAGTGCGGGCGGGTGCGCTACAGCTTGAATGGCGATTCAATATTCATCAATTGCTGCCACTGCCGGCAATGCCAGAAGCTTTCCGGCTCTGCCTTCGCGATGAACGCCATGGTCGAGCGGGACCGGGTCGAGATCGTCGCCGGCGCCGAGGCGACCGAACCCGCGCGGGGCGGCGGCGCCCGCTGCGCGGAGTGCGGCACGATCCTCTGGGGCACGCACCGCATGTTCGGCGACACCATCCTCTTCCTGCGCGTCGGCACCCTCGACGAGGGTGAGCGGCTGACGCCGGACGCGCATTTCTTCGTGCGCAGCAAGCACCCGTGGGTGCGCGTGCCGGAGGGCGTGCCGGCGTTCGAGACGCTCCCCGGGCCCGGCGATCCGCCGCTCTTCGGTCCCGAGCAGGCGGCACGGGTGGACGCCGCCCGGGTTGCCGAAAGCGGCACCCCCGGCTAGAGCGCGCGCCGGCTCTTACCACTTTCTCCAGCGAGACAGGCATGAAGATCAGCGGCGTGGACATCCGTCCCGGCAACATCATCGAATATGAGGGCGGCATCTGGCGCGCCGTGAAGATCCAGCACACCCAGCCGGGCAAGGGCGGCGCCTACATGCAGGTCGAGATGAAGAACCTCATCGACGGCCGCAAGACCAACGTCCGCTTCCGCTCCGCCGAGACGGTCGAGCGCGTCCGCCTCGACACCAAGGATTTTCAGTATCTCTACGCCGACGGCGACCAGCTCGTGTTCATGGACAAGGACACGTACGAGCAGGTGCACCTGCCCAGAGACCTGATCGGCGAGCCGGCGGCGTTCCTGCAGGACGGCATGGACGTGGTGATGGAGCTGCACGAGGACCGGCCGATCTCGGTCCAGCTGCCCGACCAGATCGAGGCGACGATCGTCGAGGCCGATGCCGTGGTGAAGGGTCAGACGGCCTCGTCCAGCTACAAGCCGGCGATCCTCGACAATGGCGTGCGCGTCATGGTGCCGCCGCACATTTCGAGCGGAACCCGCATCGTCGTCGACGTTTACGAGCAGACCTATGTGAGGCGGGCGGACTGACGAAGACCCCTCTCCCTGCAGGGGAGAGGGAGGGGCCCAAGCGAAGCTTGGGAGGGTGAGGGAAAGCCCGAATCCCTCACCCTGCCGCTTCGCGGCTGTCCCTCTCCCCTGCAGGGAGAGGGTTTAGGAGAAGAAATTGGTTTCCCATTCCGGCCTGATTACCGTCATGCAGCGCGCCGCCCGCAAGGCGGCGCCGCGCCTCCGGCGCGACTTCAACGAGGTCGAGCAGCTGCAGGTGAGCCGCAAGGGACCCGCCGACTTCGTGTCGATGGCCGACAAGCAGGCCGAGCGGACCATCGTCGAGGAATTGCGCAAGGCCCGGCCGGACTGGGGGCTGACGCTCGAGGAAGGCGGGCAGGTCCCCGGCGATCCCGACAAGCCGCGCTTCATCGTCGACCCGCTCGACGGCACCACCAACTTCCTCCACGGCATCCCGCATTTCGCCATCTCCATCGCCGTCGAGGATCCGCGCGGGCCCCAGGGCAAGCCGGAGATCACCCAGGCCCTGGTCTACCAGCCGCTGACCGACGAGAGCTTCTGGGCCGAGAAGGGCCGCGGCACCTGGCTCAACGAGCGGCGGCTCCGCGTCTCCGCCCGCCGCAGCCTCGACGACGCGCTGATCGCGACCGGCATCCCCTATCTCGGCCATGGCGACAGTGAGCGCTTCCGCCGCATCCTCGCCGCCGTCGGCCCGGAGGTCGCCGGCATCCGCCGCTTCGGCTCCGCGGCGCTCGACCTCGCCTGGGTCGCCGCCGGCCGCTACGACGGCTTCTGGGAAGAAAGCCTGCAATATTGGGACATCGCCGCCGGCATCCTGCTTGTGCGCGAGGCCGGCGGCTTCGTCACCGATTTCCGCGGCGCCGAGGGGGGCTTGGCAAAGGGCGAGGTGCTGGCCGCGAACTCGGAGCTCCATTCGAAGCTGCACCGGCTGGTGGCGAAGGCCGTGCGGGGCTAGCCAGAGGGGGTCGAACCTCACCCGTCATCGCGGCGGAAGCCGGGATCTCCCGGAAGAAAAGGCACGGCGCGTCTCGACGAGATCCCGGCTTTCGCCGGGATGACGGATGCGGGCTTGCGGTGTTTCCCTTTGCGCGAGGCGGACCTTAGGGTAGCGAAGGTTGCGGGAGGGTCCGATGGCGGAAAAGATGACCGGCGGCTGTTCCTGCGGCCGGGTGCGCTACACGGCCGCGGTCGAGGGCGACGACGCCTATCTGTGCCATTGCCGCATGTGCCAGCGCGCCACCGGCTCGGTGTCGATCGCATTCAGGCAGGTGCTGAAGGCGGATGTGACGTGGGAGGGGGAGCCGGACTGGTACGCCTCCTCGCCGATCGCGTCGCGCCCTTATTGCCGCGAATGCGGCACTTCGCTCGGCTTCGCTTTCCCGGACAGCGCGAAGATGGACCTCACCGTCGCCTCGTTCGACGACCCGTCGCGCTTCGTCCCGAAGCACCATTTCGGCGCCGAGAGCATGCATCGCGCCTGGCTCGACACGACGGGGCTGCCGGAGCAGCGCACCGGCGATTACCAGCCGCTGGTCGACAAATGGGTCGCCGCGACCGGCAGCTTCCCCGGCTGAGCGGAGGCGGGGGTGCGGTTCCACCATCGCGCGGTGCCGATCGTCCTGCTCGTGCTCCTCATCGATTCGATCGGTTTCGGCATCGTCCTGCCGGTCCTGCCGGAGTTGATCGTCCGCCTCGCCCGGGTCACGCTGCCCGACGCGACCCGGATCGCCGGCTACATGCTGGTCGCCTACGCCGCGACGCAGTTCGTCGCCGGACCGATCGTCGGCAATCTCGGCGACCGGTTCGGCCGGCGTCCGGTGCTGCTCGCCTGCATGGCCGGGTTCGGATGCGACTATGCGTTGATGGCGGCCGCGCCGAGCATCGGCTGGCTGTTCCTTGGCCGCACGCTCGCAGGCCTCACCGGCGCTTCCTATACCTCCGCCAACGCGGTGCTCGCCGACGTGACCCCGCCGGAGAAGCGCGGCGCCGTGTTTGGCCTGATGGGCGCCGCCTTCGGCACCGGATTCATCCTGGGGCCGGCCGCGGGGGGACTCCTTGCGACGATGGGGACGCGTGCGCCCTTCATCGCCGCCGCGGCGCTCGCCGCGGTGAACGCGGTCTGGATCCTCGTGGCCCTCCCCGAGACGCTGCCGCCGGAGCGCCGCCGGCCGTTCGACTGGCGCCAGGCGAATGCGCTCGGCGCCTTCCGGCCGCTGCTCCACGCCGGCGGCGCCGCGCCGCTGCTCGCCGCCGCCTTGCTCTGGCAGCTCGGCCATATGGTCTATCCGTCCACGTGGGCGTTCTGGGCCGGGCTCGCTCTGCACTGGGATGCGCCCGCCGTGGGATGGTCGCTGGCGGCCTCCGGCCTGGCGATGGCATTCGCGCAGGTCGTGGTCACCGGCCGCGCCATCGCCCGCTTCGGGGAGGAGCGCACCGTCGTCATCGGCATGGTCGTCGGCGGCCTCAGCTTCCTCGCCTATGGCTTCGTGCGGCAGGGTTGGGCGGTGTACGTGCTGATCTTCGCCAGCGCCCTCCAGGGATTGGTCTACCCATCGATCAATGCGCTCCTGTCGCGGATGACCGATGCGTCGCACCAGGGGGCGCTGCAGGGCGGCATGGCGAGCATCGCCAGCATCGCGGCGATCGCCGGGCCGCTGGCGATGACCCAGGCGCTCGCCTTCGGCGCGGAGCGTGGGCAGCCGGGCGGCGCGTTCCTGCTCGCCTTCGCCCTCGTGTGCGGCGGGCTGCTCCTCGTCTGGTTCGGCGTCCTGCGCCGTCTCAGGCTGGCGTCCACAGCGAGCCGCGCCTAGGGCGCCATCATGGCGACGACCGATACTTTCGAGGCCCCCGACGGCGTCCGGCTGGCGTGGCACGAGCTCGGCGCGGGACGGCCGGTGGTGCTGCTCCACGGCCTCTTCTCGAATGCCGAGACGAACTGGATCAGGTTCGGCCACGCCGCGGCGATCGCGGCTGGGGGTTTCCGGGTCATCATGCCGGACCTGCGGGCCCACGGCGAAAGCGCCGCCCCGCACGAGGCCGCCGCCTATCCGCCGGATATCCTGGCGGATGACGGGTTCGCGCTGATCCGCCGCCTTGGCCTCACCGATTACGATCTCGGCGGCTATTCGCTCGGCGCCCGAACGGCGGCGCGCATGGCGATCCTCGGGGCGACGCCGCGGCGGCTGGTCATCGCCGGCATGGGCCTGCGCGGCATGCTCGATACCGGCCGCCGCAAGGCGCATTTCCGCGACGTGCTGACCGGCATCGGCACCCACGCGCGGGGCTCCCCCGAATGGCTGGCGGCCGCCTTCCTCAAGACCACGGGCGGCGACCCCGAGGCGATGCTGCCGTTGCTCGACAGCTTCGTCGATTCGACGGAGGATGAGCTGCGCCGCATCGCCATGCCGACGCTCGTCCTCTCGGGCCTGGAGGACCAGGATAACGGCCCGGCCGAGGATCTCGCGCGGCTCCTCCCCGACGCCCGCTTCGTCCAGGTGCCCGGCAACCATATGAGCGCGGTGACGAAGCCCGACCTTGGCCGCGCGATGGCGGAGTTCCTGGCCGGCTAGGCGGTTGATCCCCCGTGGATGGTAGGGGATCGCCCGTCATTGCGAGCGGAGCCAAGCAATCCAGTCTTCGCACGCGCAGCGTCGGGATTGCTTCGTCACTGCGCTCCTCGCAATGACAGTTGGGGTCAGGCGAGCAGGCTGAAACCGCTAGTCCCCGTTGAGGCCGATCTGCGGGTCCGGCTGCGCCGTATCGCGCGCGACCGGGGCGGCGTTGCACTCCGCCGCGGTGATCGCGGTCTTCAGCACCTCGTTCAGCGGCCGCTCGGGACAGGCGCCGTTGCGGCGGGCGAGGGCGCGGGCGCCGAAATAGCCGGCCGCGGCGGCCGCCGCCGCACCGCCGGCGATGGCCGCCGTGGCGAACGGCCGCTGGCGCATCTCCTCGGCGAGGCGGAGCGCCGCCGACTTGCCCTGCCGCTCGTCGCTGCCGTCCGCCATTCCGATCGTCTCCCGTCGCTGGCGCACCAACGCCCAGCGACGGACGGCGTTGCGTCTCAGAGGCGCTCGAGCATGTAATCGGCGCTGGAGACGTTGAAGGCGCCGGGCTCCTCGACGTTCAGCTGCTGGACGACGCCGTCGTCGATCACCGCCGACCAGCGCGAGCCGCGCAGGCCCATGCCGAACTTGGCGCCGTCCATGACCAGGCCCAGCGCCTTGGCGAAATCGCCATTGCCGTCGGCGAGCATCGTGACCTTGCCGGCCACGCCCGCCGATTCGCCCCAGGCCTGCATGACGAAGGCGTCGTTGACGGCGACGCAGGCGATCTCGTCGACTCCCTTCGCCTTCAGATCGTCGGCCTTGTCGACGAACCCGGGGAGGTGCCGCGCCGAGCAGGTCGGGGTAAAGGCGCCGGGGACCGAGAAGAGGGCGATGCGGCGGCCCTTGAAATAGTCCTCGCTGTCGACCGGCTGCGGGCCGTCGGCCGTCGCCTTGACGAGAGTGGCCTTGGGGAGGCGGTCGCCGACCTGGATGCTCATCGGAAGTTCCTTTCGCTTCGCCGGATGAAGGAGGGCGGCCCTAGCAGCGCAGGGCGCCCCCGCCTATACCGCCGGAAGATGGAAGAGCCGAAGTTCCTCGTCGGGCAAATGCTCCTCGCCATGCCCGGCATCGGCGATCCGCGTTTCGAGAAAGCGGTGATTGCGATGTGCGTCCACGACGACAATGGCGCGCTCGGCATCGGCCTCGGGCGGATCGTGCCGCGGATCGGCTTCCACGAACTGTTGCGGCAGCTCGACATCGACCCGGGCGTGGCGCCGGACGTGCCGATCCATCTTGGCGGGCCCGTCGAACCGCAGCGCGGCTTCCTCCTCCATTCGCCCGACTGGGGCGGGCAGGAGAGCGTCGGCGTCGCCGGCCGCTGGACGCTGACCGCGACGCTCGACATCCTGAGGGCGATCGCCGAGGGGCGCGGCCCGAGCCGCTGGGTGGCCGCGCTCGGTTATGCCGGCTGGGGACCGGGTCAGCTCGAGCAGGAATTGTGCGGCAACGGCTGGTTCGCGGCGCCGGGCAGCGATTTCCTGCTCTACGATTGCGACGTCGGCTCGCGCTGGGCGAGCGCGTTCCGGAGCGCGGGCATCGACCCGCGGCTGCTGGCGGCCGACTACGGCACGGCCTGAGGCGGTCGCGGCCGCCCCACGGCTCGCCGCAGCCGGGGAACCGGCGAATCGCCGCCGCCGTTGAGCCGCGCATGCGTACCCGAGTAAGACGTCACCGCGTGACGATGCCCTATTGGCCCGCCTGGCTCCTTGGCGCTGTTGCCGCCGCCTGCGCCGTCCCCGCCTTCACCGCCCCCGCGCCGGCGTCCGAAGCCGCCGAGGTGCGATGCGCGCCCCACAAGCCGGGGTGGGAGAGGGCGATCGGCCGCGACGGCGCCACGCCCTGCATCGGCCGGCACGGCGCGCCGGCGCGGTAAAGGGCCCCAAAGACTCCGCCTAGGCCGCGGGCTCGCCGTCGGGCGGCGAGATCGGCTCGACGAGCAGCGCCGCCGGATCCAGGTCGCCGTAACGCGGGAGCGCCTCGACGTGGGGCACCTCCTCGATCTCGCGGGCGCCCGTCTCGACGTTGAGGTCCCGAAAGCGGCGGCCGGTGACCATCACGCGGCTTTCGAACGAGCTGACGAACTCGTTATAGTTGCGCACCGCGGTGCCGAGGCCGCTGCCGACCGTCTTCAGCTTCGCGGCAACCACCGCCAGGCGGTCGTACATCTCCTTGCCGAGCGCACCGATCTGCTTTGCCTCCTGCGCCAGCTTCTCCTGACGCCAGATGCCGGCGACGGTGCGCGCCATCGGCAGGAAGGTCGAGGGGCCGCAGATGATCACCCGCTTGCGCGCCGCCCGCTCCCAAAGCTCCAGATCGGCTTCGAGCGCCGCGCCGATGAAATTGTCGCCGGGCACGTACATGATGACGAAATCAGGGGCGCGCGCGAACTGGTCCCAATAGGATTTCTTCGCCAGGGCCTCGGCGTGACCGCGGACCGCTCGGGCATGGTCGTCGAGGCAGGTCCGGCGCCGATCGGGATCGTCCGCCTCGGCCGCCTGCAGATAGGCTTCGAGCGAGCATTTCACATCCACCACCAACTGCTGATCGCCGGGAAGCCGGATCACGAAATCGGGGCGCAGGTTGCCGTCGTCCGTGCCGACGGTGACCTCCTCCTGAAAGTCGACGAAACCCGAAAGACCGGCGATCTCGATCAGGTTCTTGAACTGCTGCTCACCCCAGCGGCCACGGGTCTTGGGCGCCGCGCGGAGCGCGTTCACCAGCTTCGCCGCTTCGGACTTGACCTCGTTCTGGCCGCTGCGGACCTGCTCGATCGCCTCGCGCAGCTCGCGATAGCTCCCGACCCGCTCCTTCTCGACCTGGGCGAGGCCCTCCTCGTAGCGCTTGAGCGTCGTCTCAACCGGCTGCAGGAGCGTCTTCAGCTTCTCCTGATGCAGGTCGCCTGCCTGGCCGAGGCGCTCTTCGGCGCGCTTCAGAAAGACGTCATGGGCGCCTTCGACGGCCTTGCCCGCGAGCTCGGCGAACCGCGCCTCGAGCTTCGCTTCCATCTCCTTGAGCTGCGCGAGCTGCTGGTCGTGAGCGCGCTGCCGTTCCAGCTCGCCGCGTTCAAAGGCGGCGAGCTGGCCCGAAAGCTGGGCCACCTTTCCGCGCTCCTGGCGCAGTTCCGTGTCCAGCGACTCGACGCGTTCGGCCGTCCGGCGCTCGGCAGCGAGGTTGACGATCGCCTCGTTGAACTTACCGCGCCAGTCCTCGCTTTCGGCACGCACCCGGTCGCGCTCGCGCGCCGCAGCGTCGCGGTCGGCAAGGGCCTGAGTGGCGGCGCGGCTTCCCAGAAACCAGCCGAGGCCGGCGCCGCCGAGAGCGGCGATCGCGATGATGACGAGGACCAGCGGCTCCATCCCGATCTCCCTGGAACGAAGAGCGAACCTACAGCAATGGCATGGAGATAGCAAGGTGCAAGGGACGCCTATCCACAGGAAAGTCAGTCCGCCGGGAGCAGCGGGGCCTCGTCGCGGCCGAGGTGGCGGGCGAGGGCGCGGACCCAGGCGGAGTGGGCCTCGCGCTCGAGGGCGAAGGCGGCGGCGTCGAAGCCTTCGCGCGGAAGGTAGCCAGCCGCGCGGAGGCGGTGGGCCACCGTCGCCGCGGCCTCGGCCGAGGGTGGGCAGGCGTGGGGGCGCAGGCCGACCGTCCGGCCGAGCTCCTCGGCCATGCGCCAGCCGTCCTCGCGCAGCAGGATGGCGAGACCGCGGAGGTCCGGCCGGTCGAGCCAGCGCTCGACGATCAGGGCGAGGTCGAGCAGGGCGCCGAGCGCGGCCGGCCAGCCGGAGCCGGTGCCGGTCGAGCGGAAATAGATGAGCGACGGGTGGGAGCTATGGCTCTGGCGCACCGTCGCGCACCAGTCGCGGCCGTCGCGCAGCACGCGCGGCAGTTCTTCCGAAGCGTCGATCCGCCCGTATTTCTCGAGCAAGGCGACGGCGGACGGCGGGTCTCCCGCCGAGGTGCGCAGCTTGAAGATGCCGGCGTCGCGCCGCGCGATGCTCGACTGGACCTCGAGGAGGTAGGTGACCGCCATCGTCATCACCGCGAGGCCGCAGAAACCGGCGGCGAGGATGACCCACCGCCCCGGACCGGCGATCACGCTGTTGCTCTCCCCGACGGTGACGAGGGCGCTGCCGGCCGCGAAGATGGCGTCGCCGAAGCTGTGGAGACGCGGCCTGAAGGAGTTGCCGGCCGCCAGGGCAAGCAGTCCGAAGGCCAGACCGAGCAACATCATCCAGGCCGCGAAGGAGGCGACCAGCACCAACGGCGCGAACATGGTCGAGAGGCCGCGTCCCCGCCCGCGCAGCCCTTTCCAGACCGGCAGAAGGAGGGAGCTGAGGCGCCGTGCGACATGCAGCGTCGCGCGGCTGCCGCCGGGCACGATGACGGTGTCGAACACGTCGCGCAGCGTCATCACCGCCAGCACGACGCCGGCGATCAGCTCGACGGCGGTCCACACCATCGCGCCCGAACGCGCCGCTGTTGATTTGGATCAATCGCCGACGGCGTCGCAGGAACAAGCGACAGGCGGCCTTCGTTTCGGGTCCGTTGGAACCGTTATGGAGGATGAGCCATGCGCAAACGGATTCTGGCCGCTGCGTTCGCGACCATATTGGTCCCGGCCGCGGCCGCCGCACAGCCCCCTATCTGCTATCAGACGCCGAATACGAGCGTCGCGTCGACCGTCGGCAGCGCCGTCGGCAGCGCGGTCGGCGGGACCGCCGGACAGATTCTCGGGGCCCTCGGCGCCACCGTGCTGAACGGCGGCAGCTCGAGCACCACCACCAACTGCGTGCCGTGGGACCAACGGCAGCGGCCGGACGCCTACGGCTATTACGACCAGTACGGCGTCTGGCACGTCGGCGCGACCCGGCCGAACCCGCCCGCGGGCTATTACGACGCCCAGGGCGTATGGCACAGCGGCTATCCCAGCGGCTATTACGATTCCCGCGGCAACTGGGTGTCGACCACCGGCGATCCCGCCGCCAGCGGCTATTACGATCCGAACGGCTATTGGGTGCCATCGACCTCCTACGGTTACTACGACGCCAGCGGCCAGCCGGTGCCGCCGAGCTACCCGGGCCATTACGAGAATGGCCGCTGGGTGTCCGGTGCGGCGGTCGGTCATTACGACGCGAGCGGCCGCTGGGTGGCGGGCGCGGCGCCGTGGCACCGCGATGCGAGCGGCCGCTGGGCGCCCGACCCGCAGCCCGGCTATTACGACGCCGACGGCCACTGGCATGCCGGCACCGCCTGGGGCTATTACGACCCGCAGGGCCGCTGGGTCGCGACGCCCAACGTCTATGCCGCCAGCAGCACGACGGTGACGACCACGACCACGCAGCCGACGGTGACGACGTCAACGCAGAGCACGTCCACCACGACGACGCACAAGACGGTCGTCAAGCACAAGGTCGTCAAGAAGAAGAAGGCGCGGCGCCACCGCTGAGCCGAGCCGTGCCGGTCTCGAAGGGCGTGTCTCAGCGCCCTTCGGGCCTCGTACCCTTGCGCGGCAGCCGGACCACATTGTCGTCGCCCGCGGCCAAGCCGGCGAGCGCCGCGGCGATCTCCGCCCGTCCGAACGGCTTGGCGAGCCGGGGGAGGTGGAGGACGTCGTCGGTGGTGCCGGTATAGCCGGTGATAATCAGGATCGGCAGCGCCGGGTGGCCGGCCCGGAGGAGGCGGGAAAGCTCGGCCCCGTCCATGCGCGGCATCTTGTAGTCGCTAACGACGATGTCCGGAGCGGCGCCGTCGGCGAGAAGCGCGAGCGCCTCGGCGCCGCCGCTCGCTTCGATGACCGCGTGCCCGAGGTCGCGGATCATTTCGGCCGTACCGGTCCGCACGATGTCCTCGTCGTCCACCAGCAAGACCGTGAGCGGACGGCCCGTCGGCGGCGCGGCGAGCGCGGTTCGTGTCGCCAGCGGCTGCTGCGCGGCGCCGGCAACCGGCAGATAGAGGTCGGCGCGCGTGCCTTCGTCGGGTGCGCTGGAGAGGACGAAGCCGCCGCCCAGCTGCGCGGCGAGGCCGTGGACCATCGACAGGCCGAGCCCGGTGCCGCGGCCGGTCTCCTTCGTCGAGTAGAAGGGTTCGACGGCCCGCGCGAGCGTATCGGCGTCCATGCCGCAGCCGGCGTCGATCACCGACAGGTGCACGTAAAGGCCGGGGCTGAGCCGCAGCGGTGAGCCGGGGCCGACCGCCGCCTCCTCCGTAACGATGGTCAGCGGCCCGCCCTGCGGCATCGCGTCGCGGGCGTTGACGCACAGGTTGAGTATGGCGAGCTCGAGCTGGTTCGGGTCGGCGAGCGCGGCGGGAAGGCCGGGCGCGCTGCGGATGCGCAGCTCGATCGTCGAGCCGACCGAGCTGGCGATGAGGTCGCGCATGCCCGCGAGCAGCTCGCCGACGTCGATCGCCTGGGTCTGCAGTGTCTGCCGCCGCGCGAAGCCGAGCAGGCGCTGGACGAGCGTCTTGGCGCGGTCCGCGGCGAGGAGGGCGTTGGCGATGAGCCGGGCGGAGCGGGCATCCTCCGCGCCGTACTTGCGATGGAGGAGGTCGAGCGCGCCGGTAATCGGCGTCAGCAGGTTGTTGAAATCGTGGGCGACGCCGCCGGTGAGCTGGCCGAGCGTTTCCAGCTTCTGCGCCTCGTGGAGCTGCGCCATCGCTTCCTCATGCTCGCGGGTGCGCTCCTCGACGCGCCGTTCGAGGTCGGTGGTGAGCTGGTGCAGCTCCTCGAGCCGCGCCCGCGCCTGATATTGCCGGCGGCGCGAGCGGAGCGACGAGCGGGCAAGGCTGACGAGGGTCGTGGGGTGAAACGGCCGCTCGAGGAAGGTGACGTTGCCGAGCACTTCGAGATAGCGCCTGGCTGCGGGGTTGCGCTCGAGGCCGCCGCCCCGTTGCGTGAGGAGGACGAAGGGGAAGTCCGACCATTCGCCCTGGCCGCGCAGCCACTCGGCCAGCGGGGCGAGATCGGCGCCCAGCAGGGACTCTTCGGTGATCAGGGCATAGCCGGCGCCGGCGGCAATCTCGTCGGTGAGTTCGGAAAGGCCGCGGCAGACCATGCAGCGAAGCCCCGCTTCCACGAGCATGGCGCACGCGACCGCAGCGTCGCGGCCCTGCGGCGCCAGGATCAGTGCACGTTCCGAAAGATGGGGGATCACCCGGCCGGCGCCTCGAGCAGCTCCTGCTCCTCGCCGATCAGCTCCGGCACCCCGCGCAGCACGCCCTGGAAGGCGACCAGCGGCTCGCCGAGCGTGATGCCGCGGCGGTCGATCCGATATTCGCGGATCGTATCCTCGTGCGGCCCGGTGCGCTTCTTGACGACCGACACCGCGCGGCGGACGCGACCGCGCGCCTCGAAATAGCGCAGCAGGATGACGGTGTCGGCAAGATAGGTGACGTCGACCGGCGCCTTCATGTCGCCGACCAGGCCGTGCTGCGCGACCGTCAGGAAGGTCGAGGCGCCGCGCCGGTTCAGATATTGGAGCAGCTCGTGCATGTGCAGGATCAGCGCCTGCTCGCCGGGCATCGCCGCCTGATAGCCGTTCAGGCTGTCGATGACGACGGTGCGGGCATTATGCTCCTCGACGCAGCGCCGCACCCGCTCGGACAGCTCGCCGGGCGTCAGCTCCGCCGCATCGACCTGCTCGATGAAGAGGTGGCCGGAATCGACCATTGGCTGGAGCTCGATGCCGAGGCCCTTGGCGCGCTCGAAGAGCAGGCCCAGCTCCTCGTCGAACACGAACATCGCCGCGCATTCGCCGCGCTGCACCGCGCCGGCGACGAACCCCAGGGTGTAGAGCGACTTGCCGGTCCCGGCGGGACCGAGGATGAGGGTGCTGGAGCCGCGCTCGATGCCGCCGCCGAGGAGGGCGTTGAGCTCGGGTGAGTTGGTGGTCAGAAGCTCCCGCTCGAACGGACGGCGGTGCTCCGCCGAGATCAGCCGCGGGAAGACGCGGATGCCGCCCGTATCGATGACGAAATCGTGGTAGCCGCCGCGGTAGCGCTGGCCGCGATATTTGACGACCTTCAGCCGCCGCCGCTCCGAGCCGTATTCGGGCGACAGTTCCTCGAGCCGGAAGACGCCGTGGGCGATGCTGTGCATGGTGCGGTCGTTGGCATCGGTGGAGAGGTCGTCGAGCATCAGCACGGTCGCGCCGCTGCGCGAGAAATAGTGCTTGAGCGCGAGGATCTGGCGCCGGTAGCGGAGCGACGACTGGGCGAGCAGGCGGATTTCCGAGAGGCTGTCGAGGACGACCCGCTGCGGCTTCGCTTGCTCGAAGGCCTCGAAGATCCGCTTCGTCGTCTCGCCGAGCTCCAGGTCCGAGGAGTAAAGCAGGCTCTGCTGCTGCTCCTCGTCGAGGAGGCTCTCCGGCGGCACCAGTTCGAAGAGCGTGATATCGTCGAGCGACCAGCCGTGGGAGGCGGCGCCGGCGCGCAATTCCTCCTCGGTCTCGGAAAGGGTGATGTAGAGCGAGCGCTCGCCCTTTTCCGCGCCCGCCAGCAGGAATTGGGTGGCGATGGTGGTCTTGCCGGTGCCGGGCGTGCCCTCCAGCAAGAAGAGGCGGCCCGCGGTGAGCCCGCCGGCCGTGACCTCATCGAGTCCGCCGATGCCGAAATCCGCCTTGGCCGGGGTGTCCAACTGCTGCTCCATTGTCCGGCCACTCCCAACGCAAACGGCTGCGAAACGATCCCGCCATCCGGCTGGGGTGATACAGCGATCGAAGCGCAGCGGCGCCGCCGCGGCAAGAGCCGCCAACCTAACCTAAGTCAATCCCCGTCATAGGCGCGTCCCGCCGCCACGGCCATGCCGCCGGCGGTCGTCGGCGTGCCGGGCTGCTCCCACCAATAGGGCTGGCGGGTGCGGGTGCCGGTGGCGACCTCGTTCAGCGTCGCCGCGTCGTAGAGGCGGCCGCCGAGCATCACCTCGCGCACCTTGTCGGTGTTGCGGATGTCGATGGTCGGATCGGCGTCGAGCACCACGAGGTCGGCGAGCTTGCCGACTTCCAATGAGCCGACGTCCTTCTGGTAGCCCAAGGAGGTGGCCGGCATGATCGTCGCGGCGCGCAGCGCCTCGATCGGCGACCAGCCGCCGCGCACGAAGCTCCACATCTCCCAATGCGGGCCGAGACCCGCCTGCTGGCCGTGGGCGCCGATCGATACCTGGACGCCGCGGTCGGCGAGCTTCTTCGCCTCCCGGGCGCTGTCCGCGTCGACATAATCCTCCTCGGGCGCCATCACCCGGCGCACGTTCTGCGACTGGAGGATGCCGGGCGGCGCATGCCGGCTGAGGAGCGGGTGCTTCCACACGTCCGTGTGCTGGCGCCAATAGGGGTCGCCCGCCGGTCCGCCATAGGTCACGACGAGGGTGGGGGTGTAGTTGGTCTTGGTCTGGCTCCAGAACTGGACGAGGTCGTCGTAGAAGACGCGCAGCGGCACGT
Organism: Alphaproteobacteria bacterium; assembly: GCA_019239415.1. GTDB lineage: Bacteria > Pseudomonadota > Alphaproteobacteria > Sphingomonadales > Sphingomonadaceae > Allosphingosinicella. Next base: position 89,199 of record JAFAZW010000053.1, read on the forward strand.
TGTGCTCGAGCGTCGAATTGCCGTCCTGCACGAGCGTCACGTCCATCGTGTAGAGCGAGCCGCCCTCCGGGACGACCTCCACGCCTTCGCGCTGGGCGGCGGCGACGACCATCTGGCGCTGCTCGCGGCGCGGTTGGTTGTAATTCTTGACGCTGCGCGCCCCTTCCGCCTTCAGCCGCCGGACGTGCTGCAGCGCGTCCTCGAAATTGTTGATCTCGGCATACACGTCCGGCGACTTGGCGCCGTAGATGATCTCGCCGGTCGAGAAGGTGCGCGGGGCAAGGATCTTGCCGGCGCGCTGCATCTCGGCCGCGACGAAGATCTGCGCGGCGCGCGCGGAGGGATCGTGGATCGTGGTCGTGCCCATGGCGAGGTTGACCATCGACGACCAGTTCTGCTGCGGCACCAGATCGTCCTCGCCCTGCGGCCCGTGGGCGTGGGCGTCGACCCAGCCGGGGACGATGGTCTTGCCCGCAACATCGACCGTCCTGGCGCCGGCGGGAATCGCGACCGAGCCGCGCGGACCCACCGCGACGATGCGGTCGCCGCGCACGACGATGAGGCCGTCGGGGATGATGCCGCCCTGCCGGTCGGCCATGGTGACGATCTTGGCGCCGACGAGGGCGATGGTGCCGGTCGGCTTGTCGGCCGCGACGTCCATCGACAGGTCGAGGCCGGTCTTCGGCGCCTGGAACTTCGGCGCCTCCTTCCCTTGGGGCGCGGTGGCGAACAGGCCGTTCACGTCGGCCGTGTAGAGCGTCGGCCCCAATGACCAGTGCACCCGCTGGCCGTTTTGCGACCAGTGGATGAAATCGCCGCCGTCGCCGCTGACCCTGGTGACGGGGAGGGGGCCGCCGCGCTCGTCGGCGGCGACGTCCTGCGTCCCCGGCATGAGCGGCATGACGAACGCCTGGTAGTTTTGCCGGAAGGCGAGGAAGCGGCCGTCGGGCGAGACGGAATAATCGTTGACCATGTCGCCGGTCGAATGGACGCGCCTGGCCTGGCCGTTGAGGTCGGTGCTGACCAGCTGGCGCTTGTTGTTAGCGTTGGCGAGCATGAACAGCCGGTCGTTCGACTCGCCGAACTGCGGCTCCTCGCCGTCCTTCGTCACCCTGACGGGAGTCCCGCCGGTCGCGGCGACGCGGTAGACGCCGGGATTCTCGGACCAGCGCGAGGAGGTGAGGAAGCCGCCGCGGCCCTGCTCGAAGACGATCGTCCTGCCGTCCGGCGAGAAGGAGGGGCGGGCATAGTGGCCGGGCTGGCTGAAGACGTCGCGCGCCGCGCCGCCGGCGGCGGGAACGGTGCGGACGTGGCCCAGGCCCTGGTCGGTCCAGCCGACGAAGACGATGCTGCGCCCGTCGCGCGACCAGCTCGGATAGAGCTCCAGCTCGTTCTCATCGCCCCGCACGAGGCGCCGCGCCGTGCCGCCCGCTGCCGGCTTGATCCACAGCTTGCCGAGCGTCTCGAACACCACCTCGCGTCCGTCCGGCGAGACGGTCGCCCAGCGCGGCATCTTGGTGGTGAACCGGTCCGGCGCGACCTCGACCTGCGGGTGCGTGGCGTCGATGACGACGCGCGTGTCGGCGACGCGGAAGGGGATTTCCGCTGCCCCGGACCCGTCGGCGTTCACGCGCCGGATCTTGCCTCCCGCCCAGAAGACGAGGCTGCGGCCGTCCGGCGTCCAGGCCATGTTCGGGTACACCCCCGTGACCGCCCACGTCTCCTGCACGTCCTGATCGAGATTGTCGTAGATCTTGCGCTCTTCGCCCGAGGCGAGGTCCTTGACGTAGAGCTTCGAGCGCGCCCGCTCGCGCCGGACGAAGGCGATCTTCTTCCCGTCGGGGGAGGGGGTGGGCCGCACCGAGCCGCCGACGCCGCTCACCGCCTTGGTCACCTCGCCCGTGTCCATGTCGTAGCGCTCGATGTCGAACAGGTCGGTGTTCGAATTCTGCGCATATTCGAAGATCGGACCGGCGGTGACGTTGCGGGTATAATAGAAGCTCTTGCCGTCGGGGGCGTAGATCGGCTCGCCCAGCTCCTTCTGGTGGACCTCGTTCGGCTTCTTGACGAGCGGCACGCCGCCGCCGCCGGAGACATGGTAGAGCCATACCTCGCCGGTGCCCAGGGAGCGGCCGGTGGTGAAATGCTTCTTGGCGATGATGAAGCGTCCGTCCGGGCTCCAGCTCGGCTGGTTGAGGAGCCGGAAATCCTCCTTGGTCAGCTGGCGCTTGTCGGAGCCGTCGACGTTCATGATCCAGATATTGTCGCCGCCGCCGCGGTCCGAGGTGAACGCGATGCGGCGCCCGTCGGGCGAGAAGCGCGGCTGGTGCTCGTAGGCGAGCCCCTCCGCGATCCGCCGGGGCGTGCCGCCCGCCATCGGCATCGTGTAGATGTCGCCGAGGAGGTCGAAGGCGATCGTCCTGCCGTCCGGCGAGACGTCGACGTTCATCCAGCTGCCTTCCGCGGTGTCGATGCGGATCTCGCGCGTCGAGAGGCCGGGCGGCGCATTGACGTCCCACTTGTCCGGCGTGCCCCGATTGCTGGCGGCGGGGGCGGAGCCCATTGCCGGGGTGAGGGGGCCGGTGACCTTCTGCTCGGGACGGATGGCCTGGTTCTCGGGCGCCTGGGTCGACTGGACCGGCTGGTCCTGCTTAGACGTCTGGGTGGGCGGCGACTGCGCCCAGCCCGCGCCCGCCGCCAGAGTCGCGGCCAGCGCCGCCGTCACCTGATACTTCATGAATCCCTCCAGACGCTTGTCGGAAGGGCTGATTAGGAGCGAATCGCACGTCCGTCACGCGCGAAGGTGCGCGGCTATTGCTTCGCGCCGGCCATGGCGCCGACGACCCCGGCCCCCGACGCGGAACGCACCGCATGGGCCGTCCCGACCTCGCTCGCCCCCGGGCCGTAGAAGCGGCCCTGCAGGCTCCCCGACCAGCCCCCGCCGCTGAGGGTCACCGAGAAGCTTCCCTTCGTCCGGTCGATGAGACCGGTGCCCTGCCCGGCGAGCGGCTTCGGGAAGCCGGGGGCCGGCGCGTTTCCGGAATAGATGCGGGCCGTCACCGTCCCCGCGGCGAAATCGGCGCTGAGGTCGAGGAAGCTGCCGTGGCGGTACGACAGGACGTTCGCTTCCCAGGACAGCTCGTCGCCGTCGGTACGGTAGGTGTAGGAGCCGGTCGTCGGCAGGGCGGCGGGATCGGTGGGGAGCCCGTAGACGAAGAAGACGTTCCGCGGGGACGTGCTGGAGGACCAGTTCCAGAAGCCGTAGCCGACGTAGGACAGCTCCTGCCACGGCACGCTCGTGTCGCCGAAGCCGACGCTGCGGGCCGTTGTAAGGACGTCGTTCGGACCGTGCTGATAGCGAAGGGCGGTCGGATCGGCCGAGGCGTTCGCCTGAAGATCCGCCGGCCCGTAGGCCGTCGACAGGGTGGCGCCGGTGATCGTGTAGCTCTGGGTCGGCGCATCGTAGGCGAACACGATCGATCCCGGATCGCCGACCGTGATCGAGGCCGGCGTGCCGTCGGCCTTTCCCGGCGAGACGATGACGATCTCGACGGCCTGATTGGCAAAGATCTGGCTCGCGACGAGTGACTTCAGATTGGCGTTCGTCGTCGCCGCAGCCAGAGACGACGACGGCGAGTGCGGCCGTCGTGAGCAGGAGCCTGTACCGCATTCCGCAGCTCCCCCTCCAAGTCTTTGGAGCGGCAGCATAACCTAATGCGCCGTGCCCTGTCACGGCGGCTCCCGCGCGGCGGCCGGAGAGATCCCCCGACACGGCGAGGGGCGAAAGGGGACGGCCACGGCGACCGTCCCGACGCCCGTGCCTCAGTAGCGGTAATGGTCCGGCTTGAACGGCCCCTCGACCGGCACGCCGATATAGCCGGCCTGCTTCTCGCTGAGCTTGGTGAGCTTCACGCCGAGCTTCTCGAGGTGGAGCGCCGCGACCTTTTCGTCGAGGTGCTTGGGGAGCACGTAGACATCGTTCTGATACTGGTCGGACTTGGTCCACAGCTCGATCTGGGCGAGCGTCTGGTTGGTGAAGCTCGCCGACATGACGAAGCTCGGGTGGCCGGTGGCGTTGCCGAGGTTCACGAGCCTGCCCTTCGACAGCACGATGAGCTTCTTGCCGTCGGGAAACTCGACCTCGTCGACCTGCGGCTTGATCTCGGTCCACTTCATGTTCTGAAGCGCGCCGATCTGGATCTCGCTGTCGAAATGGCCGATGTTGCAGACGATCGCCATGTTCTTCATCGCCCGCATGTGATCGAGCGTGATGACGTCGGCGTTGCCTGTGGCGGTGACGAAGATGTCGGCGCGGGTAGCGGCCTCCTCCATCGTCACGACCTCATAGCCCTCCATCGCCGCCTGCAGCGCGCAGATCGGATCGACCTCCGTCACGAGGACGCGGGCGCCGCCGTTGCGGAGCGACGCGGCGCTGCCCTTGCCGACGTCGCCGAAGCCGGCGACGCAGGCGATCTTGCCGGCGAGCATGACGTCGGTCGCGCGGCGGATCGCGTCGACCAGCGATTCCTTGCAGCCGTAGAGGTTGTCGAACTTCGACTTCGTCACGCTGTCGTTGACGTTGATCGCCGGAAAGGGAAGCTTGCCCTGCTTGGAGAGCTCGTAGAGGCGGTGGACGCCGGTCGTGGTTTCCTCCGAGACGCCGCGGATCGCCTGGACGGTCTTGGTGAGGAAGCCCGGCGACTTGGCGATGACGCGGCGGACGGTGGCCTGGAAGACCTCCTCCTCCTCATTCTCCGGCGCCGGGAATTGCTCGCCCGCCTCGATGCGCGCGCCCCACAAAGCGAACATGGTAGCATCGCCGCCGTCGTCGAGGATCATGTTGCAGGTTTCGCCATTCCCCCAGTCGAAGATCCGCTCGACATAATCCCAATATTCCTGGAGCGTCTCGCCCTTGACGGCGAAGACGGGGACGCCCGACGCCGCGATCGCGGCGGCGGCATGGTCCTGGGTCGAGAAGATGTTGCACGACGCCCAGCGGACCTGCGCGCCGAGCGCGGTCAGCGTCTCGATCAGCACCGCGGTCTGGATCGTCATGTGGAGCGAGCCGGTGACGCGGGCACCGCTGAGCGGCTTCGACGCGCCGAATTCCTCGCGCAGCGCCATCAGGCCCGGCATCTCGGTCTCGGCGATCTCGATCTCCTTGCGGCCGAAATCGGCGAGGCCAATGTCTGCGATCACATAGTCGTCGAAGCGGGTCTGGGCTTGAGTGGCCACGAGGAAAGTCTCCGGATGTTGCTGAAAGTGCCGCGCAAGCGCTAATCGCCCGGAGCGACAATTGCAAATATAAAGATATCTTTATATGTGGATTCAGGCCGTGCCGAAATCGGCCGTGAGCAGGCGCGGGTCGACGCCCGCCTGCTGGAAGGCCGTGGACCAGCGCGAGTCGACGTCGCACTCGTAGAGCAGATGCTCGTCGCCCGGGGTGGGGAACCAGCCGTTGCCGCAAAGCTCCTGCTCGAGCTGCCCCGCGCCCCAGCCGGCATAGCCGAGCGCGGCGACCCAGCGGCTCGGCCCGCGGCCCTCGGCGATCGCCCGCAGGATGTCGAGCGTCGCCGTCAGCGCCCAGCGGCCGGCGACGTCGACGCTCTCCTGGCCGCCCCAGTCGGCCGAGTGAAGCAGGAAGCCGCGCTGCGGCTCGACCGGGCCGCCGAGATGGATCGGCACGTCGGGCGCGACCCCCGGATCGATGTCGAGCTGCTTCAGCAAAGCATGGAAGCTGATCCGCGGCTCGATCCGCCCGAGGCCGATGCCGAGCGCGCCGTTCTCGTCGTGGACGCACATCGCGATCACCGCTTTCTCGAAGCGCGGGTCGCCGATGCCGGGCATGGCGAGGAGCAACTGCCCGACCAGATATTTCGGCTCTTCCATCCTTCGGCCGGTATAGG
>JAFAZW010000022.1 GCA_019239415.1 Alphaproteobacteria bacterium
AGGGCGAGTTAGCCGAACTCCTTGATGTGAGCCAAGGCCGCGTCTCCCGGTACGAGAAGGGGGAGGAGCATCCGACGCTCAGCGCGGCGCTCGGGCTCCAAATAATATTTGGGCCGGAGCCCCGGCGGCTCTTCCCTCGAGTGTACTCGGCGATCGAGGACGCGGTGATGCGTCGGGCGGCCGAGCTCGACTTGCGCTGGGGCGATAGGAACGATCCGGTTACGCGGCGGAAGCGGCAACTCTTCGCGGACATGGTAGCGCGGGCGGGTAACGGCGGAGGGGCATGAAGGCCCCGGAATCGGGCGAACTCACCTTTGGGTTCCACCCCACCAGTCACGGTTTCGGTTGGGTGGCGTTCTCGAGCCCGCTGACGATCTATGACTTCGGCACCTGCGAAAGCCGGTCAGAGAAGAACGCTACCTGCCTGCGCAAACTCGAGCGGCTTCTGAAGCGCCTCGAGCCGCACGCGTTGGTGATGGAGGCATATGAAGGGCCGCTCCTGCGGCGATCAAAACGAGTGGTGCGGTTGTGCAAGGCGGCGACCGTCCTCGCAGAAGGCCGTGGAATGGACGTGGGGGTCTTCTCGCGCGAGCAGATCTGCGGAGCGTTCGGTGCGGTGGGAGCACGGACGAGGCAGGAGATAGCGGAGGCAATCGCCCGAAGCTACGAGGTGCTGCGCCATAAGCTGCCGTCGCCGAGGCGGGCATGGGAAGGGCCGCAGCGACGGATGGCCATCTTCGACGCGGCGGCTGTTACGATCACCCACTTTCAGTTGGGAGCGTCACAGATTTGGGAGGCTTCGTGACCCCCGTCGGGTATAGGAAGTGTCGGAACTCTTGCAATACGCACCCTGCAGGCGAGAAAACTGGCGGTGTCCAGCGATGCCTACCAGATCCACTCCAAAGTCGCACTCGAACTAGCGCCTGACGAAGCTGAATTTCGCCTTACGAGGCAAGTAAACATTCCTCGAAATACCACGTACCCTGCACAAGCACAAATCGGCATCGTTCGTACTGAGCCGCCTTATTACCTGCTAAGTCAGAATATTCTATATTTGCAAAAACGTTTGAGACTTCATGCTCTATATCAACCCGCCTAATGACGTATTTCACAGGGTAGATTCCGCGGTTCTTGAATAGCTGTATGACATCAGAAGCCTCTGCGTCGTTTCCTTTCCTGAGTCGCGGCGACATCATATTCCACACCTTACGACCATCGCGGTCCCGCCAAGCGGTCATATACGAGTCAAAGCGCTGTCGAACAGTTGCTTCCTCTGGCTGCTTTGAGCAGTCGACACTAATCAGGAGCGCCAATAAGACTGAGAAGTGCTTTGCTAGCATCGCCTGACTTACCTCGAATTGGCCCGCTGTAAAATTTCTCCCAACGCTTTATTTTTATCAGCGTCCGTCCTAGATTCATTGAATCTTTGTACGCTTCCTGAGATTTCGCCAAAGGGGACCGCTTCGCCCCGTTCGCCCAATGCGCCCTTTGCCCCGACCAAGATTGAGTAAGTGTCGCGTGCCATGCTGTTGGCCTTGGGAACATTCGTGAAGGTCTTATCTGGCCAGTGGGCAGTGCCTGTGTGTCCTGCAACGGGACCGTAGCCCCGGTGCGAATAAGCGTCCTGGCGAGCATGGAGATAACGGCCGAGATCTCGTGGCTGGTGCGAACGGGAAAAGGTATTGTACATCGCCCTCCGTCGCTCAGGACTCGTGAAATGGAAATTCGCTCGTATACTGATAGCCTCTCGTGAGAGCGAAATATGCATGGCTGACGTTGCTGAATCGTCATCGAGGCCTTGATCCGCAGCAGCCACGGCTCTCGCCATTGCGCGGGAAAAACCAGCGGCGCGAGCCAGTGCGTAGGTCAGGGCATAATGGACATCTTGTTCATACAGACCGGTCGGGTCTTTTCCATCGACGGGATCATTCCCGACATACGAATATAGATTGACCTGGTCCTTGTAGCCAATGGGATCTGTCTGCAGGAACCGTCCCAGGGTCGGGGAGTAGATCCGAGCCTTGTAATACCACATGCCGAGCTCGGGAATCCACGCCTGGCCGGTGTAGCCGAGCCTTCCCACGTTAGTGAGCGCGCTGGAGTTGGGAACTCCCCATTCGTCATAGGAGGCGCGACCGACGTAGTTGCCACCATCGTCCGCTGCGGCGATCACCGATCCTTGGTGGTCGGCATGGAGGTAGCGCCGCACCGGGCCGCCGGTGCCCTCATACCAGACCAAAGGCTCGTCGGGGCCCGGCCCGTGGACGTAGGAGCGAAGCCAGCTTCCGGAGCCACTAAACTCCTCGATGAGCCGGTCGCCGTCATAGTTGAACCTCGTGACGCTGCCCGACGGCGTGGACACCTGCCAGAGCCGCCCGTCGGGATCGTAGGACAAGGTCGCAAGGGTCGAAGGGGCACCGCTCACCGTCTGGGTGGCGCTCACCAGCCGGTTCTCGGCGTCGTAAACATAGCCGAGCGTGCCGCCGGTCGGCGCGGGGCTCGCCGTCAGGTTACCGTTCGCGTCGTACCCGAACGGCGCCAGTGCCCCCGCTGGACCCGCCCCGGTATATTGGTTGAGCCCGTTTATCCCGTACGTACGGTTCACGTTCTCCGGCGCTGTCGGCAGGTACAGGTCGTTCGAAGCGATCTTCGTGACGATCTGGTGCGCGGGGTTGTAGCCGAACGTCAGGCTATGATCGTACGTGCTACCGGCGAGGTCGTGCCCGATGCTGGCGAGCCGGCCGGCGTTGTCGTAGCCGTAGGCGACGCTCGACGTTCCTCCCGGTCCGAGCGCCAGCCCGGACCGCCGCCCACCGGCGTCATAGTCGATCCGCGTGAGCTGCTCGCCGTTGCTGTCGACGACACCGATCATGCGGTCCATGCCGTCATAGGTCCAGTTCATCACATAGCCGGAGGTCGAGCTCAGCCGCGTGCGGTTGCCATCGGCGTCGTAGAGATAGGAGTTAGTCCGCGCCGCGCCTTCCATCGTCGAGCTCGTGGAGGTTAGGCGGCCGGCATTGTCGTAGCCGTTCGTGATCCCCGCACCGGAGTCTGAGCCGAAGCGGGCGTAGAGCTCAAGGCCGCGATTGTCGTAGCCGTAATAGACGGTGTAGCCAGCCGCTCCGCTCGCCGAGGCGGGAACACTTTTCTGCGTCAGCCGATCGAGCGCATCGTAAGCGTAGACGATGACTGAGCCGTCGCGCCTGGTGACTGACGTGCGGTTGCCGCTCGCATCGTAGCCGTACGCCTCGTAGTCGGCCTCGTCGACGGCACCGGTCTGGTTTGGTGCCGGCGGCGTGCGTGAGGGGAATACCCAGCGCACCTGCCGGTCGAACCCGTCGTAGCGCAATTCCGCGCGGTTACCGTTGGCGTCGATCACCGCCTTTTGCTTGCCATTGTCGGTATATTCATACGCGACGTAATCCTGCTCGCGATCGGTTCCGACCGCTTTCTGGACCCTCGTCAGCTGGCCCGCCTTGTCATACGAGTTGCGGGTGATGCGGTCGGGCCCCTGTGTCCCCTGCTGCCCCAAGCTGCAGGCGTCGAGACCCCAAGGAAACGCAGACAGGTTCATCCGTACCGCCGTGCAGGCAGGCCGCCCGGCCTGATCGTAGCTGTACTGGGTCAGCGACACTGCCTGCTGCGTAACGACGTCGACGCCGACCTCGGCCGTCCTTCGGTCGAGCGCGTCATAGCCATAGTCGGTGCGCTCCTTGACCGTAAAGTTCGGCCAGGCCGCTGGGGATATCGACTCGCTCTGCCAATCTTGGAGCTCGCCTTTCTCGACTCGCACCAGCCGGCCGGCCGCGTCGTAGCTGTTCCTGACCGCCGGATAACGGAGCGGTCCCGTACCGTCGGGATCGGGCGCAATCGTCCCCGTCAGCCGCCGTTCCGTATCGTAGCGATAGCCGGTCGTGAACGGCGAGGGCGACGCTTGCGCCAGCACTCCCGCCGGCAAGAGCGCCAGAGCCAGCGCCGCCGCCCGCACCGCGCCCCTCACGGGCAGCTTCCGAGGCTGGCGCGGGGCTTCGTCTCGGAAATCTTGTTGCCCAAAGTGTCGTAGGCGTAGCAGGTGCGCAGGGAGAGGCCGCCGTCGTCGACGACCATCCCGCGCAGGCGCAGATTGTTGGGACCCGCGTCCGGCCCGTAATCGTAGATCGTGACGATCTCATCGCCGGCAACGGCGCAGCCTACCGCGGTGGCGGCGCCTACCTTACACAGGCTCTTCCTCACCAGCAGCCACACCGGCGGTCCGGCGGCTACCCAGCCGGTCCCGTTCGCGATCCACGCGGTGCGCTGGGCATAGCTGTATCGCGTCTGCGGCCGCACGCCGTTTGCTCCCGCCGGCCCGGTCTCGGTCAGAACGCCCCCATGGGCGGGGTCGTACGCATAATCGGTCGTACGCTGACGCGCGTCGGTGACCGACGTCGGCTTGGCGCATATCTTGGCTAGGCTTGCGTCGCCGCAGCTGTGGGTCGCCAGCGTGGTGATGTCCTCCTGGTTCGAGCCGACCTTCGCATGGCGAACCGCTTTGCTGACAGTGCGCGAGGCGTCGTAGTACAGGTCGGTCTTCGCACCCTCCGGATCCGTGAAAGATTGCAGGCGCCCGACGACACACCGATTACGCTCATAGGAGGGGTAGCCGGCCGCGGCGACGCGGTCGCAATAGTCGAACGTCGTCTTGCGGTCGAGCGGATCGATGATTTGCGTGGGGCCAGGCGTAACCTGATAGACGAGGTCGCCGAAGTTCACGTACGGATAGCCGCCGCCGAACACATACCCCGGATTGGTGGCGTTCGGCATGAGCGGGAAGTCGAACCGTACGATCGTCTTGTGCGCCAGCGCGTCGGTATAGCTGCCGCCGGCCAGAACGTCGGGCTTGCCATCGATCTCCGGGGCGTAGTCGTAGCTGTAGGTGTAGCTCTGGCCGTCGGCGAAGCTCTGCGCTCCGACAATGGACCAGGAGGCGAAATCCTCGTCGCCGCCCCCGTTGCCGCCGTAGGAGTTGGTCAGCCATGGCGTGCTTTGCCCCGGCTTCACGAAGCCCACGTTGTTGGCGGAATAGGTGAAGGATTGGGTGACGTTGCTGGCGGTGGTGACGCCGGTCAGCTGCCCGCCCGAATAGCTGTAGGTGACCGTCGCCGGTGCGTTGGCGGGGCAGAGCCGGTTGGCAGGAAGCGGCGCTTGCGTGAGGTTGAGCACGCACGCCTTGGTGGTGAGGTTTCCGCCGCCTTCCAGCACGAGGGCATAGCCTCGCGAGCTGGTGATGCTTCGCAGCCGCGCCCTATTCCCCACGGCCGCGGCGTCGTAGTCGTAGTCGAAGCTGAGCAGCGTCCCGTCCGGCTCGACGATGGTGGAGACGTAGGCGCAGCGTATCTGCGCCGAACAATCCATACCTGCAACCGGCCGGAAGGTGACGGCCGTGCCGTCCGTCGCTGTGAACGTATAGAGCGCCGTCCCGCTCGCGCGGTCGCCGGTGTAGGTCAGGCTGGTGAGCGGATTTTGCGACATTTGGATGAAGCCGGTCTGGTTGCCGTAGCCGGAGAATGTCTCCGACCGGCCGCCGAAGAAGATGCGGATCCGATAGTCGGGGCCCGAATTGTCGTCGTTCAGGCCTCGGAAGATATCGATCCTCTTGTCGGTCAACATGATCTCCCAATTGCTCGAGAACATGCCTCCGAACGGCGTCAGGTGGCCGTAAGGGTTCGGCGCCGTGATTCTGTCGAGGGAAAGCCCGCCGCTCTCGCCCTCGCCTCCGATCGAAATGTCGGTCTGTTTGTAGACGAACATACCCGTCCGCATGTCGACGCCGCCGGGGCTAACGGTGTATTTTTCAGCGGGGGCGCTGATGCGTCTGGGGCCCGAGGGCTGCGGATCGCCCGCGCCACCGCTTACCGTCTGCGCGGCAGCAGCAGCAATCGTGAAAAGCGCCGCCAGCGCGGACATCAGTGCCGAGCAGGCGGGTCGGAACAAACTGCCCCTCACGACGCCGGCACCACGCTGACCTTGTCGAGCCCAGTCACTACGTAGGGATCGTTCGAGGTTACCCGAAACTCGATCGTGGTCGTCGCGCCTGTCGCCTGGAACGCGGACGTCGTGAACTGGGTGAATGCGGTCCCGGGCGGCGACCACGTGCCGAGCAGGGTTCCCCCGGCCCAAACCTCGACCGGGTTGGGCGCGAAGCTCGATCGGCGGGCAAGGTAGAAGGAAACCGTGTAAGAGGCGCCTGCGGTCACCCCGCTGACGTTGAGGGTGATCGTGCTTACGGTCGCTGTCCCGGAACCCTGAAGAAACGCGACCTGGCTCCCCTCTGGGGCCGCGGTGAATTCCCACGCGCCGCCCTGGCTTGTGACTCCGCTCGCGCCGACGAACGTCGCCCCGGTTACGACTGGATTGTAGGTATAACTTCCGTTTTGCGGCGGCTGCTCAAACCCGCCATCGACGACGACGACGGCGCCGCCGCTCCCGCCGGTGACGACGTACGTCTGGCGGTTGCCGGCGGCGTCGTAGCCGACGCTGGTGTTGGCGCCCGCGCTACTTGATGTCGTAACCAGCCGGCCGAGCGCGTCGTACGTGTAGGTCCGGGTCTCGCTGGCCGGAGCAGTTGCCGCAGTTGCCAGCAGAATCGTCGCCAGCCCCAGCCTGGCGACCACGTTAGGTCGCAGCATCAAAAACCCCCGTTTTGATGAGCGAGCATTGGAGCATTGGCATCAAGACGGAGTCAACAGATGAAGAAGTTATTATAGTCGACAATGGATCAAACGACCTTTAATCTTGTAGGTTTCGCATGAATTCCTCATAAGCATGCATCGTTTTTCGCGGCCGATTTTGCTTCCGCAGGAGTCTCATGCGGAGTAGAATCGAGCCTTGGAGGAGTGGCATGTCTATCCAGGAAGCGCCCGCAAGAGCTGTCGGCATTTGGATTCGTGTCTCAACTGAGGATCAGGTTCAGGGGCAAAGCCCCGAGCACCACGAAAAACGCGCTCGCGCATACGCCGAGGCCAAGGGCTGGCATGTCGCGACAGTGTACCGCCTCGAAGCCGTAAGCGGGAAATCGGTGCTCCCGCACGCGGAAGCGCAGCGGATGCTTGCCGACGTTCGCGCGGGCAGTATCAGCGGCCTCGTCTTTTCAAAGCTCGCCCGTCTCGCGCGCAACACCAAGGAGCTTCTCGAGGTGGCGGAGATCTTCCGCGCCTGTGGCGCGGACTTGGTCTCACTCCAGGAATCGATTGACACCAGCACGCCCGCGGGGCGCCTCTTCTTCACGATGATAGCGGCCATGGCGCAGTGGGAACGCGAGGAGATCGCCGAGCGCGTCGCTGCCTCCGTGCCCGTTCGCGCGAAGCTCGGGAAGCCCATCGGCGGCGCGGCTCCCTTCGGGTACCGCTGGCACGACGGCCGGCTCGAGCCGCATCCAGACGAAGCGCCCATTCGCGCGCTCCTCTATGAACTCTTCGACGAGCATCGCCGAAAGAAGACGGTCGCGCGGCTCCTCAACGATCGCGGGTACCGCACACGGAACGGATCCTTGTTCTCCGACACGACCGTCAGCCGCCTCATCGCCGACCCGACCGCCAAAGGCGTCCGCCGCGCCAACTACACCCGCACGGACGACCGCACTAAGAGCTGGAGCCTCAAACCCGAGTCTGAATGGGTGCTCATCCCTTGCGAGCCGATCGTCTCCGAGGAGCTCTGGGAGCGCTGCAATGCGGTGCTCGCGGGCCGTAAGCGGGGCACGAAGCCCGCCCGCAAATCCCTTCACCTGTTTGCCGGGTACGCCTTCTGCGAGTGCGGCATCAAGATGTACGTCTGGTCCAACTCGCCCAAATACATCTGCAGCGGGTGCCGCAATAAGATACCGGTGATCGATCTTGAGGCGGTGTACCGCGAGCAGCTCCGCTCGTTCTTGCTGTCTCCCGACGAAATCCGCGCGCACCGCAGGGCAGGGGACGAGGAAGCTCTCGCGCATGAAGATCTCGTCAAGGCCGCCGAAGCCGAACTTGCGAAGATCACGCGCGAGGAGGACCGCCTCTACGACCTCTATCTCGCCGACAGCCTCTCGAAGGAGGACTTCGCCCGCCGTAACGGTCCGCTCTCCGAGAGGAGGCGGCAGCTCGAGGACGAGCTGCCGCGGCTCCAGGCACGGCTGGATGCCCTCCGCATCGGCTCGATCTCCGAGGCCACCGCTATCGAGGAGGCCCGTGACCTCGCCACCCGCTGGGACAGCATGAGCTTTGAAGAGAAGCGGCAGATCGTCGAAGCGATCACCGATTGCATCATCGTCGGACTCGACGATGTCGAAATCCGCCTCATGTATCTCCCTTCAGGAAATGATGCTGACAAGGCAACGCGGCCATGCCGCTGCGGCCATCTCGGCGACCCGGCGCTCGCCTGCTCGCGCGCCCCGCGCTGCGCCGCCGATTACCAGGCCAAGGTCTCGGGGCCGCTGCTCGACCGGATCGACCTCCACGTCGAGGTCCAAGCCGTCGCCGCCGCCGACCTCGTCCTTCCCCCGCCCGCCGAAGGCTCGGCGGAGGTCGCCGCGCGCGTCGCCGCCGCCCGCCGCCTGCAGACGGAACGCTATGCGGCCCACGGCCTCAGAACCAATGCCGAGGCCGACGGCGACCTGCTCGACGCCGTCGCCAGGCCCGACGAGCCCGGCCGCCGCCTGATGGGCCAGGCCGCCGAGGCGATGCGCCTCTCCGCGCGCGGCTTCCACCGCGTCCTGCGCGTCGCCCGCACCATCGCCGACCTCGCCGGGAGGGAGGGGGTGGGGCGGGTGCACGTGGCGGAAGCGCTGAGCTACAGAAGGCAGGCGCCCCGGGCGTGACCAGGTTTGAGCGCGAAAGAGGATCGATCATGGCCCGCGTCCGGCGCGACGTGCCCCTACCCGAAGCCATGCAGGGCCGCTGGCTCGTCGCCGAGGAACCTTCCGAGCTGCTCGTCGAAGGCGGCGAGGTGACCTGCTTCGGTGCGACGGTCGAATATGACTGGAAAGAGATCGAAACCCAGTACGGCGCCCTCACCGTCTCGATGGGTGTCGACGATCCGCGCCGGGAGGACACCTTCTCGCGCGCGAACATCACGGGTCTCGTTATCACGCCGGAAGGAGAATTCCTCGGCTACAACGTCAAATTCGCGTGCTTGTTCGTGCGGCCGGATTGATGTGGACGCGCGATTAGCGCCTCGGTGATCGACTCCCCGCCCGGTCAGGTGACGGGGCTCGCGGTCGATGCTAGCCTCCGCCGCGCAACAAGGGGGTACCGACATGACCGACGAGAGGCCGAACCTCGACAAGCCCAGCCCCGCCGCGCCGGCCGCACCCGCCGCTATGTCGCCGGCCGAGGGCGGCATGGTCGGACGGATCAGGCGCATCCTGCTCGAGCCGAGGGCCGAGTGGGCGCGGATCGACGGCGAGCCGGACAGCGTCGGCGGCCTCTTCGCGCGCTGGGTCGTTCCGCTCGCCGCCATTCCCGCGATCGCCGGGATGATCGGCTTGCTGCTGTTCGGCTACGGTACCTGGTTCGTCGTCTACCG
The DNA here is from genome assembly GCA_019239415.1 of Alphaproteobacteria bacterium. Classification (GTDB taxonomy): domain Bacteria; phylum Pseudomonadota; class Alphaproteobacteria; order Sphingomonadales; family Sphingomonadaceae; genus Allosphingosinicella. The sequence goes on from JAFAZW010000022.1 coordinate 9,538, forward strand.
CCCGCCGCTCGCCGTCGTCGTCGGCGGGGCGGTCGTGCGCTACGTGATGACGTTGCTCGGCACCTTCGTCCTGGCGCTGATCATCGACGCGCTCGCGCCGAGCTTCGGCGGCACGAAGAACCGGGTGCAGGCGGTCAAGGTCGCCGCTTATGCCGCGACGGCGAGCTGGCTCGCCGGTATCTTCGCGATCGTGCCGAGCCTCGCCATGCTGAGCCTGCTCGGCCTCTACAGCCTCTATCTCCTCTATCTCGGCCTGCCGCGGCTGATGAAGGTCGCCGAGGACAAGGCGCTCCCCTACACGTTGGTGACGATCGGCGCGGCCTTGCTCCTCGCCATCGTCGTCGGCCTGGTCGTCGCGCCGATCTCGGCGATGTTCGCGGGCCGCACTGCCCTCGAGTCGGCCGCCGGCGGCGGCACGGTCAGCGTCCCCGGTGCCGGCACGATCGATCTGGGCAAGCTCCAGCAGACCGCCGACAAGATGAAAGCGGCGCAGGAGGCGAAGGCGGTGCCGCCGGCCGCGCTCCAGGCGCTGCTTCCCGACGCGCTCGGCGGCTTCAAGCGGACCGAGATTTCCAGCGCCGGCGCCAATGCCGGCGGCATCGGCGGCTCGGAAGCCGAGGGGCGCTACGTCAACGGCGACAATGCGATCCGCCTCAAGGTCACCGACATGGCCGCCGCTGGCGCGCTGGCGGCGCTGGGCAGTGCCCTCCACGTCGAATCCTCGCGGCAGACCGAGACCGGCTACGAGAAGACCGGCAATGTCGACGGCCGGATGACGAGCGAGAAATGGGACGGCAAGTCGCACGACGGCAGCTACAGCGTCGTCGTCGCCGGCCGCTTCCTGGTCGAGGCGGAAGGCAACGTGCCCTCGATCGACGCCCTGAAGCAGGCGGTCGCCGCGGTCGGCATCGACAAGGTCGAGGCGCTGGCGCGGTAAGGGGGTGGCGCGCGCTTTTGCGTCCGCGCTTCAGTCCAACCACCGTTCGGGCTGAGCCTGTCGAAGCCCCGCACTCCCCCTTTGCTGCAGGAGGGAAGGGGAAGGCTTCGACAAGCTCAGCCCGAACGGGTGTGGTTTCACCCTAGCTGGACAGCCCGCGCCCGGCTCCCCGCCGCCCCCCTCAGTCGAGGTGGCAGCCGTCCCTGGCGAGCTGCTCGCGGATCCAGGCCTCGACGTCGTAGCCGAAGATGGTCAGGCCCTTGATGTTGGCGTTGGCGACGGTGAGGCCGGCGAGGTTGACGTTCTCCAGCCGCGCCCCGGCGAGGTTGACGTTGGTGAAGCGGGCGCCCGCGAGGTTGACGTCCTCGAACCGCGCCCCGGCCAGCCCGCATTCGCGGAAGTTCGCCCCCTCCAGCCGCATCTTCTCGAACCGCTGCGCCATCGCCCCCTCCGAGCCTCCGGATGCCGTCCCGACGCCCGCTGTAGCGGAAACGCCCCCGCTCAGCGAGGCCAGCCGCCGGTCTGCCGCAGCGCCTCGGCGAGGCCGATGCCCGCCGCCACGGCGAGATTGAGCGAGCGGGTGCCGGCGGCCTGCGGGATACGCACGCGCAGGTCCGCCCGCGCGTGCACCTCGGGCGGCGCGCCGCGGCTCTCCGAGCCGAACAGCAGGACGTCGACGGCCTCGAACCGCGCTTCCGGCAGGCGCACGGCGCCGGCCGTCGTGAACAGCACCAGCCGGCCCGCGATCCCCGCCGCGAAGGCGGCCCAGCCGCTGTGCCGCGTCACCGCCGCGAGCGCCGCATAATCCATCCCCGCCCGCCTTAGCGCCCGGTCCGAAAAGGCAAAGCCGCACGGCTCGATCACGTCCACCCCGACGCCGAGGCACGCGGCAAGCCGCAGGATCGTCCCGACATTGCCGGCCTGGTCGGGTTGGTAGAGGGCAAGGCGCATCGGCTGTGGCCGCTAAACCGGAAAGCCAGGAGACGGGAAGACCCGGATTCCCGTGGGGCAGCCGGTGGGCACCTCCGCGGGAGGAGGGACGAGGCCGTCAAAAACACCGTTGGCAAAGGGCCGCCGCCGCGTCTATCAGGCCGCGCAAGCCGCAAGGGGTCCCCCGACGCGGCGCTGTGCGGCGTGCGCCGCGGCCGCTTCCTCAAGGCCCAGGCACACCGCTTCGCACATCCTGGTTCGAACCGCTGAAGGACGACATGGCGACGGTTGAACATAGCAACGGAGCGCACTCCGCGGGCGTGGAAGACGGTGTCCGGCGGCGCGACTTCATCAACATCGCGGCGGTGAGCGCGGCGGGCGTGGCGGGCCTCGCCACCCTCTATCCGCTGCTCAACCAGATGAACCCCTCGGCCGACGTGCTCGCGCTCGCCTCGACCGAGATCGACATCTCGGCGATCAAGCCGGGCCAGGCCGTCAAGACGATCTTCCGCAAGCAGCCCTTGTTCGTGCGGCATTTGACGCCGCAGGAGATCCAGGCGGCCAACCAGGTCCCGCTGTCGGAGCTGCGGGATCCGCAGTCGCTCGCTGAGCGGACCAAGCCCGGCAAGGCGCAGTGGCTGGTGACGATGGGCGTGTGCACCCATCTCGGCTGCGTGCCGCTGGGCGCGGGCGAGGGGGAGAATCGCGGGCCGTTCGGCGGCTATTTCTGCCCCTGCCACGGCTCGGCCTACGACACCGCGGCGCGCATCCGCCGCGGCCCGGCGCCGAAGAATCTCGAAGTGCCCGACTACAGCTTCAAGTCGGACACGGTCATCACTGTCGGTAAGGCTGCCTGACGATGAGCTTTTCCTGGGCGAAGGCGTACGAACCCAAGCACCCGCTGATGCGCTGGCTCGACCAGCGCCTGCCGCTGCCGCGGCTCGTCTACGGCGCGGTCGGCGGCGGCTATCCGGTGCCGCGCAACCTCAATTACTGGTGGAATTTCGGCGTCCTCGCCGGTCTCGCGCTCACCATCCAGATCGTCACCGGCATCGTGCTCGCCATGCACTACGTGGCGTCCGGCGATCTCGCCTTCCAGTCGGTCGAGCACATCATGCGCGACGTCAACGAGGGCTGGCTGCTGCGCTACGTCCACGCCAACGGCGCGAGCTTCTTCTTCATCGTCACCTACATCCACATCTTCCGCGGCATCTATTTCGGCTCCTACAAGGCGCCGCGCGAGCTGGTGTGGATGCTCGGCCTCGTCATCCTGCTGCTGATGATGGCGACCGCCTTCATGGGCTACGTGCTTCCCTGGGGGCAGATGAGCTTCTGGGGCGCCAAGGTGATCACCGGCCTGTTCAGCGCCATCCCCGTCGTCGGCACGTCGGTCCAGCAATGGCTGCTCGGCGGCTACGCGCCCGACCAGGCGACGCTCAACCGCTTCTTCTCGCTCCATTACCTGCTGCCGTTCGTCATCGCCGGCGTCGTCATCCTCCACATCTGGGCGCTGCACATTCCCGGCTCGTCCAACCCCACCGGGGTCGAGGTGCAGAGCGAGCAGGACACGGTGCCCTTCCACCCCTTCTACACGGCCAAGGACGGCTGGTTCGCGTCCTTGTGCATCACGCTCTTCGCGCTGGTGACCTTCTACGCGCCGAACTATCTCGGCCATGCCGACAATTACATCCCGGCCAACCCGCTTTCGACGCCGGCCCACATCGTGCCCGAATGGTATTTCTGGCCCTTCTACGCGATCCTCCGCGCCTTCACGTCGGATTTCCTGCTGCCCGCCAAGCTGTGGGGCGTGATCGCCATGTTCAGCGCGATCATCCTCCTCTTCTTCCTGCCCTGGCTCGATCCCTCGCCGGTGCGGTCGGGCAATTACCGGCCGACCTTCAAATGGTTCTTCTGGATCCTCGTCGTCGACGTGATCGTGCTCGGCTTCTGCGGCGGCCGGCCGGCGGAGGAGCCGTGGGTGATGATCAGCCAGGTCGCCACCATGTACTATTTCGCGCACTTCCTCATCGTCCTTCCGATCATCTCCTGGACGGAAAAGACGCTGCCGCTGCCGAGCTCGATCACCGCTTCGGTGCTGCACGGGGAGGCGGCGGAAGCGGCGCCGATCGACATGAGCGGGCAGCGCCCCGCGACCGCGCACTGAAGGGGTAGACGGTCCATGGTTCGTTTTCTCGGCATCCTTGCCGGCATCGTGATGGTCTTCGTCGCCGCCTGGTCGTTCGGGCACGGCGCCTATTCCTTCCTGACCACGCCGAAGGAGCGCAACGTCGTCAAGGAGTTCCACGAGGAGCCCCGCGACCTCCACCTCGCCTCCGACGGCCCCTTCGGCAAGTATGACCGCCAGCAGCTCCAGCGCGGCTTCCAGGTCTACAAGGAGGTCTGCTCCTCCTGTCACTCGCTCCGCTACGTGGCGTTCCGCAACCTCGAGGAGATCGGCTATAACGAGGCCGAGGTGAAGGCGATCGCCAATCAGTGGCAGATCGACGTCCCCGACATCGACCCGAAGACGGGCGAGCCGAAAGGCCGCAAGGCGATCCCCGCCGACCATTTCCCGAGCCCGTTCGCCAACGAGACGGCGGCGCGGCAGGCGAACAACAACGCGCTGCCGCCGGACCTCTCGCTGATTGCCAAGGCGCGCGAGGGCGGCGCGAGCTACGTCTATTCCTTGCTCACCGGCTATCGGAACCCGCCGGGCAACCTGCCCGCGGAGAACCGTCCGGGGCCGAACCTCCACTACAATCCGTGGTTCGCGAACCTCAACATCGCGATGCCGCCGCCGCTCAAGTCGGACGGCCAGGTCGGCTACAAGGACGGCACCAAGCCGACCGTCGACCAGATGGCGAAGGACGTCGCCGCCTTCCTGACCTGGACCGCGGAGCCGCGGCTCGAGAACCGGCACCGCACCGGTCTCGCGATGCTGATCTTCCTGCTGTTCACCACGGTGCTCGGCTATCTCGCCTACCAGAATATCTGGCACGGGCCCACGAGCCGTGCCGTCCGCCGCACGGGCCCGCTCAATCCGGTCAACATGGCCAAGCGCGACGCGGCCGCCGAGGAGGCGGGGATCCCCTCCGCCTGAGCGGGCAGGCCTGTCCGAAATCGGGGCGCCGGGCGACAGGTCCGGCGCCCTTTTTCGTTCCGTAACCGGTCGCGAGCCGCTATATTGGCGCGTTCGTTCCGCGCGCCGTCCATCGGGAGTCCAGCTCATGCGCCACCGCCGCCTCCGCGCCGCCCTTCTCGTCCTCGCCGGCAGCGCCGGCCTCGCCGCCTGCGCCGACGATTATGGCTACGGCTATGGCGGCGTCTCGCTCGGCTATCGGGGGCGCGCTTATTGCGACCCCTATTATTACGACTGCGGCGCCTACGGTGCCTATGGCTACGGTTATGGCGGCTATGGCTGGAACAGCTATGCCGACCCCTATTGGGGCTGGTGGGGCAATTATTATTATCCGGGCATCGGCTTCTACATCTACGACAGCTACGGCCGCCGCTACCCGTGGAACGACACCTATCGCCGCTACTGGGAAGGCCGCCGCGGCGCCTGGGGCAACCGCAACTGGAACGACCAGCGCTGGCAGCGCTGGGACGGCTATCGCGGCGGCACCGGCGGCGGCAGCTGGAGCGGCGGGACCTGGTCGGGCCGCACCGGCTCCGGCGGCACGGCCGGCACGCCCCCTCATTCGGGGAGCGGCGGCCACTGGGGCGGCGGCCATGGCGGCGGCCACCACGGCGGCCGCAGCGGCCACTGAAGCGTCAGGCCGAGGCCGCGTCCGCCGGCCTGCGGCGCATCAGCACGATCGACTGGAAGGTCATGACCGGGACGTCGTCCTGGTTGCTGACTGTCGTCTGCGTCCGGAACGAGCCGATGTCGGGCCGACTGCGCGAGGGACGGGTCTCGACCACCTTGCCGCGGACGTGCAGCGTGTCGCCGGGATAGACCGGTTTCAGCCATCTGAGCTCGTCGATGCCGGGCGAGCCGAGCCCGGCCTGCTCCTCCTTGACGACGTGACGGGCGATCACCGCCATGGTCATGGCGCAGGTGTGCCAGCCGGACGCGGCGAGGCGCTTGAAATGGGTCTTGGCCGCCGCCTCGTCGGAAAGGTGGAAGGGCTGCGGATCGTATTTGCGCGCGAAGTCGATCACTTCCTCGCGCGTCACCTCGTAGGAGCCGAAATAGGTCTCCCGCCCGACTTCGATGTCCTCGAACCAGATCATGGCGGCGGCGTAGCAGAACGCGGGCCGATTGCCAGCCGCGCATTGCCCCGGTGTGCGGGTTGAGGCAGCATCCTTGCGGGAGGCACAAGCGGTGGACCGAGCGGCTCCTGATCCTGCGGCGCAGCGCCGCACCGTCCTCGCCGGCATGGCCGTTGCGGGGCCGGCCGCGGCGCTCGCATGGCTCGGCGTCTACCGGCTCGTCCCCGCCGCCGCGATCGCGCGCGGAGCGTCCGACCCGATCCGGTTCGCCCTCGGGTGGCTGGCCGTCGCGGTGCTGCTCTGCCTGGTGACCGGAGTCGAGGCCATCGCCCATCGCCGGCTGTTCACACCCGCGATCGACCCACTGGCGGGTGCCGAGCCGCCGGCGATGAAGGTGGACCAGCGTTACCTCCAGCAGACCCTCGAGCAGACCCTCGTCTTCGCCGTCGGCCTGTTCGGCCTTGCCGCCTTCGCGGCGCCGGAGGCGGCCGCGCGGGCGATCGCCGCGACGTCCGTCGTCTGGATCCTGTCCCGCTGGGCTTTCTGGATCGGCTATCGCCGCGCGCCGCGGTTCCGGGCGCCGGGCCTCGTCGGCATGGTGCAGAGCCTGCTCGTCCTGCTGTGGGTGGCGTGGCAGTTCGGCAATGCGGCGGCCGGGCGGCCCTGGGGCGCGCTGCCGGTCGCGCTCTTCCTCGCGATCGAGGCATTGCTCCTCGTCCAGGCGGCGCGCTGACACGACCGTTGCGGCGGCGGCCGCAATGCGCCACCGTCGGTGCCGGCAGGAGGGCATTTCATGACGACGGGCATCAGCCGCCGGGCGGCATTGGGCATGGGCGCGGGCGCCCTCGCCATCGCGGCGCGGCCGGCGTGGGCGGTCGAAGCCGCGCCTTCGCCGATCGACGCGATCGTCCAGCGCTTCATGGCCGCATTCGAGATACCGGGCGTCGCCGTGGCGCTCGTCCGGCCGGGCCGCGCGGATCTGGCGCGCGGCTACGGCGTCCGCCGGCTCGGGCGGCCCGAGCCGGTCGACGCCGACACGCTCTTCTCGATCGCGTCCAACACCAAGGCCTACACCGCGGCGGCGCTGGCGATGCTGGTCGAGGCCGGTAAGCTCGGCTGGGACGAGCCGGTGGTGAGATACATGCCGGACTTCGCCCTCGCCGATCCGGCCGCGACGCAGATGATGACCGTCCGCGACCTGCTCTGCCACCGCAGCGGCCTGGCGCTGGGCGCCGGCGACCTGATGCAATTCCCGAGGAGCGACCGCACGGCCGGGGAGCTGTTGAAGGCGCTCCCGCACCTCAAGCTCGCGCGCGGCTTCCGCGCCGGCTACGCCTACGACAACATCCTCTACGTCGTCGCCGGCATCCTCGTCGAGCGCATGTCCGGCATGGCGTGGACGAGCTTCGTCGAGCAGCGCATCTTCCGCCCGCTGCGCATGCCGGACGCGGTGGCCAACCTGCCGCTGGTGCGCACGGCGGACATTGCCGGCCGCCACGCCCGTCTCGGACCGCCGCTGCGCGGGTTCGGCCGCCTCGAGGTCATCGAGCCGGACGAAGGCCCGGTCGTCGCCGCCGCGGGGGGCATCCAGGCGAGCGCGCGCGATGCGCTCCCCTGGCTCAAGACCCAGCTCGGCAAGGGCCAGGCGCCCGGCCTGCCGCGGCTGTGGAGTGAAAAGCAGGCCGAGGAGATGTGGACGCCGCAAGTGCTGACCGGCGCCACCGCCGGGCCGGTGCCCGAGAACCCGGTCCGCCCGGTGCTGCAGGGCTATGCGCTCGGCTGGTTCGTCCGCGACTATCGCGGCCGTCGGCTGGTCTGGCATTCGGGCGGGCTCTCCGGCCAGATCACCCATACCGCCCTGCTGCCGGAGCAGGGGATCGGCCTCGCTTTGTGGTCGAACGTCGAGGACGGCGCCGCCGTCTCCTACCTGCGTTACGCCCTGCTCGATCACCTGCTCGGCGCGCCGCCGGTCGACTGGATCGCCGCCACCCGCCGCGCCAGAGCGAAGAACGAGGCGGAGGCGCGCGCGCTTGCCGCGAGCGGGGACGTGAAGGCGCCGCCCGGCGGGCCGTCGCTGCCGCTCGCGGCCTATGCCGGCCGCTACCGCGACCCCTGGTACGGCGACGTCGTGGTGAGCGAACGCGGCGGCCGCCTGTGGATCGACTTCACCCGCACGCCGGTGTTCAACGGACCGCTCGAGCCCTGGGGCGCCGACGCCTTCCGCACCCGCTGGGCCAGGGGCGCCGGGGAGGATGCGATCGTCACCTTCACCCTTGCCGCCGGCCGCGCCACGGCGATCAGGATGAAGGCGCTCTCACCGCTCGCCGACTTCAGCTACGACTTCCACGACCTCGCGCTGACGCGGGTGGAGTGAGGCGGCGGGCGGAGTCTGTCCGCAACGTCCGTTGAAAAGACCCGGTTACCGCCCGGCCGGCCGCGCCACGATCTGCGCGCCGGCCGCCTTGACCAGCTCGTAGGCGCCGTCGGGCTCGAGCCGCTGCCACTGCGAATAGACGCCCTCGCAGCGCAGCCAGCGGCGCTTGTCGCCGGCATAGCTCTGCGTCCAGACCTGGCCCGCCTTCAGCGTCACCACGTCGACGACCGAGCTGCCGTCCTTGTGCATGCCGCAGTCGATGCGGCCGCCGGTGCCGTTGCGCAGCGACAGGCTGTGCTGGCCCGGCGCGTCGGCCAGCGCCGCGCCGGCCGCGAGCGCGGCCGCTCCCAGTGCGAAGAAAACAGACGCTTTCGACATGATCCCGTCTCCCACCCGTCGGATGGGGAGGCCCGCGCCAGGCGAGTCTCCGCTCCGCCCGAGCCGCGATCATGACTCTAATCCGGCCGAAACGCCAGCGCCCTAGGCGACCGCCAGATCCGGCCGCCCGTGCGGCACCGTGAGCGTCGCGCGGCGGCGGATCGGCGCGCCGGGCGTCGAGACGCGGTCGAGCACCATCACGTCGCTGCGCCAGGCGTCCGGCGTCACCTCGCAGACATGGTAGCCGCGCTGGTCGTTGATGAACTTGAGCTCCGGATTGTTGCGCAGGATCACGTCGCTGCCCCGGCGCTTGTCGGACCCGTCGCCGCCGCTCGAGATCGAGCTGGCGACGAACTCGACCGCCACCGGCCGGTCGCGGTCGACCAGCAGGCCGGCGAAATTCTGGTGCTCGTCGCCGGTCAGGACCACGACATTGTCGAGGCCGCGCATCCGGGACAGGAGCCGGCGGCGCGGCGCCTCGTAGCCGGCCCAGCTGTCCATGTTGAGGATAGGGCTCGGCCCGGGGTCGGTGCGGCGGTCGAGCGCCATCATCATCACCTGCTGCGCGACGCAGCTCCACCGCGCCTGCGGCCGGGTGAGGTTCCTGACCAGCCACGCTTCCTCCCCCGCGCTGATCATCGTCGCCGACGGGTCGTCGAGCTTGGCGCAGGGCGGCGCGAAATCGTCGCCGCACTGGTAGCCGGAGCGGTACTGGCGGGTGTCGAGGAAATCGAAGCTGACGAGGTCGCCGTAGCGCGCATTGCGGTAGGCATCGATCGCCGCCCCGCGCGGGAACAGCGAGCGGCGCACCGGCATGTGCTCGTACCAGGCCTGGAAGGCGGCGGCGCGGCGGGTGCGGAACAGCTCGGGCGGCGTGTCGGTGGGGTCGTGGTCGCCGGCCCAGTTGTCGCGCACCTCATGGTCGTCGAAGGTCGCGAACCAGGTCTGCAGGGCATGGGCGCGCTGGAGGTCGGGGTCGGCCTTGTACTGGGCGTAGCGGCGGCGATAATCGGCAAGGTCGAAGCAAGTCTGGCCGACATGGCGGCGCACGGGCGTCACGATCTCGCCGCTGTGGGCGGTTTCGATGCCCTTCGCCCAGCCCTCGTAGATATAGTCGCCGTAATGGAAGACGAAGGCGAGGTCCTCGTCGGCGAGGTGGCGGAAGGCGGTATAGAAACCGTCCTCGTAATGCTGGCACCCGGCGACGCCGAAGCGCAAGGCACGCGGGCTGCTCCCCGCCGCGGGCAGGGTACGCGCGCGGCCGATGACGCTCTTCTGCCCGCCCGAGCGGAAGCGGTACCAATAGGGCCGGTCCGGCTCGAGGCCGGCGAGCTCGACATGGACCGAGTGGGCGAGCTCGGCCCGCGCCTTCTCCTCGCCCTTGCGGACGATAGTGCGCATCGCCTCGTCGGTCGCGAGCTCCCAGGTGACCGCGACCGGCGCCATCGCCATCCCGCCATGCGCCTCCAGCGGATCGGGCGCGAGCCGGGTCCAGATGACGAAGCCGTCGGGCGAGGGATCGCCGGCGGCGACGCCAAGGCTGAACGGGAAAGCGGTGAAGCCGCCGCTCTGGGCGCGGAGGATGGCGGGGGCGGCGAGGGCGGCGCTGCCGGCGGCGGAGAGGAAGGCGCGGCGGGTGAGCATGGGCACGGGCTAATCCCCTCGCCCCACAGAGTCCAAGCCGAATCTCCGTATTGGGGACACGTACTTTTTGACCAAAAAGTACGTGTCCCCATTCAGGGCTCAGCCGCAGGTAGGAATTTTCGTGCCCCCGGCCCCCGTCGCCCCGGCCGCCCAGCTCAGCCGATAGGTGACGAGGAAGCCGTCATGGTCCGAGAGGGTCTCGCCCTTCCACGGCGCATCGAACATCGCCTCGACGCGGATCGGCGTCACCGCCACGCCGCCGCCGCCGACGAAGCCCTGGAGGTCCTCGGTGTCCATCCAGGGCTCGTCGCCGTCCCACGACATGCGCACCTCGCAGCCGCTGTCCTTGCGGACGCAAACTTGGTGGACGAGCGGATAGGGCATGACCGCGGCGAAATGAGCGAAGCGCGGCGGCGCGTGGCGCATGTTGAGGTCGCCCCCGAAGATCATCGGATGCGCCTTGTCCCACTTCGCCTCGATGAACAGGTGCAGCGCGTCGACCTGGGCGTTGTGCGCCTTCAAGGAACGGTCCTGCGACACGCCGGCATGGCCGCGCGAGTTCAAATGGGTGTTGAACAGGTCGATCTCGGCCGGCGCGCCGGGCAGGGCGAGCCGGGCGTGCATCACGCCCTTGTTCGACAGGCAGTCGAAGCCCGCGCATTCGCGGCTCGGAAAGGGCGCGCGGTCGACGGCGACCAGCGGCAGGTCGCTCAGGATGTAGAGGCCGCTCGAGAAGATCGGCCGCCACTCGCCCTTCGTGCGTTTGCGCTTGTCGACCAGGCTCGGATCGGCGTCGTCGCTGGTCGGGGGCCGGCGCGTATGGGAGGAGGGGCCCTTCAGGTAATTGCGGTAGCCGGCGCGGGCGCCGATCCGCGCGGCCTCGGTGGAAAAAGCCTCCTGCAGGAACACGACGTCGGGCGCCGTCCCCTTCGCGCGCATCTCGGCCAGCTCGCGGCCGATCTCGCGCAGCCGCGGCGGCCGGTGCCGCTTCACCGGCCAGGGAATGCCCTCGACATTGTAGGTGAGGATGCTGAGCGTCCGCGAGACCTGTCCCTGCGCCGCCGCCGCGGCCGTCGTGCGCCCCGCGGGGAAGCAGCCCGAGACGCGCTGCTTCTGGTGGATCGCGCAGCCGGACGCGGCGAGGCTGAGGAGCAGGAACCCGTGCGACGCTTTCATCGGCGCCCCCCTTAACGGAACCGGCTGAGCGGCGGCTGAATGTCGCGATTCGACCGCCCTCTTCCCGTCATGCCGGCCTTGATCCGGCATCCACCTTGTTCTTGTCGCGACTGCGGCGTGTAAGACGGTGGACCCCGGATCCAGTCCGGGTGACAGTCATCGTCAGACATTGAAGCGGAACAGCATCACGTCGCCGTCCTGCACCACATAATCCTTGCCTTCCGAGCGGAGCTTGCCGGCCTCGCGCGCCCCCGCTTCGCCGCCGCACGCGACGAAGTCGTCATAGGCGATGGTCTCGGCGCGGATGAAGCCGCGCTCGAAGTCGGAATGGATCACCCCCGCCGCCTGCGGCGCCTTCGCGCCCTTCTCGACCGTCCAGGCGCGCGCTTCCTTCGGGCCGGCGGTGAAGAAGGTGATGAGGTGGAGGAGGTCGTAGCCGGCGCGGATGACGCGGGCGAGGCCGGTTTCCTCGAGCCCGAGGTCGGCGAGGAACTCGCCGCGATCCTCGCTCGCCATGGTGACGATCTCCGCCTCGATCGCGGCGGAGACGATGACGGCGCCGGCCCCCTCGGCCGCGGCCTTCGCGAAGACGCGGGCGCTGTGGGCATTGCCCCGCGCCGCGTCGCCCTCGTCGACGTTGCAGACGTAGAGGACCGGCTTGGCGGTGAGCAGCTGCGCGCGGTCCAGCGCCAATTTCTCCTCCGCATCCTTTGGCTCGGTCAGCCGCGCCGGCTTGCTGTCGCGCAGCAGCGCCAGCGCCTGGCCGAGGACGGAGGCCTGGACCTTCGCCTCCTTGTCGCCCTGCTGCGCCTTCTTGACGAGGTTGGGCACGCGCTTCTCGAGGCTGTCGAGGTCGGCGAGCATCAGCTCGGTCTCCACCGTCTCGGCGTCGGCGATCGGGTCGACCCGGCCTTCGACATGCGTCACGTCGCCGCCCTCGAAGCACCTGAGCACGTGGACGATCGCGTCGACCTCGCGGATGTTGCCGAGGAACTGGTTGCCGAGCCCCTCGCCCTGCGACGCGCCGCGGACGAGGCCCGCTATGTCGACGAATTCGAGCTGCGTCTCGATCTCCTGCGCCGACTTGGCGATGCGCGCGATCGCGTCGAGCCGCGGGTCCGGGACGGCGACGCGGCCGACGTTCGGCTCGATCGTGCAGAAGGGATAATTGGCCGCCTGCGCCGCGGCGGTCTCGGTCAGCGCGTTGAAGAGCGTGGACTTGCCGACGTTCGGAAGGCCGACAATGCCGCAGCGGAAACCCATTTCGATGCCTTGTCAGTGGAAGGGGATGCGGCCCGATAGAGGCTTAGGCCCGCTCACGCCAGCCCGGCGAGCCAGCGCGCGGCGTCGCGCGGGCGGCGGAGGTGGACCAGGGTGCCGCGGAAGCCGGCGAGCTTCGCGACGACGCGGTGGCGGCTGTTCCAGGGGAAGCGGGCAGTGTGGAAAAGGAATTTCCAGCTGAGCCGCTCCGGGCACCCCTCCGCCATGGCGGGGCGGGTTCGGCCGTGGTGCACGAGGGAGCGGCGGACGATGCGGGCGAGGCACAGCCACATCGGAAAGTCGAGCCAGAGGACGGTGTCCGCCCGTTCCAGGCGCGGGCTCAGCGTGCCGCCGTAATTGCCGTCCATCACCCAGCGCTCGCCGGCCGCGAGCCCCTCCACCTGCCGCAGCCACGTGGCCGCGTCCGGCTCGATCCAGCCGGCGCGCCAGTAATGCTGGTCGAGGTGCACCAGCGGCAGCCCGGTCCGGCGGGCGATCGCCGCCGCGAAGGTGGACTTGCCCGCGCCCGGCGAGCCGATGACGAGCACGCGCTCCATCCGTCAGAGCCGGTAATTGAAGCTGATGCTGATCCGCTCGTCGCGACCCGTCCCCGGCACGACCTCGTGGCGCAGCCAGCTTTCCCAGAGGAACACGCTGCCCGCTTTCGGCGCCGCGTAGACGAAGGTGGCGAGATCCTCCGGCGCGTCGACGCGGCGCGGCGGGGCGGCCATCAGCATCGGGAGGCGCGGGTCCTCGAGCTTGAGCGCGCCGGCGCCCGGCGGCACCGCGACATAGCAGGTGCCCGACACGACGCTGTGGGGGTGGATGTGCCCCGAATGCGCGCCGCCCGGCTTGAGGACGTTGACCCACAGGCTGTCGAGCTTCAGCCGCCGCCCGCCGAGGTCCAACGCGCAGGCGTCGGCGAAGGCGGCGACGTGGCGATTGAGCCGGCGGACGAGGTCGGCGAAAGCGGGATCGCGCCGCGGCAGGTCGTTGAGCGAGGCGTAGGAGGTGTAGCCGCGATAGCCGTGCGCCTTCGACCAGCGGCGGCCGGCCCCGTCCTCCTCCGCAAGCGCGCGCGACGACGCGTCGAGCGCCGCGACCAGCGCCGGATCGTCGAGCGCGCCTTCGTAGAAGCGGGTGGCGAAGAGGGTGCGGACGGTCATTCCGCCTCCCTAGCCGGTCGCGGCGCCGGCTTGCCAGCGATGCAGGTCAGGAAGGCGACGGCGGTGCCGAGGCACAGCTGGAAGGGGAAGGCCAGCGCCTTCCACGCCGGCGGCAGGCCGAGCGTGTCGACGACGAAGGCCTGCTGGAGCGCGATCGCCAGGAAGCCGGTCGCGAGCGCGGCGATCACCGAACCGGTCGACCCGCGGCGCGTGAACAGGGCGGTGAAATAGACGCCGAGCAGCCCCGAATAAGCGAAGCCCATCACCCCGAGCACGAAGGCGAGGAGGGGCGCGGCGGTATAATGCTGCCACCAATAGCAGAGCACCGACATGGCAAGCAGCGCGCCGGCGACGACGAACTGGCCGACGCGGCCGGCGAGCACATAGTGGCGCGCCGGGCGGGGTCCGCGGCGCTCGGCCCAGGGGCGGTAGAAATCCTCGACCAGCACCGAGGCCATCGAGATCAGCTCCGAGTTGATCGCCGCCGCCGCGAGCACCCCCACCGCGACGAGGCCGCGCACGCCCGGCGGCACCTGGCTCAATATGTAGTGCATGAAGATGGTGATCTTCTCACCCTGGAACGCCCCCGCCGCCGCGGCGCCGCGGCCCATCACGTCCGGCCGGTCGTAGACGATGTAGAGGAGCGAGCCGATCGCCATGAACAGGAGCACGACCGGCACCGAGGCGAGGACGCTCGCGTAGAGCGCCCGCTCCCCTTCGCGGCTGTCGCGGCAGGCGAGCAGGCGCTGGGTGGTGTCCTGGTCGAGGCCGGTGCTGGCGAAGAACAGCAGCACGATGCCGGTAAAGGTCGCGAGCAGCGAGAAGGGATGGTCGAGGGCAGGGGACCAGTCGAGCAAGCGCAGCTTGTCCTCCCCGGCGGGCGTCGCCGCGAGCGCGTGGAGGATCTGGCCGGGCGAGGCGGGGATGCTCGTTCCCAGCAGCCACAGCACGATCACCGCCGCGCCCGTGTAGAGGACGACCTGGACGAGGTCGCTCCAGATGATCGCGTTGAGGCCGCCGAGGAAGGTGAAGGCGAGGCCGAGCGCGACCAGCGCCAGCGAGGCGACGAGCACGCTTTCGGGCGCGATGTCGGTGAACATGATCATCGCCACCGCAATGGCGGCGAGGTAGAGCCGGGCGCCGCTCGCGAAGACGCGGCCGACTAGGTACATGCCGCCCGCCGCGCGCATCGCCCGCGTGTCGTAGCGGGCGCGCAGCAGGTCGTAGCAGGTCGTCGCGCCGAGCGCGTAGAGCCGCGGCACCAGGATCCGCCCGGCGAGGAAGGCGCCGACCAGCGCACCGGCATAGCTCATCAGATAGGTGTAGTCGCCGCGATAGCTGTAATCGGGCGCGCCGAGGAAGGTCGCCGCCGACTGGGTCGTCGACAGCACCGAGACGGCGACCAGCCACACCGGCACCTTGTGGCCGGCGAGGAAATAATCCTCCGCATCGCGCTGCCGGCGCGTCGCCAGCCAGCCCGCGACCGCGAGCAGCAGGACGTAGAAGCCGACGACCGTCCAATCGAGGGCGGTGAACCGCGCCGGCATGGTGTCTCCCCTGGTTTGTGCACCTCATGGGGCGGCGGGCGCGGGCTTGGCAAGATGCGCTCGTCATCCCGGCGAAAGCCGGGATCTCCCGTCGGACAAGCACCGGAAGCGCGGCCTCACGGCGGGTTGGCAAGCCGCGCCTCGTCATCCCGGCGAAAGCCGGGATCTCCCGTCGGACAAGCACCGGAAACGAAGCGGCGGAGCGGGTCTCGTGGAGATCCCGGCTTCCGCCGGGATGACGGTATCCTCGACACCCGTTCGGCCCGCCCTTAGGCTCCGCCCCATACCTTCCTCCCGGAGCCCCCATGTCCCTGCGCCTCGCCGTCCTGCCGCTGCTCCTCGCGTCCGCCCCCGCCTTCGCCGCCCCGCCACCCCCTCCGCCACCGGCACAGGCCGCCGCGCCCGTGCCCGAGCTCCCCGGCCTCATCCCCGTCCGCGTCGACAGGAGCGCCGGCAGGATTTTCCTCCTCCTCCCGCCGCCCGACGCGGAGGGGATTTCCGGCCGCTTCATCTACCTCACCACGCTCGAGACCGGCCTCGGCTCGGCGCCGATCGGCCTCGACCGCGCCCAGGCGCGCGAGACGCGCCTGCTCGTCTTCCGCCGCGTCGGCCGCAAGGTCGTCGCCGAGATCGAGAATCCCCGCTTCCGCGCCACCGGCGCCCGGCCCGAGGAGCAGGAGGGGGTGCGCCGCTCCTTCGCTTACTCGACGCTCTGGATGGGCGACGCGGCCGAGCAGGGCGATGGCCGCCTCCTCGTCGACGTCTCGACCTTCCTGACCCGCGACGACATGGACATTGCCGGCGCCCTGAAGCGCGGCGGCGGCGGCGAGTTCAAGCTCGCCGCCGACCTCAGCGTCGCCGACACCAATTTCGTCAAGGCCTTCCCCGACAATGTCGAGCTCGCAGGCCGGCTCACCTTCACCTCCGCCGCCCCGACCCAGGAGGTGAACAACATCGCGCCTGTCGACGGCAATCTGAGCTTCGTCGTCCGCCACTCGCTGATCCGCCTGCCCGAGCCCGGCTACGTGCCGCGCCGCTTCGACCCGCGCACGGGCACCTTCGGCACCCAGGTCGTCGACTTCGCCCAGCCGCTCGGCCAGCCGATCGTCTACGAGCTCGCCAACCGCTTCCGCCTCGAGAAGCTCGATCCCGCCGCGCCCCGCTCGCGGGTCAGGAAGCCGATCGTCTTCTACATCGACCGCAGCGCGCCCGAGCCGATCCGCTCGGCGCTACGCGAGGGCGTCGCCTGGTGGGCGCAGGCGTTCGAAGAGGCCGGCTATGTCGACGCCTTCCGCGCCGAGATCCTCCCCGAGGGCGCCGACCCGCTCGACATACGCTACAACGTCGTCAACTGGGTCAACCGCGCCACCCGCGGCTGGTCCTACGGCCAGGCGATCAGCGACCCCAGGACCGGCGAGATCATCAAGGGCTCGGTCCTGCTCGGCTCGCTGCGCGTCCGCCAGGACCTGATCATCTACCAGGCCCTGGTCGGCGCGGCGAAGACCGGCGCCGGCGGGCCCAACGATCCCGTCCAGGTCGCGCTCGCCCGCATTCGCCAGCTCGGCGCGCACGAGGTCGGCCACGCGCTCGGCTTCGCCCACAATTTCGCCGCCAGCACGCAAGGCCGCTATTCGGTGATGGACTATCCGGCCCCGCGCATCCGCCTCACCGGCGGCGTGCCGGACCTGTCGGACGCCTATGGCGTCGGCATCGGCATCTGGGACAAGTTCATCGTCGGCTGGAATTATGCGCCGACCGATGCCGAGGCGCGGGCGCGGCTCGACGCGGCGCTGCGTGAGGGCCTGCGCTACGTCGCCGACGACGACGCCCGCCCCGCCGAGGCCGCCCAGCCTTATGGCAGCCTGTGGGACGATGCCGCCGAGCCGGTCGCCGAGCTGAAGCGGATGATGGCGGTGCGCGCCGCGGCGGTCGCCCGCTTCGGGCCCGACGCGCTGCCGGCCGGCGAGCCGCTCGCCGACCTGAGGCGCGCCTTCGTGCCCGTGTGGCTGCTCCATCGCTACCAGGTCGAGGCGGCCGCCAAGGTGCTGGGCGGCGTCGATTTCTCCTACGCGGTCAAGGGCGACGGCCGCGAGGAGATGCGCCCCGTCCCGGCGGCGGCGCAGCGCCGCGCCCTCGACGCCCTGCTCGCGACCCTGACGCCGGCGGCCCTCACCGTGCCGCCGGCGCTCGCCGCGCGGCTGTCCGCCGGCTGGTCCGGCTCGCCCGACCGCCAGCAGCAGATCGAGGCGCTCGACACGGCCGGGCGGCCGGTCTTCGACCCGTTCACCGCCACCGAGGTCGGCGCGATGGTGACGCTCGGCGACCTGCTCGCCCCTAACCGGCTCAACCGGCTCGAGATCCAGAGCCAGGCCGACCCCGCCTCGCCCGGCGCCGGCGAGGCGATCGACCGCCTCCTTGCCCAGGTCACCGCGTTCGGAGGATTGGGCCCGGCCGAGGCCGCGGTCCAGCGCCGCATCGCCACCACCGCGATCCTCGCCGTCGCCCGCGTCCAGCGCGACCCCAACCTGTCGCCGACCCTCGCCCTCGCGCTGTCGGAACGCCTCGCCCGCCTCGGCCGCACCCTCGCCGCCGCCCCCGGCGCGGGCGTCCAGGCCGACTGGAGCCGCGGCCTCGCCCGCCTGCTCGGCGACCGCGAGGCGCTCGACAAGGCCGCCGCCGACCCCCGCCGCCTCCCCCGCATCCCCCAGGGCATGCCGATCGGGGAGGACTGACCATCCCGTCATCCCGGCGAAAGCCGGGATCTCCAAGAGACCCGCTCCGATCCTTTCCCCTGGGAGATCCCGGCTTACGCCGGGATGACGGCAGCCATTCAGCGTCCGGACTTCGCCCCCAGCCACGCCCGGAACGCCCGCATCGCCGCCGTCTCCGGCCGCGAATGGAGCCGGGTCAGCCAATAGGCTCCCGCATCGAGCGTCGCGGCGAACGGCCGTACCAGCGCCTCCGCCGCCAGCTCGCGCGCGAACATCGCGACCGGCAGCAGTCCCACGCCCGCGCCGGCCGCCGCCGCGGCCGCCATGGTCGGCGAGGAATCGAACACCGGGCCGCGGATGCGCGGCGCCGGCACGCCGGCGGCCTCGAACCAGCGCGGCCACTCGTCCGGGCGGTAGGAACGCAGCAGGGTCTCGCGGGCAAGGTCCGCCGGCCCCGCCAGTCGCCGCGCCACCGCCGGCGCGCAGAGCGGCGCCAGCGGCGCGTCGATCAGCTTCGCCGCCTCGACCCCGTGCCAGGCGCCGTCGCCGAAGCGGATCGCCATGTCGAGCCCCTCGCCGGCGAGGTCGACGCGGTTGTTGTTGGTGAGGAGCCTGAGATCCACCTCCGGGTGCCGCGCGGCGAAGTCCGGCAGGCGCGGCAGCAGCCACCCCGCGGCGAAGGTGCCGACGACGCCGACGGTCAGCACCTCGCGCACCCGCCCGTCGGCGAACCGCTCGAGCGTCCCGCCGATCCGGTCGAACGCCTCCGAGAGCACCGGCACGAGCGCGGCCCCTTCGTCGGTCAGCGCGAGGCCGCGCGGCAGCCGCCGGAACAAGGTGACGCCGAGCCGCGCCTCCAGCCCCTTGATCTGGTGGCTGATCGCCGCCTGGCTGACGAACAGCTCCAGCCCCGCCCGGGTGAAGCTCAGATGCCGCGCCGACGCCTCGAAGGCGCGCAGGGCATTGAGGGGAAGGTGGGGGCGCGTCATGCGCGGAAGGGGACAGTCACTGTGACTGTCCCCTCACCGGAGAAGGGGGACAGTCACAGTGACTGTCCCTACCGACGCGGATGGGAGATCGCTTCGTCGCTCCACTCCTCGCATTAACAGTGAAGCCATTAGTTTCATTTATGGCAGACGCGACGTAACATCGTTTGCCTGTTCCCCGCCAGCCCGACAATCTCCCGGCCGAAAAGGAGGTGCGGCATGATTGAGCGACGGCAATTCCTGACCGGCGCGGGCGGCCTCGGCCTGCTCGCCGCCACGCCTGTATTGGCGAGCCCGCAAGCGCCTTACGGAGGGCCGCGCCTTGCCGCCGCCGTCGCGGCGCTGGAGCGACGGAGCGGCGGCCGCCTCGGCGTTGCCGTCCTCGACACCGCCACCGGCCGCCGCTTCGGCCACCGCGCCGGCGAGCGCTTTCCGCTGGCGAGCACATTCAAATTTCTATTGGCGGCCGAGCTGCTCGCCGGCGCCGACCGCGGCGCGCTGAACCTCGAGCGGCGCATCCCGATCCGCGCCACCCACCTCGGCAACTCCGATTTCGTGAAGAGCCGCGTCGGCCGCGACGCGAGCCTCGCCGAGCTCGCCCACGCCATCGTCGAGATCAGCGACAACGACGCCGCCAACCTCCTCCTCGCCGAGACCGGCGGCCCGGCCGCGCTCACCCGCTTCGCCCGCGCGATCGGCGACCCAGGGACCCGCATCGATCGCATGGAGCCGGTCAGCGACGCCCGCGGCGACATCGAGGACACCACCACCCCCGCCGCCATGGCCGCGAACTTCGATCGCCTCCTGCGCGGCAGCCTCCTCAAACCGGCGAGCCGCGGGACCCTGACCGACTGGCTCCTCCATTCGAAGACCGGCCCGGCCCGCCTCAGGGCCGGCCTCCCCGCCGGCTGGCGCCTCGCCCACAAGACCGGCACCGGCATGCACGGCACCGCGAACGACGCCGGCCTCGCCTGGCCCCCGCACGGCGCCCCGCTGGCGCTGGCCGTCTACCTCACCGGCTCTCCGCTGGACGACAAGGGCCGCGACGCCATCATCGCCGCCGTCGCGCGGGCGGTGGCGGCGGGCGCCTGACGACGCGCCGTAAAAAAGCCTGAAAACAGCGACCATTATGACTGTATTCGTAATCTCCATCTCAATTGACAGAGGCTTCGATTCGGTCCTAGCCTCGTCGCCGCCCCTGCGTGGGCACCCATGACCGTGGAGGTGAAGATGAAGAGCTTCGGTTCGACCTTGGCTAAGGACAGTCAGCGGCTTCTCGCCGATCATGAGATCGACTCGGTCGCCGGCGGCGACGATTCGGTTACGGCGACGGGGACGATCAAGATCAATTTCGGTTTGCCCGAGGCCGACGGTGTCGCGAGCGACGCCAAAGGCGACGTAGACGGCTGAAAAGCGCGGGCGCTTTCTCGCTTCTGTCGCGGGTAAGCGCCCTCGCTTTTAGCGATTGGGTCTGCGGTGAATAAGGACGCGTACTGTCTTATCTTCGGGCAATTGCCTGACCCCCACATTGATGCCCTTGCCGAAGAGCTGACGAAGTTCGGCAAGAAGCGCGCTATTTTCGATTATGACCCGACCGACGAGGGGACTCACTCCCTGTCCTTCCGGCTCGGAGGCGGAGAGCCATCGTCAACGCGGCTCACGACGGCGACCGAGACTGTTCACGAACGCGACGCCGACACCGTCTTCTGGCGGGTGAAGCCACCGTTGAAGGCGCTGGTGGCCGGCGGAACCGCCTCGATCGACGAGGATTTCCGGCACCGCGAATGGGAAAAGGCGCTCGGCGCGCTGCCGGCTCTCCTGGACCACGCCCGCTGGATCAATCCCTATGCGCCGCATTGGCTCGCCGGCAACAAGGTCCGGCAGCTCCAGGCGGCTCAGCGCTGCGGATTGCAGGTCCCCGCGACGGTCATCACCACCTGCGCGGACGACGTCCTCCCGCTCTTCGAGACGGGGGAAGTCATCTACAAGACGCTGAGCCATCCGCTCTACTCCAGCCGCGAGCTCATCCTGACGTCGAAGATCACCCGCGCGGAATTGGAAGACCGCCGGGACATGGTCGCCGTGGCGCCGTGCCTGTTTCAGCAATATGCCGAAAAGGCCTACGAACTGAGAGTGACGATCGTCGGCACCTCCGTCATCCCGGTTCGGATCGACTCGCAGGCGCACAGCCATACCCGGGTGGATTGGCGGATCGATCAGCTCCGTCCGGAGCTCTATTCGGTGGTGACGCTGCCTGCGGCCGTGCGCCGGATGCTCCTGGACTTCATGGACAGCCTCGGCCTTGTGTTCGGAGCGATCGATCTTATCGTGACGCCGGAGGGCGAATATCTGTTCCTGGAGATCAACCCGGGCGGTCAGTGGCTGTGGATGGAGCGGATGATCGGCGTTCCCATCACCAGGGAGATCGCCGCCTTCATCGCAGGAGGCGAGCCGGAGGCTTTCGGATGATCGGCGCGAGACTGGCATTGCTGCCGCTCGCGGCGCTCCTCGTGAGCGCCCGCGCCGTTGCCCCCCCCGCCGCGCCGGCCCCGCAATGCGGCGCGAGCGAGGCCAGAGCCGGGCTCACCCGCGTGAACGCGCTGCGCGCGCGCCTGGAGCGCTTGCCCGCCGCGTCCCGGCGGGTCGCGGCGACACGGGCTCGCCTCCTCGCGATGCGGGACGTGGACCAGGTCGCCCGGGACGCGATCATCGCGATTCTCCAGGCGTGCCCGGACGCGCGTCGGCCCCGGGCGCTCGAGGCCCTGATCGCCGCGGCCCGCGCGCAGACCGCCCGCAATCGGGCGGCGCTCAGGGACATCCTGGCGCGAACCGGCTGGCCGGTGATCAGCGTCTACGGGCGAGAGGCGGATCAGGCCGGCTTCCTCATCGCCCAGCACTCCGACGACGATCACGCTTTCCAGCGCGAGGTCCTGGCGAGGCTCGAGCCGCTCGCCGCGCGCGGCGACACGGCCGGCGAGAATTTCGCGCTCCTCTACGACCGCGTGGCCGAAGCCGGCGGGCGACCGCAGCGCTTCGGCTCGCAGGGCGAGTGCCGGGGCAAGCTCTGGGAGCCCGATGCGATCGAGGATCCGGCGCAGGTCGACCGCCGCCGCGCCGCCCTCGGGCTCGAGCCGATGGCCGCCTATGCGTCCCGCGCCGCTCGTGCGCTCTGCGGTGCTCCCTGACCATGGCCGGCTCGCCCGACCCGCAGACGCCGGGCCGGCTCGGCGGTCCCGCCGGTTCACGCAAAGGCGCGAAGGCGCGAAGGGGCTGAAGACCGCGACGGCCGCGGGCCGGTTCCTCCGATAGCCGCAGCCGCGCCGCGCCTGTTCGAGTGGGGACAGTCACCGTGACTGTCTCCATTCCGTCCTGGGGACAGTCACTGTGACTGTCCCCACTTCGTCCACGCTACCCGCATCCGCCCTGGTCGAGATAGCGCCTCGCGATGCGTCGGCCGCTGCCCCTTCGGGTCCTTCGGTGCTTCGGGTGAGATCGCCCCGTCCGAGCCCGCTCCGCCGAACGCGGCTTCCCTGGGCGTCTTCGCCGCGGAGCGCCCAGCGGAGAGAATGCGGCGCAGCCGCGAAGGGGCTTCACACGCGCGCGTGCGACGGGCTGGGAAGAAGTTGAATGCCGATTCGACTTTAGCCCCCGCGGCGCGGACTGCGCGCCCGCGCCCGTCGTCGTCCCGACCGATGCTCCGGTGCGTGACGATGGTTCCCGCCCGACTCCCGACCGGCAACGAGCCGGGACCCATCCGGCGCGGCCCCGGTCGCGACCCGGCGTCGACCGGCATTGCCACCGGTCCGGACGGCGGAAATCGCCCTTCGGTTCGGGGCGGAGACGCTTGTCTTCTGCTCCTGTTTGCTCTATGTTCCGGCTATGGTCGTAAGACCGCCGGGCTCTTTGACACGGTGAGGAGAATGCGAGCGACTCGGGCCAGGCGCCCCGGGGAGGATGCGGCCGCTGATCGGAAGAATCGATCAGTCGGCGCCCGATCGATCGATTTGATTTTTATTTGGCGTTTATCCCCCTGACCCACGTTCCCCCGTGTGCCATAAGGGGGAATGACGCAGCGCAGCCCCTCCGCTTCCCCCGCCCTCTCGGTTCGTGAGTTCTTCGCCCGCTTCCCGAACGAGGAAGCCTGCCTGAAGCACATCATGGCCGTTCGGTTCGGCGGGACGAAGCTGGACTGCCCTTCGTGCGGCGTCGAAGGCGAGTTCCACAAGCTGCGCGACCGCCGCGTCTACGCCTGCCCGCATTGCCTGTTTCAGATCGCGCCGACCGCGAACACCATCCTCCACGACACGCGCACGCCGCTCGTTTCGTGGTTCTACAGCATGTATCTGTTCTGCACGACGCGGCGCGGCGTCAGCAGCAAGGAGCTTCAGCGGCAGCTCGGCGTCACCTACAAAACCGCGTGGCGGATCGGGCAGCAAATCCGCAAGCTGACTGAGGCCGCGGATTTCGATGCGCTTCTGCAGGGCCACATTGAGGTCGATGAGGCCTATATCGGCGGTCGCCGCCCCGGCAAGCGCGGTCGTGGCGCCGCTGGCAAGACGGTCGTTTTCGGCCTGAAAGAGCGCGGCGGCCCAATCAAGACGGCGATCGTTCCGGATGCTAAGCGGTCGACTCTCCGCGAAGCCCTGCTTGCCCGCGTCGAGCGCGGTTCCACGGTCTCGACCGACGAATTTCCTATGGCTTACTGACTGAAGAAGGCTACCGGCACGGGCACGTGCGCCACTCCGCCAAAGAGTGGTCGCGCTCCGATTCTGACGGCGTTCGCCACTCGACCAACCATGTCGAGGCGTTCTGGATGCTGTTCAAAAACTCCATCCGCTCAACGCACATCCACGTCTCGCAGAAGTACATGGCCCGCTATCTGAGCGAGTTCACTTTCCGCGCGAACCATCGGGATCGGGTGAACGGGATGTTTGACCTGCTTGTGGGGGCGCTTTGATGAGCCGCCGCAAGTCAGCGTCGAACTCGGCGGCGTCGGCGGGGCCTAATCCATCCGCTTCCGCTTGCCGAATGAAAGGCTCGAGATCGCCGGCGGCTAAGGCGCCCGATAAGGTGACTCGTTCCAATGCCTGCCCTCTCGTCATGATCGAATGGGAGGACAGCGCGCAGCCGCTCCCGTCATGGTCCTACCTAGCATCTTTCGAGCCGACAGGCACCATCCTGTGCGCGAGCGTCGGATGGCTCATCCGGGGCGACGACCAGGTGAAGGCGCTGGCGCCGAACTGGGGGCCGTAAACGACGAACGCAGCGTGCAGGTGTCCGGTGTGATCCAGATCCCCACACGCTGCGTCGTCAAGCTGACACAGCTACGAGAGCCGCGCCTTACTTGCGCTTAGGGGCGTCCTGACTGAGCACGGACGCAGCAAGCGACTTTACCTGAGCAGGGGTCGGCTTGATGCGTCCCGCGAGGACGTCAGAGGCCAACGAGGCCTCGGGGGGAGTGGTGTGCCGCTGAGGCGGCTTGCGATTAGTCATTTGCCTAAATTCCTTTGACTACTGTTTCCGTTGATGGTAGTGAGTAGTCGCACCGGAGGCGTAAGCCCCCGGCGCGACGTTCCTCAGCTCCTTAACAAGAGCAGAGGGGCGAGGGGTCGGAGCCAATACAACAGCCCCTTCTCCTGCCCCGATGGGTGCCAAGCCATCCTACTCCGGGGTCCTGCGGGGATTAGCTCCCCCGTTGCTGTGCCGACCAAGCACCATTGAACCAGACGCCGCATTCCCGCCCACCGGGAATGCGGTCGTCGCCCTTCGAGTCGTCGCCGAGCGGGACCCCGTGTAAATGGAAATCCGGTAACATTCAAGCGACCCATTCCATTCGTATCTAGAATCCGGTATAGCCCGTTCGAATTTCGGACGGGAGGCTGTGGATGACCGACGTTGCTCTTCAGAATGCGGTTGCCCGCGCAGCGGAGATCGAGCGCTATATAGCGCAGAGAACAGAGGAAATTGAGGACCTGAGGCAGAGTGTTGAGGATGCCCGCGAGCACCTTGAAAAGACACGAAACTTCATCCTCACGTGGTATGAAATGGCTGGGATACAGCCGCCGCAGTCGGCGGAACGAGTGGAGTCCACGGCCACACAGGCTCCGACCCGCCGGCCCAAAAATCCGGACCGTGAATTTGTTGTGGATAAATCCCTTGAGCTCATCCGCGAGGCTGGAAAACCGATGCCGAGGAAGGAGCTTTTCGACGCGCTTGCCGGGCGCGGGGTCATCATCCGAGGAAAGGACCCTGAGATGGTACTAAGCACGATGCTGTGGCGCTCGCAGGACAGGATCGTCCGTCTTCCCGGCCACGGGTATTGGCCGAAGGATGCGGAATTCGCCGATGCGGTATATTATCCGGAGCTCGACGACATCC
Organism: Alphaproteobacteria bacterium; assembly: GCA_019239415.1. Lineage (GTDB taxonomy): Bacteria > Pseudomonadota > Alphaproteobacteria > Sphingomonadales > Sphingomonadaceae > Allosphingosinicella. The sequence goes on from JAFAZW010000022.1 coordinate 35,240, forward strand.
TCGGTGCTGCGGATCAGGAGCCGGAGGATGGGGTCATCGCCGATGAAGAAGGCGACGAGCTTCCCCTGGCCTGAGGCGGGCCTCCTGCTCTCCGCAGGGTCGGGTCAATGCTAACGTGGCTCAAGGGGATAAACGCCTTTTATTTTTTACGAAAGTTCGAAACTTCCGCGCTTTCCGGCGACCGCGAAGGCGGCCTGATGGAGGATCAGTCCTGCTGCAGGCGCAACGCCACTTCGCTCATGAAGCGGGCGTCGTCGCCCTTGGCGAGCCACTCGGCTTCCGCGGCGACGGCGCCGAGCATGTCGGCGAGGCGGTCGGTCTCGGCCTTGGCGTAATTGCCGAGCACGTGGCCGGTGACCCGGTCCTTGTGGCCGGGATGGCCGATGCCGAGGCGGACGCGGCGGAAGGCGTTGCCGATATGGGCTTCCGTGGAGCGCAGGCCGTTATGGCCGGCGGTGCCGCCGCCGACCTTCACCTTGACCCGGAAGGGGGCGAGGTCGAGCTCGTCGTGGAAGACGGTGACGTCGCCGACGTCGCGCTTGAAGAAGTCCATCGCGGCGCGGACCGAGCGGCCGCTGTCGTTCATGAAGGTGGCGGGCTTCAAGAGCAGCACGCGGGTCGTGCCGATCCGGCCCTGCTGGGCCCAGCCCTGGAAGGCCTTCTTCGGCGGTTCGAAGCCGTGGGTCGCGGCGATGGCGTCGACCGCCATGAAGCCGACGTTGTGCCGGTGCATCGCATATTGCGCGCCCGGATTGCCGAGGCCGACCCAGATCTGCACGGGCTCGAAATCCCAGTGGGTGGCGGCCTCTCCCGTCTGGCCGTGAACCTTGACCGGCGGGACGCCGATGAGGTCCGCGATCCAGCGGAAGAGGGCCACGTTCTAGCGGACCTTAGGCGTCGTCGCCCTGGTCCTCGCCGACGACCGGCACATCGGCCGCGGGCGGCGCTTCGGCGGTGCCGCCGTCCTCGGTCTGCGAGGAGGCGCCGGTGATCGTCGCGATGGTGAAGTCGCGGTCGGTGATGGCCGACTCGACGCCCTTCGGCAAGGTGACGGCGCTGATGTGCAGCGAATCGCCGATGTCGAGGCCGGCGAGGCTGATCTCGATGTCGTCGGGGATCTCCGCGGCGTCGCAGACCAGCTCCAGCTCGTGGCGCACCGCATTCAGGATGCCGCCGCGCTTCAGGCCGCGCGACTGCTCCTCGCCGGTGAAGCGGATCGGCACGTTGACGTGCACCTTCGAATGCTCGGAGATGCGCAGGAAGTCGACATGCAGCGGCCGGTCGGTGACCGGGTGGAATTGGACGTCCTTGGGAAGGGTGCGGGCGGTCTGTGCGCCGCCGACCTCGATCATGACGACCGAGTTCATGAAGTGGCCGTTGGACAGGGCCTTGACCAACGCCTTCTCCTCGAGATGGATGGCGAGGGGCTCTTCCTTGTTGCCGTAGACGACGGCGGGGACGCGGCCTTCGCGACGCATGGCGCGGGAGGCTCCCTTGCCCGCCCGCTCGCGCGTCTCGGCCGACAGCGTAAGCTGTTCGCTCATGTGCATGTCTCCAAAAACGTGGGTTGCTTGAATGCCCGCGCTCGCGCCTCCAGGGATGACCATGAGCGGGGGAGCGGCGCCCTTAGCGAAAGGGGCGGGCCAAGGCAAGTTTCCCGCCTTGCCATGCGCACGGTTTTGGAGGAGGCTGCCGGTTCGCCGCCACGAGAGCGGCGCCTTAGGGGGAATTGCCATGGAATATATGTTCATGCCGCTCAAGCGCTATGCGGAATTTTCCGGCCGCTCGCGCCGCCAGGAATTCTGGATGTTCGCCCTGTTTCAATTCATCATCTGGTGCATCCTCATGGTGTTGTTCCTGGCGGTCGCCGGCTCGGCGCTGATGGCGGTCGGCAACGGCAGCGCCGGCGGCCTGATGGCGGCGGGCGGAACCGTCATGGTGCTGGTCGGCATCGCCCTCATCGTCTGGCTGGCGCTGCTCATTCCCGGCCTCGCGGTCGGCGTCCGGCGCCTTCACGACACCAACCGCAGCGGCTGGTGGCTCGGCGGCTATATCCTGCTCGCCATCGTCGCCGGCGTCATCCGCGGCCGGACCGGCGGCGGCGCGATCGGCGGGCTGCTCTCGCTCGTCCAGCTCGGCTATCTGATCGCGCTGATCGTTTTCTACTGCCTCGACGGCACCAAGGGGCCCAACCAGTACGGCCCCGACCCCAAGGGCCAGGTCGACGCCCAGGTCTTCGCCTGACCGTCGCCTGAGATGGGCGCGGGGCGGGCGGTTGCGGCCCGCCCCCGCCTTCGCTAGGCACCGGCGCGGCCATGCCCCCGTGGCGGAATTGGTAGACGCGCTCGACTCAAAATCGAATGCCGCAAGGCGTGCCGGTTCGACTCCGGCCGGGGGCACCAGCGGCGCGAGCGGCGCTGCCGCTCACTTGATCTGCACCCGATACTGGATCGAGAAGCTGGAATTGGCGGCCATCGTCCCCTGCGGCTGGAACTTCACCGCCTTGACGTTGGCGTCGTAGCCCGACGTCGGCGTGTAGCCGTAGGTGGTGCCGTTGCTCGAATAGCTGACGTTCGCGGCCGCCAGGGTGACGCCGCTGGAATTCGGCGTGAGCAGGAACGGGTCCGTGCCAGGGCTGAATGCGCCGTTGTAGAAGGTCGCCTGCGACGGCAGCGGATCGGTCAGGACGATGCTCGCCGCGTCGACCGGGCTCGCGCCGCTGTTGGTGACGGTGATCGTGTAGATGATGTCGGAGCCGGGGACGCCGAAGCGGTTGGTGCCGGTGGTGGCGAGCGGCGCCGAGGTCTTGGTCGTGGTCACGTTCGGCATCGGGCAGAAGGCGATCGTCGAGATGCCGATCGCCTGCTGGCCGGTCGTGTTCTCGCCGGTCGTGTAGGGATAGTTGCCATAGGAGACGGTGACGCTGGTCACCGGCTGGGTGAAGCTTACGTTGACATCGCCGCCGTTCGAGTTGGTGTTGCCGTTCGTCGCGGTGCCGAGAGCCTGGCCGGCGGTGAGCGAGGGGTAGGTGGCGTTGGGGCCGATGACGAGGGTCGGCGTCGTCCCGCCCGCTGAGAGGGTGGGCGTGTAGGTCGAGGCGCCGTTGGCGCCCTGCACCATCAGCCAGTCGCGATACTGGTTCGACGAATAGTCGATGTCGTGGACCTTGAGGGTCATGTCGCGGATCGGCGTGGCGAAGGTGAAGACGATCTTGATGGTGCGGAGCGTGAAGGCGGTGTCCGTGCGGCTCGAGAAGGTGCCGCCGACGTTCAGCGTGTTGCCGGTGCCGACGCCGGTGATGAGGCCGCCGATCGCCGGCATCTGGACGTTGCCGCTGCCGGGATTGACGGTGCTGGAGCTGAGGCCGTTGGTGGCGAAGCTCACCGTGAAGTTCTGGCTCGCGCCGCCGCTCGTCGTGGCCGTGTAGGTGTAAGAGTTCGCATAGTTGAGCGTCTGCGCCGCCACGCTGTTGAAGGCGAAGTTATACGTATTGGCGGCGGAGCATGTGCCGGCCTCAGCCGGTGCGGCGACAGCGGTGGCAAGGGCTGCGACCGCGGCCGCCAGGACCGTTCGCAAGTTGCGCAAACCCCCTCTCCCCCCATTTCCCCGTTCCGGCGTAGGTCGCGAAGGTTGAGACAACGTTAACCACGAGGGCCGGCCGGCATCCTTGCTTCCTCGGGTCACCTGCGCCTCCCGAGACCGAGGGCCTGCAGGCTGAGCTGGTCGAACTTGAGGCGCATCGTCACATAGGGTCCTGAGCGGGTGTAGCGCGAGGCTTCGAAATCGCGGTCGTGGAAGCCGACCAGGTTCCAGCCGACCGAGATCCAGCCATTGTCGAACGGCTTCACGCCGAGGCTCGGGCCGACCGCATAGCCGATGGCGCGCGCGCCGGCGCTCTCGCGCACCGTCGCGGCGATGGTGACGTCGAGCGTGCTGGAGAGGTCGAAGCGCAGGTCGGCGCCGACGAGGTTGCTGAACCCCTTGATATCGTCGGCGGCGATGCGGTCGCTGGCGTAGCGGGCGCCCCAGAAAAAGGCGAGCTCGGTGCCGGCGCGGGGCGACCAGTTGACGGAGAGCGAATTGACGGCCCGGCGCGAGCGGGCGTCGCCGCTGATCGAGAAGGGCGCGCCGATCGGGTCGGCCTGGCCGGCGACGGCGCCGGTTACCGCATCCTCGCGCAGCTCGAATTTCTCGAGCCACGACCAGGCGCTGCCGGCGGGGCGGTGGGCCCAGCTCAGCTGCACATTGCCGGTGCGGGTCTCGGCGCCGGTCTTCGACTTGGCCGTGAACCAGTCGGCGGCGATGCCGATCGCGCTGCCGTCGCCGATCTGGCGGAGCGCCGCGGCGGTGAAGCCGTAGCGGTCGCCCTGGCTGCCGGCGCGATATTCGGCGCGGCCGGTGACGCTCCACAGCCGCGCGCGGTAGGTGGCGCCGCCGGTGACCGCGGTGAAGTCCTCGGTAAGGCTCCCCGAGCCGATGAAGCCGCCGCTCGCCACCGGGTGGAGCGGGTTCAGCACGCGGGCCGGATCGATGCCGTGCAGCGTCTTGTTCGAATCGAGCGAGGCGTCGAGCGACCAATGCTTGCCGAGCACCACCGACTGCGACAGGCCGAAGGCGGCGAAGCTGCGCGGGCCGTATTCGGCGATGTCCTGCTGGTTCGCGGTCAGCGCGATCTTGGCGCCGGCCCAGGGCTGGATGTCGAAGCCGACGCGGGCGGTGCGGGCGTCGACCGCCTTGCCGTGGGCGATTTCGTAGGCGCCGACGAGCTGGAAGCCCGTCTTCACCGTGTAGCGGGCGGTGAAGCGGTGCTGGGCCGGGAAATCGACGCTGCCGGCCTGACCGAGCGGAATCTCGGTCTGCGCGTCGAGCTCGAGCTTGTTGCCGAGCAGCCGCTTGGTGGCGCCGAGCTGGAGCAGGGTCGAATGGGCCGAGCGGCCGTCCTGCAGGCGATCGTCGGCGAAGACCAGGCCGGCGCGGCCGGTGAGGGTGCGGCCCTTATATTCGACCAAAGCCTTGCCCGCGATGCGGCGGGCGTCGGTGCCGAGATAATCCTCGACCCAGCCGCTTGCCGAAACGGAAACCCGCTCGCTGATCCTGACGCGGCCGTCGAACCCGACCTTGCGGGTGCCGTTCTCGGCGCCGGAGAGCTGGCCGACGCCGAAGCCCTTGTCCTGCTGGCGGGCGTAGGCCAGCGCATCGTAGCGCGCGCCGTGATGCTCGGCCTCGACGAGCCAGGCGGTGGCGGTGCCGCCCGAGGGCTGCGCCGAGCCGGCGGCGGCCTTGTTGTCGCTGACCGCCACTTCGGCGCGGACTTCGGTGCTGGCGTTCGGCTTGTAGCGCACGTCCGCGCCGACCAGGTTGGTGGTGCCGCGGTCGTCGGCATCGTGGAGGCCGGTGGCCGCGACCTGCAGCTTCTGGTCCTTCGAGCGCCAGCTGGCGCGGCCGCCGGCGTTGAGGCGGCGGCGGGCGACGCCGTCCACTTCGTAATCGGCGACGATGAATTGCGGGTTCAGCGCCGAATCGCGCGACAGGATCGGCTGCTTGAAGCGGACGACGCCCGCCTGGTAGTCGATTTCATAGTCGACGTAGCGGGCGAGCTGGTGCGTCTCGACGATCTTCTCCGAGCGGAGGCGATCGCGCACTTCGAGCGCGATCGTCTCGCTGTTCGGCAGGATGTTGCGGGCGCCGAGGGCGTAGGGTCCGGACAGGCCGTTGCCCTGGATGTCGTCGCGGCGGTGGCGATTCTCGGCGTCGGCGGCGTAGGCGACGGCGGCGACGCGCTTCGAGCGATACTCGGCCTTGCCGCCGGTGAAGGCGCGGACGTAGCGGGCGAGCTGCGGCTCGTCGATGCCGGTCTGGAAGTCGCCGAACAGGGCGTAGAATTGCGGCCGCTCGAGCTTCAGGTACAGCTTCTTGACCGAGGCGGCGTCGTAGCGACGCTCGGCGCGGTCGGCATAGACGGTGTAGTAGCTGTTCGGGTCGATTGCGCCGCCGAAGCGGGTCTCCGCCTGCTTCTTCTTGCTGTCGTAGGCGAGCGTCATCAGCCATTTGCCGAGGATCTTGCCCTTGGCGTAGAGCGCGAGGCGGCCGTCGCTGAGCAGCTTCGGTGTCTCGTTCCCGAGCTTCTCCATGCGATTGTCGAGCCGGTTGTAGCCGAGCGTGCCCTCGGCGAGGCCGACGATGGTCCACGGCCGGTCGCCCGGGTCGAGCCACAGCTCCAGCCGCTGCTCGCGCGCCGTCTGGCCGTCGCGGAACGGAAAGCGCAGGCTCACCGAGCCCGAAGCCGTGGTCGGCTCGAGCTCGATATAGGCGATGCCCTCCTCGCCGGTGACGTGCCACACTGGCCGCGCGCGCTCGAGGCCGGCGAGCTGGCGCGCCTGCTGCGCATCGGCCTCGACCGCGGGATAATAAGGCGCCGGCACTTCGAAGTCCCCGGTGAGGCCGTGGCGGACCGGGCGTCCGTCGCGGTCGGTGAGGCGCACCGCGATGACCGGCCGGGTGACGCCGTCCGCGACCAGCACCGAGCGCTCGCGCACCAGCTCGGCGCGCATCGGGCTGGCGCCGTAGCGAAGGGTGCGATGGAGCGTCTCGGCGAGGCTGCCGTCGGCGTTGCGCACTTCGGCGGTGAGCTCGGTCGCGCCGTTCGCCTCGAGCGGAATGCCACGCCACTGGCTGACGACGATACTGTTGTCGCCATTCTTGCGGTCGCCTTCGAAGGCGATCGGATCGGTCGGCTTGCCGCCCACCAGCAGGGCGACCTTCTGACCGGGACGGTGCTTGATGGCAACGCGGACGATCGGCGCGCGCGGATTGTGGTCGGCCTCGGGGAAGAGCCATGCGACGCCGGGCTGCTGGCCGGCGAACCAGTCGCGCTCGGCGCCGGCGGCCTGCGCGTCGGTTGCCACCGCCGGACGCGCCGCGGCGGCGGCGGCGCGGGGCGCGCGCGGGGCGGCGGGAATGGCGTGGAAGTCGACCCGCTTGAGCTCGCCGCCGCGGCCGTCGACGAAGCGCGAGAAGGCGCGGCCGCCGGAGCGGGTGTCGGCGGCGCAGTCGACCGCCGCGCGGTCGGCGGGGAGGGTGGAATCGTCCATCTGCACGACGTGGGTGCCGGCGACGAGACCTTCGAAATGGTAGCGGCCGTCGAGGTCGGTGACGGCGTAGCTGCCGTCCTCGAGCATGATGCGGACCCCCGCAATGCCCTTCCCGGAGACGCCGCAGGCGCCCTCGACGACGCGGCCCTCGACGGTCAGCCGGTCCGCAATGGACTCGCGGCGGATGCGCACAGGCGCGTCGGCCACGTTGCTCGCCGTGCCCTTGGCGTCGGTGGCCGCGACCTTGTTGACGATCGTGCCGGTCTCGGCGTCCGCCCGCACCTCCATCGCATAGCTGACCGTCGCGCTGCTGCCGGGGGCAAGCGGTTTCAGGGGGATTTCGAAGGCATCCCCGGCCGGGTCGACGACCGGCGTTACCGCCTGGCCGTTCACCCGGACCGTCCTCGCGCGCAGCCGCAGCTGACGCGGGAACCGGTCACGGAGGGTGATGGGGCCGGTCGGGACCTTCGCGTCGGGATTGCGGACGGAGACGGCGTAGGCGACGGTTTCGCCGGGCGCGGCCTCGTTGCGGTCGGCATGCTTGGCGACGGCGATCGGGCTGCCGAGCTTGTCGAGCGGGATCGCGACGTGGACCGGCGCCGGCCCGGTCACGACGAAATCGGCCCCGTAGGAGGCGGCGGAAAGGGCGAAAGCGGTGCCGTCGGGCGCGGTCAGCCCGGCCAGCTCGGCCGGACTCTTGAGCGAGGGTGCGTGATACCCGGCGGGCGGCTCGATGAGCAGCCTGTAATGCCCCGGCCGGACCAGCGGGAAGCGGTAGGCGCCGGCGGCGAGGCTGTAGTGCGCGCCGTGACTGTCGCTCGCCGCCCCGCCGCTGCTGAGGGCGGCGGGGAAGCTCGCGTCGCCGTCATCGCCGAACACTTCGGCCGGGGCGCCGGTCGCGGCGTCGACGAGCGTCACCCTGGCGCCGCTGACGGGGGTGCCGTCGCTGCTGTCGAAGACGATCCCGCTCGGGTCCACGAGTACCGCGAGGGTGGCGGAGACGAGCGGAGGCGGCGCCGGCCCGGTCGGGTTCACCACGACCTTGTCCTGGGCCGCGGCGACGATGATCTTGTCGCCCTTCGTGACTTCGAGGCGGCAATCGCCCGCGGGCGAAGCGCCCACCACGGTCTGGATGTAGCCGCCGAAGCGGCCGGTGTTGGGGCCGGTCTCCCAGACGGTCAGCTGCTCGCTGTCGCCGGACTGGGTGGTGATCCGCACGACGAGCGTCTCGGCCTTGGCCGGATTCTCGTTGCCACTCGCATAGTCGATCGCGAAGAAGAGCGGCTCGCCGGCATGGACGCTGGCGGTCGGGGCGAGCTGGGGGCTGCCCTGCAGCGCCGCGGTCCAGCCGGCGCCGAGCGCGATCGGCGTCGCGCCGGTTCCCGCCGCGCACATCGGCGCCTTGGCGGGCAGCGGCTGCGCGCCGGCGCCGGTGTCCAATCGATAGGCGGTAAGAGTCGCGTCCAGCGGCAGGACGACGCTGAGATCGACGCGGTTGGAGGCGAGGGTGAGATGCTGCCCGGCCTGGTCCCATTCGATCTGAGCGGTGTTGGAGATGGTGCGCACGGTCTCCGTCGCCGCCGCGCGCGCCTGCGCGTAGGACGTGAGCGCGAGCAAGGCCGCGCCGAGGATGCGCGTCAGCATCCCCGAAAACCGGGCGAAATGAGCCATTTGCGAAGCGGGGAGGGGGCGGGCGGGGCGAAACACCGGTCGCTCCCTCCCCTCAGCCTCAGTTGATCGTGATCCGGAACACCATGGTGCTCGTCGACCCTGCAGCAATGTTGTTGAGGGTGCCTGAGACCGTGTTGCTCGCGAAGCTGCCGCCGGACGTGCCGTCGGCATTGCAGGCGCCCGCCGTCACCGTTCCGTTCAGCTTGATGCCGAAGGCGGAGAGGTAGGTCGTCTGTGCCGGCAGCGGGTCGGAGAGGGCGACGCTGGTCGCCGTCGCGCTGCCCGCGCCGTTCGACACGGCGATGCAATATTCCACCGTCGCGCCCGGGATCATCTTAGGATTCGTCGACCCGTTGATGGGATCGCTGATGATCTTGCTGGTCTTGACGGCGGTGAGCGCCGCGGCGAGCACCGTATAGTCGTTGTCGGCGAAGGATGCGCCATCGCCGGCGGTGTTGCCGTTGGCGTTGGTGTCCGCGAAGACGGTGTCCATGCCGCTCGTGTTGGCGCCGGCCGTCTGGGTGACGGTGATGCCGAGCGAGCCGGCGGCCCCGCTTTCCGCCGCGGTGGCGGTGAGACGGACGTCCGCGACGTCGCCGGTCGATCGCCCGAGCGGGATATCGGAGACAACGAACACGGTCTTGGTCGCGTCAGCCGCGACTTCGTCCAGATAAGTAATCAGTGTGTCAGTGCCGGCATCGTAGACACCGTTATTGTTGGTGTCCAAATAAAGCTTGATGTTCGACACGTTGAAGTTGTCGGTGCCGCCGTGGGCGGCGGTGCCGCCCGACTGCTGCGTGACGGCTAGCGCGAAGTCGAGCGTGGCGTTCGACGAGTTGGTGACGGTAAAGCCCGTCACCGCCGCCGTCTGCCCCGGCGACACCGACGTCGTCGTCGTACCGAGCTGCGCGACCACAAGGTTGATCTTGCGGTCGACGGTGAGGTTGTCGGTGGCGGTGACGCTGTTCTGGCTGACGCCGCCCACCTGGTAGTTGACGGTCACCGTGTTGGTGATCGTCGAACCCGCGGTCGTCCCGGCCGCGAAGGCCGGGGTGGCCGCGGTGCCCGCGACCGCCAGCACGCTGGCGGTGGCGAGCAGGCGCATGGTCCTGGTCATGTCTGGTCCAATCCTGGTCAAATGAGGCGCCACTCCCCACCCCGCCGGCGCCCGAAGCGGGTGGGGGCTACTTTACGAGGCCCCGAAAGCTGACTTGGCCCGACCCGCCCGGCGGAATCGCCGGAAAGGCCCAGCGAATGCCGTTGACGTCGGCGCTGGTCGCCGCGCGCGAGCCGCCATTGGCGGTCGGCACCCGCAGCGAAGCCAGCGGACCCCAGCTCTTGCCGCGGTCCACCGAATAGAGCGCGCCCGGCGTCTCGCCGCCCGCGAAGGCGACGTTGGCGGGCAGCGGATCGGTGATGACGAAGCCGGTCGCCGGCTTGGCGCCCGCGTTGCGATAGGCGAAGCTGAAGATGAGGCCGTCGCCCGGCACCACCTTCTTCGCCTCCTCGACGACGCGCTGCGGCTTGCCGTCCGGGCCCTTGCGGACATGCTCGACCTTGATGGACGAGACGAGCTGAACCGCCCCCGGCGTCTGGGCGAGGGCGGCGGCGGGCGCGACGAGCGCCAGCAGGGCGAGAGACGTACGCATCCTATTCCTCCTCAATTGATCTTGACCTTGAACGTGACGGTGCGGGTGGTGCCGCTGGCGACGGTGCCGAGGGTCACCGCGACCGCGCTCCCGGTGAAGGTGCCCGCGTCCGCATCGGCGGCGTCGCTCAGCGCGGTGCCGTCGAGAGTGATGGTGCCGGGCTTGTAGGTGGTGCCTGACGGGATCGCGTCGCTGACCTTGAGGTTCGCGAGGCTGCCGGTCCCGCTCACCGTCGCGGCGAGCGTGTAGGTGATGGTGGCCCCGGGGACCTGGGTGGCGCCGCCGAACGGATCGGTCACCGAGGCGGTCTTCACGAACGCGACGGCCGCCTTCTGCACCTTGTACCAGCCGTCGGCCTGGCCCTTGCCGCCGGTGAGGCCCACGACGGCTGCGACACCGCCGGTGCCGGCGCCGGCGAAGGTGGTGCCCGGCGCGCCGGTGCCCTTCTTCGAGGCCGCGCTGAGCTGCGCGCGCGCCCGGTTGCCGTCGTTGGCGCCGAGCGGCAGCGTCGAGAGGATGAACACCGTGGTCGAGCCGTCGGCGGCGATCGTCGGATCGTTGGTCCCCGGCACGTAGACCGTGTCGACGCCGGGATCGTAGACGCCGTTGCCGTTGGTATCGAGGACGATGGCGGTGATCGTGGGGTCGAAATCGTCGCCGCCGAGCGCCGCCACCGAGGCGAGGCTGAACTGGCCCGAGCCATTGCCGCCGTTGGTGACGGTGAAGCTCAGCACCTGGCCCGCCGCGCCGGCCGCGCCGAGCACGTCGCCCGGATCCTTCCAGGCGACGGTGACGTCGATCAGCTCGTCGACCTTCAAGGTGACGGTGTTGGAGGTGACCGTGCCCGTCCCGCCGCCCGGCAGGTCGTAGGTCGCGGTGGCGGTGTTGCTGATCGCGGTGCCCGCGGGGGTACCCGACGCATGCGCGGCGCCGCCGAGGCTCACGGCCGCGGCGGCGGCGATCGCCGGAACTACTGTCTTTTTCACGAACGCCGATGATTTGGCCCCCGAGGCCTGATAACGCATGTAAAGCCCCCCACGAGCTTGGATGTGAGGCGGCTTTTGCAGCGTCAGGGGTCAAGAATTGGTTAACGCCCGGCTTACCATTGAAACGGCTGCGAAACGTCTCGCGCGCGCCGGGAGCGGCCGGTGAGGCGGCTGCCGGGCGACGGCGCGAAGCCCGCGGCCGCGACGCCGCCTCCCGGCGCGCCCGAGGCCCCGCACGTCGAGGAGGTGACCGAGGCCGCCTTCCGTCGCGACCGCCTGCTCGCGGCGCTCACCCTGATCGCCGGCGCCGGCTTCGTGCTGGCCGTGCCGTTCGCGCTGAGAGCCGGTGCGGAATTCTTCCTGCCGGTCACGGCCGCGCTCGTCATCGCCATCGCCTTGGTGCCGATGCTCGAATGGCTGGAGCGGCGCGGGCTTCCCTCCGCGCTCGCCGCCTTCACCTGCGTCGTCGCCTTCCTCGCGGTGGCGAACATCGCCGTCGCCTCGATCGTCTTTCCAGCGAGCGACTGGGTGCGGCTTCTGCCCGAGCGGGTCGGCCGCATCCGCCAGACGCTCGCGCCGGTGATGCACGCTTATTCGCAGCTGCAACGCTTCGTCGACAATCTCTTCCGCCAGTTCTCGACCGCCCACCCGCACGGCACCCGCACCGTCCAGGTCGAGACGCCGAACTCGCTGGTCGGGATCATCGCCACCTCGGCGCCCCTGGCGGCGGTGCAGATGTTCTTCGGCGTGCTGGTGATCTTCTTCTTCCTCGCCGGCTGGACGCGGATGCGCAAGCGCACGATCACCGAGCGGACCAGCTTCGAGGGGGCGATGACGACGGCCCGGGCGATCCAGCAGATGGTCGATGCCACTTCGACCTATCTCGGCACCATCACCCTCGTGAACATCCTGCTCGGCGCCGTCGTCGCCTTCTCGCTGTGGCTGCTCGGCATGCCGACGCCGCTGATGTGGGGCGGTATCGTCACCCTCCTGAACTACATCCCCTATCTCGGACCGATCGCCTCGGCCTGCCTGCTCGCGCTCGGCGGCCTGATGACCTTCAACGAGCCGGCTTATGCGATGCTGCCGGCGCTCTGCTTCGTCGGCTTCCACCTCGTCGAGGCGAACGTCATCACCCCCACCTTTGTCGGCAAGCGCCTGACCATCAACCCGCTCCTCATCCTCGTCTCCTTGAGCTTCTGGGCGTGGGTCTGGGGAACGACGGGCGCACTCCTCGCCGTGCCGCTCCTCATCATCATCCGCACCGTCCTCGACGCCGCGGGCCGCCCCGACATCGCCGGCTTCCTGTTCGAGGAAGGCACGCTGACGAGCGGCCACCACGACGAGAAAGAGGACTAACTTGCCTCCCTGCCGCGAAGGGGAGGGGAGGGGGACCAAGCTCTGCTTGGTAGAGGGGTATTCGCCGACGCAGCTTTCGCCCTCGATGAGCCCTCCACCAGCTTCGCTGGTCCCCCTCCCCATCCTTGGGAATGGGGGGGCAAAAGAGCCCTCCCCATCGCTTGACAGGCTCCGGACCCTCGCCTAGTCCGCCGCCTCCACGCGGGTGTAGCTCAGTTGGTTAGAGCGCCGGCCTGTCACGCCGGAGGTCGCGGGTTCGAGCCCCGTCACTCGCGCCATCCTTCTCTAAGCGCCACGATTCCCTCTCTGGTTGCCAGGCTGGCGCGGGCGGAGCGTTAGCGCTATCTGCAGCGGCGGCGCGGGCGGGGGCGCGCGCCGCATTCCCCGCGACCCGCGCGCGAGAAACGAAAGCCGACGATGCGCAGCACCAGCACCCTGGCGGACCGGCGCGGCCTGTGGGCCTTCGTGCTCGGCGTCGCCGCCGTCACGGTCGGCGTCTTCCTCCACTTGCCGATGTTCCTGATGGGCAAGGCGATGCACTATCGCCTCGCGGGCATGGCGATGGAGCCGGAGATGGTGTTCGGCATGGCGGCCATCGTCGGCGGTCTGCTCGTCGCCGCCTGGGGACTCCTGCCCCGCAACATCGCCGCCCAGCGGGCCGCCGCCGCCGACATCGTCGTCGCCGCGCCCGAGGATGCGAGGCTCGGCCCCGCCCACTGGTCGCTGATGGTCGTGCTGGTGCTTGCCCTCGTCATCGACGTGATGAAGCCCGCCTCGCTCGGTTTCGCGGTCCCGGAGGTCGGGCGCGAATATGGTGTGCCGAAAGCGACCGCGTCCCTGCTGTCGTTCGTGGCCCTCACCGGAACGGTATGCGGTTCGGTGCTCTGGGGCTTCCTTGCCGACATTTATGGGCGCAAGGCGACGATCCTGCTGTCCGCCGTCTTCTTCATCGGCACGGCGATCTGCGGCGCGATGCCGTCGCTCGCCTGGAACGTCTTCATGTGCTTCATGATGGGCATCGCCGCCGGCGGGATGCTTCCCGTCACCTACGCCCTCCTCGCCGAGATGATGCCGACGCGGCACCGCGGCTGGAGCCTGGTGCTGGTGGGTGGTCTCGGGGCGGCGGGAGGCTATTTCGCCGCGAGCGGCGCGTCGGCGGTGCTGCAGCCGATCTTCACCTGGCGCATCCTGTTCCTCCTGAACCTGCCGACCGGGCTCCTCCTCGTGCTGCTCGGCGTGTTCATCCCGGAGTCGGTCAAATTCCTCCGGGCCCGGGGCCGGGCCGACGAGGCGCGGGCGGTGATGGCGAGGTTCGGGGCTGAAGTCCGCGAGGCCCCCGCCGCCGGGCGCGGCGCCGGGCCGGATCACCTGCCGCTGCAGGGCCTGCACCTCGTCGGCAAGCTCACCGCGCTGTCGATCGCCGCCGTGTCGTGGGGTCTCATCAACTTCGGACTGATGCTGTGGCTGCCCGGCGACCTGCAGGAGAAGGGCTATTCGATCGCCGTCTCCTCGAAGCTGCTCGCCGAGTCCGCCCTCATTGCCCTCCCGACCGTGTTCCTCTGCGCCTTCCTCTACAGCCGCTGGAGCACGAAATGGTCGCTGGTGACGATGCTCGCGCTGACGCTGGCGGGCCTCCTCCTCGTCCTACGGCTCGAGCTCGCCCATGACGGCAGCCCGGTGGTGCCCGTCGCGCTGCTCATCGTCGGGTCGAACGGCGTGCTGGCGGTGCTGCTCCCGTATACGGCCGAGAGCTTCCCGCTGCGCGTCCGTGGCCGGGCGACCGGGTGGGTGGCGGCCTGCACCAAGGGTGGGGGCGTCGCCGCCCAGGCGGTGTCGATCGCCGGCCTGGTCCCGCCGATGGCGCTGGTCGCCGCGTTCATCCTGGTGCCGGTGCTGGTCGGCACGGCACTGATTTCGTGGTTCGGCCGAGAGACGCGGGGCGGCGACTTGCGGCACCTGGACGCAGAGGATGCGGTCACCGCTTTGGCATAGGGTGACAGTATCGCGCTTTCCCTCTCCCGGCGGGGAGAGGGGGTCCCTTGCTAGCGCCAGGCGCCCGTTTCCGTCCACCTGAGCAGCGGCTTGAGTGGCAGCGCCCAGACGATGCCGGCGGCGATGAAGAAGAGCGCCTTGAGCGGCCACCAGAGCGGCGGCAGCCAGTCCGCGAGGCTCACGACGATCGCGGCCCATGTCGCGATCAGCAGCAGGATGAGGAGGATGCCCGCCGGCTTCCTCCAGCTCGGCTTGGCGGGCGGCGTCATCGACAGGGGATCCATTCCTTCGGCGTGGCGATGGCGTCGAGGGGCACGTCCCACGGGTCGCCGGGCAGGGCGGAATCGACGATCTGCGGCTCCCAGGCAAGACCGATGGTGAAGACCCGCGCGCCGCTTTCGCGCAGGTGGGCGAGGGCGCGGTCGTAATGGCCTTTGCCGTGGCCGATGCGGACCCCGGTGCGGTCGCCGAGGACGAGCGGGACCAGCACCGTGTCGGGCGCCAGGGCCTCGGCCTCCGCCGCCGGCTGGAGCACGCCCCACGGGCTTGGCGCCACGGCCGGCGCCTCGCGCCACAGCATGCGCGCGTCGCGGTCGAGGAACCAGGGCAGCACGGCACGCTGCCCGGGCCCGAGCCGCTCGAGGATCGGAGAGGGGCTGATCTCATCCTTCAGCGGGTGGTAGCCGGCGACGATCTTCGCATGGATGAGGTGCGGGAGGACGAGATCGGCGAGCTTCGCCTCGAGCTCGGCGCGGAGCTCGGGGTCCAGCGACCGGGCATAATCGCGCCGCGCCGCCAGCGCCTCGGCGCGCAGGCCTGCTTTGAGGGAGGGAGGGGGTGACGGGACCGCCATGGCCGTTTGCTTCGAATATCCTCTGACGCCAGAACGTCAGGTGGGGACCGTGTGATCCGGACCAGGATCCGGGCAGGGACAGCCCCCGAGGATGTCTTATCGCCTCAGGGATGTTCGCATGAGCTCGTACCGGGCAGTGCCCGTCACCATCCTATTTAGGGTCCCTACTCGCTTCCCGCAACGAGCGTGATCGCGAAGCGGCGAGCGCCTTTTGGCCGCTCGCGTCGTCGCTCGTCGGGCGCGATGCACCACATCGCGCCCTGCTCCTAGCCAACGGCCAAAATGCGCTCCGTCACGCCGCTGCGCGGAGCGAGTAGCGACCCTAGGCGTTCGCGCCGTCGCTCTCAACGCGTTGGGCGAGCGCTTCGACCCGGCCGGCGAGCCGCTCCAGCGCATCGGCGATCCGCCCCGCATCGTCGTCCGGCGGCACCGGTCGGCCGGCGCGGTGCTCCTTGACCTCGTCGGCGAGAAGCAAGGCGGCGAACAGCAGCTGGCGGACTTCGCTGAGGCTGCCGAGCGCCGAGCCCGCATCCTGCGCCTTGCGATCCACGATCGACGCGACCTCGCGCAGATGGGCCTCCTCGCCGTCGCGGCAGGCGACCGAATAGCGGCGCGCGGCGATCTCGACGTCGACGCTCGCCATCAGCCTTGCTCCCCAGCCGCCAGCAATTCGTCGATCTGCGCGATGGCGGCCTCGACCTTGCCGCGTAGCTGCGCATGCGCGGCGGCCAGCCGTTCGTCGCCGTCCGCGGTGGGCTGCGGTGCCGGTCGCGGTCGCGCGGCGCTTGCTTCGATCCGGGCCACGGCCCGCTCGATACGCCCGATCGCCTGCAATGCCCGCTCCGCCCCCATCGAGGGCACAATAGCATGAGAGTGGGGCAGAGGGAAACCGGCCGCGCCGGTGGCCCGACCGCCGCGGTTGACGGCCACGCGCCTGCCGATAAAGGGACTGGCGCAGGGAGCGCTCCGCTCCGATCTTCCAAGGGAGCCCGATGGCCGTCGAACCGAGACTGCTCGCCAATGCGATCCGGGCGCTGGCGATGGATGCGGTCCAGGCGGCGAACAGCGGCCATCCCGGCATGCCGATGGGCATGGCCGACGTCGCGACCATCCTCTTCACCGAATATCTGAAGTTCGATCCGGCCGAGCCGAAATGGCCCGACCGCGACCGCTTCGTCCTGTCGGCCGGCCACGGTTCGATGCTGCTCTACGCCTTGCTCTACCTCAGTGGCTACGCCCAGCCGACGATCGACGACATCCGCAACTTCCGCCAACTCGGCAGCCCCTGCGCCGGCCATCCCGAGAATTTCCTGCTGCCGGGCGTCGAGGCGACGACGGGGCCGCTCGGCCAGGGGCTCGCCATGGCCGTCGGCATGGCCATCGCCGAGCGGCACCTGAACGCCGTGTTCGGGGATACGCTGGTCGACCACCGCACCTGGGTGGTCGCCGGCGACGGCGACCTCATGGAGGGCGTGAACCACGAGGCCGCCGGTCTCGCCGGCCATCTCGGGCTCGGGCGGCTCAAGGTGTTCTGGGACGACAACCGGATCACCATCGACGGGTCGACGGACCTCTCCACATCGGAAGACATTGCGGCGCGCTACGCGGCCTATGGCTGGCACGTCGTCCGGTGCGACGGCCACGATTTTGACGACATACGCCGCGCCATCGATGCGGCGCTCGCCGACCCGCGGCCGTCGCTGATCGCCTGCCGCACGATCATCGGCTGGGGCGCGCCCAACAAGCAGGGCACCTCGGCCACCCACGGCGCCGCGCTGGGCGCCGACGAGGTGGCGGCGGCGCGCAAGCAGCTCGTCTGGGACGCGGAGCCGTTCGACATTCCCGAGCCGATCCTCACCGCCTGGCGCGAAGCCGGGCGCCGCTCGACGGACGCCCACCGCGGCTGGCGCGAGCGTCTCGCCGGCTCGCCGCAGCAGGAGGAATTTCTCCGCCGCATCGAGGGCCGTCTCCCTCCCGACACGGGCATCGAGGGCTGGCTGGACCGGCTCGCCGAGGCGCCGCAGAAGATCGCCACCCGCAAGGCCTCCGAGCTCGCGCTCGACGCGATCAACCCGGCGGTGCCGGAGACGATCGGCGGCTCGGCCGACCTCACCGGCTCCAACAATACCAAATCGAAGGGGCAGCAGCCTTTCAGCCGCGACGATCCCTCGGGCCGCTATCTCTATTACGGCATCCGCGAGTTCGGCATGGCCGCGGCGATGAACGGCATGGCGCTGCACGGCGGCGTCATCCCCTACGGCGGCACCTTCCTGATCTTCTCGGACTATTGCCGTCCCGCGATCCGCCTGTCCGCGCTCCAGCAGGTCCGCGTCGTCTACGTGATGACTCACGATTCGATCGGCCTCGGCGAGGACGGGCCGACCCACCAGCCGGTCGAGCAGCTGACGAGCCTCAGGCTCATTCCCAATCTCGCCGTCTATCGCCCTGCCGATGCTGTCGAAACTGCCGAATGCTGGGCCTTGTCCCTGGCGCGTGCGGAGGGCCCCTCGCTTCTCGCCCTAAGCCGCCAGAACCTCCCGCAGCTCCGCACCGACCGCGCGGCCGCGAACCTCTCGGCCCGCGGCGCCTACCGCCTTCGCGCCGCTTCCGCCACCCGCAGGGTTGTGCTGATCGCCACAGGCTCCGAGGTGCAGCTCGCCGTCGAAATCGCCGGCCGGCTCGAGGCGCAGGGGATTGGCGTCGACGTGATCTCGATGCCTTGCTGGTCGCTGTTCGATGCGCAGGACGCATCCTATCGGGAGGATCTGCTTCCCGGCGACGCGCTCAAGGTGTCGATCGAGGCGGGCGCGACGCTCGGCTGGGAGCGCTACATCGGCCCACGCGGCCTCGCCATCGGCCTCGACCGCTTCGGCGCCTCGGGCCCGGCGGAGGATCTTTTCAGGCGCTTCGGCTTCACCCCCGATGCGATCGTGCCGCTCGTCGTAGCGGCGCTCAAGGCACAAGGAGATCAATGACATGGCGACGCGAGTTGCAATCAACGGCTTTGGCCGCATCGGGCGGCTGGTGGCGCGGGCGCTGCTGCAGCGGCCCGACAGCGGCCTCGAGCTGGTTTCGATCAACGACCTCGCCGACGCCGAGTCGAACGCCCTCCTGTTCAAGCGCGACAGCGTCCACGGCGCC
Source organism: Alphaproteobacteria bacterium (assembly GCA_019239415.1). Lineage (GTDB taxonomy): Bacteria > Pseudomonadota > Alphaproteobacteria > Sphingomonadales > Sphingomonadaceae > Allosphingosinicella. Next base: position 53,982 of record JAFAZW010000022.1, read on the forward strand.
TGGCCCGGCGAAGTGCGCGCCGACGGCAACGACCTGATCGTCGACGGCCGCCGGATCAAGGTGACGGCCGAGAAAGACCCCGCCAAACTGCCGCACGGTGCCAACGGCGTGGAGATCGCGCTCGAATGCACCGGCTTCTTCGCCGACCGCGAAAAGGCCTCGGCCCACCTGTCCGCCGGCGCGAAGAAGGTGTTGATCTCCGCCCCCGCGAAGGGCGTCGACCTCACCGTGGTCTTCGGAGTCAACGACGACAAGCTCACCGCCGAGCAGACCATCGTCTCCAACGCCTCGTGCACCACCAATTGCCTCGCGCCGATCGCCAAGGTCCTGAACGACACGATCGGCATCGAGCGCGGGCTGATGACGACGATCCACAGCTACACGAACGACCAGCGGATCCTCGACCAGATCCACAAGGACATGCGCCGCGCCCGCGCCGCCGCGATGTCGATGATCCCGACCACGACCGGCGCCGCCCGCGCCGTCGGCGAGGTGCTGCCCGAGCTGAAGGGCAAGCTGGACGGCTCGTCGATCCGCGTGCCGACGCCGAACGTCAGCGTCGTCGACCTCACCTTCACGCCGAAGCGCGACACCAGCCTCGACGAGGTGAACGGCGCGCTCAAGGCGGCGTCGGAGAGCGGGCCGCTTCAGGGCATCCTCGCTTATTCGGAGGAGCCGCTCGTCTCGATCGACTATAACGGCAATCCGGCAAGCTCGACGGTCGACAGCCTCGAGACCGCGGTGCTGGAGGGCAGGCTGGTGCGCGTGCTCAGCTGGTACGACAACGAATGGGGCTTCTCGAACCGCATGGTCGATACCGCCGGCGCGATGGCGCGGCTGATCTGATAGGCAAAGCGGAGGAGGAGAGCGAGCGAAGGCGCTCAGAGCCCGTTCGTCCCGAGCGAAGTCGAGGGGCGCTGGCACGGACTCATCACGGGCGCCCCTCGACTAGGCTCGAGACGAACGAGGTTTGTGCGTGGCTCAATTCAGAACCCTCGACGATATCGGCGACGTCGCCGGCAAGCGCGTCCTCGTCCGCGAGGACCTCAACGTGCCGATGCAGGACGGAAGAGTCAGCGACGACACGCGGCTGAGGGCGACGGTGCCGACCGTCAGCGAGCTCGCCGACAAGGGCGCGATCGTCCTCATCCTCGCCCATTTCGGCCGGCCGAAAGGGCAGCCGAGCGCCGAATATTCGCTGGCGCAGGTCGTCCCGGCCTACGCGGCCGTGCTCGGGCGCCCGGTACGCTACATCGACTGGGAGGGGGTCGATGACGCCGTCGCCGCCCTGCGCCCCGGCGACATTGCGGTGCTCGAGAACACCCGCTTCTTCGGCGGCGAGGAGAAGAACGACCCTGCCGTCGCGGATCGTTTCGCAAGGCTCGGCGACCGCTACGTCAACGACGCCTTTTCCGCGGCCCACCGCGCCCATGCGTCGACCGAGGCCCTCGCGCACCGCCTGCCCGCTTATGCCGGCCGCGCGATGGAGGCGGAGCTGAAGGCGCTGCAGAAGGCGCTCGGCGATCCCGAGCGGCCGGTGGCGGCAGTGGTCGGCGGCGCCAAGGTCTCGACCAAATTGGAAGTGCTGCGCCATCTCGTCGCGAAGGTCGACCACCTGATCATCGGCGGGGGGATGGCCAACACCTTCCTCGCCGCGCGGGGGGTCGATGTCGGCAAGTCGCTCTGCGAGCACGATCTCGAGGCGACGGCGCTCGACATCCTCGATGCGGCGGAGCGGGCGAGCTGCACCGTCCATCTGCCTTACGACGTGGCCGTCGCGAAGGAATTCGCGCCCCATCCGCCGAGCCTGCGCATGTGCAATGTTCACGAAGTTGCCGCGGACGAGATGATCCTCGATGTGGGTGCGGCGGCCGTCGAAGCGCTCTCGGATGTGCTGAAAACCTGCCATACGCTGGTCTGGAACGGGCCCCTGGGTGCCTTCGAAATGCCGCCATTCGATGCCGCGACCGTCGCGCTCGCCCGCACTGCCGCGGCACTCACCCAAAGCGGCGGCCTCGTCTCCGTCGCCGGCGGCGGCGACACGGTGGCGGCGCTGAACCATGCCGGCGTGGCCGGCGATTTCACCTTCGTCTCGACCGCCGGCGGCGCCTTCCTCGAATGGATGGAAGGCAAGGCGCTGCCGGGCGTCGAGGCGCTGGAGCGGCGCTGATGGCGGCGGACGGCCAGGCCGAGCTGTTCTTCGCGACGCCGATCCTGGTCGACCGGCTCGCCGACGCCGCGGCGATCAACGCCGCGCTCGCGCCGCTGGTGATGGCGCGCCGCGGAGCCGATCCCGGCCTCACGCGCTCCAACGTCGGCAGCTGGCATTCCGGCACCGACCTGCTGCAATGGGCGGCGGAGGCCGTGCGGCCGGCGGTGGCCCGCGCCGTCGCGCTCGCCGACGCCAATACCCGCGACCTCGAGGCGCGGCCGGGCGAGCGGCGCGGCTGGCTGCTCGAAGCCTGGGCCAACGTCACCGAGGCCGGCGGCAGCAATGCGGCGCACCACCATGGCGGCTGCTACTGGTCGGCCGTCTATTACGTCCAGATCGATCCGGAGGCGGCGGGCGGCGAGCTGTTCTTCGAAGATCCGCGCGGCCCGCGCCTCGACATGCACGCGCCGTCCCTGCGCTTCCGCGACGCCGGCGGCGAGCAATTGGTGTCGATGCGCCCGGAGGCGGGGACGCTGGTCCTTTTCCCCTCCTGGCTCGTCCACCGCGTCGCGCCCTGGCAGGGGCGCGAACCGCGCATCTCGATCGCCATCAACCTCACCGCCCCGCCGCTGCGGCGATAGGAGGCTCGACCGGCAAGAGCACTGGAACGAAATTCACCCTCGCAGTCGTTACGGACCCGAATTATGTATAGTCAGCCTGAATTGAAAAAGGGGGGTTTCGATGGCTCGGGAAAGGATGACAAGAGCGCTCGCGGCGGCGCCGCTGAAATGGCTGGCCAGGCTCTGCCTGCCGCTGGGATTCGCCTGCTGGGCGACTTCGGCGTCGGCAGGGCTCACCTTGTGCAACAAGACGCCCTATACAGTTCATACCGCGGTCGCCTTCTTCCTGGCGGACCCGCCGGGCACCACCACCAACGGCCACCGCGGCGGCCTGGTGGATGGCTGGCAGAAGATCCTGCCGGGCGAATGCAAGCTGGTCTCCCGCCAGGTCGCGCGGGCGGGGGAGTTTTACTATCATGCCAAGACGGTGCCGAACGGCACGCACGTCTGGGAGGGACGCGGGCAATTGTGCGTGTCGCACACGCCCTTCCACGACACGCAGCTGTTCCTGATGGGCGACCGCCGCTGCCGGCCCGGTTTCTACCCGGCGGGCTTCCACGCGACCCGGCAGGTCAATACGATCGAGCAGCGGGTGAACCTGACGCTCAGCGATTGAGCGCGCGCCTTACGGGGGAGCCCGCGGTTCCGCTACGCCGGCGGCCCCGCCGGCTAGGGAAGGCGCGCCGATGACGGGCAATCCCATCGCGATCCGCGACATCGACCATGTCGTGTTCCGCGTCGTCGACCTCGAGCGGGTCGCCGGCTTCTGGCGCGACGTGCTCGGCGCGGCGTTCGAGAAGCACCAGGCGGAAATCGGCCTCTACCAGCTGCGGGTCGGCGCCAGCCTCGTCGATCTCGTGCCGGTCGACGGCAAGCTCGGCCGGATGGGCGGCGCGGCGCCGGGGCGCGAAGGCCGCAACGTCGACCATGTCGCGTTCCGGGTACCGGACTGGGACGAGGCGGCGATCCTCGCCCACCTCGCCGCCCACGGCATCGAGGCGGAGGTCAGCCGCCGCTACGGCGCCGACGGCGAGGGGCCCTCGATCTACCTCCACGATCCGGAGGGGAATATGATCGAGCTCAAGGGACCGGGGGAGGGGTGACGGGCTGGAATGGGGACACGTACCTTTTGTCAAAAGGTACGTGTCCCCAATCGCTGCCACCGGCTCAGTTCGGCGTCTGGCCGCCCGTTCGCGCCCTTCCGACGCTCGCGGGCTGGGGCGGCACGGGCGAGCGCGCTTCGGCGGTGAGCGTGTCGTACCAGCGGTCGAGGTCGCCGCGCATGCGGTGGAGCTCGTCGGGGTTCAGGTAGACCATGTGCCCGGCCTGATAGTAGCGGAACTCCAGATTGCCGCGCTGGGAAGGCTCCAGCATCATATGCTTCAAGTCGCGCTCGGTCGAGAAGAACGGCGTCGCCATGTCGTAATAGCCGTTCAGCGACAGCACCTTCAAATAGGGGTTGGTGCGCATCGCCGCGGCGAGGTCGACGGTGACGGCGGGCTGCTGCTGTGCGCCCTGGCCGCCGCCGGGCGCGCGATGCTCCCAGTTCCAGCGGAAGTCGCCGCCTTCGCGCGCGCTCAGCCGATAGTCCATGTCGGTATCGTAGCCGATCTCGCGGCTGAGATAGTCGTGGAGGTTGGCGATGAAGGCGCCGGAGATGGCGGTGTCGGAAGGATCGTATTCGGGCCGCTCGCCGGCCGCGTCCGGGTTGGTGCCGAGATAGCGGCTGTCGAAGCGGCCGATCGTCTGGCGGCGGTCGCGCAGCAGCTCGGTCTGGAAGCGCGACAGGTCGACGCGCAGGTTCGCGCGGCGCAGGAAGTCGGGCGACAGGCCGGTGAAGCGGCTCATCGCCTGTGCGACCTGATTCTCCTCCTCGGCGCTCAAGTCCTGCCCCTTGGCGAGCGCGGTCGCATAGGGGCCGTTGGCGAACTGGCGCGCCTGCTCGACCCAGGCGTCGAGGTCGGTACCGGCGCCGGCCTTGCGATGGTACCAGGCGGTGGCGGCGTAGCTCGGCAGGTAGCCGATGTAGAGCTGGTCGAAGCCCGGCTGGCGGATGCCGTAATTGAGGATCGAGGATAAGAGGACGACGCCGTTCAGCGCCATGCCGCGGTCCTGCAGCGCGTAGGCGAGGGCGGCGGAGCGGGTGGTGCCGTAGCTCTCGCCGAAGATGACCTTGGGATCGTTCCAGCGCGCATTCTTGGTGACGTAGCGCATGATCGCCTTGGCGAAGGCGTCGACATCCTGGTCGACGCCAAAGAAATCGGCGGGCTTGGCGTCGCCGAGCGGACGCGAATAGCCGGTGCCGACGGCGTCGATGAAGACGAGGTCGGTCTTGTCCAGCAGCGTGTCGGGGTTCGGCCCGAAGGCATAGGGGGCGGGGCGGATATATTCGGGGTTGGCCGTCTGCACCCGCAGCGGGCCGAACGAGCCCATGTGCAGCCACAAAGACGCCGAGCCCGGGCCGCCATTGTAGAAGAACGTCACCGGCTTGCGGCGGCCCAGCGCGCGCGGGGTGGTGTAGGCGACGTAGAAGACCGAGGCGGTCGGCTTGCCGTCCTTGTCGCGGATGGTGAGGGTACCGGCGGTGGCGCGGTAGGCGATGACGCCGCCGCGCACCGCGACGCTGTGCTCGCTGGTCTTCGTCTGCTCGGCGACCGGCGGCAGCGCCCAATCCTTCCTGTCGTCGCCGGCGCGCGCGGCGCCATCCCGGCGTTCTCCAGCGGTTGCGGCCGCGGCGGGCGCGTTGGCCGTCGCCTCGGCGCGCTGGGCGCGCGGCGGCTGCGCGAGGGCCGCGACGGGGAGGGCGGCGGCAAAGAGGAGGAGGGCGGTCTTGCGCATCGTCGGGTCAAGCTCCGGGAAAGCAGAAGGAAATCGCAGTTTCCCTAGGGTCCCGCAGCGGACCCGTCGAGTCCGGCCTTGCGACGGTAAGGTGACAATTCGGACAGCTTGGCGAGACATGCGACCGCGCCTCGCATGCGGGCGTTGTAACGGTTCCGGAAGGTGTCGAGGAGCCGGCGTTGGCGAGCGGGCGAGACTATGTGGTGGTGTTCGGCGCAGCGGTCAGCCAGCGCGGGAGGCCGAGCCCGGTGCTGGCCCAGCGCATCGCCGGCGCCTGCGCCTGGGCGACGCGCGATCCGGCGGCGATGGTCATCGCGACCGGCGGCGTCGGCCGGACCGGCGTGGCCGAGGCGGTCGTGATCGCCGAGCGGCTGCTGGCGTGCGGGATCGCGGAGGAGCGGATCCTGGTCGAATCCCATGGCCGCGACACGCTGGAGTCGGTGCGCCTCTGCCACCGAATAATGGCCGCGCGCGGCGACGTCGCGCGGGTGGTGTGCTGCACGAGCGCCTTCCATCAGCGGCGCTGCGCGCTCCTGTTCCGGTTGCTTGGCTATCGAACGGAGCGGCCGCCCATGCCCGCCGCGTCCGGGGAGGCGGGCCGCATGCGCCACCTGCGCTGGGTCGCCAAGGAAGTCCTCGCGACGCCCTATGACGCGCTCCTGCTTTCCGGACGGCTTGCATTGGGGTGGACCTGATCCTCGGATCGCGGCACGATCGCCGACGCGGGCTGGACGGGACGATGTTCGACTATCGCGAGGCCATTGTCGCCGACGCCCCGGCGCTGGGAGCGCTGCATGTGGCGTGCTGGCGGGAGGCCTATGCGGGCCTCCTCCCCGAATCGCTCCTGCTGGGCCTGTCGTCGGAAGGGCGCGCCGAGATGTGGAGGGCGGTGCTGGACGCACCGGCGTCCTTCGATGGGACCAAGGTCTTCGTTGCGGAAGGGAGCGGTGCGATGATCGGATTCGGCGCGTGCTGCGACCAGCGAGACCCCGCCCTCGCGGGGAAAGGCTTCGACGGCGAAATCGGCGCGGTCTACGTGCTGCGCGCGCATCAGCGGAACGGCGTCGGCGCAAGGTTGATGGCCCTCCAGGCGCGCGATCTGCTCGAACGGGGCCGAGGCGCCGCGTCGCTGTGGGTGCTGCGGGACAACGCCCCGGCGCGGTGTTTCTACGAAGCGCTGGGCGGCGAACTCTGCGCCGAGCGGGTGGAGGCGGAGCTGGTCGAAGTCGCCTATGGCTGGCGCGACCTTTCACGTCTCGCGGCGGTGGCCGGAGGGGAGGGGCGCTGACCGCAGGAATTCCCGTACGTTCAGAGTGGCCGTTCCCTCCTTCCGTTCGGGCTGAGCCTGTCGAAGGCAGGTCCTTCCCCCCCTTCCCCATTTTCAGCAGGAATAAAGGGAGGGCTTCGACAAGCCCAGCCCGAACGGTGTTTCCGGTGAACAGATCAGCGCTTCACGCCGCCTCATACTTGTTCTCGCGCCTCCGCCCGACGAGGAGGCCGCGTTCGAGGCGGTCGCACAGGGCCGCGTAATAATCTTCGAGAAAGCCGCGGTCGTCGCCATCGTCGGGGATCGAACCCTTGCGGCGGATGGTGGCGGCGACGGTGGCGATCGCCTCGGGCAGGCCGTTCCTGAGCACGTCCTCGAGCGTCTGGAGCTCGTAGACGCCGTAGAGGCCGAGGGCGGCGTCGGTAAAGCGCCGGCGCTGGCGGCGGGCGGCGACGGCGGCGAGATCCTCGCCGAGATCGGCCTTGACGGTGCGTACCACCCAGGTGCCGGCGACGAGGTCGCCGATGCGCAGGCGATCGCGGTTGAACAGAGGGAAGAACAGGAAAATGCCGCTCCAGACCAGGGCGAACAGGGTGAGGAAGGTGTCGGCAAGGCCCTCGGCGGCCTGGGCCGCGAGGAAGGAGAGGGGCAGGAAGACCTCGATTTCGCGCATCGCGTTGCGCGCGAGGACGGCGCCGCCGGTGAGGCGGGCGCCGTCGCGGGCGACGACGCGAAGGCCCATCAGCCGCTTGCCCGGGGTCGCGCCGCGGCCCCCCATCTCGAACAGGGTGAACCAGAAATTCCTGAGGATGAAGAAGCCGACCAGCCAGAGGATGCCGAGGATCTCCGCCTTGGCGGCGAAGGCGAGGATGGCGATGACGATGGTGACGGCGACGAGGACGATCGTCATCGCCAGGAGATCGAGGGCGAAGGCACCGGCGCGGGCGCCCGCGCCCCCCAGCTCCAGCCGCAGGTCGACTCCCTCGGGCGTGACGAAGCTGCGCCGCATCGAGCGCGGGCCGCTGTCGCGGGCGCGGCGGCGGAAGGGCCACATCAGGCGCTGCGCCCCCGCGGCAGGTAGAAAAAGAGGCACCACCCAAGCAGCATGGCGCCGCCGATCGCGTAGCGGGCATTGTCGTCGACGATGGTCTGGCGGCCGACCCCCTCCAGCAGGCCGGCGACGGCGAGCATGACCACCGTGCCGGCCATGGCGAGCGCGGCGCTGCGGCCGGCGCGGACGGCGGCATCGGTGCGGCTCTCGCGCCCCGGAAAGGCGATGGCCAGGCCGATCCGCATCCCCGCCGCCGCCGAGATGCAGATGGCGAAGATCTCGGTCGTGCCGTGGATGAACAGCCACCCGAGCGCGTTCCAGCCGAGGCCCTTGGCGGCGAACACTTCGAGGAAGGCGCCGACGGTGAGGCCGTTGTAGATGACGAGGAGCACGGTCGGCACGGCGAAAGCGAAACCGAGGGCGAAGGCGAAGATTGCGATCTGGCTGTTGTGGGTGAACAGGAAGGTGGCAAAGGTGCCGAGGAGATCCTGGTGGCGCTCGTAGAGCGTGCCGCGTAGCGCCTCCACGCTCGCGGTGGGGTCGCGGCCGTTGGCGAGCTGCTGGGGGATGATGCCGTAGAACCAGCTCGGGTCCTTGGCGATGAGCAGCCACGCGACGGCGCCGCTCGCGAGGGTGAGAAGGAGGGCGACGAGCGTCTCCTTCCACAGGCCCTGCACCGCGATCGCCCAGTCGCGGGCGAAGAAGCGGCCGAGCTGGCGCCAGGCCGACGTGCGCACGCCGTAGATCTGGAAATAAGCGCGGGTCGAGAGCTGCTCGAGATAGGCGACCAGGGCGCGGTCAAGCGAGGTGTCGCGGGCGACCGACAGGGAGGAGAGGGTGGTGCGGTAGAGGCCGGGGAGGGCGAGGATGTCGTCGTCGGAGAGGCGGCCGAGGGAGCCTTTCTCGATGCGGGTGAGGATCTCGTCGAGCCGCTCCCAATCGCCCGCGTGGGCGGCGCGGAAGCGGCTGGCATTGACCAGCGGCGGGGCGGCGCTCGCGTCGAGCAGGGCGGAGGCGTTGGCGTTCACAGCAGGTTCCGGCGCTTAAGGTCGAGATAGCCGGCGACGAGGCTCTCGCCGACCCGATCATGCTCGCCTTCGATGACGTGGACGCCGAGATGCTGGAGGCGGAGGATGGCGAGGCGGCGCTCGTGGAGGAGGGCAGCGGCGGTCACGGCCCGGGTGACGTCGTCGGGCTCGGCGGGGCGGCGGGCGGCGATCGCCTCCAGCTCCTCGTCGCGCAGCACGACGACGAGGAGGAGGTGGGTGCGCACCATCTTGCGCGCGGCGCGGACCATGAAGTCGGCCGAGGTCAGGTCCGTGAACTCGGTAAACAGGACCACCATCGAGCGTCGGCTCAGCCGCGCGGAGAGCGTGGTCAAGGCGAAGGTGTAGTTGGTCTCGTCGGCCGAATAGTCGATGGCGGCGGCGAGGCGCTGCAGCTCACCGAAGGCGGCGGCGCCCGAGACGAGGCCGCTGGCGATGCGCGGGCGCGAATCGAAGGCGTGGAGGGCGACGCGGTCGCCGAGCTTCAGCGCGACCCAGGCGGTGAGCAAGGCGGCGGAGACGGCGCGGTCGACGCGCGGCAGGCCGGCGACCGGCTCGGACATCTGGCGGCCGGCATCGACGGCGAAGACGATCTGGGCGTTGCGCTCGATCCGATATTCCTTGGCGTGGAGCTTCATGTGGCGCGCCGACTGCTTCCAGTCGATGGCGCGGCGGTCCATGCCTGCGCGATATTCGACGAGGGTGTCGAAATCGGCGCCCTCGCCGCGTTGGGCCTGGGTGAGCAGGCCTTCCAGGGCATGGCGCTGGAGGAGCTGGGCACCGCGCTCGTGCAGGGGGCGCAGGTCGGGGAGGATCGGAAAGCTCTCCTCCTCGTCGCGGCGGGTCTGGCGCCAGGCAAGGCCGAGCGGCCCCTTCCAGCGCAGCCAGGCGGCGTCGATCCGCGCGAGGCCGCGCCGCAACGCCGTGACCGGAAGGAGGACGGCGCCGGCGCCGGCGTCGAGCCGGATCGCGGCGCGGCCGTCATCCTCGACGCCGAGCAGCGGGCTGACGCCGAGCGCCGCGGTCGCCGCCCGCGGCGGGCGGCGGCCGGCGATGCGCGCGGTCAGGGTGAGGTCGCGCGTCTCGCCGACGTAGGCGAAGGCGGGAAGCGCGATCGTCAGCCTGCCCTCGCGGGTCGCCAGCAGGGCGTCGAGGGCCGTGAGCAGCAACGCGGTCAGCGGCCACGCCAGGCCGAGATACCAGCGGCCCGGCGCGACCGCGGCGACGATCAGCGTCAGCGGCACGCCCGCGGCCGCCGCCGCCGCCGCGAGGCGGGTCGGGTAGATCAACGCGGCGCCTCGATTGCCTCGATGATGTCGTTCACCACCTCCTCGACGGCGCGGCCGTTGATCTCGGCGGCGGGCGACAGGATCAGGCGGTGGCGCAGCAGCGCCGGGGCGAGGCTCTTGACGTCGTCGGGGATGACGAAGTCGCGGCCGTCGAGGGCCGCGCGCGCCCGGGCGGCGCCGGCGAGCATCGCGCCGGCGCGGGGCGAGGCGCCGGTCTGGAGGTCGGCGACCTCGCGCGTGCCGCGGACGAGGGCGGCGATATAGTCGATCACCTCATCGGCGAGGCGGATGCCGGCGACGGCGTCGATGGCCGCCGTGACGGCGGCCGGGTCGGCGCGGCGCTCCACACCCCATTGCCCCGGGTCCATCGCGCTCCGCGAGGCGCCGTGGCTGGCGATGATCCGGCGCTCCTCCTCGGCGGAGGGGTAGTCGACCTTCTGCTTGAACAGGAAGCGATCGAGCTGCGCCTCCGGCAGCGGATAGACGCCCTGCTGCTCGATGGGGTTCTGGGTCGCGACGACCATGAAGCGGTCGGAAAGGGCGAGGCTGTCGCCGTCGATGGTGACGGTGCGCTCCTGCATCGCCTCGAGCAGGGCGGCCTGGGTCTTGGGCGGCGTGCGGTTGATCTCGTCGGCGAGGAGCAATTCGGTGAAGATCGGCCCCCGCGTCAGGGTGAAGGTCGAGGTCTGGAAGTTGAACAGATTGGCGCCGATGATGTCGCCCGGCATCAGATCGGGGGTGAACTGGATGCGGCCGAAATCGAGGCCGACGGCGCGGGCGAAGCTGTGCGCGATCAGCGTCTTGGCCGTGCCGGGCGCCCCCTCGAGCAGGATGTGGCCGCCGGAGAAGAGGGCGACCAGCATCAGCTGCGCCGTCTCCTCCTGGCCGACGACGGCCTTGGCGACCTCGCCGCGTATCGCGTCGCCGAGCGCGCGTACCTCGTCCACTGTCACCTGAGTTTCTCCTCTTGCCAGTCGTGGAGCGCCTGGGCGGCGCCGAGCAGATGGTCCCGGTCCCGCGCGTCGGCGGCGGCCGCGGCGAGTTCCGAAAAGGGACGGCCGCCGAGGCCGTCGAGATAGGCGTCGACCGCGGCCCCCTGCAGGCGCGCGGGCACTCCGAAGGCGGTGGCGGCGCGCTGGCGCACGAGCTCGGCATAACGGGTGCCGAGCGCCGCCTGCCGCCGTGCCTTGCGGACCAGGGCCGCGGCATTGTCGACGAGCGCCGCCTTGCCGAAGGCGAGCGCGCGCGGCGGCCGGCGCGGGGCGCCGAAGCGGAACAGGCCGTGCAGTCCGGCGAGGAGGATCGCGGCCGCGAGCGCGAGGGTGGTGGCGAGGAAGGGCGGGTCGAAGGCGAGCTTCAGCGGGCTCTTCGAGCGGCCGAGGCCGTTCATCGTCACGTCGAACAGGATGGTCCGCGCATCGGTGGCGTTGAGATAGTCGAGCAAGGCGAGCGCGGCGCCCGCTTGGTGCAGGTCGGCCATGGCGCGGTTGTCGATCAGGTCGGGATCGGCAAGGACGTAGGTGCGGCCATGGTCGATCTGCCCGATCACGATGCGGCCGTCCGCGTCGGTGACGATCGGCGTCAGCCCCTTGCCCGACATCGTCTGGAGCGCGCCGGGTGCGGTGAAGCGCATCTCGGCCGGCGCTTCGGCGGGAACGGTGCGGAGCGGCTTGCCGGCCTCGCGATGGCGCTCCACGGTGAGCGGATGCTGCGGCGCGAGCAGGCGCTCGGGATCGGAGGGGGGGCGCAGGCCGATCGTCTTGATCCAGCCGGCATGGCCCGGGTCGCCGACCGTCTGCCATTTCGGCATGACGAGCAGGATCGGCTTGCCCTCGTGCCGGCGCAGCAGGTCGGAAAGATCGTCGGCCCCGCGCTCGGGGGTGGCGACGACCAGCGCCTCCTCGTCGTCGAGGCGGGAGAGGTCGCGCACGATCTCGGGCCGGCGGCCGGTCGCCTCGGCGAGCCGGACGAGGGCGCTGAAGCCGGTCGCCCCGTTGGACAAAGCGTGGCTGCCGCCGTTGCGTCCGGAGCGCAGGTCCGGCGCGTAGGCGCCGAGCACGAGCATGCCGACGAAGGCGAGGATCCCGACGACCGCGATCAGCCCGATCACCGCCGGATGAAAGGGGTTGTCGCCGCGTCTTCCGCTGCCGGCGTCGACGTCGCTCATGCCTTCCAGGCCCGCGGGAGGACGAAGTCGGCATAGGCGCCGCGCGCCGCGTCCCAATCGGCGGCGCCGACCGCGCGGCCGCCGAACAGGCTGCGCTCGACGCTCGCGGCGATGCCGGCGAAGAGGCCTCGTGCCGCCTCCGGGACGGCACCGGCGGCGGCGAGCTCCCGGCTGGTCAGCGCCGGACGGACGAGGCGCGGTCGCCGGCGGGCGATGTCCTCCACCGAACGCAGCAGCAGATGGTGGATCGCCTCGGCGTAGCGCCCCTCCCCGGCAAGGCGGTCGGCTTCCTCGAGCCAGGCGCGGGCGGGCGCTTCCTCGGGTCGCCACTCCTCGTCTTCGGCCGCGGCGACCGTTGCGAGGCGCCGGCGGCGATAGGGCCATTCCCATCGGGCGTGGCGCAGGCCCCGCCACAGGATGAGGAGGAGCGTGGCCGCGGCGAGCGCGATCACCGCCCAGAGGAAGATCTTCGCCCACGGCGCGTCGGGGAGGAAGGAATCGACCCAGCGGAAGAAGCGACCGACGGGCCGCAGCGCCTTGCCGAGGGCATGGAGGAAATGAAGCAGCCATTCCGGCGGCCGCGGCGGCTCGACTCGCTGGAGCTGGAACTGGACGTCCGGATCGGCGGTGAGGGCGCGGTGCGCGGCTTCCAGCTTGGCGGCGGCCGCCGCCTGCGCCTGCGCTTCCCCTGCCACCTCTCGTCCCCGCCAAGGCCCCTTGCGGCGCAGAGGTTTAGCCGAAGGCGTAAGGCGCGCAACGGCAAAATGGCGCTGGACACGGCCGAGCGGCTGCGCCAGCTTTCCGGCGTCATTGGCGGGGAGAGCGACATGGCCACGGCGGCGGCGGATGCGGGTGGGGCCCACGTTTCCATCGAGCGGGTGTTCGGCCGGGCCTTCGGTACGATCCGGGCCAATCCGGTCGCGACGCTTGGCATCTCCTTTCTGTTCAGTGCGGTGCCCACCGTCGCGCTCAACCTCGCCGTCCAGGGGCGGCAGGCGGAGCTTCTGGTGCGGGTCGGCGCCTGGGGCCTCATCGGCTTCGGCATCGCGATGGTAGTCGCTGGCATCGTCATCTCGGCGATCACGCAAGGGGCGCTGGTACGCGCCACCGCCGCCCACAGCCGCGGCCGTGAGTCGAGTTTCGTGGAGTCGGTCTCGGCGGGCCTTGCCGTCGTCATCCCGCTGTTCCTGACCAGTCTCCTCGCCGCGCTCGGCATCGGCGCGGCGATGATCCTGCTGATCGTGCCGGGCATCATGCTCTACTGCGCCTGGGTGGTGGCGACGCCGGCGGTGGTCGAGGAGCGGCTCTGGCCGTTCGCGGCGCTCGGGCGGAGCAGCGACCTCACCCGCGGCGCGCGTTGGAAGGTGTTCGCGATCCTGCTCATCCTGTTGGTCTGCTACTGGGTGCTGTCCGCCGTCGTGGCGGCGGTGTCGATGCAATTCTCCGGCGGCATGCAGGCGTTCACTGCCATGAACAGGTCGGGTCAGCTGCCTATCGCCTTCCTCGTCGTGAGCGGCGTCGTCCAAACCATCGTCGCCTGCGTGTGGGGCGTGTGCATCTCGTCGCTCTACATCGAACTGCGCGACTGGAAGGACGGGCCGCCGAGCGAGGCGCTGGCGGAGGTGTTCGCGTAGCGAAGTCGCTGCTAACGGCGCTCGCATGATCGCCTTACCGCTGCTCGCTCTGCTCACCGGGCCCGCCATTGCCCCGCCCGCTCATGCCGCGCCGGCGGCGCCGACCGCCGAAGCGTTGATGCGGGCGGACGACGAGGCCGTGCGGCGCGGCTTCACGAAGACCCGAAAAACGATCCCGCTCGCTTTCCAGGGAAGCTACCGCCGCACGCTGGCCGAATGCGGACAGGCGACCGATACCGCGCTCGCCATCGGTGCGACGAGCCTCTCCCTCCCCGGCAAGGACGCCGACGTGCAGGAAGTCCGGGTCGAAGGAACCCGCAAGATCGTCGTCACCTCGATCTACGAAGGCGGGGGTGAGGTCTGGGAGAAGAGCGAGACGCTGCTGCTGGGACGGGACGGGAAGAGCGTCGGCTTCCAGCTCGAGACGGGGCCGTATACGCGGGTGCGATGTCCCACACCCTGATTCCCCCGGGGAAAGCGGGAAGCCTAAGCGCCTGATTGCCCACGATCTTATGAGCGTGACTTTGTTCGTTCGAACGAACATAATCCGCGAATGATCTCCGCTCGCCTCCTCGACGTTGCCATCGACCGTTTTGGAGAAAGCGGGTTCGCTGGAGCCAGCACGCGCGAGATCGCGCGCGCCTCGGGAACGGCGATGTCGTCGATCACCTACCATTTCGGCGGCAAGGAAGGACTGTACCTTGCCGCTGCCGAGCATATCGCGGCGAAGATCGCCGAGCGGCAGATGCCGGCGCTGACGGCGGCGCAGGCGGCGGCGGAGGGGCCGCGCGACGCGGCGCTGGCCGCGGCGCTCGCGCTGCTGGACGGCTTCGCGCAAATGATGCTGCGGCCGGAATCGGCGCCCTGGGCGCGGTTCATCATGCGCGAGCAGCAGGCGCCGACCCAGGCATTCGAGCGGCTCTGGGCGAAGGGCATGAAGCCGATCGCCGGGACCTTCGTTCGCCTCGTCGCGCGCGCTCGTCCCGACCTCGCCGAGATCGAGGCGCGGGCGACGGCGCTCCTGCTGTTCGGCCAGGCGATGATCCTGCGCGGCGGCCGCGCCTCGGCATGCAAGCTGCTCGAGGTCGAGACGCTGGACGAGGAGACGGGTGCGCTGCTCCGCGCCCGCCTGCGCGCCAACGCCCTTTGCATCCTTTCGGAGACGAAGCGATGACCCGACGCCGCCTCATCCTCCTCGCGCTGGTCCTCGCGGTCGCGGTGGCGGCCCTCGCGACGCGCGGCTTCGGTCTGATCGCCAGGAAGGAGGAGGGGCCGCTCACCCTCCACGGCAATGTCGACATACGCGAGGTCGACCTCGCCTTCCGCGTGCCGGGTCGGATCGCGCGCATCGCCGTCGAGGAGGGGCAGAAGGTGCGGGCGGGGGACGAGCTCGCCGCGCTCGACACCGCGAGCCTCGAGGCGCGGATCGGCGAGGCGGGCGCGCAGGTCGAGCAGGCGCGGGCGCAGCTTGCGAAGGTCAGGAACGGCAACCGGCCGCAGGATATCGGCCAGGCGCGCGCCCGCGTCGCCGCGGCCTCCGCGGCGGCAAAGGCGGCGGAGGAGCAGTATCGGCGCCGCGCGGCACTGGTCGGGCCGGGGGCGATCAGCCGCGCCGTCTGGGACCAGACTGTCGCCGATCGCAACCGGGCGCGGGCCCAGCTTGCCGAGGCGCAGCAGGCGCTCTCCCTGGTGCGGACGGGCAGCCGGCCCGAGGACGTCGCCGCTGCCGGCGCCCAGCTCCGGGCGGCGGAGGCGGCCCGCACCAGCGCCGCGACGGACCTGAACGACACGCGCCTCCTCGCGCCACTGGACGCCGTGGTGGAGACGCGGGCGCAGGAGCCCGGCGCGATCGTCCAGGCCGGGCAGGCGGTGCTGACCCTGGCCATGCCACGGCCGCTCAGGGTCCGCGCCTATGTTTCGGAGCCCGACCTGTCGCGGATCGGCCCGGGCATGCCGGTCGAGGTGACGGCCGACGGCAATCCGCGCACCTACCGCGGCAATATCGGCTGGATCTCGCCCAAGGCTGAGTTCACGCCGCGCTCGGTCGAGACCGAGAATCTGCGCACCGACCTCGTCTACCGGCTGCGGATCGTGGTTGCCGATCCGGACGACGCGCTGCGCCAGGGCCAGCCGGTCACCATCCGCATCCCCCGCGCCCGGCCGAAGGCGCGGTGATGGACGGGCCGGTCGCCCGCGCCGACGGCATCGTCAAGCGGTTCGGCACCGGGGCACCGGCGCTCGACGGCGTGGCGATCGCGATTGCGCCGGGGCGGATCACCGGCCTCGTCGGGCCGGACGGCGCGGGCAAGACGACGCTCATCCGCCTGCTCGCCGGGCTCATGGCGGCCGATGCCGGCACCATCGAGGTGCTCGGGCGGGCGCCGGGCGATGCGCGCGATGCGATCGGCTACATGCCGCAGCGCTTCGGTCTGTACGAGGACCTCACCGTCCAGGAGAATCTCGATCTCTACGCAGAGCTGCGGGCGCTGCCGCGAAGCGAGCGGGCGGAGGTGTTCGGCAAGCTTCTCGAATTCACCGACCTCGCCCGCTTCCGTTCGCGTCTTGCCGGGCGCTTGTCCGGGGGCATGAAGCAGAAGCTCGGCCTCGCCTGCGCGCTGGTCAAGGCGCCGCGGCTGCTGCTGCTCGACGAGCCGGGCGTCGGCGTCGACCCGATCAGCCGGCGCGAGCTGTGGGCGATGGTCGGCGACCTCAAGCGCGAGGGGATCGGCGTCCTCTGGTCGACCGCCTATCTCGACGAGGCGGAGAAATGCGACTGCGTCTACCTCCTCAACGCCGGCAAGTTGCTGTTCGAGGGCCCGCCGGCGGCGCTGACCGGCCGGGTCGACGACCGCGTGATCCGGATCAGCGGCTTCGAGGAACGGCGCCGCCGCTTCCTCACCGAGGCGCTCGACCGGCCGGAGGTGATCGACGGCACCATCCAAGGGCGGAGCGTGCGGCTGCTGCTCCGGGAGGGGGCAAGCTTCCAGCCGCCGCCCCACGCGACGGTCGATCTGGCACCGCCGCGCTTCGAAGACGGCTTCGTCGAGATATTGGGCGGGGGCCCGACGGGGACCAGCCGGCTCGCGGAGCGCTATCGGACGATTCCGGAGACGGACCGGCCGGTGATCGAGGCGAAGGGGCTGACGAAGCGCTTCGGCGACTTCACCGCCGCCGAGGACATGCGCTTCGAGATTCCGCGCGGGCGGATCTTCGGCCTCCTCGGCCCCAACGGCGCGGGCAAGTCGACGACGTTCAAGATGCTGTGCGGCCTGCTGACGCCCACCGCCGGCACCGGCGCCGTCGCCGGCTTCGACCTGCGGAGCGCCGCGGCCGACGCGCGGGCCCAGCTCGGCTACATGGCGCAGAAATTCTCGCTCTACGGCAACCTTTCGGTGCGGCAGAATCTCGATTTCTTCGCCGGCGCCTATGAGCTGTCCCGCGCCGACGCCGCCCGCGCCATCGACGAGGCGCTCGACGTGTTCGAGTTGGAGCGGGTGGCGGGCCGGGACGCGGGGTCGCTGCCGCTTGGGTTCAAGCAACGCCTCGCCCTGGCCTGCGCGGTGCTCCACCAGCCACCCGTGCTGTTCCTCGACGAGCCGACGTCCGGCGTCGATCCGGTGATGCGGCGCGAATTCTGGACGCACATCAACGGCCTCGTCGAGAAGGGCGTGACGGTGCTCGTCACTACCCATTTCATGGACGAGGCGGAATATTGCGACGAGGTGACGCTCATCTACCGCGCCGTCCAGATCGCCACCGGCACGCCGGACGATCTGAAGGCCGACGCGGCGACGCTCGCCGGCCTCGACGATCCGACGATGGAGGAGGCCTTCATCGCGCTGATCGAGGAGCATGATCGCGCCCACGGCGTGCGGGCGGAGGCGGCATGAGGCTCCGCGACGCCGCCCTCGACGCGCGGTGCCTCCGCGCGCTCATTGCCAAGGAGCTGGCGCAGATCGCGCGCGACCCCTCGACCTTCCTCATCGCCTTCGCGCTGCCGTTGTTGCTGCTCTTCCTGTTCGGCTATGCGGTGTCGCTCGACACGACGCGGACGCGGATCGCCGTCGTGGTGCAGGACGACAGCGCGCCGGCGCTCCGCCTCGCCGAGTCGTACCGCCGCTCGCCTTATTTCGAGGTGACGATGGCGCGCTCGCTCGCGTCCGTCAGGGGCATGATGGTCGACGGCAGCGCGCGCGGTGTCGTCGTCATCCCGCAAGGGTTCGGCGAGGGCGTCAAGCGGCGGGCGCCGCCGCCCATCCAGGTAATCACCGACGGCTCGCAGCCGAACACCGCGAGCTTCGTCGGCACCTACGCGGAAGGCGTGCGGCAGAGCTGGGCGGCGGCGGAAGGGCTCGGCCCCGCGCCCGCCGCAACCGGCCCGCCGATCGCCCTCTCGCCGCGCTTCTGGTTCAACCCCGACCTCCGGAGCCGCTATTTCCTCGTCCCGGGCTCGATCGCCATCGTCATGACGATGATCGGGACGCTGCTCACCGCGCTCGTCGTCGCGCGCGAGTGGGAGCGCGGCACGATGGAAGCGATGATGGCGACGCCGATCTCGATGGCCGAGTTCATCGCCTCCAAGGTCATCCCCTATTTCCTCCTGGCCATGGCCTCGATGGCGCTGTGCACCCTTCTCGCCGTTTTCGCCTTCGGCGTGCCGTTCCGCGGCTCGATCCTCGCGCTGCTCGCCGTCGCATCGGCGTTTCTGATGCCGGCACTCGGGCTAGGCCTGTTCATCTCCGCTTCGACCAAGAACCAGTTCGTCGCCAGCCAGATCGCGCTGCTCACCGCCTTCCTGCCCACCTTCCTGCTCTCCGGCTTCATCTTCGAGATCGGCTCGATGCCGTTGCCGATCCGGATCATCACCTATGCGGTGCCGGCCCGCTATCTCATCCCGTCGCTCCAGACGGTGTTCCTCGCCGGCGACTATTGGGGGCTGCTGCTCCCGAACATCGGCATCATGCTCGGCTTCGGCTTCCTGTTCTTCGCCCTGTCGTTCCGCGTCACGCGCCGGAGCCTCGACTGATGCGGCGCCTCCGCGCCATGATCGTGAAGGAAATCTGGGCGGTGCTGCGCGACCCGAGGACCCGCATCGTCCTGGTCGTGCCGCCCTTCCTCCAGCTCTTCATCTTCGCCTTCGCGACGACGCTCGACGTCAGGAACGCCGAGCTGGCGGTGCTCGACCGCAGCGGCGGCCGGGCGGCGGTGGAGCTCATCCAGCGGATCGAGGGAAGCCCCAACGTGCGCCGCGTCCGCCGTCTTGCCTCGGAACGCGCGCTTGCCGAGGCGATCGACGACGAGCAGGCGATCGCCGCGCTCGTCATTCCCGAAGGCTTCGCTCGCGACGTCGCGGCGGGACGGCCGGCGACGGCCGGCCTCGTCCTCGACGGGCGCCGTTCCAACGCCGCGCAGATCCTCGCCGGCTACGTCCAGCAGATCGCCCTCGGCCTCGGCGCGGAGCTCAAGCCGCGGATCGCCCGCGCCGCCGGCGCCTCGGAGGTGACGGCGTGGTACAATCCGGCGCTCGATTATATCTGGTTCACCCTACCGTCGCTGATCGCGATCATCGTCTCGGTCGCCGGTCTCGCCATCACCTCGCAGACGGTCGCGCGCGAGCGCGAGCTGGGCACGTTCGACCAGCTGATGGTCTCTCCGCTCCGCGTCCACGAGATCCTGATCGGCAAGATGGTGCCGCCTTTCCTGGTCGGGACGCTGAACGGAACCCTCTACATGGTGGCGGCGCGGGTCGTGTTCGGGGTGCCGTTCACGGGGTCGCTGCTGCTCTTCTACCCGGCCTTGTGGATCTACATGCTGGCGCTGATCGGCGTGGGGATGCTCGTCTCGGCGGCGTCGCAGACGCAGCAGCAGGCCTTCCTCGGCTCGTTCCTGGCGACCACGCCGCTCATCCTCCTTTCGGGCTATGCGAGTCCGATCGACAACATGCCGGGCTGGCTGCAGGTCGTCACCTACGCCGACCCGGCCCGATACTTTCTGGTCATCGACCAAGGGCTGTTCCTGAAGGCGATGCCGGCCTCGGTCGTGCTGCAGCAGCTCTGGCCGCTCGCCCTCATCGCCTGCGTCACCTTGAGCGCCGCGGCGTGGCTGTTCCGCGCCCGCATGGAGTGAAGACGATGCGCCGCCTCCCCCTCTTCCTCGCGTTCGTGCTGACCGGCTGCACCGTCGGCCCGAACTATCATCGGCCGCAGGCGAAGGTCGGTTCCGACTGGATCGAGGCCGGCACCCCGGGCCCCGTCGACCGGCAATGGTGGGAAAGGTTCAACGACCCGCAACTGACGGCGCTGGTGAACCGCGCGCTTGCGTCGGGCCCGGACCTGGCGGAAGCGCGCGCGCGGCTCGCCGAGGCGCGGGCGAACCGCGAGGCGGCGCAGGGCGGGCGGCTCCCCGCCGTCGCCGCGCGCGGCAGCGGGACGGAGAATGTCGTCAGCGAGAACGGCCAGATCCCGGTCGCGAAGATCCCCGCCTTCCCCCGCAGCTTCAGCCTGTTCGACATCGGCTTCGATGCGAGCTGGGAGCTCGACTTCTGGGGCCGCCGCACCCGCCAGGTCGAGGCGGCGGCGGCGCGCGAGGACGCCGCCTTGTTCGCCCGGCGCGACGTCATGCTGACGCTGATCGCCGAAGTCGCGCGCAACTACGTGGACCTGCGCGCGGGCCAGGCGGATGTCGCCGCGCTGGTCGAGACGGCCGCCGCCGACGCCGAGCTGGTACGGCTCGGACGGTTACGGCTCCGCGCCGGCGAGATTTCGCAGCTCGACCAGGACAAGGCGGAGGCGGCGGCGAGGGCCAGTGCCGCCCTGGTGCCCGAGGCAAGGGCGCGCGCGGCGGCCGCCGCGTACCGGATCGCAACCCTGGTCGGGGCGCCGCCGGACGAGGTGGTGCCGCCCCTTCTCGCCCCGGCGATCCTGCCCGCCGCGCCGGACGCGATCCTGGTCGGCGTGCGGTCGGAGCTGCTCACCCGTCGCCCCGACGTCGCCCGCGCGGAACGCGATCTCGCCGCCGCCACCGCCGACATCGGGGTCGCCAAGGCCGACCTCTTCCCGCGCTTCAGCCTGCTCGGCAGCCTCGGCCAGCAGGCGCAGAATCCGGCCGACCTTCTCTCGACGCACTCGGCCCGGCTGCAGATCGGGCCCAGCTTTTCCTGGCCGATCTTCTCCGGCGGCACGATCCGTGCCCAGATCCGCGCCGCCGATGCGCGCGCGCAGGCCGCGGCGGCGCGGTACGAAAAGGCGGTGATCGCCGCGCTTTCCGACAGCGAGTCAGCGATCAATCGCTTCCTCAACGCGCGGGAGGCTCTCGCCGATGCCGAAGCCTCGCTCGCCGGGGAGCGGGCGGCATTTGCGCTGACGGAGCGCCGCGCCCGCGCCGGCGAGGACGATCGCCTCGCGCTGGCCCGCGCCGCCCAAGCCACGACGGCCGCCCAGCGCCGCCGTGACCAGGCCGCGGCGGCGAAGGCACAGGCGGCCGTCGGGCTTTACAAGGCGCTTGGCGGAGGGTGGCGCGATGAGGGCTCGCCAGTTTCAAAATGAGACGGTAAAGCAACGAGATGGCAGACGCAGAGACGAAACCCCTCGCCGCGCGGGAGCGCGACCTGTTCGAGTCGATCCGGCATACGCCGATGGCGATGCTGATCACCAACCCGCGCCTTCCGGACAATCCAATCGTCGCCGCGAACGCTGCCTTTTGCGCGCTCACGGGGTACCCGGAGACCGAAATCCTTGGCCGCAATTGCCGCTTCCTCACCGGGCGCGAGACCGATCCGGCCTGCTCGGCCATACTTCGCGACGCAATCGCGGCGGGCCGCCCGGCGCTGACCGAGATCGTCAATTATCGGAAGGACGGCTCGCCGTTCCGGAACGCGGTGATGATTGCGCCCGTCGCCGGCACGGGCGGGCGGCCCGATTACTTCATCGGATCCCAGGTCGAGGTGCCCGCGGAGGCGGCGGTCGACGGCGGCGTCCGGCGCGAGCGGGCGCGGGCGCTGACCCGCAAGCTCACCCCCCGGCAGAGCCAGGTGCTCCGGGAAATGGCGCTCGGCTACCGCAACAAGCAGATCGCCGCCCGCCTCGGCATCGACGAGAAGACGGTGAAGATGCACCGCGCCGCGATGCTCGACCGGCTCGGCGCGCCGACCTCGGCCGACGCCATCCGCATCGGCGTGGAGGCGGGGCTCTGAAGCTCGGGGGACAGTCTATTGACTGTCCCCGTTGAGGCGCCGGAGGGGGACAGCCAATAGGCTGTCCCCGGTACCGTCATCGCGTCATCCGGTATGGCGTGAAGTTGCCGAGGACGCAGACGGGGCCGGGGATGCTCATGCCGGGCGACACGGAGCGGACATGGTCGCCGCGGCAGTAGCGGCCGCCCCAGGTCTCGGTGACCAGGGTCGCGCTCGGATCGAGGCCGGGGCAGGGCGCTTCCAGTCGGTTGATCCAGGTGGTGCGGCCGACCTCCACCGCCAGCGTCCGGGGGTCGAGGACGTGGAGCGACTGCTGCGCGTCCAGCGGCACGCAGCTCTCCGGCGGGCCGGCCGTGCGTCCGGCCGTCGCGGCGGCGAATTCGTCGCGGGCCGGCTGCGCCGCGGTGCAGGCCGCGAGGGCGAGGAGGAAAGGCAGGGCGCGCATCGCGCTGCTCAACGCGCCGCCGCGCCGGAGGATGCGCCGTCGAGGCGGCGGCCGAGGCCGACGAAGAAGTAGATAAGCGCGGGCACCAGCACCAGCGAGAGCACGACTTTGGCCAGCATCTGGCCGAGCATGAGGTCGAGGATCGGCCGCTCGCCGTAGAAGGAGATGGTGATGAACAGCAACGTGTCGACGATCTGCGAGGCGACGCTCGCCACCATCGCGCGCAACCACAACAGCCGCGAGCCTTCGCTGCCGGCGAGCTTCGAGAAGATGAGGACGTTCAACGTCTGCGAGGTGCCGTAGGCGATGAGGCCGGCCAGCATCATCCGCGCGCCCTGGCCGAGGATGATAGGGAAGGCCGCCTTGGCGGGCTCGTACATCCCTGGATCGGTGGGCAGCGTAAGGACCAGCTGGATGAGGGCCATCGACACGATCAGCGGCACGAAGCCGAAGCGGACCAGCCGGTCGGCGGTGGCGCGGCCGTGCAGCTCGGCGATGGTGCTGGCGAGGACGACGAGCAGGATGAACCCGAAGATCCCCGCCTCGACCGCCAGGGGCCCCATGGCGACCTGCTTCGCGCCGAGCACGCCGGCGATGCAGACCATGCCGCCGTAGAAGATCGAGATGACGAAGAGCGAGCGCGGGACGGAAGGCGGCGCGGCGGCGTCGGTTTGCATGAGGGGTGCGTAACGGCTTTCCGGGCCGGCAAAAAGC
>JAFAZW010000018.1 GCA_019239415.1 Alphaproteobacteria bacterium
CCGCGCTGTTGCAGGAAATCGGCATTCCGGTCGTGCGCGACATGCCCGGTGTCGGCGCCAACCTGCACGACCATTTCAACACCTATCTGGTGTGGCGCTGCGCGCAGCCGGTGACGCTGAACGACCTCGCGGCGAGCCCGCTGCGCAAGTTCACCTCGGGCGTGCAATACGCCTTTACCCGCTCCGGTCACCTGTCGAACGCCGGGATTTACGCCGGCGCCTTTGTCCGCAGCGACCCGCGGCTCGAGCAGCCCGACCTGCAGATCAACATGTTCGGGTGGAGCGCGCTCGAACGCCTGCGCACCGGGATCAAGCCGCACCCGTTCTCGGCGTTTACGCTGTCACCGGTGCATTTGCGCCCGGAGGGCCGCGGCACGGTGCGGATCAAGAGCCCCGACCCGCTGGCGCCGCCGTCGATCCGCTTCAATTTCCTTGCCAGCGACTATGATTTCCAGGCGCTGATCTACGGCGCCAACCTGTCGCGCAAGATCGCCGCCCAGCCGGCGTTGAAGCCGTTTGTCGTCGAGGAGGTGATCCCCGGCCCGCAGGTGCAGACCGACGACCAGATGATCGAGGAAATCCGCGTCCGCGGCGTCTCCAACCTGCACCCGGTCGGCACCTGCCGCATGGGCCGCGAGATCGACGCGGTCGTCGATCCGCGATTGCGGGTCTACGGGATCAGCGGGCTGCGCGTCGCCGACGCCTCGATCATGCCGCAGGTGCCGGGCGGCAACACCAACGCGCCGTCGATCATGATCGGCGAGAAATGCGCGCACATGGTGCTGGAAGACGCCCGCGCGGCTTGATTTGCTCACCGCGGCGTTGCTCCGCTTAAGTCGCACGGCGCTGAAGCTTCTTTCGATTCCACCATGGCGGCAAGCCAGAAGTTCCGCTTGCGTTCTCAGAACAAACATCGTACATTTGCGAAGTCGGCCGCGTTGCACCCCCGTGACGGCTGTGGAATAACGGAGGAGCGGATCATGCAACCCGCATTGCGCCTGTTGGACAGAGAAGCGATGGACAAGCAGCGGGCCCTGGACGCGGCCCTCGGCCAGATCGAGCGGGCCTTCGGCAAGGGGTCGATCATGAAGCTCGGCTCGCGCGAGGCGGCCGCCGATGTCGATGTCGTCTCGACCGGCTCGCTCGGCCTCGATATCGCGCTCGGCATCGGCGGCCTGCCGCGTGGCCGCATCGTCGAGATTTACGGCCCCGAATCCTCGGGCAAGACCACGCTCGCGCTCCACGCCATCGCCGAAGCGCAGAAGAATGGCGGCACCGCCGCCTTCGTCGACGCCGAGCATGCGCTCGATCCGGTCTATGCCAAGAAGCTCGGGGTCAATATCGACGAACTGATCGTCAGCCAGCCCGACACGGGCGAGCAGGCGCTGGAGATCACCGACACCCTCGTGCGCTCGAACGCGATCGACGTCCTCGTCGTCGACTCCGTCGCGGCGCTCGTGCCGCGGGCCGAAATCGAGGGCGAGATGGGCGACAGCCATGTCGGCCTGCAGGCGCGGCTCATGAGCCAGTCGCTGCGCAAGCTCACCGGCTCCATCTCGAAGTCGAAATGCCTCGTCATCTTCATCAACCAGCTCAGGATGAAGATCGGCGTCATGTACGGCAATCCGGAGACGACGACCGGCGGCAACGCGCTCAAATTCTACGCCTCGGTCCGCCTCGACATCCGCCGCACCGGCCAGATCAAGGACCGCGACGACATCGTCGGCAACACGACCCGCGTGAAGGTGGTGAAGAACAAGGTGTCGCCGCCGTTCAAGCAGGTCGAGTTCGACATCATGTACGGCGAGGGCATCTCCAAGGTCGGCGAGATCCTCGACCTCGGCGTCAAGGCGGGTCTCGTCGAGAAATCCGGCGCCTGGTTCAGCTACGATTCGATCCGCATCGGCCAGGGCCGCGAGAACGCCAAGTCGTACCTGCGCGAAAATCCCGAAGTGGCCGAGCGCCTCGAGCGCGCCATCCGCGGCAAGACCGACCAGGTCGCCGAGGCGCTGATGACCGGTCCCACCGCGGACGACGACGTTTAGGGGTTCGGCTGCGCCCGCATACTCTCGTCATCCCGGCGAAAGCCGGGATCTCCGATCGTAAAGGCGCGGGGCGGGTGTCGGGGAGATCCCGGCTTGCGCCGGGATGACGCGTGTACCTCGACGGCTTTCTCGGTCGGTTCACGCGGAGGCCCGGAGGGGCTGTGCGGGGGGCGGGACGCGAAGACATTTCACTCGCTCCAGGGCAGCCATGGAGAGGCGCGGAGGGCGTGGACTCCGCGCGAAGCGCCTTTCACGGGCGTCTTCAGCCGCCCGCGGTGTGACACAGTGCGACCATTGGGACCATTGGGAGTACTTAGCCCCGGCCGAACAGCCTTCCGCGTTCGGTCACGGCCAGTACAGCGAGGCCGGCCGCGCCGAACAGGGCGAAGCCGCCGATCATCGGTACCGTCGTCCCGTTGAAGCTCTGGCCGATGGCGAGGCCGAGCAGGGCCCCGCCGATCGTGCCGACCGTCCCCTGCACCGACGAGGCGGTGCCCGCGATGTGGCCCATCGGCTGCATCGCCAGCGCGCCGAGATTGGCCGAGGCGAGCCCGAAGCAGGCCATGGTCAGGCCCTGGAGCAGGATGAACAGGGGGAGCCCCTCCCCCACCGCGGCTGAGGCGAGGTGGATCGCCGCCATGATCGTGAAGCCGGAGAGGCCGGCATGGGCGAGCCGCCGCGTGCCGATCCGCTCCACCAGCCGCGAATTGGCGTAGGACGTGACCGCCATCGGGCCGGCCACCCCGGCGAAGGTCGCGGCGATCAGCTCGGGCCGGCGAAAGACGTCGAAGACGATCTGCTGGATCGAGTTGATATAGCCCATGAGGGCGCCCATCATCAGGGTGAAGGCGAGCGTGTAGCCGAGCGACTGGCGGTTGGACAGCGTCTCGCGCGCCGCGCCCCAGATCGCCGCCCCCGACAGCGCCCGGCGATATTCGGGGTGCAGGGTCTCCGGGAGGCGGACCAGCGACCAGGCGAGCATCGTCGTCGCGAACAGGGCGAGGCCGAAGAAGATCGCCCGCCACGGCGCGAACAGCAGGGTGAGCTGCCCGAAGCTCGGCGCCAGCACCGGCATCAGGAGGAAGACGAGAAAGGCGAGGCTCATCAGCCGCGCCATCGCCGGCCCCTCGTAGCGATCGCGCACGATCGAGACGACGAGCACCCGGCTCGCCGCCGCCGCGGCCCCCTGCAGCATCCGCGCCGCAAGCAGCAGCGCGAAGCTCGCCGCGGCGGCGCAGGCGAGCGCGAAGCCGATGTAGAGGCCGAGCGCCGCGAGCAGGACCGGCTTGCGCCCGAACCGGTCCGACAGCGGGCCGTAGACGATCTGCGTGGTCCCAAAGCCGAGCACGTAGAGCGAGACGACCAGCTGCCGCTGGTTCTCGGTGGCGACGTGCAGCGCCCGCCCGATCGCCGGCAGCGCCGGCACCATCGCGTCGATGGCGAGCGCATTGAGCGCCATCAGCCCCGCCATGAGTGCGACGAACTCGCGGAAGCCGGGGCGCAGGCGGGCCGCCTGCTCGGCGGAGAGAGGTTCGGGCCTGTTCAAGATCGACTTTCCAGGTAGGAGCCGCTGCGGGATTGCGTCGGGGGTGCGGCTGCGCCGATGAAGGCAGCGGCCGCCGGGGGCAAGCCCGGAGAATTGCCGACCGTCATGAGGCGCGGCCGCGAGGAGTCGAACGATGTGGCAATGGGCTGTGCTCGGCCTCCTGGCTGTCGTCCCCGCGCCGACCGCCACAGCGACGTTCGGGGGCGAATCGTTCGGCCGACAACGCGCGATGACCTGCCGGTGGTTCAGCAATTTCGAGAACAGTAGGTTCGACCGCTGCACCGCCGGCGGATCCGACGTCCTCGGCCGCGGAGAGGCCGCCTCGGTGGCGTGTACGGGAAAGCTTTGCGACGCGCTGGACGCCGAGGCACGGCGAGTCGCGCACTGGCGCAGCCTCGAGCCGGTCTGGGGCAGCTTCACCGTCCGCATCGTCGGGCGGGTCGCCCTTACCCCGCACACGCCGCGCTATCGCGGCGACGGCACGCGCACCGTCCTCGTCGAACGGCTGCTGAGCGTCAGCCGCACACCCTGAGCGCGCCGGTGGCAGGCGTTCGCGAAAGTACGTGTCCGCGCCCGGCGGCTCGCCTAAGGAAGGCGCGTGATCGTCGTCCATCATCTCGAGAACAGCCGGTCGCAGCGCGTGCTGTGGCTGCTCGAGGAGCTCGGCCTCGCCTATGAGGTGAAGCGCTACGCGCGCAACCCGAAGACGATGCTGGCGCCGCCGGCGCTGCGCCGCGTCCATCCGCTCGGCAAGTCGCCGGCGATCGACGACGACGGCGTCGTCGTCGCGGAGACCGGCGCGATCGTCGAATATCTGGTGGCGAAGGCAGGCGGCCGGCTCGGGCCCGCGCCGCGACGCGAGGAGGTGCTGCGCTACCGCCACTTCCTCCATTATGCCGAAGGGTCGATGATGCCGCCCTTGCTCGCCATGCTGGTGGTGAAGCGCCTCGGCCTGCTCGGACGGCCGGCGCGAGCGCCGCTCCAGCGCATGTTCGACGTCCATCTCGACTGGCTCGAGGACGAGCTGGCGGCCCGCCCGTGGTTTGCGGGCGAGAGCTTTACGGCCGCCGACGTGATGATGAGCTTCCCGCTCGAGGCCGCGCGACAGCGCGCCGGCCTCGACGCGCGGCGGCCGAACCTCATCGCCTGGCTCGACCGCATCCACGCCCGTCCCGCCTATCGCGCGGCCCTCCAGAAAGGCGGACCCTATGCCTATGCCTGACGTCAGCCGCCGCGCCTTCGGCCTCGGCGCCGCCGCGCTCGCCGGAACGATGCTGGTGCGGCCGAGGTCCGCCGCCGCCGCGCTCGCCGATCCGGAGCTCAGGTCCATGACGGCCGACGCCGCGCCGATCACCCGCGAGGAGCGGCTGGCGCGGGTCGCGAAGGCGCAGGAGCTGATGCGGCGGCAGCGGATCGGGGCCATCCTGATCGAGCCGGGCTCCTCGCTCGATTATTTCACCGGCGTCCAGTGGCACCGCTCGGAGCGGCTCACCGCCGCCGTGCTGCCCGCGCGCGGCGAAGCGATCGTCGTCACCCCGTTCTTCGAGGAGCCGTCGGTCCGCGAGACGCTTTCGATCCCGGCCGACGTCAGGCCGTGGCAGGAGGACGAGGATCCGCTCCGCCTCGTCGCCCAGGCGCTGCGCGACCGCGGCGCCGCCTCGCTGCCGGTCGGCATCGAGGAGACGGTGCGCTTCTTCGCGGTCGACGGCCTCAGGAAGGCGCTTCCGGCCGCGACGATCGTCAACGCCGCGCCGGTCGTGCGCGGCTGCCGGATGATCAAGACGCCGCACGAGCTCGCGCTGATGCGGAAGGCGAGCGACATCACCCTCGCCGCCTACCGCTACACCTGGCCGCGGATCAAAGAGGGCATGACGCCGGCGGAGATCGGCGCGATCATGAACGGCGCGACGCGGGCGCTGGGCGGCGATCCGGAATTCGCGCTGGTGCTGCTCGGCGAGGCCGCCGCCTATCCGCACGGCAGCCACCAGGCGCAGCGGGTCCGCGAAGGGGAGGTGGTGCTGATGGACTGCGGCTGCACCGTCCACGGCTACCAGTCGGACATCTCGCGCACCTTCGTCTACGGCCACGCCCGCGACGCCGAGCGGCGGGTGTGGGACCAGGTCCACCAGGGCCAGCAGATCGCCTTCGCGGCGGCGCGGCTCGGCGCGCCCGCGGGGAGCGTCGACGACGCGGTGCGGCGGCAGTACGAGGCGTGGGGCTACGGCCCCGGCTACCGCCTGCCGGGCACCTCGCACCGCACCGGCCACGGCATCGGCCTCGACGGCCATGAGCCGGTCAATCTGGTCCACGGCGAGACGACGCCGCTGGCGCCCGGCATGTGCTTCTCCGACGAGCCCGGCATCTACATACCCGGCAGGTTCGGCGTGCGGCTCGAGGATTGCTTCCACATGACCGCCGACGGCCCGCGCTGGTTCTCGACCCCGCCGCCGAGCCTGGAGCGGCCGTTCGACTAGCGCGTCTCCCCTCCCTGCAAGGGAGGGGCCGGGGGTGGGTAGGCGAGCGGAGCGAGACTCTTTCTGACTCGGATTTTCGGCCGGCTTCGCCGGACCCACCCCTAGCCCCTCCCTTCCAGGGAGGGGGAACTCGCGGCTCTCCCTTTACGCCCTCTCCTCGGCTCCTGCAGGCAGCGGCGGGCGATGGCTAGGCGCATGCGGCGGCTCGACGTCGATCGGCGCCGGCGGCTCGAGCGCGCCTTCCCAGCGGGCGACGACGGTGCTCGCCACCGCATTGCCGACGACGTTGGTCGCCGAGCGGCCCATGTCGAGGAAATGGTCCACGGCGAGGACGAGTAGAATCCCCGCCTCGGGAATGCTGAACTGCGACAGGGTCGCGGTGATGACGACAAGGCTGGCGCGCGGCACGCCGGCGACGCCCTTCGACGTCACCATCAAGGTCAGCAGCATCAGGATTTCCTGCGTCAGCGACAGGTGGACGCCATAGGCCTCGGCGATGAAGATCGACGCGAAGGTCATGTACATCATCGAGCCGTCGAGATTGAACGAATAGCCGAGCGGCAGGACGAAGCTGGCGATGCGGGGCGGCACGCCGAACCGCTCGAGCGCCTCGAGGGTGCGCGGGAAGGCGGCTTCCGACGAGGCGGTCGAGAAGGCGAGCACGATCGGATCGCGTATGTAGCGGACGAGCAGGCCGGTGCGGCGGCCGACGATCAGGAAGCACGCGCCGATCAGCAGCACCCAGAGCAGCACCAGGCCGGCATAGAAGCTGCCCATGAAATAGCCGTAGGTCTTGAGGATCGAGGGGCCGCGTTCGGCGATGCTGGCGGTGACGGCGGCGAAGACCGCGACGGGAGCGAAGCGCATCACATAGTCGGTGACCTGCAGCACCACTTTGGCGAGTGCCTCCAGCGCCCGCACCAGCGGCCGCGCCGGCTCGCCGACGGCGGTGATCGCGACGCCGACGAAGATCGAGAAGACGACGATCTGGAGGATGTCGTTCGAGGCGAGCGCGCTCACCATCGATTCGGGGAAGATGTGGGTGACGAACTTTTCGAGCGTGAAGGCGGTGCGGTCGACCTTGGCGTCGGCCGCCCCCGCGGCGACGAGGTGGAGGTCGACGCCGGGCTTGAACGTCCGCACCAGGATCAGCCCGAGGGTCAGGGAGACGAGGCTTGCCGAGACGAACCAGGCGAAGGCCCTGACGCCGACCCGGCCCAGCGCCGAGGTGTCGCCCATATGGGCGATGCCGACGATCAACGTCGACAGGACCAGCGGCGCGATGATCATCTTGATGAGGTGGAGGAAGACCTGGGTGAGGATCGAGAAATAGCCGGCGACGGTCTTGAGCTGGGCGTCACCCGCCGGCGTGCCGCCGTGCAGCGCCGCGTTGAGGGCCCAGCCGACGACGATGCCGAGGACGAGGCCGGCGAGGATGAAATAGGTCAGGCGTTTGGCCACGGCGTCTTCGCTCCTCGTCGTTGGAAGCGTCTAGGAAGGCGATTGCGCGGCGGCGGTCAAGGTGGGTGCGGTCGTCCTGCCGTCTCCCCTCCCCTTGCACCTCGCTTCGAACCCGCTACGAAAGCGGCCGCCCTCCCCCTCTTTCGGGAAAATCCATGCGTCTCCTGCCTCTTGCCGCCGTTCTTTCGCTCGCGCTGACCGGCGCCGCGCCCGCCCAGCCGGGTCCGGCACCCGACTTTTCCGCCGACCGCTTCAAGTCGCACGTCGCCTTCCTCGCCGACGACCTGCTCGAAGGCCGCGACACCGGCTCGCGCGGCCACGAGATCGCCGCCGCCTATGTGGCGAGCCAGTTCATGGGATTGGGCCTCAAGCCCGGCGGCGCGAACGGCAGCTGGTACCAGCAGGTGCCGTTCCGCGCGGCGGTGCTCGACGGCAAGCCGCGCTTCACCCTCTCCGGCCCCGCCGGCCAGACGGTTTGGGAGAACGGCACGGAGATGGTGACCGGGGCCGGCCTCGACGCCGAGAAGGACGACCTGTCGGCACCCGTCGTCTTCGCCGGCTACGGGGCCGAGGCGCCCCAGTTCGGCGCCGACGATTACAAGGGCCTCGACGTGCGCGGTAAGATCGTCGCCGTCTTCTCGGGCTTGCCCAAGGGCCTGCCGAGCGAGGTCGCGGCCCATCTCGGCGACACCAAGAGCGAGGTCGCCGCGCGGCACGGCGCGGTCGGGCTGATCACGCTCCTGACCACCGAGCAGGCGAAGCGGCGGCCGTTCGCGGCGATCGCCGCGCGCGCCGGTTCCGGTCGGCCGACGCTCGACTGGGTGCGCAAGGACGGCCTCGCCGGCTCCGGCGGCGCCCGATTCACCGCGACCGCCAGCGACACCGCCGCCACGGCGCTGTTCGCCGGCGCGCCGCGCAGCTTCGCCGACGTCCGCGCCGAGGCCGACCGCGGCGCGGTGCCCAGGGGCTTCGGGCTCAAGACAAGCCTGCGGCTCGAGCGGCAGTCGAAATGGACGACGGTCACCAGCCCCGAGGTGATCGGCATCCTGCCCGGCTCCGATCCGCGGCTCAGCAACGAATATGTGATCCTGATGGGGCATCTCGACCATCTCGGCATGCGCCGCAACGGCAAGCCGGGCGAGGACCTGATCTACAACGGCGCGCTCGACAACGCCGCCGGCGTCGCGACGATGCTGGAGGCCGCCCGCGCCTTCGCGGGCGCCGCGGCGAAGCCGAAGCGGTCGATCCTGTTCATCGCCAATACGGCCGAGGAGAAGGGCCTGCTCGGGGCCGGCTATTATGCCGCCAACCCGACGGTGCCGGTCGGCCGCATCGCCGCCGCCGTCGATCTCGACATGCCGCTCCTCCTCTACCGCTTCACCGACGTCATCGCCTTCGGCGCGGACCATTCGACGGTTGGCGAGGCGGTGCGGCGCGCGGCGGGCGAGATGAGCGTCGGCCTGTCGCCCGATCCGATGCCGGAGGAGAATATCTTCGTCCGCTCCGACCATTACGAGTTCGTCAAGGAAGGCGTGCCGGCGATCATGCTCGCCACCGGCTGGGCGAATGGCGGCGGCGAGAAGTGGAAGGCGTTTCTCGGCGGCGCCTACCATCATCCCAACGACGACATGTCCCAGCCGATCGATTGGGAGTCGGGGGCCCGCTTCGCGCGCCTCAACTACCTCATCGCCCGGCAGCTGGCGGACGCGCCGCAGCGCCCGCTTTGGTACCGCGGCGACTATTTCGGCGACGCCTTCGCGCCCGGCCAGCCGCGGGCGGTGCGCGCGGCGGCGCGGTAACGTCAAAGGACCCGCCCCCCGGCTCCTCCCGGAAATCCGGGGAGGGGTTGGGGTGGGCCTTTGTTCGCTGAAATCAGCCGCCGAGGGCGGCGGCGAGAGCGGGCTCGATCGCGTCGAGGGTGAAGGGCTTGGACAGCACCGGCGCCGCGGCATGCTCGGGCGGCGGCGGCTCGATATGACCGCCCGTGGCGAGAATATAGGGAATGCCCTTGGCGGCGAGGCGGTCCGCCACCGGCCAGACCCGCTGGCCGTTGAGGTTGACGTCGAGGATGGCGACGTCGAAGCCTCCCTGCTCGACCCGCGCCAGCGCCTCCGGCACCGTGTCGCATGTTCCCGCCAGGCTGTGGCCGAGGGAATCGAGGAAATCCTCGAGCATCATCGCGATAAGCGATTCGTCTTCGACGATCAGGACGGAACGCGGCTCGGTCACGGCGGGCCGATTAAGGCAGAGAATGCGATGGGGAAACAATTATTTCGCGCGCCGGCGCCGCAGGCTAAGATCGCCTGCGGAGGATGAGAGATGCGACTTGGCTGGATGACGGCGGCCGCGATCCTGGCGGCGGGTGGCGCGGCCGCGAAGATGGTCACGCCCGGGATGGACCGCAGCTGGGGCAAGCCGGGCGTGACGCTGGAGGCCTACCGCGCCGACGGCCTGGCCTGCGCACGCGAGGCGGCGGCCACCGACCTGTCGAAAACCGACCCGGCGCGCGCGCTGGTCATCGCCTCGCGGCTGGTCGAGAACGATCCCACGATCGGCGCCGGAGCGATGATCGATCCGATGGGGAGCGCCCAGGCCGGCGGCGACCCGGTCCCGTCGAACGCGGCCGCCGGCATCGTCCAGAACATCGGTCCCGGCCGCCAGATCCTCAAGGCCGGCGACATCATGAAGGCGCGGCTCGAATCCTGCCTCGTCCGGCTCGGCTATGCGAAGTTCCGCCTGACCGGGGCGCAGAGGAAAAGGCTGCGGGGCCTTCCCGAGGGCTCCGATGCTCGCCGCGCCTATCTCCATGGCCTCGCCAGCGATCCGGTCGTGCTTGCGCGCCAGAAGCTCGACTGACGCGTCGGAAAACTTGCGCGACCGCAGGAGTGGACTATCGTCGCACGGGTGACCCGGGGGACATCGCGATGGCTTATACGGTGATCTGGCTGCGCGGCCCGCTGCCGCTGGGCACGAAGACGTTCGACGACCTCGGTGCGGCGACCAGCTATGCCGAGGAAAATCTCGCCGACGTCCAGACCCAGTTCAACGCGACGGCGGTCAAGATCGTCGACGACGAAGGCACGCCGCATTACCTGAAGGCGATCAGCCGCAACCCCTGACCCGCCGCCGGCTCAACCACGGAAGGGGAAGGTCCGCAGCGCCTGCCAGGGGCCACCGAGATAGCGCCAGGTCGCGAGGCCCTTCAGCGCGACCTGTCGCCGCTCGAACCTGCCTCGCAATTGCTGCTGGAGCCGGCGCGCCTCGCGGGGCTCGACCTTGTTCTGGACCGTTACGTGCGGGCGCCACGGTGCCGTATCCTGCGGCGTCAACAGGCCGTGGAGCGCGTCCGCGAGCTCCGCGCGGAGATCTTCGAGGTCCTCGCTGTCGATCCGAAGCGCGGTGCCGGCGCCGAGGTCGATCACCCCCGCCACCTCGGCCCGCGGCGCCGGCGCGGCCGCGGCCCGCGCCAGGCGCCGCGAGAGCTCGGCTTCCAGCGACGGCGGCAACTGGTGGAACAAGGTGAGATGCGCCGGCACGCGGTTGCGGTCCGGCGGATAGTGGCACCGGCGAAGCTCCTGGATCCAGCCATTGTCGCCGTCGCCGAACAGGGCGGTGACGACGATCGGCCCCTGCCCCGGCACGGCCGCGCTCCTCTGCCCAAAGGCCGGGCCCTCTAGCAGTCCCCGGCCCAAGCGGCAACGGCGACAAAGCCGTTTCCCGTCGTTATAGGCCCGCAAACCTGACCAGATTGAGGAGTCGAAGATGCGCGTCGGCGTGCCGAAGGAGATCAAGGTCCACGAATATCGGGTCGGGCTGACGCCGGCCTCGGTCGCCGAGCTCGTCGCCGCGGGGCACGAGGTGATCGTCGAGACGAAGGCCGGGCTGGGCATCGACCTCACCGACCAGGATTATGTCGACGCCGGCGCCCGCATCGCCGCCGACGCGGGTCAGGTCTTCGCCGAATCGGACATGATCGTGAAGGTGAAGGAACCGCAGCAATCGGAGATCGCGCTGCTCGAGCCGCGCCACACGCTCTTCACCTACCTCCACCTCGCCGCCGACAAGCCGCAGGCGGAGGGACTGATGAAGTCCGGCGCGACCTGCATCGCGTACGAGACGGTCACCGCCAACGACCGGTCGCTGCCGCTGCTGCGGCCAATGTCGGAAGTAGCCGGACGGATGTCGATCCAGGTCGGCGCCCACTATCTCGAGAAGGAGCAGGGCGGCCGCGGCATCCTGCTCGGCGGCGTGCCGGGCGTCCCGCCCGCGAAGGTTGCGATCCTCGGCGGCGGCGTCGCCGGAGTCAACGCGGCCCAGATGGCGGTCGGCATGCGCGCCGACGTCACTATCTACGACATCTCCAACGCGCGGCTGGCCGAGCTCGACATGTTTTTCTCCAGCCAGATCAAGACGGCATACGCCTCGCGCGCGACGATCGCCAAGGCGGTCGCGGAATCGGAGCTGGTGATCGGCGCGGTGCTGGTCCCGGGCGCGGCGGCACCGAAGCTCGTCACCCGCGACATGCTGAAGACGATGAAGCGCGGCTCCGTCCTCGTCGACATCGCCATCGACCAGGGCGGCTGCTTCGAGACCTCCCGCGCGACGACCCACGAGGATCCCGTCTACGAGGTCGACGGGGTCATCCATTATTGCGTCGCGAACATGCCCGGCGCGGTCGCGCGCACCTCCGCCTTCGCGCTGAACAACGCCACCCTCCCCTTCGTGCTACGCATCGCCGGGATGGGGACGGACGCCGCGATGGCGGCGGACCCGCACCTCGCCGCCGGTCTCAATGTCTCGGGCGGTAAGATCCGGCACCAGGCCGTCGCCGAGGCGCTCGACCTGGGCTACGATCCGGCCTGAACCGACGGCCGGCGGCGCGGCGGCGGCGCCGTGCCCGCGGAGCGTGCGCAACACCGATGCTGCGCCATTGCTGTGCCGCATCGTCGCGCCGTGTCGCTAACCTGAAGCGTTGCGTGGAGGACACAATTCTCCCGCCGCGGGACGGGCGACCGCGAGTAAGTATGACAAATCGGTTGCCGCGCGGCGTCCCCGCCGCCATTATCCCGTGCGCGTAACGGCCCCAGTCGAAGGGCCGGCAAGAACGGAAACGGGGAGTGGCCTGATGCGCGTGAAGACCTTGGTGCTGTGCTCGGCTTCGACGATCATGCTCGCGCTGGGCGCGACGCCAGCTCTGGCCCAGAACCCGCCCCCGCCGCCCCCGCCGTCGGGGACGGGCGACGCCGCCGCCGGTCAGACCAATCCCGCCGCGCCCGACACCGCTGCCGACAACGGCGACGAGAATGCGATCGTCGTGACCGGCCTGCGCCGCAGCCTCCAGTCCGCGCAGAACATCAAGAAGAATTCGGTGCAGCAGATCGACGCGATCGTCGCGGAGGATATCGGCAAGCTGCCCGACATCGCGGTGTCAGAGACCGCCGCCCGTATCCCGGGCATCGAGGTCACTCGCCGCGCCGGCGAGGCGGACACGGTGCTGATCCGCGGCCTTCCCGATTTTACCACTACCTATAACGGCCGCGAGATCTTCACGGCTGAAACCCGCGTCGTCGCCCTCCAGGATTTCCCGGCGGCGAACATCGCCGCGCTGGAAGTGTTCAAGACGACGACCGCGGACCTCGTCGAGGCGGGTCTCGCCGGCCTCGTCAACGTCCGCTCGCGCCGCCCGTTCGACTTCAAGGGCCTCGAGATCGCCGGCTCAGCCTGGGCGCTCTACCCGCGCCAGTCGGGCAAGGTGACGCCGAACGGGAACCTCCTCATCAGCGACCGCTGGTCGGGTACCGGCGGCGATTTCGGCGCCCTCATCAATCTCTCCTATACCGAGCTTCAATATCTCGACTCGGAGAATTCGAACACGGACTTCGTCGCCAACAGTCCCGCGGGGCGCCTGCCGGACATCCAGCGCGTCTACTACCGCAGCGGCAATCGTGTTCGCCCGTCGGTCAATGCGGCGCTGCAATGGCGGCCGCACCCCGGCCTCGAATTCTACGTCGAGGGCCTCTATCAGGGTTTCCGCAACAAGATCGACGACCACCTCGTCGCGGTGCCGCTCTGGGGCGGCTCGTCCTATACGAACATCCAGCTGCGCCCGGGCACCGACCTCGTGCAAAGCGGGACGGTGGCGAACCCGTTCCGGCCGGACGGCTTCCAGGGCGGCACGTACAACAAGACCGACACCTACCAGTTCGCCGGCGGCGGCAGCTTCGAGTCCGGGCCGTTCCGGATGACGGGCGATCTTGCCTATACCAACAGCAAGTTCACGGGCTCGACGGAGAGCGTCGACTATGCCTTCCGCAACCGGCAGACGGTGATCTTCAATTCCGGCCTGCCGCAGGGGGCCGGCGGCGGACCGGAGTTCAGCTTCGCGAATTTCGACGCCGCCAATCCCGCGAACTACGTGTTCCGCGGCTTCTACGAGGAGGCGCAGGTCTCGAAGGGTCACGACTGGCAGGCGCGCCTCGACGCGCAGTACGAGACGCAGATCCCATTCCTGTCGCGGATCGAGGCTGGCCTGCGCTGGACCGACCACAAGGCGCACCGCGAATTCGGCAACCGCTACGCCTCGTTCGAGAGCCGCGGCATCTCGATCACCCAGGTGCCGCTCGACTACCAGCTCTTCCGCCCCGGCTTCCGCGGCACCGACTTGCAGGACGGGTTCCGCACCTGGCTCGCACCCACCTACGAGAGCATCCGCGACAATATCGGCAAGATGCGCCAATATGTGATCAACCTCGGGCCGCCGGGCGACGGCGGCTTCGGCACCTGGTCGACCGCCGATCCGGCTCCGGATCCGCTCCAGACCTACAATGCCAGCGAGCGCAGCCTCGCCGGGTACGTCCAGGCGCGCTACAAGATCGGCGAGACCGTCGATGGCGTCGTCGGCCTGCGCGCGGTCAGGACGACCGAACGGGTGAGCGGCACCTCGCTCGTCCAGCAGACGGCAGGACCGGCCGTGTTCACCCCCGTGTCGGTTTCCAACAGCCACACCGACTGGTTGCCCAACGCCAGCCTGCGGGCGCACCTCACCGACCAGGTGCAGTTCCGGCTGTCCGCGACGAAGACGCGCACGATGCCGACCTTCGCCCAGCTCAACCCGTCGGCGAGCCTCGGCGTCGCGCCGACCAACTGCCCGCCGGGGAGCACCGATCCCTATGCCTGCGCGCGCAGCGGCGGTGGCGGCAACCCCTACCTCAAGCCGTTCACCTCGTGGAACTACGACGCTTCGCTCGAATATTATTTCTCGCGCACGGGCCTCTTCGCCGTCGCCGTGTTCCGCCGCGACCTCAAGGGCTTCATTCAGAACCAGCAGATCCGGTACATCGACCCGGTGCTCGGGCCGCTGATCATCAACGGACCGGTCAACACCAACAAGGGCCGGATCAACGGTGCCGAGGCGCAATTCTCGACCTTCTTCGATTGGGAGTGGGTGCCCGACTTCCTGCACGGCTTCGGCGCGCAGGCGAACGTCACCT
Source organism: Alphaproteobacteria bacterium (assembly GCA_019239415.1). Taxonomy (GTDB): domain Bacteria; phylum Pseudomonadota; class Alphaproteobacteria; order Sphingomonadales; family Sphingomonadaceae; genus Allosphingosinicella. The sequence continues at coordinate 15,017 of JAFAZW010000018.1, forward strand.
ATCTCGACGCGAAGGTGGCCGGGGCACGTATCCTCGGCGTGTCCAAATGGACGTACAACCTGGTCGGCATGTATGAGCGCGGCGGGTTCTCGGCGCGTCTTTCGTATAACAAGCGCACCAGCACGCTCGAGACGGTCCAGAACCGCGGCGATGATATCTACATCGAAACCGGCGCTCCGGCGGGGCGGCTCGATCTGTCGACGAGCTACAATGTGAACAGGAACTTCACCCTGTTCTTCGACTGGACGAACATCCTCAACAAACCTTACCGGCAGGACCTGAGCTCGGCCCGCGCCGGCGCACCCCGCTCGGAATGGACCCGCTTCTTCCGCTTCGAGGAGCAGATCTTCTCGGGCGGCGTGCGCTTCCACTTCTAGCGAGACAGATTCCGGTGCCGCGGGCCGAGGGAGCATGGCGCTCCTTCGGGCCGTGCGGTACGGCGGCATCATGAAGGGCGAATTGGAGAGGCAGCGCGTCGTCGTGCTCGGCGGCGGGACCGCCGGATGGATGGCGGCCGCCGCCCTCGTCCGGCTGCTGCCCCACGCCGCCGATGTGCACGTCGTCGAATCGGCGGAGATCGGCATCGTCGGTGTCGGCGAGGCGACGCTTCCGCACTTGCGTGCGTATGTGCAGACGCTCGGGATCGACGAAGCCGAATTCATGCGTGCCACGCATGCGACCTTCAAGCTCGGCATCGACTTCCGCGATTTCGGCGCCGTCGGCACCTCCTATCTTCATCCGTTCGGCAGCTTCGGCACCGAGATGAACGGCGTCCACTTTCATCACTTCTGGCGACGGATGCTGGCCGCGGGCCGCGACGACGACCTCTTCCGATACTCGATCTGCAACGTGATGGCGGCGGCGCACCGCTTCGCGCCGCCGGCGGCGGATCCGACCTCGCTCCTCTCCACCTACAGCTATGCCTACCAGTTCGACGCCACCTTGTTCGGCCCCTATCTGCGCCGCTACGCGGAGGCGCGGGGGGCACGGCGGACCGAAGGCAAGGTCGTCTCGGTCGAGCAGCATTCCGGCACCGGCGACGTGACCGCGCTCCGGATGGACGACGGCAGCCGCATCGAGGGCGACCTGTTCGTCGACTGCTCGGGCTTCAGGAGCCTGCTGCTCGCCGGCACGCTCGGCGAGGAATGGGAGGATTGGTCGCACTGGCTGCCCTGCGATCGCGCCTGCGCCCTGCCCTGCGCCCCGCCGCCTGGGCCGATCGAACCCTATACGCGGGCGACGGCGATGACTGCAGGCTGGCGCTGGCGCATTCCCCTCCAGCATCGCGTCGGCAACGGCTACGTCTATTCCAGCGCCCACATCTCGGACGATGAGGCAGCGGATGCCATTGCGGCGGCCGTCGAAGGCACACCGCTGGCCGAGCCGCGCGTGCTGCGGTTCCGCGCCGGGCGGCGGCGGCGCAGCTGGGTGAAGAACGTCGTCGCCGTCGGCCTCGCCTCCGGGTTCCTCGAGCCGCTCGAGTCGACCAGCATCTATCTCGTCCAGGGCGCCATCACCCAGTTGGTCGAGCTGTTCCCGCAAGGCCGGATCACCGATGCCGACCGCGACGAGTTCAACCGCGTCACCGATTACGAATATGACCGTATCCGCGACTTCCTGATCCTGCACTATCACGCCACGACGCGCGCGGATTCGCCCTTCTGGGACCATGTCCGCACGATGGCCGTGCCGGACAGCCTGGAAGAGAAGATCGCGCTGTGGCGGCACGCGGGCCGCGTCCAGCATTACAGTCAGGGCCTCTTCCTCGAGCCGAGCTGGATCGCCGTCTACGTCGGCCAGGGCATGCTTCCCGACAGATGGGACCAGCGCGCCGACGCCCACGACGCGGCCGCGCTGGCCGGCGCCATGGATCGCCTCGGCGCCCGCATTGCCGATGCCGTCGGCCGCATGCCCGACCATGCGGCCTTCCTTGCCCGCCGGGAGGCCATGATCGGAGCCCCGGCGTGACCGACGGCGCCATCCGCAGCATCGTGGTCGTCGGCGGCGGCATCGTCGGCCTTTCCGCCGCCCTCGCTTTCGCCCACGCTTTGCCGCAAGCGCGCGTGGAGGTGATCGAGACACCGTCCGATCCGGCGGCGCTCGCCGACCGAATGCCCTCGACCTTGCCGGCGACCGCCCATTTCCACGCCCGCATCGGGATCGACGAGACCGAGCTCATCCGCCGCGGCATTGCCCTCCACCGCCTCGGCACCCGCTTCGAACATTGGTCGGCCGACGGCTCCACCTGGATCCACGCGTTCGGCGATTATGGCCGGCCGGTCGGCGGCATCGGCTTCCACGATCTCTGGCTGCGCGCGCGCCGGGCGCGGCAGGCGCTCGCTTACGACCGCTATTCCGCGGCTGCCATGATTGGCGAGGCCGGGCGATTCGTCCATCCCGAGGACGATCCGCGCTCGCCGCTTGCGACCTATGTCTACGGGCTGCAGCTGGAGCCGACCGGTTACCGCTCGCGCCTGCTCGATGCGGCGACCGGAGCGGGCGTGTTCATCTCGCCCGGCGCGGTTGCGCACGTCGAGCAGCGCGAAGGCGGGGGCCTGGGCGCGGTGCTCTTGCAGGACGGACGGCGGGCGGAGGGCGATTTGTTCGTCGACTGCGCCGGGCCGCGTGGCCACCTGATATCATCCGTCGATGAAAGCGTCGAGGACTGGAGCTCCTGGCTTCCCGTCGACAGGCTGCTCGTCGGCGAAACCACGAGCACGGTGGCGCCCGCCAGCCTGGATGCAGCTGTCGCGACGTCCGTGGGATGGCGCTGGGCAATCCCGCTGCCGGAGCGTCGTGCCTTCGGGCTCGCATTCCGCAGCAGCGAGACCGAGGCGGCGCGCGCCCGACGTATCCTCAGCCTCGAGGAGGAAGGCGCCCATGGCGGCGAAACGGTCGCCATCCGCTGCGCTCGCCGGCCGCGGCCCTGGGTGCGCAACGTGCTGGCGCTGGGCGACGCCGCGACGGCCGTCGATCCGCTCCATGGCACGAACCTCTCGCTCGCCCACAGCGCGATCGAGCGGGCGATCGAGCTGCTTCCGGGACGGGATTTCCATCCGCTCGAGCTTGCCGAATATAATCGTCGCACCGAGCAGGAGACGCTGCGGGTGCGCGACTTCCTCGCCCTGCACTATCTCCGCTCCGGCCGCACCAGGGGCGAGTTCTGGGCGGGGCTGGGCAAGCGCGCCCTGCCAGGGACGCTGGCGCGGACGGTCGAGCATTTTCTCGCGCGCGGCCGCATCCCCTTCTTCGAGGAAGAGACGTTCGAAAAGCGCAGCTGGGTCGCCGCCATGATCGGGCTCGGCCTGCTTCCGGATCACCCGAGCGCGATGACGGGCGCCGTTCCGGCCGCAGAGGCGGCACGCGCGATGCACGCAATGGCGGCGACGCTCGCCGACCTGCCGCGGCGCCTCCCTCCTTATTCCGATTATCTCACCCGGATGCGCCGGAGCTAGTGCCTTGCGGCGGTCGGCCTGAGCCCGACGCCGATCTGGGGCTTGCCGTCCTTCCAGAGCAGAGGCGCGATGTAGAGCCAGCGAACCGGGTCCATCGGCCGGCATCCGGGCGTGGCCGACCAGGCGTGGAAGGCGATGAACCAGCGTTCGCCGACATTGAACACCGCCTGGTGGCCCGGGCCGGAGAGGCAGCCTTCGCTGCCGGAGAAGCTGTAGAGGAAGGGCTTGTCGCCCGCCTCCTTGCACGGCCCCAGCGGTCCCTCGCATGTCGCGTAGCCGATCGCGTAAGCCGATAGCCGCTGGTCACGCTGCCACGCGAAATCGTTGCCCGAGAAGAACAGGAAATAGCCGGCGGGGGCGCGGATCATCGTCGGCGCTTCGATCAGGCCGCCCTCCCATTTCAGCCGCTCGCGCAGTATCGGCTGAGCCTCGCCGGTGACGGACAGGCCGTCGGCGGCGAGCGGTTGCGCCCAGATCTGGGTGGGCTTGCCGACGGCGTTGCCGTCATTCTTGAAGTAGAGATAGAGCTTGCCGTCGGCATCTCGGAACGGGCTGGCGTCGATCGTCCCGCCCAGGCTCGGCTGGCACACCAGCGGCTCCTCCGCCGCGGAGGCGAACGGGCCCTGCGGCGCCGCGGCGACGGCCGCGCCGATGCATTGCACGTCGCCCTTGCGGCTGCGTGCGGTGAAGTAGAGCACATAGCTCGGCCCCACCTTCATCACCTCCGGCGCCCAGGTGCTCCCCTTCTTCGCCCACGGCGGCAGCTCCGGCATGGCGTCGCCGTCGAGCGTCCAGTCGGCGAGATTCTTCGAGATCGCCGTCGGCACGTTGCCCCGCTCGCCGTTCGTCGCATAAGCGTAGAAGGTATCGCCGGCGCGCAGGACGAAGGGATCGGGGAAATCCTTCTGGATGAGCGGCACGAACAGCGGCTCGGCGGCCGCAACCGGCACGGCGCAGACCAAGAGCAGCAAGGCAAGGAACAAGCGCTTCACGACCACGGCCCGTTGTCTCGGTTGCCATATTATCATACGAATGCACCCGCCATGACAAGCCGCGGAGGGGAAAGCGATGTGGAAGCTTGGAATGGGCATGGCAGCGTTTGTGGGAGCCGGTGTGAGCGCTGAGGCGGCGGAGGTCTCGCGGGCGGCGTTCGGCACGTTGCCCGATGGACGTGCGGTGGAGGTCGTCACCCTCGCCAACGGCCACGGCATGCGCGTCCGCCTCATTTCCTATGGCGCCTCGATCCAGTCGGTCGTCGTCCCGGATCGCCACGGCGCGGGCGCGGACGTGACGCTCGGCTATCCGGATCTCCGGGCCTATCTCGAGCATCCGCAATATTTCGGCTCGACGGTCGGCCGCGTCGCGAACCGCATCGCCTTGGGGCGGTTCACGCTCGACGGCAGGACGTACCAGGTGCCGGTCAACAACGGGCCGAACTCGCTCCATGGCGGCACCAAGGGCTTCGACAAGGTCCTCTGGAGCGTTGCGGAAACGCAGGGCGGTCCCAGCGCGCGGGTCACCTTCCGCTACGTCAGCCCGGATGGCGAAATGGGCTATCCCGGCACGCTCACCGTCAGCGCCACCTACGCCCTCGACGAGGCCAATGCGCTGTCCGTCGACTATCGCGCCACGACGGACCGCCCGACGCTCGTCAACCTCTCCAACCACGCCTATTGGAACCTCGCGGGCGAAGGTTCGGCGGAGGGTGCCATGGGCCACCTCCTCACCATCCCCGCGGACGCTTACTCTCCAACCGACGCGACCGCGATTCCCACCGGCGAGTTCCGGCCCGTCGCCGGCACGGTCTTCGACTTCCGCAAGCCGATGCCGGTCGGCGCCCGCGTGCGCGACGCGGCGGACCGGCAGATCGTCTTTGGCCGTGGCTACGATCACAATTGGGTCGTCGCCCGCACCATCGCGGCCGAGCCGCGGCTGCTCGCGCGCGTCGAGGAGCCGATATCCGGCCGGGTGATGGAGATCCTTTCGAACCAGCCCGGCCTGCAATTCTATTCGGGCAACTTCCTCGACGCGACGACGGCCGGCAAGGCCGGCAAGCTGTATCGGATGGGCGACGCGATCGTGCTCGAGCCGCAAATGTTTCCCGACACGCCCAACCATCCGGAATTCGGCTCGATCAGGCTGGAGCCGGGACAGACCTACCGCAACATCATCGTCTGGCGCTTCTCGACCGCGCCGGCGCGCTGAGGAGACCGGGATGAAGCCGTTTCGCCTCGTCGCCATCCTGATCGCGCTGGCGGCGCCCCTCCCCGTCCACGCCGTCGCGCCGGCGACGGTCGTTGCGGCGCCCGCCGAGCGCTGGTCGGCGGCGCAGGCGCAGGACTGGTATGCGCACCAGCCCTGGCTCACCGGCGCCAACTACATCCCCGCCGATGCGATCAATCAGCTGGAGATGTGGCAGGCGGCGAGCTTCGATGCCGCCCAAATCGATCGCGAGCTTGGCTGGGCCGAGACATTTCGCATGAACACGATGCGGGTGTTCCTCCACGACCTCGCCTGGAAGCAGGATCCGGCCGGGTTCAAGCAGCGTATCGACCGCTTCCTCGCGATCGCCGCCCGCCACGGCATCCGCCCCGTCTTCGTCCTGTTCGACAGCTGCTGGGATCCGGACCCGAAGCTCGGCCCGCAGCGGCCGCCGATCCCGGGCGTCCACAATAGCGGCTGGGTGCAGAGCCCCGGCCGCGCCGACCTGCTCGACGGGGCGAACGACGCTCACTTCCGCGCCTACGTGGAGGACGTCGTCGGCAGCTTTGCGAAGGACCCGAGGGTGCTTGCCTGGGACTTGTGGAACGAGCCCGACAATGACGGCGGCGGCCGCTACGAGGATCCGTCGGTGCAGAAGCGCGAGCTGGCGCGAATCGAGCAGCTGCTCCCCCAGGTCTTCGCCTGGGCGCGCGGCCGCCGACCGGTCCAGCCGCTCACCAGCGGCATCTGGTCGGGGAGTGACTGGACGCCCGGCGCCAGGCTTACCCCGATCCAGCGCACGCAGCTCACGCAATCCGACATCCTCAGCTTCCACGATTACGGCTGGCCGGAGCAGTTCGAAAGGCGGGTCGCCCAGCTGCGGCAATGGGGGCGGCCGCTGCTCTGCACCGAATGGATGGCGCGCGGCGCCGGCTCGACGGTCGACACGATCCTGCCGATCGGCCGTCGCGAAGGGGTCGGCATGATCAACTGGGGATTCGTCCAGGGCAAGACGCAGACCTGGTATCCCTGGGACAGCTGGCAGCGACCCTACATCCTCAAGGAGCCGCAGATCTGGTTCCATGATCTCGTGAAGCCGGACGGTACGCCCTATCGGGAGCGGGAGGCGGAGCTCTTCCGGACGCTGCGAGACAGGATGCCGCCGCGGTAGGCGCGGGAGGGGCGACAGTCACCGACCGCAGACGCCCGGGCCGAAAATGTCACCTGCCCGCGCGACAGGTGACTGTCCCGTTGCCCTATTCCCTTCTCTCCGCATCGGCGATCAACACCATGACGTCGGCGATGATCGCGGCCATGGCGGTCTCCGCCGCGAATGGCACACCCTCCTCGATGCCGATCATCACCGCGCGGTGGGCCGGCAGGCTGGCGGTGCGGCCGACGAAGCGGTTGGTGAAGCGGATCGAGCTCCTCAGCGCCGTCTCCACCAGGTCGCGGAACTGCAGGTAGAAAGGATTGCCCGCCGCCTGCAGCACGGCGATGTGAAAGGCGATGTCGGATTCGAGCGTGTCGTCCGCGCCCGCCTCGGCCGCTTCCATCCGTGCGAAGCCGGCGCGAATCGCGGCGAGGCCGGCCGGTTCGCGGCGGCGCGCCGCCAGCGCCGCCGCGGCGGGCTCGATGGCGATCCGCAGCTCGCTGAACTGGCGCAGCAGCTCGAGCGAGAACTTGCGGTCGAGCAGCCAGCGCAGCACGTCGGGATCGAACAGGTTCCAGTGCGAGGCGGGGAGCACCGATGTCCCCTTGCGCGGCCGCGCGGTGAGCAGGCCCTTGGCGGTGAGCATCTTCACCGCCTCGCGAGTCACCGAACGGCTGACCCCGTGCTGCGCGGCAATTTCCGCCTCGGTCGGGAAGCGGACATTCTCGTAGGCGCCGGTGACGATCGCCTTGCCGAGCTCGTCGAGCATCGAGAAGGTGAGGTTGCGCGACGCCGCCGCGCGCGAACTCGCGCGCCTGCCCCCGCTCCCCTTTTGCTCCCCGCTGGACATGCCGTATTAATCCTATAATTCCTTTCGCCGCGCGGCAATGCACCCGCGCGGGCGGGGGAGACGGACGTGCAGCTTGCCACCATCGATATCGTCGTCATCGCGCTGTACGCGATCGGGATCTTCGGCCTCGCCCAATATGTCAGCCGCGAGAAGACGGGGCACGAGAAGGACACGTCCGATTACTTCCTGGCGTCCAAGAACCTGCCCTGGTGGGCGATCGGCGCGTCGCTCATCGCCGCGAACATCTCCGCCGAGCAGATCGTCGGCATGTCCGGCTCCGGCTATGCGATCGGCCTCGCCATCGCCTCCTACGAATGGATGGCCGCGGCGACATTGCTGATCGTCGGCAAGTTCTTCCTGCCCATCTTCCTCGCGAACGAGATCTACACGATGCCGCAATTCCTGCGGCGGCGCTTCGGCACGGTGCTGCCGATCCTGATGGCCCTGTTCTGGCTCGCCCTCTACGTCTTCGTGAACCTGACCTCGATCATCTGGCTCGGCTCGATCGCCGTCACCAAGGTGGCGGGCATCGACCAGAATGTCGCACTGGTCATCCTCGGCGCCTTCGCCCTGCTGTATCAGCTACGCGGCGGCCTCAAGGCGGTGGCGCTGACCGACATCGTCCAGGTGACTTTGCTTGTGCTCGGCGGCCTCGTCGTCGCGTACCTGACGCTCGACAAGATCGGCGCCGGCGCCGGCGTCGTCGCTGGCTTCGCGAAGCTCACCGCGACTCACAACGATCATTTCCACATGATCCTGAAGAAGGGCGACCCGCATTACGTCGACCTTCCCGGCCTCTCCGTCCTGATCGGCGGGATGTGGATCGCCAATCTGAGCTATTGGGGGTTCAACCAATATATCATCTAGCGCGCGCTCGCGGCGAAGAGCCTGCCCGAGGCGCAGAAGGGCGTGATCTTCGCGGGCTTCCTCAAGCTCTTGATGCCGGTGATCATCGTGCTGCCGGGCATCGCCGCGG
>JAFAZW010000013.1 GCA_019239415.1 Alphaproteobacteria bacterium
TATAGACGCGGGTGCAGACGCCGCGCTTCTGCGGGTTCTGCTCCATCGCAGGGACCTTCGACTTGGCCTTCTGCGGCTCGCGACCCTTGCGGATCAGCTGGTTGATCGTCGGCATGAAGCCCTTCACCTTCTTAAGTTACTTTACCGGAGCGCAAAAAACGCGAAGCACCGGGGCGACCCTGCTGGGAACCCATCAAAGTACTACTTTGATGGGAGCCCGACGGTCCCCTGGCCCTCGCGACGCAACGGCAACGTTCAAGCTCTTGTGCCCCTTGGCGAAAGGCTCGGCTCTCACGAGGAGAATCCCACCGGCCCCGAGGCGAGGCGGCCTATAGCCGCGACACGCATATGGGTCAACCGGCGCGGATGTGAAGGGTGCCTTCGCCGTAATTGCACGCGAGGCGGAAGCACGCATAGGATGGTGCCGGGGCTCGGTCTTGGGGGCATCATGCCTGTGACGTTGCGCGGTGTGAATAGGACGCTGCCGCTCCTTGCCGGACTGGCCGCCAGTGCCTGCGTCCATGCCGATACCGGGCGCCGCGGGGGCGCGGTCACCACCTTCGTGAACAGCCACGGCGACAGCATAAGCATCGGCCGCGATGCGATCACCGTCGACGGCAGCACCTATCGCCTGGTCGATTGCTCGGACCGCGAGCAGGCGTGCCTGCGCGCCGACGACATCGGCTTCCACGCCTCCTTCCCGCGCGCCTGCCCCGATTTCGTCTGGACGCCCGCGGCGGCGCCGATGATCCTCACCGCGACGTGGCCGCACGGCGGAGCGGGATTCTACGCGAACCGGGGCCGCGGCGGATTCGCGTACCAATGGCAGAATCGCGAAGGTCTGACCGCGCTGGTCCCCGCGTCCTCCGGGAGCGTGGACGCGCGCGCGCCGGTAAATCCCGCGCACGCCGATCTCTACGTGCGGAGATCGGGGCCGCGCCTCCTCGCCTGCCGCTGAGGGCTCACGCCGCACCCCGACGCCTGGACGCTTGACGCGACGGCGCCGCCGTGTGTTGGCTCCCCCCCTCCTCGGAGGGCCTACGGCATGATGGGAATTCTGGCGATGGCCGCAGCAGCAACGGCTGCCGCGGCGCCGGCGGCTGGGGCCGGCGAAACGCCGCGTCAGTTCGCCATGCGCCTCTACGCCGGCTACCGCGATCCGAACTTCAGCCCTTTGAAGCGGCCGGAGCGGGTGTTCGCGCCCGCCCTCGTCGCGGCGATCCGGGAGGAGGCGCGGCTGTCGCGGGGCGAGGTGGGGTTCATGGACGCCGATCCGATCTGCGACTGCCAGGACCCTTCGGGCTTGCGGCCGTCGATCGGCGTGGCGCGCCAGACCGGCGCCAGCGCGCAGGTGCGGGTGGCGCTGCGCTTCGGCGCAGGGGGAGAGGTGCGGAACCTCAAGCTGAAGCTCATCCGCACCGTCGCCGGCTGGCGGATCGCCGACCTCTCGAATCCCGACGAGCCGAGCCTGCTCGCCGATCTTACCGCGTGGAACCGCGCGCACCGGCGGCGGCGCTGAGCGCGGGAGCCCTCTGGCGCGGTGGTTTCGTTTCGGCTATAGGCGGCGCCCTTCGGACCTGCAGAGAAGGAGGGCGTTGATGATCGCATCGTACCAGCCGCTCCCGATCGGCCGCCTCGGCGCCTTTACCCGCTGAGTGCGCCGCGGCCTTCCGGCCGCTCCTCCTCCGGTTGAACTTTCTGCAGGGACCCGCGCCGATGCGCGGGACACGCCATGACCCCCCGAACTTCGCGCGGCGCCGCGTCCGCGCTCCGCCTCGTCTTCCGCTTCGCGCTGCGCCACTGGGCACGGCGCAAGCGGCTCGCCATCCAGATCGCGGCGGCGATGTCGCTGGCGACGCTGACCGAGATCTTCGTACCGGTCTACGCCGGGCGGCTGATCGACGCCGTCGCCCTCGGGCCCGCGGCGCGCGGTGCCGCGCTCTCAGCCCTCGCGGCGATCGTCGGCCTCGGCCTGGCGATGGTCGCCCTGCGCCACCTCGCCTGGTCGAGCGTCGTGCCGTTCACGCTCGCCATCATGAAGAGCGCCGCCGCCGAGGCGTTCCACCGGGTGCAGCGCCTGTCGACCGACTGGCATGCCAACAGCTTCGCCGGCTCGGTGGTGCGCAAGGTGACGCGCGGCATGTGGGCGTTCGACGCGCTCGACGACGTCGTGCTGCTCGCTCTGCTCCCCTCGCTGACGGTGCTCGGCGGGACGGTGACCCTGATGGCGCTGCGCTGGCCGATCCTGGGCGCGGTGATGGCCGCGGGCGCCCTCTGTTATGTCGCGCTGACGGTGACGCTGGCGACGCGGGTGCTGGCGCCGGCGGCGCGGCTGTCGAACCAGTGGGACACGAAGGTCGGGGGCCTCCTCGCCGACGCGATCGGCACCAACGCCGTCGTCAAGGCCTTCGCGGGCGAGGCGCGGGAGGATGAACGCGTCGCGGCGGTGCTCGGCAAATGGGCGCGGCGCACGCGGCGCACCTGGATGCGGTTCACCTGGAGCGGCAGCGGCCAGCTCGCCTTGCTGTGGGCGATCCGCGCCGCCGTCACCGGCGCGGCTTTGTGGCTATGGTCGGCGGGGCGGGCGAGCCCCGGCGACGTCGTCTACGTGCTCACCGCCTACCTCGTCCTCCACGGCTATCTGCGCGACATCGGCCAGCACGTCCACCATCTGCAGCGGGCGGTCAACGAGATGGAGGAGCTCGCCCTGCTCCACGAGGAGCCGCTCGGCGTCGCCGACCGCCCCGGGGCCACGGACATCGCCGTCACGCGCGGCGAGATCCGCTTCGCCGCGGTCACCTTCCGCTACGGCGGCCACGCGACGCCGCTCTACGAGACGCTCGACGTCACCATCCGCGCCGGCGAGCGGGTCGGCCTGGTCGGCCGCTCCGGCTCGGGCAAGACGACCTTCGTCAAGCTGATCCAGCGGCTCTACGACGTCACCGGCGGCAGGATCGAGATCGACGGGCAGGACATTTCGCGCGCCACCCAGGAGTCGCTCCGGCGGCAGGTCGCGATCGTGCCGCAGGAACCGGTCCTGTTTCACCGCTCACTGGCGGAGAACATCGCCTATGGCCGCCCCGGCGCGCGCCAGGCGGAGATCGAGGCGGCGGCGCGGCTCGCCAATGCGCACGCGTTCATCGCCGCCCTGCCGCGCGGTTACCGCACCCTCGTCGGCGAGAGGGGCGTCAAGCTTTCCGGCGGCGAGCGTCAGCGCGTCGCCCTCGCCCGCGCCTTCCTCGCCGACGCGCCGATCCTGATCCTGGACGAGGCGACGTCGAGCCTCGATTCCGAGAGCGAGGCGCTGATCCAGCAGGCGATCGCGCGGCTGATGGCCGGCCGGACCGCGATCCTCATCGCCCACCGGCTCTCGACGGTCCGCGCGCTCGACCGCATCCTCGTCTTCGACGGCGGCCGGATCGTCGAAGACGGTTCGCACGCGGCTTTGCTCGAGCGGCCCGGCGGCCATTACCGCCGCCTGTTCGAGCGGCAGGCGGAGGCGAGCCGCGCCGAGGAGCCGATCCTGGGCTAGGCGACCTGATCCATTGCCCTCACAGGACGAAGTCGCTCGCGACGAGCGGGATCGTGCCGACGAGCTGGATCTGGAAGTCGGCGACCCCGTCCCCGTTGACGTCACCCGAGACGATGGTGTTGCCGTGCCCGTCGCCCTCGAACCGGAGCTGCCCGGCGACGTGGGTGAACGCCGCCGATCCGATGAAGGTGAACGCCTGGTCGCCGGCGGCGAGGCTGTTCGCGTCGATCCCGCTCAGCACGATCTTGTCGCCCTGCGCGTGGCTGAAGTCGGTGATGACGTCGCGCGCCGCCGCCGTCGATTCGGACACGGAATTGTAGACGAACTGGTCCGCGCCGGCGCCGCCGGTGAGGCGGTCCGCGCCGGCGCCGCCGGTGAGCGTATCCTTGCCGTTGCCACCGTCGAGGATGTCGTCGCCGCCCAGCCCCTGGATCGTGTCGTTGCCGTCGCCGCCGGAGACGGTGTCCTCGGCTGCGGTCGTCCGGAAGGCCGGGTTGGACGCGGTGCCGTTGATCGTGTCGGAGCCGTTCGAGCCGGTAATCGTCACTCCGTCGCGCACGTTCAGCACCGAGACGCTGATCGACTGGAGATCGGACGTGGTCCCGTCGCTCGCCTTCACCGTCACGTCGTAGACATGGTCGCCGCCGACGTCGTTCGGCGCCTCGTAATCGGGCGCGGCGACGAACTGCAGGACCCCCGTCTTGGCATCGATCGTGAATCGCGCGGCGTCCGCGCCGCCCGCGATCGAATAGGTGACCGCGCCGCCGTCGGGATCGATCGCCGTAACCGTCCCCACCAGGCTGCTATTCTCCGCGACCGACACCGCCCCGCTGTTGCCGCCGCCGAGCGAGGTGATCGTCACCGGCTCGTCGACGTTCGTGACGGAAATCGAGAAGGCCTGGGTGGCGCTGAACGTCCCGGAGCTGGCGACGACCGACACCTGGTAGATATTGTCGTGGTCCCGGTCCGCCCGCGCCTCATAATCGGGGGCGGCGACGAAGCTCAGCGCGCCGGTCGCCGCGTCGATCGCGAACAGGCTCGCGTCGGCGCCGCCGGCGATCGCATAGGTCACCTTGTCGCCGTCGAGGTCGACGGCGGCCACACGGCCTACCGCCGCGCCGTTCTCGGCCACGGCGACGGCCACGGCGGCGCTGCCGCCGTAGGAGACGAGGCGGACGCCTTCATCCACGTTGCCCACCGTCACCGACAGCGCCTGGGTCGCGCTGGTGACGCCGTTGCTGGCCGAGACGACGACGCCGTAGACGTTGTCGCGGTTCGCGTCGGCCGGCGCCTCATAGTCGGGTGCGGCGACGAACTGCAGCGCGCCGCTGTTCGGATCGATCGTGAAGCGGGCGGCGTCGGCACCGCCGGCGATCGCATAGGTGAGCGCACCGCCGTCGGGGTTGGCAGCCGCGACGGTGGTGACCGCCCGGCCATTCTCCGCCACCGCCACCGACGCCGCCGCGCCGCCGCCGTTGGACGTGATCGACACCGGCTCGACGACATTCGAAACGCCGACCGCGAAGGTCTGAACGGCCGTCGAGTTTCCGGAGCGCGCGGCGACCTGGACGTCATAGACGTTGTCGTGCCCGGCGTCGGCGGGAGCCTCGAAGTTCGGCGCGGCCGCGAAGCTGAGGGCGCCGGTGGCGGCATCGACGACGAAAAAGCGCGCGTCGGCGCCGCCGGCGATGGCATAGGTCACGGCGTCCCCGTCGCCGTCAACCGCCGCGACGCTGCCCACGGCTTTGCTGTTCTCCGCCACCGTCACGGCAACGGAGCCGGCGCCGCCATAGCTGACCAGCGCGACCGGCTCGTCCACGTTCACGACCGAGACGGAAACCGTCTGCGTCGCGCCCGTCACGCCGTCGCTCGCGGAGACGACCACATCGTAGACGTTGTTGTGGCCGGCATCGCCGGGCCGCTCATAATCGGGCGGGGTGACGAACTCGAGGCTGCCGGTGTGCGGATCGATCGTGAACCAGGCCGCATCCGCGCCGCCGGCAATCGCATAGGTCACCGGCGCACCGTCCGGATCGCTCGCGGCGAGGGCCGCCACGGCAACGCCATTCTCCGCGACCGTCACCGCTCGGCTGGCTGCCGGGAAGGCGACGGGCTCGTTCACATCGGTGACGGTTACCGATAGCGCCTGCGTCGCGGTGAAGCTGCCGTCGGTCGCCGAGACGATCACGTCGTAGACATTGTCGCCGTCCGCGTCCCCCGGCGCTTCGTGATCCGGCGCCGAGACGAAGCGGAGCGCGCCGGTCGTGCCGTCGATCGCGAACAGGGCCGCATCGGCCCCGCCGGCGATCGCGTAGTGGGGCGCGTCGCCGTCCGCGTCGACCGCCGCGACGGTGCCGACCGGCGTGTCGTTTTCGGCCACCGAAGCCGAAGCGGCCGACGTGATCGCGAGGCCCTCGTTGACGTTGGTGACCGTCACCGACAGCAGCTTCTCGTCGGCCAGCTCGCCGTCGCTCGCCCGCACCAGCACCTCGTAGACATTGTCGCCGTTGGCGTCGCGCGGCGCCTCGAAATCGGGCGCGGCGACGAAGCTCAGCGCCCCCGTCGCCGGGTCGATCGCGAACAGGGCCGCGTCGGCGCCGCCCGCGATGGCGTAGCTGCTCGGGGTGCCGTCGGGGTCCAGGGCCGCGACGGCGCCGATCGCCGTGCCGTTCTCCGCCGCCGACAATGAGGCGGGAGAGACGATCGCGATGCCCTCGTTGACGTTGGCGACCGTCACCGACAGGGCCTGGTCGTCGGTGAACTGGCCGTCGGTCGCCCGCACGACCACCTCATAGACGTTGTCGCCGTCGCCATCGCGCGGCGCCTCGAAATCGGGCGCGGAGACGAACGTCAGCGCGCCCGTCGCCGGATCGATAGCGAACAGGGCCGCATCGGCGCCGCCGACGATGGCATAGCGGGGCGCGTCGCCGTCGACGTCGTGCGCGACGACGGTCGCGACGGCCGTCGCGTTCTCGCCGACCGCGGCCGTCGCCGCCGACACGATGGCGAGGCCCTCGTTGACGTTGCCGACGGTGACGGTGAACAGCCTGTCGTCGACGAACTGCCCGTCGGTGGCCCGGACGAGAACCTCGTAGCCATTGTCGTGGTTGGCATCGGCCGGCGCTTCGAAATCGGGGGCGGTCACGAATTTCAGCCCACCCATGGTCGGGTCGATCGTGAAGAGGGCGCCGTCGGCGCCGCCGACGATCGAGTAGCGGACCTGGTCGCCGTCGAGGTCGACCGCGCCGATATAGGTCACGAGGGTCTGGTTCTCGACCGCCGGCTGCGCGGGCTTCGACTGGATCGACAGGCCCTCGTTGACGTTCGTCACCGTCACCGCGAGATGCTGGTCGTCGAACAGCTCGCCGTCGCTCGCCCGCACCACCACGTCGTAGACATTGTCCCGGCCGGCGTCGCCCGGCGCTTCGAAATTGGGAGCGGCGAGGAAGCTCAGCGCCCCGGTTACCGGGTCGATCTTGAACAGGGCGGCGTCGGCGCCGCCGGCGAGCGAATAACGGATCGCCGCGCTGTGGCCGTCGTCGGTCGCCGCGACCGTGGTCACCGCATTCTTGTTCTCGGCGAGCGAGAAGGCCGCATCCGTACCGCCGCCGCCCGAGACGATGACGGGGGCCTGGTTGGGCGCGAGGAACTGGGCGCGGACCGCGTAGCCGCTGCCGTCGCCGCCGCTGCTCGCCCAGGTGAGAATGACCCGGCCGTCGGCCAGGGTCGCCGCGTCGGGCAGGAACTGCGAGCCGCCGGTCAGGGTATTGACGAGGAACTCGGTCCCGACCTTGGCGCCCGAGGCGTCGAACGCCTGCGCCTTGATCGCGGAACCGCTGCCGTCCTGGAGCGGATCGAGCGTCGACCAGGCGACGAGGAAGCCGCCGCCCGGCAGCCCCGTCACCACCGCCTCGCGCTGCATGTCGACGGCCTGCGTGTTGACGAGGAACTCGCTGCCCACCTTGGCGCCGGTCGCGCTGAACAGCTGCGCCTTGAGGGCGGAGTTGTTGCCGTCCTGCGCCGTGTCCAGCGTCATCCAGGTGACGACGAAGCCGCCGTTGCTGAGCGCGGCGATGCTGGGATCGTATTGCGCGCCGACCGCGGCCGTGTTGACGAGGAACTCGCCGCCGACGCGGCGCCCCTGCTCGTTGAAGATCTGCGCCTTGACCGCCTGGTCGTTGCCGTCGGCGCCCGGATCGGTGGTGCGCCAGGTGGCGACGAAGCCGCCGCCGGCGAGCGCAGTGATGTCGCCATATTCCTGCGCATAGGCGGTGTTGGTGTTGAGCGTGAAGACGCCGCCCTGACGGCCGCCGCCGCCGGAGAAGATCTGCGCCTTGGTGTCGCCGCTGCCCCAATCGTCCCAGCTGATGACGAAGCCGCCGAAGGTCAGCGCCGCCACATTCGGCGTGAACTGGCTGCCGATGGGCGAGCCGGCGTTGACCAGGAACTCGCCGCCGACCGGCGTGCCGTCGTGGGCGTAGATCTGCGCCTTGATCGCATTGCCGTCGCCATCCTGCGTGGCGTCGGTGGTGACCCAGGTGACGACGAAGCTGCCGTCGGAGAGCGCCGCGACGGAGGCGGTGAACTGCGAGCCGGCATGGTTGGAGTTGACCAGGAACTCCGGACCGACCTTGTTGCCGGCGGCGTCGAACAATTGGCCCTTGATCGCGCTGCTGTCGCCGTCCTGGCTGGGATCGTTCGTCCCCCATACGACGACGAAACTACCGTCGGCGAAGGTGGCGACCGACGGCGCGGTCTGGTCCTGCGCCGTCGCGCGATTGACGGAAAACTCGCCATTCTGGCGATAATAGCTCGGCATGACTTCCCCCCACGATGTATTCGCGAGGGTAAGGTAAGAATCGACCCATTTACAACGGGTAAACTGCCCGGGCTTTTACTTCGTGACACGCGCCGAGCGGCGGAACAGCCAGGCGGAGGCGAGCCAGCCGGCGGGGAAGATGCCGAGCAAGGCGACCATCTCGGCGCCGCGGCCGGCGGCGGCGGGGGTCAGGGCGAAGGCGGCGCCCGCGGCGGCGAGCTGGACCAGCGCCGTCGCCAGCATCGCCTTCGCGATGGCGGCCGAGCTCCGGCCGGCGACGAGCGCCCCCGCCGCCGCGAAGGCGAGCACGCCGACGAACAGCAGGTTGGCCGGATTGCCTTCGTCGCCGACCAGCCCGACCGCGAGGTTCGCCCACAAGGTGACGAAGCCGGTGCCGAGCGCGGCGAGTGCACCGAGGCGGTAGGCGGTGCCGGCCGAGGCGCGCATCGCCAGCTCGAACGCGCCGCAGGCGATGGCGAGCATCGCGCCCATCACCGCGAAGTCCGCGGCGCTCCAGTCGAAGCCGGCCCGCGGCGCAAAGCGCATCGCCAGCGCCGGCACGCTCAGCAAGGCGGCGGCCCCGAGCCACGGCGCCAGCCGCCAGCCGCTCCAGCTCCGCCCCGCCTCATTTCCCGTCGCCGCCGCCATGTCGCTGGTCTCCTTCGCACCCGTTGTGGCGCGGGCGCTTGCAACGCTGATCCGACCCTCGTGGAGAATCGGTGCAGCCGCGCGGCGTCAGACGAAGTGCGGCTCGCCGCGCTCGCGCAGCGCCTCGTAATGGACGAGCGCCGGCTCCGGGCCGAACGGCACCGGCCGCCCGTCCCGGAACGCCCACTCGCCGCGGTCGCAATCTTCGGCGCGGACATAGCCGTTGATGTAGAGGCGGCGGCGGTGCGGCGCCCAGTTGGTGCCCGAGCCGTGGACCAGGAACGGGCTCCACAAAGCGACGTCGCCCGGTTCCAGCACCACGTCGACCGCGTCCGCGGCGCTCAGCCCGACGCCGTCCAGCACCGCGTCCCGCATCCTGGCGCCGAGCACCTCGTCCGGCACGTCGAGCGGCAGCGATCCCCACAAATGGCTGCCCGGCACGAAGCGCAGGCAGCCGCTCTCCGGGTCATGCGGGTCGAGCGCGAGGCCGGTCTGGACATAGGCGGCGCCGAGGTTGCGATAGGCGTGGTCGGGCTTCCTGAACCTCGCATCCTGGTGCCAGGCGAAATCGCCGGCGGCGCCCGGCGTCTTCCAGTGGATCTGGTTGATGATCTGCTTCAGGTCGCGGCCAATCAGCGGCGCGAGGATGGCGGCGAAGCGGCGGTCGAGGCGCACCGCGTTGAGCGCCGGCTGGTGGTAGGACGGCCATTGCACCATCTGCACCGCCGGCCCGCCGTCCGCCTCCGCCCCGGCCGCGACCCGGTAGAAGAGGTTGCCGTGCCGGAAGCTGCGGCCGAGCGCCCTGCCCTCGTCGCGCACCTGGTCGGCGGCGGCGGCGATGGCGGCGATCTCGTCGGGGGCGAACAGCCCGCGCAACAGGGCGAAGCCGTTGCGCCGGTAGGCCGCGACATAGTCGCCGAACGGGCCCGCGGCGGCCGCGGCGGCGGCAGGGTGGCTCATCACGAACGCCTCCTCAGGCCAGCGAGCCTACAGCCAAGAGGTTGATAATCCTACCCCTTCCGGGCGCGCATCGTCCTGGGGACCGGCCGCTTCAGAGGGGCGGGCCCAAGTCGAGGCGAGGTGGCGCCGGCGCAGTCCGCACCGTGCGGAAGCCGACGCTGCGGGCGATCCGCCGGGCCGCGGCGAGGCAGGCGGGCCGGGTCTCCATGCCGTGATAGAGCAGCAAAGCCGTCCCCGGCTCGAAATCCTCCTTGAGGTCGTCGCGAAACTCCCGCGCGTCGAGGCCGACGTCGCCGGTCATGTAGACGCAGCGGCCCGATTCGTCCGTTCCGACATAGGCGATCCGGGTGCCTGCCTGCGCCGCCGCGGTCGGAGTCGCGGCGGCAGGCGGCGGCGCGGCGGCGATCAGCAGGGCGAGCAGCATGGCGCCAGCATAGCCGACCCGAGCCGGGGACACGTACCTTTTGTCAAAAGGTACGTGTCCCCATTGTCGAGTCGCCGCCGCCGCCCGACATGGGGGGATCGGTCCGCCCGGGAGACGCGTATGACCCCCGCCCCCGCTTTGTTCATCGGCCACGGCAGCCCGATGAACACGCTCGAACGCAACGGCTTCACCGAGGCCTGGCGTACGATCGGCCGCCGGCTGCCGCGGCCGCGCGCGCTGCTCGTCGTCTCGGCCCACTGGTATTTCGGCGCGACCGCGGTGACGGCGATGGCGCGGCCGCGCACGATCCACGATTTCTACGGCTTCCCGCAGGCCCTGTTCGACTTCCAGTACCCCGCCCCCGGCGCGCCGGACGTCGCCGCCGAGGTGGCCGAGGCCGTGCAGCCGACCTGGTGCGGCCTCGACCGCGACCAATGGGGGCTCGACCACGGCGCGTGGAGCGTGCTCGCCCACCTCTACCCGCAAGCCGACGTCCCGGTCGTCCAGCTCTCGATCAACGCGCTGAAGCCGCTCGCCTACCATCTCGAACTCGGCGCGAAGCTGGCGGCGCTCCGGGCGCGCGGCATCCTGGTCGTCGCGAGCGGCAACGTCGTCCACAACCTCGCGCGGATCGCCTGGGACCGCCCCGACGCCGCCTTCGACTGGGCCGAGCGCTTCGACGACGCCGCCGCGCGCCAGATGGCCGAGGCGCCCGGCGACGCGGTGCGGCTCGCCGAGCATCCCGATTACGCCGCCGCCGTGCCGACCCCCGACCATTTCATCCCCCTCCTCTACCTCGCCGGCATGGCCGCCGCCGAGGGCGCGGCGCTGCAGCCGCTGGTCCGCGGCTATGCGATGGGCTCGCTGTCGATGACCTGCTACGGCCTCGGCACCGAACCCGGCCTCGCCTGCACCGAGGCCGACGGCGCCGCGACGCTGCCGGCGGGGGTGCCGGCGGACCAGACGAATGTCTAGCGAGCGGCCGAGCGTAGGGACGACGGCGGCCCGCCGCCGCCGGAGCAGCGCGCAGAGACGGCGAGCGCCGGTCAGCCGGCGCCGCAGGCGACAGGACTGACGTCACGGGATTCACTCCCGTGACGGCCTCTGCTTGCTCATTAAGGCGCCCATTCCCGAAATAGCTCCGCCGTCTCCACCTCCAGCGCGCCGGCGATCCGGACGATGTTGATGAGCGCGACGTTGTGCTCGCCGCGCTCGATCTCGCCATAATAGGAGCGGTCGATCCCGGCCCGCAGCGCCACCTTCTCCTGGGACAGCTTGGGGATGGCCTTGCGCAGCCGCCGCAGCCGGGCGCCGAAGCGCGCCATGGTCTGCTCCTTCTGCGCCTTGTCCATTCCGCCTTGTGCGCGGAATGCGGACTATAACTCCACGGGATATGACCCCCAAACGGTGCGAACCAGCCACCATTATGGCGCGGCGCGCTTCTGCCACCCGAGCTGCACCGCGACGAAATAGTCCTCCATCGCCTCGGCGCCCGCGTCGGTGAGGATCAGCGTCCCGGTCCCGGGCCGCCGAGGATCGGCCATGCGCTGCACGAACCCGGATGCGGCGAGCTCCCTCACCCAGCGCGCCGCCGACGTAGCCGAGACGCCTGCATCCGCCGCGAGCCGAGGCAGCCGCACCGGACGCCTCTCGAGCGAGGCGCGAAACAGCTCCAGCAACAGGCTCCAGCCCGGATTGGCGAGGTCCATGCCGAACACGTCCGAACGCAGCTGGCGCGCTGCGGCCAGGGCCCGCACCTGCTCCGCCGTGACCAGCTCGCGGGCCGCCGCCTCCCGCCGTTCAGCATCTCGTTCGGCGTAGCGGGCGAGGAGGTCAGCGGTGAGGCTGAGGTCGCGGCTCAGGTCCTCCAGGAATGTCCGTCCGCCGGTTGCCCCCGTCTCGCTCACAGTTCATCGGATAGCGCAACTTTGCTGGATATGATACCCATTTTTGTTGAGTGGCCGGTGCCGGCGGCAGTCTACTCTCGTGTCGCAGCGCACCGCATATCGTTCGGATGAGCCTTTCCCGTCGGCTTGAGGCGCGGGAGGGCGTCGGTGCGGAAGCGAGAAACCAGATCCACAGCGAGAAGGGGTCGGTGCATGGCTCTAGCCGATAACGAATTTCCGAGACCTGCAATCCGAGCCACCAGTCACAGCGACGTGCCTCTTGCCCGACTTTTTCAACAATCTGGTCGGCCAGCGACTCATAGACTTCTACTTCGGTCAAAGGATCTTGATTCATGATCTGAACGTACCCGCCCGAGAAGTATCGAGTCTTGGAACCACGGCTCTCCGCGTGCGCTCCTACGTCACACCCTAAGCTCATCCAATGGTCGCTCCGCGCAAGAGCGATGAGCAGTTTCCGCAACTCCTTCGACTGACCGGCTTCGTGGATGTCCCGGACACGCTCCGGCTTTCCTCGAAGGTCCACAAATCCCGCGTTTGTCCGTCCCCGCCTCCGATTGGGTGGGTAAGGGACGGTGTTCCCTGGGTTACACACTGAAGAGGCTGTAAACGGGATACTTACTCTCCCGAAAGCTCCAAGGACCACCCACCCCAGCGAGGAAGTCAAGAGAGTGGTTGCAATTATCCACGGAACAAAGGTAGAATAGGGCACCGCGGCGCTTGGGTTCGTGACGGAAGGGGCACCAGTTGGCACGCAATTCTCGGATTGAATGGACCACGCATACCTTCAATCCGTGGTGGGGATGCGTGAAGGTTTCGCCGGCCTGCAAGCATTGTTATGCCGAGTCGTGGTCCAAGCGCGTTGGCCAAGACGTCTGGGGCATCAACGCTGAGCGAAGGTTCTTTGGCGACCATCACTGGTCGGAGCCTCTCCGATGGGACGCAGAGGCCGGTCGCTCAGGCACTCGGGCGCGCGTGTTCTGCGCCTCAATGGCCGATGTGTTTGAGGACCGATCCGAACTGGACAGCTGGCGTGAAAAGCTATGGCGGACCATTGCTCAAACGTCCAATCTCGATTGGCTGCTGCTGACGAAGAGGCCAGAGATGGTCTTGCGAATGGTCCCTTGGGCCAATCACTGGCCATCGAATGTTTGGCTCGGGACCACCGTAGAAGATCAGAGGCGGGCTGACGAACGGCTGCCCTATTTGTCGCGGATTCCGGCGGCAGTTCGTTTCATTTCCGCAGAGCCGCTGTTAGGCGGTTTGAATCTATCCGACTGGCTAACGGGAACCATCGATTGGGTAATCACAGGAGGAGAAAGCGGGCCAAAGGCCCGACCTTCGGCGCCTTCATGGTTTCGGGACCTCTTAAATGCCTGCATGGCGGCCGATGTCCCGTTCCACTTCAAGCAATGGGGCGACTGGGGTCCAGGTCAGGGGATAAGTCTCGCCAAATTTAGAGCGCAGCGGGTTGAGGACGGGACTACAATGGTGCGGGTCGGAAAGAAGGCGGCCGGGAGAGTCCTAGACGGTGAAACATGGGATGGCCTGCCGCGCGTTAGGGAGGCCTGACGGCTTCGTGTGAGACTCGTGAGCACTTTTCGAGGTATAGACCTCGATAGGTGAGACTGAGGAAGCTCCAATGGGAAAGCGTACCGGGTACGACTGGACGATCGGCGGGGTTCTCCCGGAGCTTGGCGCACATAGCGCGGCCAAACATACGGTCTATGAACGCTATGTAGGCGCCTACATCGATACCCTGACCCGCAATCACATGAAGCGTGAGTTGAACCTCACCATTGTCGACGGTTTCTGTGGCGGCGGACGATACCGCGTCGGCCAAAGCCAGGTCGACGGATCGCCGTTCCGCATGCTTCAGGCAGTCGAAGCGGCCCAAACGCAGCTCAACGTAGCCCGAGCGCGCGGCTTCAATCTCAAGGCCGACTTCGTCTTCGTGGATGAGAATAAACGGCACATCGAATTCCTACGCGACCAGCTAGACCGACGCGGATATGGAAGTCGAATCGGCGCGGACATCAGGCTGTATAATCTCGATTTTGAATCAGCCTGTCCGGACATCATAGCTGCAATCCGGACTAAGGGCCGAGCCCACCGATCACTGTTCTTCTTGGATCAGTACGGGTGGAGCGACGTGACATTTGCAACCGTGCGAACTATCATGTCCCAGCTGGCAAACCCTGAAGTTATCCTGACCTTCATGGTGGATTCGCTGGTCAATCTTCTGTGTGATCATAACTCGGATATGCGCGCGCTCACTCGCATCGATTTCGACCGCGAGGACGTAAGATCTTTGATTGCAA
This sequence comes from Alphaproteobacteria bacterium, assembly GCA_019239415.1. GTDB lineage: Bacteria > Pseudomonadota > Alphaproteobacteria > Sphingomonadales > Sphingomonadaceae > Allosphingosinicella. The sequence continues at coordinate 14,609 of JAFAZW010000013.1, forward strand.
TGAAGAGAAACAAAGGGTGGAAGCGTCTCATTCAAAACACTGTGTATCGTCATATCCAGGCTTCGACAGGAGCGAGTTACTATACTCCTTTCTTCATTCATCCAGAACAGTCAAACCGAGACTACTGGCTTCTCCACCTCTCCAAGCACCATCAAGCGCGCGAGGAGATGGGAAAGATACACTGGGCAATCGAGAACACCTTTGAGCATTTTGGCGGTCCGGGATTCAGCTCTCTCGGTTTCGATCCCAAAGCGGACGTTCGACAAGGAATGATGGACTACGCTTTTGACGATTGCGCACGTACGCGGTCAGAGGCTGCCGTTTTGGAGCAGTTGCCGCGGCTCCTACATGGCGCGGCGAACGACCTAACACCGATTACGAAGCGAGAGGTATTCGTCGCTCGATGTAACGACACGCCAGTCGTGGCAGAGATCGTAGACAGCCAACTGGCAGAGCTTCGCGATGCGAAAGAGATTGTCATATTTGGACCGGACGGAAAGGAGCGGCGTAGCACACGCCGCTTCGGCTGGGACGATCAGGTTCGCTTAGTCCGTGAGCCGACGCTGTTCTCAACTCTGAGGTACCGCGCCGCTTGATCACGCGCTGGGGGATGAGGCACTTAACACTGGGCTCTTTGGCCAGGTCGGACCTTCGGACCGGTCTTGCTCGCACGCCCCTCCGCGTGAACCCACACACGCCTCGCAGCCGTCACGGGAGTGAATCCCGTGACGTCGATCAGGCTCGCTTCGCGACCTGTCGGCCGGCGTCAGCCGTCTCTTCGCGCTGGTTGGACGACGCATCGCGTCGCCCGCGCCTGCGCTCGGCGGCCTTCAAAGGGCCCCCTCCACCACCCTTTGGGTGGTCCCCCTCCCCGTCCCGGGGAGGAGCGTTAGGCCGCCTCCGCCTTGCGGCTCTGACGCTTTCTTTCATGAGGATCTAAGAAGCGCTTCCGCAGCCGCACCGCCTTCGGCGTCACCTCCACCAGCTCGTCGTCCTGGATGTAGGCGATCGCCTGCTCCAGCGTCATCCGCCTGGGCGGGGTCAGGCGGATGCCCTCGTCCTTGCCGCTCGCCCGGAAGTTGGTGAGTTGCTTGGACTTCAAGGGGTTGACCTCGAGGTCCTGGGGTTTGGCGTTTTCGCCGATGATCATGCCTTCGTAGAGCTTCTCGCCGGGGGCGATGAAGAGGATGCCGCGGTCCTCCAGCGCATTCAGGGCATAGGCGACGGCTTCGCCCTGCTCCATCGAGATGAGGACGCAGTTCTGGCGGCCCTGGATGGGCCCTTTCCACGGGCCGTATTTCTCGAACAGGCGGTTCATGATGCCGGTGCCGCGCGTGTCGGAGAGGAACTCGCCGTGATAGCCGATGAGGCCGCGGCTCGGGGCGCTGAAGGTGAGGCGGGTCTTGCCGCCGCCGGACGGGCGCATGTCGGTCATCTCCGCCTTCCTCTGCGCCATCTTCTCGACGACCGTGCCGGCGAACTCGTCGTCGACGTCGACGACGACCGTCTCATAGGGCTCCTCGCGGCCGCCGTTCGGGCCGTCGCGGAAGAGGACGCGGGGGCGGGAGATGGAGAGCTCGAAGCCCTCGCGGCGCATCGTCTCGATGAGGACGCCCAATTGGAGCTCGCCGCGGCCGGCGACCTCGAAGGCGTCCTTGTCGGCGCTTTCGGTGATGCGGATGGCGACGTTGCCTTCCGCCTCGCGCTCGAGGCGGTCGCGGATGACGCGGCTCTGGACCTTGTCGCCGTCGCGGCCGGCATAGGGGCTGTCGTTGACGGCGAAGCTCATCGCCAGCGTCGGCGGGTCGATCGGGCGGGCGGCGATGGCGCGGGTGACCGCCGGCTCGGCGAGCGTGTTGGAAACGGTCGCCTTGGTGAGGCCGGCGATGGCGACGATGTCGCCCGCCTCGGCCCGCTCGACCGGCACGCGCTCGAGGCCGCGGAAGGCGAACACCTTGGTGGCGCGGCCGGCCTCGACCTCGGCGCCGGCGACGTCGAGCGCCTTGATGGGCATGTTGACGTCGAGCCGGCCGCTCTCGATCCGGCCGGTGAGGATGCGGCCGAGGAACGGGTCGCGGTCGAGCAGGGTCGCGAGCATGCGGAAGGGCCCTTCCGGATTGGCATCCGGCGCGGGGACATGGTCGACGATCGCCTTGAAGAGCGGGGTGAGGTCGCCGGAGCGGACGTCGTCGCTCTCCCCCGCATAGCCGGCGCGGCCGGACGCGTAGAGGGTCGGGAAGTCCAATTGCTCGTCATTGGCCTCGAGGGTCAGGAACAATTCGAACACCTCGTCGAGCACTTCGGCGGGGCGGGCGTCGGGGCGATCGATCTTGTTGACGACGACGATGGGCCTCAGGCCGAGCGCGAGCGCCTTGCCGGTGACGAACTTGGTCTGCGGCATCGGGCCTTCCGCGGCGTCGACGAGCAGGATGACGCCGTCGACCATCGACAGGATGCGCTCGACCTCGGCGCCGAAATCGGCGTGGCCGGGCGTGTCGACGATGTTGATCCGCGTCGTTTCGCCGCCATGCGCCCACTCGACCGACGTGCACTTGGCGAGGATGGTGATCCCCCGCTCCTTCTCGAGGTCGTTGGAATCCATCGCCCTCTCCTCGACGCGCTGGTTGTCGCGGAAGGTGCCGGACTGGCGGAACAGCTGGTCGACGAGGGTCGTCTTGCCGTGGTCCACGTGGGCGATGATCGCCACGTTGCGGAGGCTCATTTCGAATTCCTGATTGTCGGGTTCGCGGGCGCCATAGCCACAGGAATGCGGCGTGACTAGGGCAGTTCCCGCCGGATCGCGCGCCAGGCGAGCAGCGCCCAGCCGGCGATCATCGCGGCGCCGCCGAGCGGGGTCACCGCGCCGAGCCAGCGCGGCGCCCCGAGCGCCATCGCGTAGAGGGTGGCGGCGAAGAGAGCGGCGCCGGCCCCGAGCAGCAGCGCCGGAAGCCGCGCCCGCGACCAGGCAAGGCCGCCGAGGGCGACGAGGGCGACGCCGTGCGCCAGCTGGTACTGAACCGCGGTCTGCCACCAGCCGAGCGCCTCCGCGCCGAGCCGCGCCTTCAGCGCGTGGGCACCGAAGGCGCCGAGGGCGACGGCGAGCCCGGCGAGGAGGGCGCCGGCCGCGCGGACCGGACGGTCCGGCTCAGTCGTCACGGGCGGTATATCCGAAACGAAGTCCGAAACGGCGACAACGGCGACGGTGCGGGCTGACGGTAGGTGGCAAGAGCAGGGCCGTGCGGATCGCCACCCTCAGCGACGCGGCAGCATTGCTCGCGCCCTTCTTCGCGGAGGCGGCGGAGGAGCGGGTCGTGGCGGTGCATGTCGGCGCCGGGCGGGAGCTGCTCGCGGTCACGCTCGAAGAGGTGGGCGGGCAGGAGGACGTGGCGCTGCCGGTGCGGTCGATCGCCGCCGGGGCGCTGCGCCTCGGCGCCGCCGCGGTGCTCGTCGCCCACAACCATCCGAGCGGCGACCCGGCGCCGAGCGCGGCGGACAAGGAGGCGACGCGGCGCCTCGCCGACGCGCTGAGGCCGCTCGGCGTCCGGCTGCTCGACCATATCGTCTTCGCGGGCGGGGAGTGCCGGAGCATGGCGGCGCTCGGCCTCCTCTAGGCGCAACTGGGAATGGACGCCGGCGCCGGCTTGGGGGCGCTCGGCTCGAACTGGGCGAAATAGGCATCGCCGGTCAGCCGCTCGAAGCGGGTGAGGCCGTAGCCGACCGCCGCGAACTCGCACATCAGGAGGCGCGGCGGGGTGCCGTGGCGGTCGGTCGGCCGGTCGGCGTCGACGACGACGATGCGGCCGGTGGGGTTCAGCGCGTCGCGCAGGTGCCAGAGGAACTCGCTCGGCCGCGCGATCTCGTGATACATGTGGATCATGAAGATGCGGTCGAACGACCGCTCGGGCAGCAGCGGGTCGTTCTCCTTGCCGAGCCGCACCGCGACATTGTCGAGATTGTCGCGCTGGACGCGGGCGGCGAGGTTGTCGCGCGTCTGGGGGACGATGTCCTCGGCGAGCACCCGCCCCTTCTTGCCGACCAGAGGCGCGAGGCGGACCGTATAATAGCCTTCGCCGGCGCCGATGTCGGCGACCTTCATGCCGGGCTGGAGGTCGGCGAGGCGCATCACCGTCTGCGCCTCCCTGACGCTGTCGCGCGCATCCTCGTTCGAGTAACGCGGCGAGACGATCGGCGAGACCGGGCGGTGGGGGAGCGGGAAGGGGTCGGCGGGCGCCTGCTTCTGGCAGGCGGCGAGGAGGAGGGGGAGGAGGAGGGTTGCGATGATCCCCATTCGCGTCGGCTTCACCCCTGCCCGTTCGGGCTGAGCGTGTCGAAGCCCTCCCTTCCTGCTTCGGCGCAATAAGAGAGGACAGGGCTTCGACAGGCTCAGCCCGAACGGTGTTTCCGTTTCCACAGGCCCTGACGGCGTGTCGGGTTCAGTGACTCCCCCCTTAGTCGACATCGTCGACGTCCACTTTCTCGCCGGTGACGCGCTGCGACAAAGCGGCGGCCATGAAGCGGTCGAGGTCGCCGTCGAGGACGTCGGACGGCGAGGTGGACGTGACGCCGGTGCGCAAGTCCTTCACCAGCTGGTAGGGCTGGAGGACGTAGGAGCGGATCTGGTGGCCCCAGCCGATGTCGGTCTTGGTGGCGTTCTGGGCATTGGCCTCCGCCTCGCGGCGCTGCAGCTCGGCCTCGTAGAGCTTGGCGCGCAGCTGGCTGAACGCTTCGGCGCGGTTCTTGTGCTGCGAGCGCTGGGACTGGCTCTGGACGACGATGCCGCTGGGCAGGTGGGTGATGCGGACGGCGGAGTCGGTGGTGTTGATATGCTGGCCGCCGGCGCCGGACGACCGGTAGGTGTCGATCCTGAGCTCGGACTCGTTGATCTCGATGTCGATCGAATCGTCGATCACCGGATAGACCCAGACCGAGGCGAAGCTGGTGTGGCGGCGCGCCGAGCTGTCATAGGGGCTGATCCGCACCAGCCGGTGCACGCCGCTCTCGGTCTTGGCGTAGCCATAGGCATTCTCGCCCTTGACGAGCAGGGTCGCCGACTTGATCCCCGCCTGCTCGCCGGCGTGGAAGTCGATCAGCTCGACCTTCATTCCGTGCCGCTCGGCCCAGCGCGTGTACATGCGCTGGAGCATGCCGGCCCAGTCGTTCGACTCGGTGCCCCCGGCGCCTGAATTGATCTCGATGTAGGTGTCGTTGGCGTCGGCTTCGCCGGCGAGCAGGGCCTTGACCTTGTCCTGCTCCGCCCGCTCGGCGAGCTCGGCGAGCGATCGCACGCCCTCCTCGGCGAGATCGTCGTCGCCTTCGGCCTCGGCCATTTCGATGAGCTCGGCGGTGTCGGAGAGCTCGCGCTCGATGCCGCGGGTCGCGGCGATCGCCTCGTCCAGCCGCCGCCGCTCGCGCATCACGTCCTGCGCCTGCTTCGGGTCGTTCCACAGCGACTGGTCCTCGACCCGCGCGTTGAGCTCGTCGAGCCGCGCCAGTGCGCGGTCCCAGTCGAGGAACCGGCGGAGCAAGGCGAGGGCCGACTGGACCTGGTCGACATAGGCTTGCGCTTCTGCGCGCATTCTCATCCTTCCTTGGCCGGGAGGACGTCATCCCGGCGAAAGCCGGGATCTCCGTTCGGAGAGTCCCGGCGGGTCTCATTGAGATCCCGGCTTGCGCCGGGATGACGGGTTTGGCCTACTGACTCGGAGGCTGCTCATGCAAGTCGCCGGTGGCCGGTGGCGCGGGGGCGGCGACATTCGAAGCCGCCGGCGCCGCGACGTTGGCGGACGCCGCCGCGGCGGCGGGCGCGCGCTTCGGCTTGGCCACGGGCGCCGCGGTGCCGGTGCCGAGCAGCTCCTCGCGGCGCATGCTCCGGCGCGGCTCGCTTTCGGGCTTGAAGGCTTCCCAGATGACCGCGGCCTTGGGATCGTCGTCGGAAGGCCAGGTGCCGAATACCTTCTGGCCGGAGCGGCGGTCGATGCGCACCATGCGGATGCCGGCCGGCGCGCGGAAGGGGATGACCGGCGCGTCCTTGTAGGCGACCTGCGCCCATTGCTTGAAGATCGGCGCGGCGAGGGTGCCGCCCTGGGCATAGCCGCCCATCGGCTTGGGATGGTCGAAGCCCATGTAGACGCCGGCGACGAGATCGGGCGAGCCGCCGATGAACCAGACGTTGGTCGGGCCGGAGGTGGTGCCGGTCTTGCCGAACAGGGGCCGCTTGAGGTCGCGCAGCACGGTGGCGGTGCCGCGCTGGACGACGCCCTCGAGGATGTGGACCATCTGGTAGGCGGTGAGCGGGTCGACCACCTGCTTGGTCCTGAGCGGCGGGCGGGGCATCGGCTTGCCGTCCCAGTCCCTGGCGTTGCAGCCGTCGCAGGGGCGGGTGTCGGCCCGGTAGATGACCTTGCCGTTGCGGTCCTGGATATAGTCGATCAGCGTCGGCTTCTGCGCCCGGCCCTGGTTGGCGAGGATGGCGAAGGCGTTGACCATGCGCATCGGCGTCGTCTCGCCGGCGCCCAATGCGATGGCGAGGTAATTGGGATAGTCGCCGACGCCGAGCTCCTTGGCCCGCCGCGTCACCTTGTCCATGCCGATCGTGTTGGCGGTCCGGACCGTCATCAGGTTGCGCGACTGCTCGACGCCCCAGCGCATCGTCTGCGGACCGGCATTGCCGCCCGAGAAGTTGCGGAAGCATTTGTTGCCGAGCCCGGCGCCCTGCCAGACGCAGAACGGGCCGTCGACAATGATGGTCGCAGGGGTCATGCCGTTGTCGAGCGCGGCGGAATAGACGACCGGCTTGAAGGTCGAGCCGGGCTGGCGCTGCGCCTGGGTGGCGCGGTTGAAGTCGTCGCCGCGCAGGTCCCAGCCGCCCTGCATCGCGACGACGCGGCCCGAGCCGACCTCCTCGGCGACGAAGGCGCCGCGGACGGCGGGAACCGACTTGAGCTGCCAGCTGCCGCCGTTCGCCTTGACCGCGACGACCATGCCCGGCCGCAACGCGTCGAAGGCGGCGGTGCCGGTGCCCTGCTTGGGCTGGACCGCGCCCGAGGCGGGCAAGGTGCCGCGGCTGCCGTCGACGAAGCCGAGCGTCGCGGCGCCGCCTTCCTTGGCGAGCACCACCGCCGCCCGCCAGTCGGCATAGCCGGTGCCGAACGGCGCGACGGCGAGCTGGCTGCGCCAGTCCTTCGACAGATCGATGCTGAGCCCCGGATCGCGCCAGCCGTGCCCGTTGTCGTAGCGTACCAGCCCGTCGCGCAGCGCCTGCTCGGCGGCGTGCTGCTTTTCCGGGTCGACCGACGAGCGGATCCACAGGCCGCCGCTATAGACGCCGTTCGGCCCCTTCTCCGTGCCCTCGCCATACTTGTCGATCAGCTGGCGGCGCAGCTCCTCCATGAAATAGCCGCCGATGTTGCGGACGCTCTCCTTGGGCCCGCGCACCGCGCCGAGCGGCGCCGCCTGCGCCTCGGCGCGCTGGGCCGCGCTGATCTTGCCGTTGAGCTCCATCTCGTGGAGCACCCAGTTGCGGCGGGCGAGGGCGCGGCGCGGACTCGCGTCGGGATCGTAATTGTTGGGGCCCTTGGGGAGGATGGCGAGATAGGCCATTTGCGGCAGGGTGAGCTGGTTCACGTCCTTGTCGAAATAGGCGCGGCTCGCCGCCTGCACGCCATAGGCGTTGCGGCCGAGGAAGATCTGGTTGAGGTAGATTTCGAGGATCTGCTGCTTGGTCAGCACATGCTCGATCTTGCGGGCGAGGAACGCCTCCTTGATCTTGCGGGTGACCGAATATTCGTTGCCGACGAGGAGGTTCTTGGCGACCTGCTGGGTGATGGTCGAGCCGCCCGCCACGCGCTCGCCGCTGCCGATGTGCAGGGTGTAGTTGACCACCGCCTTGAGCACGCCCGGATAATCGAGCCCGCCATGGGTGAAGAAGGTCTTGTCCTCGGCCGAGGTGAAGGCGTCGATCAGCTGCTGCGGGAATTCGTCGTAGGCGAGCTGCACCCGCCGCTCGCGCGCGAAGCTCTGCACCGGCGCCCCGTCGATGTCGCGCACCTGGCTGGGAAGCGGCGGCTGGTAGGTGAGCAGGCTCTCGGCGGACGGCAGGCCGCGGGCGAAGAAGAACCAGAGCAGGATGTAGAGGATGACGGGAATGGACAGCAGGATGGCGGCGATCCGCACCCAGCGCCGCCGCCACGCCCGCCGCACGAACCCGCCCGCGCGGCTGCCGGCGTCGCGATAGAGGGTAAGGCGGGTGGGCTGGACGGTATCGGCGGTCATTCGCCCGAGGCTCTAGCCGATGCGCGGCGGGGGGTGAAGCGGGTTGAAGGGGGAGAAGGGGTCAGGCTGTACCCCGCACCGTCGTCCCGGCGAAAGTCGGGACCTCCGATCGGAAAGGCACCGAGCGGGGCTCGGGGAGATCCCGGCTTTCGCCGGGATGACGGGCTGTTTCCCGGTGCGCCGCGACAACCTCTTCAACGCGTCCCGACCCCGCACCGTCGTCCCGGCGAAAGCCGGGACCTCCAATCGGAAAGGCACCGAGCGGGGCTCAGGGAGATCCCGGCTTTCGCCGGGATGACGGGCTGTTTCCCGGTGCGCCGCGACAACCTCTTCACCGCGTCCCTACCCCGTATCGCCGTCGCGCGAAGTGGGTTTCGATGGCGCTGCGCATCCCCGCGGCGATCTGGCGCCGCCCTTCGGCGCTGTCGATGTAGGCGGCGTCGGCGGGGTTGGTGAGGTAGCCGGTCTCAAACAGGATCGAGGGGACGTCGGGGGCCTTCAGCACGACCAGGGAGGCGAAGCGGTGGTAATCGGGGCGGAAGGGAAAGTAGGCCGACGCCTCGCGCTTCAGGAGGCTGGCGAAATCGGCGGAGATTTCCATGCTCTCGCGCTGGGCGAGGTCGATGAGGATGCGGTTGACGCCGGCCCCCGCCCCGGCCGGCGCGCCGGCGACGGCGTCGGCGCCGTTCTGCGTCTCGGCGAGCTGCGCCGCCTCGCGGTCGGAGGCGACTTCCGACAAGGTGTAGATGGTCGCGCCGCGCGCGGAATCGCCGGCGGGGGCGGCGTCGGCGTGGATCGAGACGAACAATTGGGCGCCCATCCGCCGCGCGATCTCATAGCGGTCGCGCAGCACCAGGAAGCGGTCGTCCTCGCGGGTCATCGCCACCCGCACCCGCCCGGAGGCGGCGAGCGCGTCCGTGATGGCGCGGGCGACGGCAAGGGTGACGTCCTTCTCTTGCCGCCCCCCAAACGGGGAGAGGGCGCCGGGATCGTGGCCGCCATGGCCCGCGTCGAGCACGACGAGCGGGCGGGAGGGATCGCGGCTGCCGTAGACGGCCGGCAACGGCGCGGCGGGGCCGGCTTTGGCCTTGTCGAGATCGAGGGTGACGCCGTCCTGGCGGCCGCCGCCGCCGCGGGCGTCGCAGGCGGCGAGGAGCGCGAGGGCGAGGAGCGTGAAGAGGCGGCGCGGCACGGCCTCTTGTCGCCCGTCGCGGCGGCTCCGGTCCAGCCGGAATCGGCACAACCCGGCCTTTGGCGGTTGCCGGTCGGGGCGGCGGGTGCTAGCAACGATGCTCGGCATCACGTTGAAGGATCGACGCATCCTCACCATCTTGGGCCGTAATGAATGCGCCGGCGCGAGGTACGCGCCGGACACCAAGGTTGACGCTGCATGAGCTTTTTCGCCCCCGTTCCGCTCCGCCTCCCTTCCGGGACCGGCGCCGCGTCGGGGGCCGTGCGGCCCGCGCTCACCGCCGGGCGGCTCCTCGCAGCAGAGGCACAGACACAGAGTTCAACCCGGACACGGAAGGCGCGCGCCGCGATGGCCGCGCCTTCCTGCCTATTCGAGCGCGCGCATCGCCGGCCTGCCGAGGCGGCACGGCGCGCGTGGAGACTGTTCAATGACAATGCGCATGCTGATCGACGCGCGCCACCAGGAAGAGACCAGGGTGGCGGTGGTCAAGGGAAACCGGATCGAGGAATTTGACTTCGAATCCGCCGAGCACAAGCAGCTCAAGGGGAATATCTACCTCGCCAAGGTGACGCGCGTGGAGCCCTCGCTCCAGGCGGCCTTCGTCGACTATGGCGGGAACCGGCACGGCTTCCTGGCCTTCTCGGAAATCCACCCCGATTATTACCAGATCCCGCGCGAGGATCGCGAGGCGCTGCTGCGCGAGGAGGCCGAGCACGCCGCCGAGGAGGAGCGCCTGCGCGCCGCCGAGGACGCGCGCTACGAGGATCATGACGACGAGGAGGAGAGCGAAGACCCTTCTCGTGAGGAAGCCGAACCTTCCGAACCTTTCGAGGGCGAGGAAGGCGAGGAGAGCGGCGACGATGCGCCGCGCGCCAACGCGGAAAGCGCCAGCGCGCCGGAGGAAAACGCCGCCGACGAATTGCGCCGCAAGCGCCAGAACCTGCGCCGCCGCTACAAGATCCAGGACGTCATCCGGCGCCGCCAGGTGCTGCTCGTCCAGGTCGTCAAGGAAGAGCGCGGCAACAAGGGCGCGGCGCTCACCACCTATCTGAGCCTCGCGGGCCGCTATTGCGTGCTGATGCCGAACACCACCCACGGCGGCGGCATCAGCCGCAAGATCTCGAATGGCGCGGACCGCAAGCGCCTCAAGCAGATCATGGCCGACCTGTCGCTGCCGACGAGCATGAGCTGCATCGTCCGGACCGCCGGCCTCAGCCGCACCAAGACCGAGATCAAGCGCGACTTCGACTATCTCGCCCGCCTCTGGGACGAGATCCGCGAGCGGACGCTGAAGAGCTCGGCGCCGGCGCTGATCTACGGCGACAGCGACCTCATCAAGCGCGCCATCCGCGACATCTACAATCGCGACATCGACGAGGTGATCGTCGAGGGCGAGGAGGGCTACAAAGCGGCGCGCTCCTTCATGAAGCTGCTCATGCCGAGCCACGTGCGGCGGGTCAGGCACTATGTCGACCCCGTCGCCCTGTTCCAGCGCTCCGGCGTCGAGGACCAGCTCGCCGCCATGTACCAGCCGGTCGTCCAGCTGAAGTCGGGCGGCTATCTCGTCATCAACCCGACCGAGGCGCTCGTCTCGATCGACATCAACTCGGGCCGCTCGACGCGCGAGCACAATATCGAGCAGACCGCCTACGCGACCAACATCGAGGCGGCGAACGAGATCGCCCGCCAGCTCAGGCTCCGGGACATGGCCGGCCTCGTGGTCATCGACTTCATCGACATGGAATCGAACGGCCACATCCGGAAGGTCGAGAAGGCGATGAAGGACGCCTTGAAGAACGACCGCGCCCGCATCCAGGTCGGCCGCATCTCCTCCTTCGGGCTGATGGAGATGAGCCGGCAGCGGCTTCGCACCGGCGTGCTCGAGGCCTCGACCAAGCCCTGCCCGCATTGCGACGGCACCGGCCTCATGCGCACCGCCGCGTCGTCGGGCCTGTCGGCGCTGAGGATGATCGAGGACGAGGCCGCGCGCGGCCGCGGCAGCCGGATCATCCTGCGCGCCGGCCGCGAGGCGGCGATCTACGTCCTCAACCGCAAGCGCGGGGAGATCGGCGACATCGAGGCGCGCTACGGCGTCCTCGTCGAGGTGCTGATCGAGGAGAGCTTCGAGGGCGCCCGCATGGCGGTCGAGTCGCTCGGCCCGCCGCCGGTCCAGCGGCCGCGGGTCGAGCCGCTCCCGGAGCCCGAGCTCGACGAGGAGGACGTCGCCGACGAGGCGGAGGACATCGACGAGGACGAGGAGGAAGCCGCGGAGGCCGAGCCGCCGGCGCGTGCGCCGCGCGGCGAGCGGCCGGAGCGCGACCGCGAGCGCGGCGAGGAGGAGCGCGGCGGCCGCCGCCGCCGCCGCCGCCGCGGCCGTCGCGGTGGACGCCACCGCGGCGACGAAGGCGAGCCACAGGCCGCCGAGCATCCCGCCGAGGAGAGCGAGGCTGCCGAGGCGGAGCCTGCCGCGCCGCCGCCGGTGACGGCGTCGGAAGAACCCGCTCCCGCGCCGGCGCCGGCGACCGAGGAGGCAGCGGAGGAGAAGCCCAAGACCCGCCGTCGCCCCCGCGCGCGCCGCAAGGAGGTCGAAGAGGCCGCGCCCGAGGCTTCGCCCGAAGCGCCGGCGGTCGTCCAGCCCGCGCCCGAGCCCGCGCCGCAGCCGGAGCCCGTCGCGGCAATGCCGGAAGCCGCCGAGTCGCCCAAGCCGAAGCGTTCGCGCCGCAAGAAGGCGCCGGCACCGGAGGCCGAACCGGCCGCCGAGGCCCCGGCGCCCGCGGCTGCCAACGACGTCGGCGAGACCGGTGGAGCGCCCGCGTCCGGGGATGACGATGCGCCGGGCGAGGCTTCCGGGCCGCGCCGCGGCTGGTGGCAGCGCACCTTCGGAGCCTGAGCCGTGGCCGAGCGCGGAGGTGAGCGCGTGCCCAGGCGGGCCGCGCTCATCCCCGGTTCAGGGCCCGCTTGCGAGGAGGGGAGGCATGGCTGACGCAGCCCTTCGCATCCGCCGCGGCGGCGCCCACGCGGTGCGCCTCCTCCTCCTGCTCGTCCTCAGCTTCGCCGTCGCCGTGCGTCCGGCCTACGCCCAGGAGATATTGCGCGATGCCGAAACCGAGACCTGGTTCCGCGACATCGCCCGGCCGATCATCGCCGCCGGCGGCCTCCGGCCCGAGAACGTCTCGATCGTCCTCCTCCACGACGATTCGATCAACGCCTTCGTCGTCAACGGCCAGACCGTCTACATCCATTCGGGCCTGATCGAGGCGGCCGACAATACCAACCAGGTCCAGGGCGTCATCGCCCACGAGCTCGGCCATATCGTCGGCGGCCATTCGATCCGCATCGGCGAAGGGGCCAAGGTGGCGACCGGGATCATGCTGCTCTCGCTGCTGCTCGGCGCGGCGGCGATGGCGGCGGGCGCCGGCGATGCGGGTGCCGGCATCCTCGCCGCCGGCCAGCAGGCGGCGCTCGGCAAGTTCCTCGCCTTCACCCGCACCCAGGAAAGCTCGGCCGATTCGGCCGGCGCGACCTTCCTGTCGCGCGCCGGGATCAGCGGTCGCGGCAGCCTCGACTTCTTCAAGAAGCTGCAGAACCAGGAATATCGCTACGCCATCCCGCAGGACGACGCCTATGTCCGCACCCACCCGCTGAGCGCCGAGCGCATCGCCGCGCTCGAGAATCGCTACAAGACCGACCCGGCCTGGGACCGCAAGACCGACCCCGCGCTCGACGCCCGCTTCCAGCGCATCAAGGCGAAGCTCGCCGGCTTCGTCCAGGATCCGAAGCGCACGCTCATCCTCTATCCCGAGACCAACAAGAGCGAGCCGGCGCGCTACGCCCGCGCTTATGCCTGGCACAAGAGCGCCTATCCGGACAAAGCGCTGGCGGAGGTCGACACGCTCGTCGGCGCGCACCCGACCGACCCCTTCTATCTCGAGCTCAAGGGCCAGATCCTGCTCGAATCGGGGCATCCGGACGAGGCGCTCGAATCGCTGCGCCGGGCGGTGGCGAGCGCGCCCGAGCAGCCGCTCATCGCCTCGCTGCTCGGCCACGCCCTGATCGCCACCGAGAATCCCAAGAACTTCGAGGAGGCGAAACGGGTGCTGCGCGCCGCCATCGGCCGCGACAATTCCAATCCCTTCGCCTGGTACCAGCTCGGCATCGTCTACGACCGGGAGGGCG
>JAFAZW010000061.1 GCA_019239415.1 Alphaproteobacteria bacterium
CGGCCGATCAGCTTCAGACCCTCACCACGCTGCCAGCGATCCCAGATCTCCGCACTCTCGGCAGGGCCTATCTTCCGTACCCGTCTTCCCATCGCTCACCTCACCTCATCCAAGGTAAAGTGTTGCGACGATCAACTGAATCCGCGAACCAAAGCGGACGTTCGGCTTTGGGCCAAACCAGAGCCGATCTACAGCCACTCCCTTTGGCGCCATGTGCAATGGCCGGAACTGACCCAGAGCGTCCCGGCTGCTTTCCGGCGCCCGGAGCGGGAAAGCGGAGCTGATGCATGGGAGCGCAATGTCTGCTTTCAAACCCGAGGGGCGTCAGGATGTACGTTTAGCGCCGCGGAAGGGCGGCGGCGGCCTATTTCTTCTTCGCTCATTTGTGAACATTTGCTACCGACCTGTCGCCTCACCTGGTGAAGGACCGACACAGGCGGCGCGCTGGTGCTACGCCGTGCGCCGCCCAGAGGCCGTTGCGACGGAGGGCTCCGTCGGCGCGCTGCCGAACCTGTTTTACGCGCCGCGCCGCATCCGATACGGGAGGGCTCGATGGGATTTATTGTACTGAAAAAGGGTGGAGAGACCGGAGAGGTTGCAATAAATTGCGCACTTGTGACCCACGTCCGGTCTGCGGCGGGACCGTTCACGGACGTCTACTTCGGTGAGCACCGAGTTGCGGTGGAGGGCGCGTTCCGAGATGTTGTCAACAGGATCGCAGGAGAAGAGGTCGTAAAGACACCCAAAACACTCGACTTCCTTCCGCCTCCTGCCAAGTCGGCACCCTGATGCGGGCATGGATGTCCGGCTTGCCGGTGCCCTCACTTGACGGGTGCTCCATCTTACCTTCCGACAACTTCCATGACCGATGGAGGCCCGCCTCCCTCTTCATACATGGGGGACAATCCGTTGAGACAGGTGATCGCGACCACGCAGCCCGACATCAGAGCACCGACATCTCAAACGAATGAGGGCTCGTCGCGACCAGGACGCGACGAGCCCGAGAAGGCGCGCTGGTGGGGGATCGCGCCTTCACACTAAGCTTAATGGAACATTCGTTACCGTAACATTACAGGACGGTAACGTGCAACTACTGGGGCTGGGAGCTGGCGCATATCTCCCCGGGCGACCGTACTGACGCGGGCGGCACGATCTCATCGAGCGGCCACGGCTCAGCCGATCCCCGACTGGTGGTTCGAAAGGCGGCTAATCGCTGGCCCGCACAGAGCCCTGCGTGCTTCGAATGCGGGAGCCACGCCGAGCCTTGCGAATGAGCCGACGTCTGCTGTTGGACTTGCGATTTCCAAGGCGTTACGGGCGCCTCATGGCTAGTGATCGTACCCCGCCATCCAGCGCCCCGCTGCACAGCGCGTCCGGATCCCAACATAGCCTAGACGCCAGAGTGGCGGCCCTGCTGGAGCTCAACGACCGTTTCCGCGACCTCCAAGATCCAGCAGAGATTGCATACGCCGCTGCCGAGATTCTCGGCCGCAGCTTGAACGTCAGTCGGGCGGGCTACGGGACGATCGATCCGAAGACGGAGACGATCACAATCGAGCGTGACTGGAATGCGCCCGGCATCAAGAGTCTCGCGGGGACGCTGCATTTCCGAGACTATGGTTCCTACATCGACGATCTGAAACTCGGACGGACAGTCGTCTTCGCCGATGCAGAGAAGGACCCGCGGACCGCCGACACCGCAGAGGCGCTGAAGGCGATTAGCGCTCAATCGGTCGTCAATATGCCGGTCAATGAGCAGGGCGGCCTGGTGGCGCTGCTCTATCTCAACCACGCGACCGCCCGCGAATGGACTCAGGACGAGCTCGACTTCATCCGGGACGTTGCCGATCGCACCCGCGCCGTTGCTGAACGCCGGCGGGTCGAGCTGGAGCTCAAGGAAAGTGCGGAGCGGTTCCGGACCGTGTTCGAGAACGCCGCGGTGGGGATGATCGAGATCGATGCCGACTGGCGGATACTCGGCGCCAATGCCGCGTACTGCGACACCGTCGGCATTCCGCGGGATGCGCTGATCGAGCAGAGCTGCCTCGCGTTCACGCACGAGGACGATATCGAGCTCAGCCGACAGGCCCTGCGCAAGGCCGCCGCCGGTCCCAAAGGTCATCGAATCAGCTTCGAGAAGCGCTACAATCGAAGCGATGGGCGCGAGGTCTGGATTCGGAGCAACCTTGCCAAGATCAGCGGACACGGGCCCACAGCGCGGTTCCTGAAGATCGTGGAGGACATCACCGAGGCGAAAAGCACGCGCAAGGCGCTCGAGGAACAGCAGCAGATGCTCGAGACGCTCAATCGAACCGGCGCGGCCTTGGCCGCAGAACTGGACACTGAAAGAGTGGTTCAGACCGTCACGGACGCTGGGGTCGAGTTGACCGGCGCTGCCTTCGGCGCCTTCTTCTACAATGTCATCGACGAGAAGGGCGAGGCGCTCCTTCTCTACACACTCTCAGGCGCGAACCGCGCCGACTTCGAGAAATTTGGCCATCCCCGCGCGACCGCCGTGTTCGCCCCCACCTTCAAGGGCGAGTGCGTGGTCCGCTCCGACGATATCACGGCAGACCCGCGCTACGGTCAAAACCCACCCTACAAGGGCATGCCGAAAAACCATCTGCCCGTCAGGAGCTATCTTGCGGTACCGGTCATCTCTCGATCCGGCGAGGTCATCGGCGGGCTGTTCTTCGGCCATCCCAAGGTCGGAGTCTTCAGCGAGGGATCGGAGCGTTTGATGGTCGGACTTGCCGGCCAGGCAGCGGTGGCTCTGGACAACGCGAGACTCTTCCAGGCGGCGCAACGCGCCAACCAGACGCTCGAGCAACGCGTCGAGGAGCGAACGAGAGAGCTCGAGGAGGCGAATGAGGCGCTTCGCCAGGCGCAGAAGATGGAAGCGGTCGGCCAGCTGACCGGCGGAATCGCCCACGACTTCAACAACCTGCTGACCGTCGTCACGGGCAATATCGACATGGCAAACCGCTCCCTTGCCGCGAGCGGAAGCGCCGATGCGAGAGCGCGTCGCGCTCTCGACAACGCGCAAAAAGGTGCCGAGCGCGCCGCAGCACTGACCCAGCGCCTCCTGGCATTCTCGCGCCGCCAGCCGCTCGCGCCCAAGCCGATCGAGGTTGACCGTTTGGTGCATGGCATCTCCGACATGCTCAACCGCGCGTTGGGCGAAATTGTCGATCTCGAGATCGTCACCAGTCCGGGCTTGTGGCGGGTGGAGGCCGATCCCAATCAACTGGAAAGCGCACTTCTCAATCTCGCGGTGAACGCCCGCGACGCGATGCCGAGCGGCGGCAAGCTGACGATCGAGACCGCGAACGTCCGGCTCGAGGAAAACTATGCCGCCACCCATGCCGAGGTTTCGCCCGGCCAATATATCGTGATCTCCGTCACCGACACCGGCACCGGCATGTCGAAGCAGACGATCAGCCGGGTGTTCGAGCCTTTCTACACGACGAAGGAGGTGGGAAAGGGGTCAGGGCTCGGCCTGTCGATGGTCTATGGCTTCGTCAAGCAATCGGGCGGCCATGTCAGCATCTATTCGGAAGAAGAGCATGGCACGACTGTCAAGATCTACCTGCCGCGCCTGCTCAGCGAGGAGGTCGTCGAGGACGAGGCGCACCTGACGCAGGGGCTGGAGCGCTCTCGGCGCCAGGAGACGATCCTCGTCGTCGAGGACGACGATGATGTGCGCGCCTACACGGTCGAATGTTTGCGGGAGTTGGGCTACCGCGTGCTCGAGGCGCATGACGGGGTATCCGGGCTACGGTTAATCGAGCGGCAGGCGGATCCGATCAACCTGCTGTTCACGGACGTCGTCATGCCTAATATGACCGGGCGGGAACTTGCCGACAAAGCTCGCGCTTTGCAGCCGGGTCTGAAGGTTCTCTATACGTCCGGTTATACGCGCGATGCGATCATCCATGGCGGGCGCCTGGACCCTGGCGTCGACATGATCGCCAAGCCGTTCACCTATCATGCGCTAGGCCAGCAGATCAGGGATGTGCTCGACCGCGGGCGAACCGGACGCCTGCTCGTCATCCAGGCCGACGGCGCGGTCCGACTGCTCACGGTCGAGGCGCTCACGGAAGCGGGCTATGCGGTTGACCAGGCTGCGACGGGAGTTGAAGCCTTGTCCAAGATTCGTGCGTCTCAAGGGCGCTTCGACGCCGTCATCCTGGACACGGATATCAACGGCAAGGGCGCGAGCAGCCTGTTTGAAGAGATCCGCGCTTTGCACAATGATCTCGCTGTCCTGATCACCGCTGACGAGAGTGTGAAAACGCTTTTCGACGGGGACAACCAGGATCCCTGCCTGGCGTTCATCGCCAAGCCGTATACCTTTGCTCAATTAAGGGAGAAGCTGACCCAACTCGGGGTGAGGTGCCAGCGCCATCACTGACAGTATGGCCGGTGGCTAGACGGGAGGTATCAGACGCGTGCTCGCTCGCCCAGCCGTTCCCGTCGCAGCTGATGCGCGTCGGGTGAATTCGCTTTGATCACGATGCTTCCGCCCAGCGTTACCGATCGACCCGGAAGGCGTTACAGTCGCGCCCAGCTGGCTGTTCCGGGTGGTGAGGACGCCCTCGCCTTCCCTTTCGGCGAGGGCGTTTCCGCAGTCCGCTTTCAAAGGGTCGCCATACGAATAGGGTTCGCTCCCGGGTGACGGGCTTCTGTTCAACGCGTCCGCGACGCGCTGCGGAAGGTGGCGGGTCAGGCGGCACTACAGAAGGACTAGTTACCAAAAAGTCATTTGACCGAAACAACTTAACGAGCAACACTCAATTCGGCTAAGCTTCCCCGTTTGGCTGCGGGCCGGCACTTCCCCCTGAGGAGCCGGCCCGTATTGCGTCTGGTGCAGTTTACCTAGGTTGCGACACCGAAACGATATAAGAAGCTTACCGACTGAGTCCCTTGGCGGGCGTGCGGATGTCCAACTATCGCCTCTGTTGTCTGGACGATGAAGGGCAGATCCTTCGCTTCCACAAAATTGGTGCCGATGCTGACGCGGATGCTGGACGGCAGGCGACGACCGTATGTCCGAGGGAACCCGCCGATCTATGGCGAGAGGGCCGCAAGGTCCGTGAGTTTCGTCCAGCCGGAAACGTTGACTGAGCCTAGTGGAGTTCCGGGAGCCGTCAGCGGATGTTTCGCACCGCGACGATCTCAGCGGCTCGGATAAGCAGGTTCGCGACGCTAGTAGCTCGCCCCAGGACCGAGAGGCGGTCCTGGGTCTCTCCGGGCGACGGGATCGTGACCGCGAGGGGGCATGCATCCTCCATGATCATGCCCGCGGCGGTGCTGAGCCGCGCCACGAGTTCGTTGCTGTCCTTGTCCACCGCTGTCCTCCTCTGAGGCCCCGACAAAGCGGCCTCGCCGGCGCGAAGTCCAGACCCAGCTTTTGGGCTCCAGAAACCATTCGACTTCGCCTCCGAAGGAAGCATTGCTGTGCCTGTGAATCGCGGCCGCTGAAGAGCGCGGCTGCCGCCCCGGCCGGCTCACCGGCGGGGCTGTGGGTGGTGGGAGGCGGCAATTCCGCGGCCTTCCAACGAAGGACACCCACCATGGCCAAGCAGCCGAAACTCACCGACCTGCAGCTCGTCCTGCTGAGCACCGCCAGCCAGCGCAAGGACGGCAACCTCCTCCCCGTCGCCGACTCGATCAAGAGCGACGAGGCCAAGGTCAAAAAGGCGATCGAGGCGCTCGTGAAGCGTAGCCTCGCCGCCGAATTCGAAGCCGGGCGGAAGCCCGCGTGGCAGGAAGACGGCGACCGCCGCATCGGCGTCGCGATCACCGATGCGGGGCGGGCCGCCATCGGTACGGAAGACACGCCGAAGCCTGAGGGAGGCGCGGCGACTTCCACTCCCTCGCCCTCCCCTCCCCCGCCCTCCCCTCCCCCGCCCGCCCGCAAGCCCGGCGAGGTGCGTCCGGGCACGAAGCAGGCGCTGCTCGTCGAGCTGCTCGAGCGCGAGACCGGCGCCTCGATTCAGGAGATCGTCGACGCCAGCGGTTGGCTCCCCCACACGACCCGGGCGGCGCTGACGGGGCTGAAGAAGCGCCGCTTCGAGATCAGCAGCGAAAAGGTGGACGGCGTCAGCCGCTACCGCGCGAAGCGGCCCGCCTGATGACGATCCGGCTCGACGAGGAACTGGCTGCGCTGGCGACGATGTCGCCAGCGCAGCTGCGCGACAAATGGCAGCGGGTGTTCCGCGAAGCGCCGCCGCCGTTCACGCCCGACCTGCTCGCTCGAGATCGGGCAAGCTGGTGTAGATGTCGCTGGGCATGACGGCGCCGTTGACCAGCCCGACCACCCAGTCGGTCGCTTCCTCCAAGGTCTTGCTGGCTCGCTTCAGCCGCCGCGCCTGCTCGCGGAGCGGCTGGGCGATGCGGTCTAGCGAAGATAGCACCGCTATCCTGTCCGGCTGCCCGGGAAAACTGCTCGCTCGCCCATCATCGAGATAGCGCCTAGCCTCGGCCTGCATGGCTTCCACGGCCGTGAGCGCATCGCCCGCGGCCTTGGCCATCGGAGTGAATATCGAAGTGTCCGAGGTAATCTTGCCAGAGACTTCGTGCGCGACCCAGGCCGGCACATGGAATCGATCACGAAGGCCCGCAAGCCATCTTGCGAGCTCGTCTCGAGCAGCAGGACTCAACGAAGCCGCCGCAATCAGAAAGGACGTATCGGCGAAGAAGTGGTTCTCCTCGCCGGTCAGCGCCGCCCTGAGCTGATCGATCAGCGCAGTGCGCCTGATCGAACGCGATTGCAGCATTGTTGCCCCCTGCTGCGCTGGTTCCGACGCCAGCCCCGCCAGAGTCAAGGGCCAGCCCCTTCAAATGCGCACCGGAATCGCTTGCAGGGCCCGGAGCATCGCTCCACCTTTCTGCAGATGAGCCCGACGAGCAGCGGCGACGATCATCGCTTGTCCTGCGATGAAACGGGTTCAGGACACTTTTTTCGACACAAAGAAAACGCGGGGGGTTCGGCTGGCCTCCGCGTGGACGGAGCGTCTCTTGTCCACGGTACCGAAGATCTGCGGCCGTAACCGACGGAACTGTCGCGACAATTTCGTCGCTCCCCGGCGCCACCCGAGAGACTGTCAAGTCATCGGAATGGCTGGCGCCCCAGATGATGATTCGAACTCGTGGCCTCGCCCGGAATTAGGGTCGCATTCCCGTCACTTAGATACGGCACACGGGACGCTTCCGCGCAGCAGAGACGGGTTCGCAGCTGAAGCTTTGGGTGCCCGCTCGCTTGCTCACGTCGGTGTCTCTGTCCTGTAGGAAATCGGCTTCAGGACACTTGGTGACGCGCAGAGAAAATGACGCTCGGCTGCCGTCCGCGTGGACAGGCGCGGCCCCTTGGGCGCGCGAATCCAGTTTGGTTCAGAAACGAAAGGCAGCCGCCCCGAGACGCGGGACGGCTGCAGGGGACTCCGGGAGAGGCCGGAGATCAGAACGAGTAACGGGCTCCCAGGATGAACTGGCGGCCGCTGTGCGTCAGCACGTTGAGACGGTTGGAGACGTCCACGAACTGGTCGTTGAGTTCGTCGGTGAGGTTGATCATCTCAAGCGTCACCTTCAGGCGGTTTGTGAAGCTGTAGGAGACCTGCGCGTCGACGTTCGTGGTTGCGTTGGTGCCGTTGTAGCTGTTGCCCTCGGTGCCGGGCACCGCGGTCAGATACTTCGAGCGGTAGGCCAGCGACACGCGGGCCGACAGCTTCTTGTCCTCGTAATAGAGGGTGGCGTTGGCGGCGTGCTTGGAGAGCCCGACGAGTGGCGCGCGGACGCTCGTGCTGCCGTCGGCGGCGGTCAGGTATTGGATCTTGGAATCCACAAACGTGTAGTTTGCAAGGACGCCGAAATTCTTGAGGAAACCGGGCAGGAAGACGAAGGGCTGCTGGATGTTGACCTCGAATCCCCTGAGCGTGCCGCCCTTCGAATTGATCGGCTGGCTGACGATGAAAGAGTCGGTCGGGCTCGCCGGCGTGCCGTTGAGCAGCTCCGGCGGAAGGCCGAGGGCGCTGTACGGGACGGTGGTGCTCAGCGTCTGGACGAAGGTGCTGATGTTCTTCTGGAACCCAGAGACCGCGTAGATCGCGCCCTTCACCGGATACCATTCCAGCGACAGGTCGAAGTTGGTCGATTCGGTCGGGTTCAGCGCCGGATTGCCTGAGCTGAAGGTGCGGTTGCCGCCTGAGACGTTGAGATTGCCGCCCGGCGTGATCGACGAGATGCCGGCGCGCGCCAGCGTCTTCGCTGCCGCGGCGCGCGCGAGCAGGGTGTCGGTGATGTCGACGACGACGTTCGCCGACGGGAGCCACTTGCCATAGGTGCGCGAGGCGGTGACGAGGTTGATCGCCGCGCCCTGGCTCGCATAGCCGGTCGAGACCTGATCGGTTTTGACGTAGCGCAGGCCGGCATCGCCGCGGACCGGGAGGCCGAGATGGTTCAGGTTGAACTCGGCCATGCCCCAGACGCCGAGGTCGCTCTCGCGTACGGTGATAAACGAGCCGCGGGCAGTGGCGTTCTCGATGCCGCCGATCGCGTAGAGCGGGTTCGAGTAGATGCCGTAGAGGTCGATGAACTTCTGGAGGTCCGGGACGATCCACGCGGTCGGCGTGCCGGTCGGCACGTTGAGGCCGCGGCCGAAGCCCGAAAACAGCGTGGTGCCCGCGGCGACCTGAGCCGGGGTCAAGGTCTGCACCACCGTCTCGCCCTGGAGGCGGCGGCCTTCAGTCGAATCGTAGGTGAAGCGGCGCCAGTCGACGCCCGCCTTGATCGTCACGGGCTGCGCGGCCTTCCACTCAAGGAAGCCCTTCGCTGTGGTGAAGGCGTTGTCGACCGTCTGCGGCCGGATGCGGACTTCCGACGTCCCGTTGATGAATGAGAATGTCGCCGGATTGGTGACGTCGACACCGGGGCGAATGGTCGGAAACCGGGTCGAGAAGTCGTAGAAGAAATTGTTGGTATTGGCCGCGTCGATCGTCACCGTCGTCTGGACGGGGTTGGTGAAGGCCGAGCTGGCGTACCCGACCTCGCCGCCGAATTTGAGCGTATCGGTGAACTTGTGGCTGACGCTGCCGGTGACCTGGTAGAATTCGGTCTTGAGGATGTCGAAGCGCGACTGGGTCCTCAGATCGACATTGTCGAACGTGCCGCTGATGATGTTATTGTTCGAATCGACCTTGCCGTCACGGATGACCGTCTGCGGTTTGCCGGTGCCGGAGCGGCTGAAGCTGATCGCCTGGAACTGGGCCTCCCGACGGGTACCCGACAGATTCGAATAGAGCGCATCGATGGTGAACAGGGTGCGGTCGGTCGGCTGGAACTGGAGCGAGCCCGACGCGCCGAAGCGCTTCTGGAAGATATCGTAGCTGACCAGGCCCGGGATGCGCGGGTGGTAGAGCGCCGTCGCCGGATCGGCATTGTTGATCTGGGCGATCGAGTAGCCTGGCAAGGTCGAAGTCTTGGCGAAGCCGCCGTTGAACCCGCCATAGGTCCACCGCGTGATGTTCGCCCCTTCCTCCTTGAGCTGGCGCTCCTCGTAGGCGACCGAGAGCAGCGCGCCGAAGCGGCCGTCCGGCGTGACGGTGCTGACCAGCCCCGAGAGACGCGGCGTCACCTTGCGCTTGAGGTCGTTCCAGCTCCCCTGGACCGAGACGACCTTGGTCGGCTTTTTGTAGTCGAACGGCCGTCCGGTCTGGAGGTCCACCGTGCCGCCGAGCGAGCCTTCCTCGATGTCGGCAGTGGCCGTCTTGCGGACGGCGAGGCTGTTGAACAGGTCGGAAGAGAAGATGTTGAAGTCGAAGCCGCGGCCGCGGTTGACGCCGCCCGAATTGTCGGTGCCCCCGGTAGTACCGATGGCTTCCATCCCGTTGATGCGGACCCGCGTGTAATCGGGACCGAGGCCGCGCACCGAGATGTTGCGACCTTCGCCGTTCACCCGGCTGATCGCGACGCCCGGGATACGCTGGAGCGACTCGGCGAGGTTGAGGTCGGGGAATTCGGCGATGTCCTCGGCCTTGATGACATCCATGGTCGCCGTCTCGTTGCGCTTTTGGCTGAGCGCCGAACCAAGGCTGCTGCGAAAACCGGTGACGACGATCGCCTCTCCCCCGGCCTCGGGAACGTCGCCCGGAGCAGCCGTGACAGGCGCCGCCTGCGGAGCTGCGGGGGAGGCTGGCGGCTGGTCGGTCGTGGCGGGACTGCCGGGGACGCGCGAGGCCTTCTCCTCGTTCGTGTTCGGCGACGTTTGCGCATGGGCGACCGGCGCAACCGCAAGCGCCGCGACGGCGGTGGAAACGGTCAGCGCGAACCTGAAACCGGTAACGCCAGCAAAGGCCATCAGACTTCCCCTCATTCGGCGTCTCGTGCGCCGCATCGGTTGGCCCGGCTCCCACGACGCCGGACAAGGACAGCTTCCGTTACCCGCCGCCGCTTCGCCAAAGCCAATCTCAATCGGGCATTGATCGTTGCGGTTCGCGCACCGATCACCGGCGGCTTTCCGGCGCCTTCCCGCGCGCGCGTGCCCATCGAGCCAAGAGCCGACTGGATCATGCCGCTTTTCGGCTTGGACGCCCGCGCCGCGCCCCTCTAATCGTCCCCGCCCAGACCAGCCGGCAGAGGATGGCGAGGAGAGCAATGGCGGCCGCTGAGCAACCGACGCGCGTGCGCCACCGCATCATAGCGCTCATCTTCCTCATCACGTCGATCAACTATGCCGACCGGGCGACCTTCTCGATCGCCGGCAACGCCGCCTCGCACGAGCTCGGCTTGTCCGCGGTCCAGACCGGCTTCATCCTCTCTGCCTTCGCCTGGGCCTATGTGCTCGCGCAGATTCCGGGCGGTGCCCTGCTGGACCGGTTCGGGACCAAGCGAATCTACGTCGGCGCGATCCTGTTGTGGTCGCTGTGCACGGCGTTGCAGGGCGTCCCGGGCCTCGTCGCCGGCGGCACCGCGGTCGCGACCTTGTTCGCGCTGCGCTTCCTGGTCGGACTCGCCGAGGGTCCCTCCTTCCCCGGCAATGCACGCCTCGTCGCCGCCTGGTTCCCGGGCCCGGAGCGGGGAACCGCCGCGGCAATCTTCAACTCGGCTCAATATTTCTCGATCGTCGCCTTCGCGCCGCTGATGGGCTGGCTCGTCCACGCCTTCGGCTGGCGGAGCATCTTCTGGGCGATGGGGGCGCTGGGCCTCGCCGCCGCGGCGAGCTTCGCCGCCTTCATTCACAGCCCGCTTCGCCACCCGTCGATCAATTCAGCCGAGCTGCGCCATATCGAGGAGGGCGGCGGCCTGGTCGGGATCGAGGAGAGGGTCGAAGCGAAGCAGCGCACCTTCACCTGGCCGAACCTTCGGCAGCTTCTCTCGAGCCGGATGATGGTCGGCATCTACCTCGCCCAATATGCGATCAACGTGCTCACCTATTTCTTCGTCACCTGGTTTCCGATCTATCTGGTGAAGGAACGCGGCCTCACCATCGTCCAGGCCGGTTTCGCGGCCGCCGTCCCTGCCCTGTTCGGCTTCGCGGGCGGCCTCGTCGGCGGCTTCGCCTCGGACCTGATCCTCAAGCGGACGGGGTCGCTCGACGTCGCCCGCAAGGCGCCGATCGTCGCCGGCATGCTGCTCGCCACCCTGATCATCGGCTGCGTGTTCGTGCAGGCGCAATGGCTGGTCATCGCGCTGATGGCGCTCGCCTTCTTCGGCAAGGGCGTAGGCTCGCTCGGCTGGGCGGTGATGGCCGACGTCTCGCCGAAGGAGCTGGCGGGCCTCGCGGGCGGCGTCTTCAACACCTTCGGCAACGTCGCCGGCATCGTCGCGCCGATCGTCGTCGGCTACATCGTCGGCGCCACGGGATCGTTCGACCTGGCCCTGGTCTTCGTCGGCGGCCACTGCCTGCTGACCATCTTCGCCTTCCTCGTCATCGTCGGGCCGATCCGCCGGCTGGAGCTCACGTCATGATCGTCGATCGCCGCGCCTTCCTCGCCGGTACTGCCTTGGCCGCGACTGTTCCCGCCGCCGCCGCGGGCCCGCGCGCCGACCTCCGCATCGCGACGCCGACGGCGCCGCCGCGCTGGGCGGTGCTCGAACGCAGGCTTCTGCAGGCGAACGCCGAGGCGTGCGAGGCCTTCTACCGCACCTATGTCGATTCTCGCGACTGGCTGAAGGTGTTCGCGCGCTGGGGCGCCAATGACGGCCCCGACGATGCCGCCGAATTCACGAACGACTGGATGATCCTGCACGCGCTCGGCGGCTCGGACCGGCTGCTCGATCTCAGCCGGCGCTATTACGAAGGCCATATCCGCCAGTACACCGCCGCTCGCACGCGGGACGTCCCGGCCGCGCGACAGGGCATGTATTTCCGCGAATTCCCGGTCCAGATGGACTGGCAGCACAATTCCGAAGGGCTCACCACCTTCAACGTCTTCGGCCTCAGCGAGCCGCGAGACCCGAAGCTGCTCGAGCGCACCCGCCGCTTCGCCGATTTCTACACCGGCCGGGACCCGACGGCGCCGAACTACGACCCGGCCCGCCGGATCATCCGCAGCGTCCTCAATGGCAGCCGCGGTCCGATGCTGCGCGAGGCGACGCCGGTGGACTGGGCGGGCGATCCGTTCGACCCCCGCCCCTTCCACATGGAGCATGGCGAGACGACCTACGAGCAGACGCTCGGCCATTATGCCGAATATGGTCATGTCGCCGGCGACAACCCGCTCAACCTCCAGGCGACCACGCTCGGCCTCAACGCCTATGCGCTCGGCGGCGAGGAAAGGTACCGCCACTGGGCGCTCGATTATCTCGGCGCCTGGGCCGAGCGCGCCCATGCCAATGGTGGGATCGTGCCGAGCTATGTCGGCCTCGACGGCAAGGTCGGCGCGGACTGGTGGCGCGGCGTCTACGGCTGGGGCTTCTCGCCGGTCGTCCCGCAGACCGGCAAGCGCGAAGATCGCAACCGCGTCCCGCGCTCGATCACCGCCTTCTACAACGCGCTCCTGCTGAGCGGCGACATGGGCTTCATCCACCTCTGGCGCGAGCAGAACCGGCGCATCAACGCCGCAGCGAAGACCGTGAACGGCGTCCCTTCCGCCCCGACCATGTACGGCGCGAACGGCTGGTACGGTTTCAAGCCAGGTCCCTACCGCACCAGCGGCTTCGAGATCTGGTACGCGACACAGGCGCGCGAGGATCGCGAGGCGGCGGGAGACCATCCTTGGCTCGCCTTCCTCGAAGGCCGCAATTCCGGCTATCCCGAGGCGGCGATCGAGGCGGACTTCCGGCACATCGCCGACCGGGTGGCGGCGCGCGAGGCGGACCGCACGACGCCCGAGACGCGGCTTGCCGACTGGCCGCTCGACATCAACCCGGCGAGCGCCAACGCCCTCGTCCAGCTGATGACCGGCGGGCTCCACGTCGCGCGGCCGCCCTGGTCGCCGACCAGCCCCGCGCAGGGCGGGGTGCCGCTCCATTGCCGCCTCCGCTATTTCGACGCCGACCGCCGGCGGGCGGGGGTACCGGAAGATATCGCCGCCCTCGTCCACAGCCTCGGCGACCGCGAGACCGAAGTGACGCTGGTGAACCTCGGACGCCAGCCGCGCACGGTCATCGTCCAGGGCGGCTCCTGGGGCGAGCACCGCATCGACAGCGTGACCATGAACGGCGAAACCCGCCGCATCGCTGGCCGCCACTTCGGAGTGCGTATCGAGCCGGGGTGCGGGGCGCGCCTCACCCTCGCAATGACGCGCTACGTCAACCGGCCTTCGCTGGCCTTTCCCTGGGCCTAGCCGCCGGGCTTCACGTAGGGAGCCACCTCGAACAGCAACCTCTCCTCCCGCCGCGGATCGAATTCGATGCGGCACGTTCGGTCGAAGATCATGGTTGCGCGCCGCTCCAGGCCATAATGCGGCCAGTGCGGGAGCGCGCGCGTATTGGGATCGCCCGTGCGGGCCAAGGCGATGAACGCGTCGGCCACCTTGCCGGCGAGGGCGCTTGCGTCGGCGCCGTTGCCGGTGCGGGCGCCGGGTTGACCGGTGTTGTCGAAGACGAGCGGGATATCGAGGGTGTGGAACGCGCCGAGCACCCCGCCGGCCTCGGGCGACGGGAAATCGAGCTGGTACATCCACGTCGGCGCGCCGATCTTCGCCCGCTCCTGCGCCTGGATGAGGTGCCCTGGCCAAGAGCGCGAGGCGGTGGAAGCGGCGAGCAGGATCTCGCCGGGCGTCCGGTTCGGATAGAGCTGGCGGTAGCGCGCGATCACGTAATCGGGCGCGAGATCGCGCACCATTTCCTTCGCGAGGCGGGCGGGGAGGTTCTCCCAGGTCGTATCGCCCCTCTTCAGCGTCTCCCCGATCCAGGCGCCGGTCTCGTCGTGGGTGTTGCCGATGACGAGCGGGATGTGCGCGGCTTCGCGTGGCGCGTCCGGATAGAAGGGATGGCGGGTCAGCACGACGTGGTCGAGCGTCGAGACGAAGCTGATCTCACCCTTGCCCTCGATCGGGTCGGTCATGGCCATGGCCGCCACGAGCCGCTCTATCGGCAGCGCGGCAAGTTCGCGCGCCGACGTGGCGCCGGCCTTTGCCATCCACGCCCGGGCCCGTTCGGTGGCGTGGAGCGGGCCGGCGGCGGTGACGTGCTGGCCGCTCATCGTGGCTGCGGCGTGGAAAAGCGGCCGCGCCTCCGCCATCGCCATCAGGGTGACCACCTTGGCCCCGCCGCCGGACTGGCCGAAGATCATAACGCGCGACGGATCGCCGCCGAAGTTGGCGATGCTGTCGCGCACCCACTGAAGCGCGAGGACGATGTCGAGATTGCCGACATTGCCCGATTCGGCGGGGCCGCCGAGTTGGGCGAGATAGGCGTAACCCAGCCCGGCGAGGCGGTGGTTGAGGGTCACGACGACGACGTCGCCGCGCCGCGCGAGGTTCGCCCCATCGTAGAGCGGGTCGGAGCCCGATCCGTGTGAGTGGGCGCCGCCGTGGAGATAGACCATTACCGGCCGCCGTCCGGCATCGAGGGCGGGGGTCCAGACGTTGAGGAAGAGGCAGTCTTCGGAGGTCCGCTCCTCCGGCCTGGTCTGCGGCGCCGCGGGGCCGTAGCGGGTCGCGTCGGCGACGGCCATCCAGGGCCGAGGGGGCAGCGCGCGCTGGAAGCGGCGCGGAGCAGTGTCGGCGCCGTAACGAATGCCGCGGAAGAGGAGGACACCGCGCTCGCGA
This sequence comes from Alphaproteobacteria bacterium, assembly GCA_019239415.1. Lineage (GTDB taxonomy): Bacteria > Pseudomonadota > Alphaproteobacteria > Sphingomonadales > Sphingomonadaceae > Allosphingosinicella. Next base: position 15,216 of record JAFAZW010000061.1, read on the forward strand.
AGGCCGCGCACGCGGCCGTAGCGTGTCGCCGCGACGGGATCGCCGGCGGGAGGCGCCGCGGCGAGCAACGGGGCGACCGCGAGGCCGCCGAGCACCGTGCGCCGGTCGATCATTGCGCCGCGATCTCGGCGCAGAGGCGGCGCATGCTTTCCAGGGCCGGGTTGGCGTTGTCGCGCCGCCAGGCGACGTGCATCTCCACCGGATTCTCCGGGTTCGTCACGAGCCGGCGGAACTGGACGTCCTGGAAGTGCAGCCCCGAGGCCGATTCCGGGACGATCGCGGCGCCGATACCGGCACGGACCAGACCGAGCATCGAATGGATCTGCGCGACGTGCTGGACGTAGACGGGCGCGGCGCCGGCGTCGTCGAACAGCCGGACGAGCATGTCGTGGAAATAGCCGGCGCCCTGGCGCGCATACATGATCAGCGGCTGGCCGTCGAAATCCTCCGAACGGAAGGTCGGCTGCCCCTGGCGCGGATCGCCGGGCGGAAGCGCGACTAGGAGGGGCTCGGCGAGCACGCTCTTCGTCTCGAATTCCTGCCGGTCGACCGGCGGCCGCACGAAGGCGATGTCGATGAGGCCGGTGAGCAGCGCCTCGACCTGATCGGTGGTGACCATCTCCTTGAGCTCCACCTCGATATTGGGGAGCGAGGCGCGCGCCTGGGCAACGATTTGGGGAATGAGGCTGTAGCCGGAGACCGCGGTGAAGCCGATCGCGATCCGCCCGGCGTCGCCGTGCGCGACGCGGCGGGCGGAGAGCGCGGCGCTTTCCGCAAGACGCACGATGCGCCGCGCCTCGATGAGGAATACGCGGCCGGCGGGGGTGAGCGAGACGGTGCGGCTGGTCCGCTCGAGCAGGGTCAGGCCGAGAATGCGCTCGAGGAGTTGGATCTGCCGGCTGAGCGGCGACTGGGTCATGTTGAGGCGCTGCGCCGCGCGGCCGAAATGGAGTTCCTCGGCCGCCGCGACGAAGCAGCGGAGCTGGCTCAGCTCGAACATCATGGGCGCGCCATAGGCCGTTCAGGCCGCGGCGGCGAGTTCCCCGGGCGACGCCCGTTCGATGAGAAGCCGGAGCTCCTCATGCTCCTCCGCGGTGAGGTCGACGAGCGGGGCGCGCACCGGACCCGGATCGCGTCCGACCAGCCGGCAGCCGGCCTTGATGATCGAGACCGCATAGCCACGTCCGCAGTCGCGCAGCGCGATGTAGGGTAGGACGAAGTCCTGGAGCCGCTTCAGCACCTCCTCGTTCCGGCCGGCGCGTACGGCCCGATAGAAGCCCAGCGCCCATTCCGGCATGAAGTTGAAGATCGCCGATGAGTAGGTGGTCACGCCCATCGTCAGATAGGGCGTCGCGAAGGTTTCGGCCGTCGGAAGCCCGCCCACATAGGTGAGGCGGTCACCCATGCGCGCGTGGATGCGCGTCATCAGCTCGATATCGCCCACTCCGTCCTTGTAGCCCACGAGGTTCGGGTTGCGCTCGCACAGCCGGGCGAGCGTGTCGTCGCGGACGATCGCGTTGTCGCGGTTGTAGACGATGACGCCAAGCCCCGTGGCGCGGCAGACGGCCTCGATGTGCCGCTCCAGCCCTTCCTGGCTCGGCTGCACGAGATAGGGCGGGAGAAGAAGGAGTCCGTCCGCTCCGGCGGCCTCCACGCCGCGCGCGATATCGACGGCAATCGCGGTGCCGTAGCCGCAGCCGGCGACGACCGGAACGCGGCCGGCAACTTCCCGCACCGCAGCCGCCACGACCGCGGCGACCTCACCTGGCGTCAGCGAGAAGAACTCGCCGGTCCCCCCGGCTGGGAACAGCCCGCTCAACTCATGATCGAGCATCCATGCGCAATGCGCGCGGTAAGTGTCTTCGCGAAACGCCCCCTGGACGTCGAAATGGGTGACCGGAAAGGAGAGGAGCCCGCCGCCGAGGCTTCGCGCCATGTCTGTCGGATCCCACCTGCTCACACTTATCCTCCTTGCGCCCGTCACCTGAGCGTCGACGCTTCTTAGGACGGAGCGGTGCCGGAGGGCCAAGCTAAAGGGGCAATGGATCAATGCACCCGAGGACTTGATCCACATCGCTTGCCGAATGGCCGGTCTGTTCGCTGGCTCGAAGACGGTGTCTCTGTCCTGTACGAAATCGGCTTCAGGACCCTTTGTGACGCGCAGAGAAAATGCGGCGGGTTCGCCTGGCCTCCGCGTGGACAGAGCGTCTCTTGTCCACGGCACCGAAAATGCGCGACCGTAACCTGCGGAATTGTCGGGACGACTCCGCCGCTCACAGGCGTCACCCCAGAGACGGCTAAGTCATTGGAATGGCTGGCGCCCCAGATCATGATTCGAACTCTTGGACTTGCATTCAACTTCGGCCTCTGAATTCGGGCCCATTTTCCGTGGGTTACGAGAGACACGCAGGCCATTCGGTCTCTGCGGGAGACGGGTTCGCACCGGACTGGACGCACCAGCGCGCATACCGGCACCGCTTGGGCGGCATTGTCCGCATGTAACGCTCCTTCCTCACGGCGTGAGTGTGCGGACGAAGAAGGCCGTTACCGACCTGTTGAACTCTTGGTGGAACGCGGTCCTGTCGAAGCCGGGTTTGTCCTGGCAGATAACCGGCGGGCTCTCCGGCCCGCACGGCGCAAGAAAGGAGAGGTGCACGGCGCCATCGACGCGATGGAAGTCTACAGAGCGCCCGAGCTGATTCTTCACGAGGGCGCCGTTCGTCGCGTAGGGTACGGTCTGGTCTTCGCCTCCGACCCAGAGCTGGACGGGGACGTGGACCTTCGCAAGGCCCGACGGCACGAAGGTGAAGCCGAGCCCAGGTGCAGCGAGGACTGCCGCCGCGATGCGCGGATCGTGCACCCATTGCTGCGTGGCAGGCTCCTGCGCCTTCATGATCTTGCAGACGAACTCCGGTTGCGCGCTACAATGCGGAGCGATCCGCCCAAGGTCTGGCGTGCCGCCGATCGCCACAAGGGCCGCGGTCGCGCCGGCGGACATCCCGAACACCCCTATCCGCTTCGGCGAGAGGCGGGCATGGCCCTCCCAGCGGGCTAGCATGTAGTCGATTACGTTGCTGAGATCCCGCGCCCGGTTCGCCATCCACTCGGGCTTGCCGACGCTGCTGTCGTCTTGGAAATTATCCCCCGGGTGCATCGGCGCGGCGACGACGAAGCCGGCGCGAGCCAGTGCCTGGGCAGTGTCGATGTGCCCGGCAGGCCCGCCGCCGGTACCATGCGACATCACGACGAGAGGCAGCTTCGTTCCGGAGGTGGGCGCCCAGATTGCCACCGTGATCGGTGCGTGGCCTGGCCCGTCTACAACGGCCTGCTGCACGGTGAACGAAGCCGCAGGGGCGGTAGGTGTCTGCGCAAGAGCCGGGAGAGCCGGCACCATCAGGCAGCATGCAACCGCTGCCGCAGTCTTCAGCATCGTCATCGAAGGTCTCCTCGTAGGTAGGACTCGAATGGGATCACACGGCAGCACTCCAGCTGCGGTCTGGAAGGAGTGGGGTACGCGCTCACGAGCGCTGCTACGGCGGCGCAAATCGAAGCGAAGATGAGTGTAGTCGCGATGGCGGTCGTCGCCGGTGAACAGGCAAGCAGCACGCTCAGCACCAAAGCCCCCGTCGTCTGCCCTGCAAGGCGTGCGCTGCCCTGCAGTCCTCCTGTGGCGGCGCTCCTTTCGGCCGGCGCCGACAGGAACATCCGCCTGTTGTTTGGAACCTGAAACAACCCGAAGCCGACGCCGCCCAACAGTGCGCCCAGTAGGAACGACCAGAGATTGGGTTGTGCGGGAAAGAGAACGGTCCAAATAAGGCCGGAGGCCAGGAGTACGGCGCCGGTAGCGCAGAGGACCGGCTCGGCCATCCGGCGCGCCAGCCTGTTCGCCACGGGGCTCGCCGCCGCAACGCCCATTGGCCAGCACACCAGGACCAACCCGGCGGTCAGCACCGGCCGATGGAGGTTGAGCTGCAGATGGAGGGGGAGCGCCAACAGGCCGGCTGTCTGACCGGCGAAGCAACAGACCGACGCAAGCACCGCCCGCCGAAACGCTCGCAGCTCCAGCAGATCGAGCGGCACGAGCGGCTGATCAAGCGACGCATTCCGGCGGAACAGCAAGGCCGCGGACGTCGCCGCAACCACCGCAAGCACGACGGCCGTCGCGGGTCGCGTGACGGCGAACTGCGCTGCTGCCACGACGGAGCCTGCCGTGAGTGTGTGAAGCGTGATGCTCAACAGGTCGATGTTGCTCCGCGAGCGTTCGGAGCGGGGCAATGCCGTCGCGGCCGCGAGAGCGACGAGAGCGACGGGGAGCTTGCCCAGGAACAGCCAAGGCCATTGCGCCGCGGTCAGAATTGCGGCGCCAGCGATGGGAGCGGCTGCCGAGCAGAGGGCGACCGTGAGTGCGTTCCAGGCGATCGCCGCCCCGAGACGCTCGTTCCCCAACGACGTGCGCAGCAGCGCGATGCCGAGCGCCATGACCGTCGATCCGCCGAAGCCCTGGAAAATCCGCGCTGTAACCAACATCGGGAGCGACCCACCGCAGGCCGCCGCAATCGATGCGGCGCTGAACAATGCCACTCCGGCGATGAACATGGACCGAGCGCCGAACCGTTCCGCCAAGTGCGCCGCGGGAAGCAGTCCTGCGAGGAGCGCCGCCTGATAGCTGCTGACGACGAGCATGATCGAGGCCGCGTCAGCCCGGAGCGCGTGCCCGATGGTTGGAAGGGCGACGTTCATCAGCCCCGTGTCAAGGACGACCAGGGCCATTGCCGCCAGCACCGCGAGGGTGGCCCAGCGCTCATGCCCGGTCATGCCTGCGGTGCGAACCATTGGCCATCCCGCTCGACGAAGCGCGTGACTTTTCGCTCGACCTGATCCTCGCGACGGAGATCGCGCTCGGTGAAGCGAAAGACGAGTGCGCGCTCCGTGCGGCACCTTGTGTCGTGAACGTCACCCGGCAGGTAGGCGCGTGCTTCACCGCGGCGCAGCACGATGGTGCCGCGCCGGACGAGCCGTTCGCCGTCCTCACCGGCAACACGAGCATAGGTGCCTACCTCGAGTTCGCCCGATTGAACGCCGTAGACTACCCAGGCCCGCCCGTGGTCGTGGGGGGGCCGATACAGTCCCTCCAGTTCAGTGTGGGCCAACAGCATGAAGCCGTGCATCGGATCGCGATGGAGTTCGCGGGTGGCCGGACCTTCGGCGAGTAGACGGGCCAGCCAATCCTCGCCGGGATCCGAGAGGCTCAGTGCGTCCATTCCAGCCCGGCAGTGCGCGACAAGATCGGAATCGATCGGTCGCCAAGCCGCGCGAACGTCAGCGACAAACCTCTCGAGTGAAGTTTCAGCCATCCCCGGCACCCTCGCTCGATTGCTTGGTGCCGACCTTACGTTGAGCCCGACCTGGGCGGAAGAAGCACAGATTGCATTCTATCGTTGCGCTCAACGCGCTATGTTCCAAGTCTAAGGGGGGTTCACGAATGGCAGTTCCGGACTTCAACTTGCTCCAGACGCTGGACGTCCTGCTGGCCGAGCAGAGCGTTACGCGCGCGGGGCGCCGGTTGCGGCTGAGCCCCTCGGCGATGAGCAGGGCGCTGGCGCGCCTTAGAAAGGTGACCGGCGACGATCTCCTGGTACGAGCCGGACGCGGCCTCGTCCCGACCCGGCGCGCCACCGAAATGCGGGAAAGAGTACGCGCCCTCGTCGAGGAGGCGCAGATCCTGCTGCGACCCGCCGATCGCCTCGATCTCGCGACGTTGGAGCGGACGTTCACCCTGCGCACCAGCGACGGCTTCGCCGAGACTTTCGGGCCTCGGCTGATCGGGCAGGTCCAACAGGAGGCGCCGGGCGTGCGACTGCGGTTCATACGCAAGCTCGACAAGAGCAGCGAGGGACTGCGCGGCGGTACGGTGGATCTGGAAACGGGCGTCGCCGTCGGCACGACCGGGCCGGAGCTGCGAACCCAGCTCCTCTTCGCCGACCGTTATGTCGGAGCCGTTCGGAGTGACCATCCGCTGGCGCGGGAGACGGTGGACCTCGCCGGCTACTGCGCTTGGAGTCACGTCATTGCATGGCGCGAGGGTCTCGATCTTGGGGGAATCGACGAACGGCTGGGGAGCCTCGGGCTATCACGGCAGATCATGACGAGCGTGGACGGGTTCTCGGCGGCGCTGGCCCTCGCGAGAGGCTCGGACCTTATCGCAACGGTACCGGACGGCCATACGGCCGGCCTGCGAGAGGGAATGTTCACCTTCCCTCTTCCGCTCCATCTGGACGACTTCTCGGTGTCCCTGCTCTGGCACCCGCGCCTGCACGGCGATGCAGCGCACCGCTGGTTGCGCGGTTGCGTGCGCGAAGCGTGCGCCAGGAGGCGGGATTCAGTCTGAAGCGGTAGGTGCCCGCCGTTACACTCGTCGCTCTATCGTGCACGAAAATGGGTTCAGGGCACTTTCTAAGAGCCCCCGGAATGAGAACGTCCGCTTCACCGTGTGTCGTTAAGGCCGCCGAGCGTCCGCTAGTGGCGTGAAGCGACATTGCGCGCCCTCTGCACCTGCCGGACCAACGGCGGCGGTTTGGCGACTGGCTGCGGTGCAGCCAGTCTTGTGTCGAGCCGTGGCCTCGCCGCTATTCCATCTCAGGCCAGATGTGTCGGCCTGGAGAATCCGTCCTGGATTTAGGCCTCCTCCTCGTGGCCAATGAGTCTCGTGGCCACGAAGTGTAATGATGGTCACGCCTAAGCCGCGGGAATTGCACCACAAATTCCGGTCCCATTGCAGAGACCAAGATAATAGCTAAGTCATTGGAATGGCTGGCGCACCCGACAGGATTCGAACCTGTGGCCTTTGCCTTCGGAGGGCAACGCTCTATCCAGCTGAGCTACGGGTGCGGGGCCGGGGGAGCGCTTAGCAAAGGCCGCCGGAAGCCGCCAGAGACTTTCGCCGGAGGCTCTCGGCCGGAGACCCACCGGGGGACATGACGCTGCGCTGGCTCGTACCGCAACCGGTCGGAATGCCCGGGTTGATCGCCCTGGCGGCCGGAGCCCTGCTGTTCTTCGCGTTGGTGCTGCGGATGACCTTCACCGCCGCGGGCGCGGACGGCTCGGGATCGCGGTCGGGCCTGCCGCGCCTGGGCATCGGCCTCGGCCATTACGCCAGTCTGATCGCCGCCATCCCGCTGTTCGCGGCCGTACCGGCCTGCCGGTCGCGGAGGAGGAAAGGCTGCTGCGCGGGAGGTTCGGCGGCGCCTACGACGCTGATGCCGGCCGGGTCCGCCGCTTCGTTCCCGGGCTCCTCCGAGGCGCCCGCTCGCCGGGCGGCGGCGTCTTCGGGCGGTAGCGGCAGATATCGGCGATGACGCAGCGCCAGCATTCCGGCAGCCGCGCCTTGCAGACGTAGCGGCCGTGCAGGATGAGCAGGTGATGCGCGTCGCGCCGGTAGGGCTGCGGCGTCACCTTGTCGAGCTTGCGTTCCACCTCGACCACATCCTTCCCGGGTGCGAGACCGGTGCGGTTCGAGACGCGGAACACGTGGGTGTCGACGGCGAAGGTCTCGGCACCGAAGGCGGTGTTCATGACGACGTTGGCGGTCTTGCGGCCGACTCCGGGCAGCGCCTCCAGCGCGTCGCGGTCCGCGGGGACCGTACCGCCGTGGTCGGCGATCAGCGCTTGGCTCAACGCGATGACGTTCTTCGCCTTGGTGTTGAACAGGCCGATCGTCTTGATGTGCTGCCTGAGTCTCTCCTCCCCAAGGGCGACCATCGCCTCGGGCGTGGTCGCCGCCTCGAACAGCGCCCCCGTCGCGAGGTTGACGCTCGCATCGGTCGCCTGCGCGGACAGCACGACCGCGACCAGGAGCGTGTAGTCGTTGACCGACTTCAGCTCGGTCTCCGGATTGGGCGTCCGCTCGGCGAGCCGGCGGTAGAGCTCGGCGACTTCGGCGGGCTTCATCGCATCGCATCCAGGGCGCGGCCGAGGCGGGAAAGCCCCTCCTCGACGAGGCCGGTCGGGCCGCCGACGCCGATGCGGAAGTGATCCGCCAGCCCGAACCAGCGGCCGGGCACGATGCCGGTGTCGAAGCGCGTGCGCAGCAGGTCGTCGAGCGCTGCCGGATCGCCGCTGAGCAGGCGCGGGAAGGCGGTGATGCCGTGCACCATCGGCGCGCATTCCACGTCGTCGCGGCCGGCGAGGAAGGCGTTGGCGAGCGCGCGATTGCGGGCAAGCCGCTCCGGGGTCCCGGCGGCGACGGCGCCGAGATGCGCGAGGGCGAAGCAGCCGAGCCGTTCGCCGGCGTGGACCTGCGCCACGCCGAACAGCTCGTTCAGCCGCCAGATCCGCTCCGCCAGCGCCGGCTCCGCGAGGATCCACCCGCAGCGTATGCCCGAGAGGCCGTAGACCTTGGTGAGGCTGTTGGTCGCGACGAAGCGATCCGACAGGAGGAAGGCCGAGCGCGGCCGCTCGGCGAAGGCGGCGTCGCGATAGACTTCGTCGATCAGCACGCGCGGCCCGAGCGCGGCGATGCGGCGCAGCACCGCCTCGTCGGCATAGGCGCCGGAAGGATTGTGCAGGTTGGTGAGGACGATGAGCTTCGTCTTCGGCGTGAGGGCGCCCGCCACCGCCTCCGGGTCGAGCGCGAAGTCCGGTCGGCATCGCGGAAACCGCGTGAGCTTCGCGCCGAGGAATCCAAGCACCGCCAGCAAAGGTTCGTAGGTCGGCTGCTCGACGAGCACTTCGTCCCCTGGCGCGACGAGCGCCGCCAGCGCCAGCATATTGGCCATCGACGTCCCGTCGGCGGCGACGACATTGTCCGGGGCCACGCCTTCCTTCTCGGCGATGGCGTCGCGCAGCGGCGGATAGCGATAGAAGCTGGCGCCGGTCAGCTCGAGGTCGGCGAGTCCCAGCGGCAGCCGGTCGAGCGCGAAATGCGGGACCTCGCTCGACGAGAGGGCATAGGTCACCGGCGGCTGGTTCTTCGCCCAGTGCATGTACGCGGACTCGAGCGGACGCCCGGTCACGACCGCGCGCTGCGGAGCCGGAGCCAGATCAGGCACACGGGCACGCCCACCAGCAGGATGCCATAGCCGATCAGGCTGTTACGCAGATCGTTCGCCACGGTCGCCGCGACGATCGCCGCGCAGGCGAGCACGAACAGGCCGGTGGTGAACGGGTGGCCCGGTGCCCGGAACATGCCCCCCTCGCCGTCGCCGCGCCGTCGGAACACGAACAGCGCGGCGCCGGTCAGGCCGAAGAAGAGGAAGTCGACCGAGACGACGTAGCTCAGGATCTGGTCGTAGGTGCCCGACAGCGCGATGACCGTCGCCGCGAAGCCCTGCAGCGCGATGGCGATGACCGGCACGTGCGTCCTGGGGCTGACGCGCGCGACGACGGGGAAGAACAGCCGATCCTCCGCCATCGCGAAATAGACGCGCGGCGCGGTCAGCATTCCCTGGCTGAGGAAGCCGAGCGTCGAGACGGCGATGCCGAGGGCGATCAGGGTCGCGCCGGTCCTTCCGAGTGCCCGGCTCATAACGTCGGTGGCGGGCGTGTGCGTGGCCGCCAGCCCCGCCGGTCCCAGTGCCCAGACGCAGACGAACGCCACGGCGGTGTAGAGCAGAATGACGCCCGCCACGCCGATCAGCACGCCGCGGGCGAGGTCCCGCCGCGGGTCGCGCATCTCGCCGGCGACGAAGCTGGTCGTCTGCCAGCCGCCATAGGCGAACATGACGGGGGTCGCCGCAGCGCCGATCGCCGCGACGAGGCCGAGCGACACCGGCGGATCGACGAGCGGAGCGGCCGTCGTGGCGGGATGGACGGGCACCAGCAACAGGGCGCAACCGACGAGGGCGCCGATCGCCGCCAGCTTGAGCAGCATCAGCAGGCTCTGCACGTTGCTTCCGGCGCGCACGCCGAGGCAGTTGACGAGCGTCAGGACGCCCAGGGTCGCCGCCGCCACCGCCCCTTCGGGGAGGCTCCAGCCGGTCAGCACCAAGAGGTGGCGCGCGAAGATGATCGCGACGGCCGCCATTCCGCCCGACTGGATCACCAGCAGCAGCGACCAGCCGTAGAGGAAGGCGGGGATCGGGCCCCAGGCATCGCGAAGATAGGCATATTGCCCGCCCGTCTCCGGCCGCCGCACCGCCAGCTCCGCATAGACCAGCGCGCCCGCCATGGCGACGATTCCGCCGAGCACCCACGCGCCGACGATCAGCACCGGTGTGTGCACCGCGCGCGCCACGCTGGCGGGATTGACGAAGATGCCGGTGCCGATGATGCCGCCCATCACCAGCATCGTCGCGTCGAACAGCCCGAGACGGCGAAGCAGCCGGGGCGCCTCCTCCTGCGCCATCAGAGGCCCAGCACGTCCGCCATCGTGTAGCGGCCGGCGGGCTTGCCGGCGAGCCAGCGGGCCGCGCGCAGCGCGCCGTTCGCAAAGATGGCGCGGCTCTCGGCGCGGTGACCGAGCTCGAGCCGCTCGCCCTCGCCGGCGAAGATCACCTGGTGCTCGCCGGCGACGGTGCCGCCGCGCAGGACCGCGAAACCGATCGTCCCCTCCTCGCGCGCCCCGCCGGCGGCGCGGTCGAGGCGGGTCGCATGCTGGAGAGGGACGCCGCGTCCCTCGGCCGCCGCCTCGCCGAGCAGGAGGGCCGTCCCGGACGGCGCGTCGCGCTTCAGGCGATGGTGCATCTCGACGATCTCGATGTCCCAGTCGGCGCCCAGCATCGCCGCCGCCTCGGCGACGAGATGGCGCAGCAGGTTGACGCCGAGCGACGTGTTCGGCGCATGCATGGCCGCCACGGTCCGCGCGGCGCGGTCGATCAGCGCCTGCTGCGCGGCGCTGAGGCCGGTCGTGCCTACCAGGATCGGCTTGCCGGCGGCCGTTGCCGCGTCCAGGTGCGCCTCCAGCGCCTCCGGCACGGAAAAGTCGACGAACACGTCCGCTACGTCCGCAGGCGCGAGCCGCACGTCGTCGCGCGCTTCCGCCGCGGCGGCGAGGGCGCGGCCCATGCGGCCGCCGGCACCGAAGACGCTGATCGAGATCATGCCCCGCTTCATGGTCGAGCCGCCGCGCGAGCGCAACGGCGGAACCTTCGGCCGCTCCTGCCATTGAGGCCGAAACGATTTTCACGAAGGACTTATGGCGACACTTTTCCAATGGGACGCGGCGACGCCGTCCCATCCCGCCGGCGACGCCGAGCTCCAGCGCCGCCTCGCCCGGTGGAACCGCGCGCGCCTCGCTCCGCAGCTTCCCACCGGCAACTGGCGCGCCGAGATCGAGCGGGACGCCTGGATGCGACGCGCGGAAACCGGTTTCCTGGAGCGGTTGCGCGAGGAAGCGGCCGCCGCCGCCGCCGCCGCGCCCGACGATCCGGACGGCTTCATCTTGTGGTATGAGGCGCTGAAGGAGGACGGGCCCGGCCAGGGCGACCCCCTCTTCCCCTGGCTCGCGGACGCGGCGTCCCTGGAGGACGTGCGGTGGTTCCTCGAGCAGGAAGCGGCCGGCGAAGCGGGTTTCGACGACCTCGTCGCGATGACCCAGGTGAAGCTGCCGCGGCGCGCGAAGCTCGAGCTCGCCCGCAATTACTGGGACGAAATGGGCCGTGGCAACCCGAAGGGCATGCACGGCCCGATGCTCGACGCGCTGGTCGAGGCGCTCGGCCTCAGGCCGACGATCGACTCGACCCTGCCCGAGAGCCTCGCCCTCGCCAATGCGATGACGGCGATGGCGACGAACCGCCGCTACGCCTGGCATGCCGTCGGCGCGCTCGGGGCGATCGAGCTGACCGCCCCCGGCCGCTCCGCCTGCACCGCGGCGGCGCTGCGCCGGCTCGGCTTCCCGCCGAAGGTACGGCGCTATTTCGACCTGCACGCGACCCTCGACGTGCGCCACAGCGCCGCCTGGAACGCCGAGGCGCTGCGGCCCCTGGTCGCGGAGGATCCCGCCCGCGCCCGCGCGATCGCCGAGGGCGCGCTCATCCGCCTCGCCTGCGGCGCCCGCTGCTACGAACTTTACCGCGCCCACCTCTGGCGCGACAGGATCGCGGCGGCGGCCGAATAGGCTAAGGGAGCGGCATGGCCGACGCCCTGCCGCTCGTGACGCTGAGAGAGGCCCGCCGCATCGCGCTGGCGGCGCAAGGCCTTGCCCGGCCGCGCCCCGCCGGGCCGGTCGGCGGGCGCCGGCTGCTCGCCCTCGCCGAGCGGCTCAACCTGTTCCAGATCGACAGCGTCAACGTCGTCGCGCGGGCGCATTACCTCCCCGCCTTCTCGCGGCTCGGCGACTATCCGGCGGCGCTGCTCGACCGCGCCGCCTGGGGCAAGCCGCGCCGCCTGTTCGAATATTGGGCGCACGAAGCCTCGCTGCTTCCCTTCGAGTACCACCCCCTGCTGCGCTGGCGGATGGCCCGCGCCGAGCGTGGAGAGGCAGGCTGGAAATCGCTCCAGGCCTTTGCCCGTGAGCGCCGCGGCGAGGCGGAGGCCATCCTGTCGCGTATCACCGCGGAAGGTCCGCTCGCGGCCTCCGACTTCGAAAAGGGCCGTACCGGATGGTGGGAATGGAGCGGCGCCAAGCGCGTCCTCGAATGGCTGTTCTGGGCCGGCAAGATCACCACGGCGACCCGCCGCGGCACTTTCGAACGCGTCTACGACCTTCCCGAGCGCGTCCTTCCCGGCACCATCGTCCACTTTCCGACCCCTGCCGCGGCCGACGCGCAAAGGGAGCTCCTCGCCCGATCGGGCCGCGCCCTGGGAATCGCCACCGCGCGGCACCTTCGCGACTATTTCCGCCTCTCCCCCGCCGACGCCGCGCCGCGCATCGCCGAGCTCGTCGAGGCCGACGTGCTGCGACCGGTGCGCGTCGAGGGCTGGCGAGAGGTGGCCTACCTCCACCGCGACGCCGCCATCCCGCGGCGCTGCGAAGCCCGCGCCCTGCTCGCGCCGTTCGACCCGCTGATCTGGGAGCGCGGCCGCGCGGAGGGCCTGTTCGGCTTCCGCTACCGAATCGAGATCTACACGCCGGCGGACAAGCGGGTGCACGGCTATTACGTCCTCCCCTTCCTGCTGCGCGACCGCATCGCCGCGCGGGTCGACCTCAAGGCGGACCGGCGGCGACGTCGTCTCCTCGTCCAGGCGGCACACCGCGAAGCGGGCGCGCCGGACGACACCGCGCACGCGCTGGCGGCCGAGCTTCGGCTGATGGCGCAGTGGCTCCAGTTCGGCGACGTCGCGGTGGACAACAAGGGCGATCTCGCCGACGCGCTGCGGCGCGCGATTTGAGGAGCGGAAGGTGGAGCGGATCGTCATCCTGACCGGCGCCGGCATCTCGGCCGAGAGCGGCCTCGCCACTTTCCGCGGCCCCGACGGCCTGTGGGAAGGGCACCGTGTCGAGGATGTGGCGACGCCGCAGGCTTTCGCACGGGACCCGGAGCTGGTGCAGCGCTTCTACGACGCCCGCCGCGCCCGCCTCGCCGAGGTGGAACCCAACGCCGCCCACCGCGCCCTGGCCCGCCTCGACGCCGAATGGCCGGGCGCGCTGCTCATCGTCACCCAGAATGTGGACGACCTCCACGAGCGGGCCGGGGCAAGGCGCGTGCTCCACATGCACGGCGAGCTGAATTCCGCCTGGTGCCGCGCCTGCGACGCGCGCCACCCGTGGGAGGCCGAACTTCTCCCGGAACCGCCCTGCCCCTCCTGCGGCGAGGCCGGTACGCTGCGCCCCGACATCGTCTGGTTCGGCGAAATGCCGTATGCGATGGACCGCATCGACGACGCGCTCCGCGCCTGCGACCTGTTCGTCTCGATCGGGACGTCCGGCGCCGTCTACCCCGCCGCCGGCTTCGTCCAGACCGCCCGCTACGTCGGCGCGCGCACGCTCGAGATGAACCTCGAGCCGAGCCTCGGCAGCGTCTGGTTCGACGAGGTGCGCACCGGACCGGCTTCCGCGCTCGTGCCGGCCTGGGTTGAGGAGATGCTGCGGCGATGACGGCTTGCCTTCCGGCGCGAGCTCGACTATCGGCCCGCCCGCTATGAACGCGACCATCCTCTGCCTACGACCGAGCGTCACCCCCGAACGGTGACGGGTCGCTTCGCTGCGCCCGTCGTTCAGGGTGTAGCTCAGTGGGTAGAGTGCCCGCCTTGGAAGCGGGAGGTCGCCGGTTCGAGTCCGGCCACCCTGACCAACTTTCCACGATCAGGATCAAGGCCATGACCAAGTTTTCGCGCCACCGGACGAGCGGCGTTCCGCTCAAGCTCTGGGACAGCCACCAGCCGTTCGAGGCGGGAGCGATGCAGCAGCTGCGCAACGTCGCGGCGCTGCCGTTCGTGCACAGCCATGTCGCCGGCATGCCCGACGTCCACTGGGGCAAGGGCGCCACCGTCGGCTCGGTGATCGCGACGAAGCAGGCGATCGTGCCCGCGGCGGTGGGCGTCGACATCGGCTGCGGCATGATGGCGGTGCGGACCTCCCTCACCGCCGACCGGCTTCCCGACGGCCTCGGCGCCGTCAGGGCCGAGATCGAGCGCGCCGTGCCGAAGGGCTTCGAGACGAGCCAGACCGCGAACCACGTCAAGGGCGGCTGGGCGGTCACGCCCAACGCGATCGCGCGGATGTGGTACGACCGGTTCGAAGCGCGCTGGCGCAAGATCCTGGCGAAGCACCCGAAGCTCGACGGCAAGACGAGCGACCAGCTCGGCTCGATGGGCGGCGGCAACCACTTCATCGAGGTCTGCCTCGACGAGGAGCAGCGCGTCTGGGTGATGCTCCACTCGGGCTCGCGCGGCACCGGCAACCGCATCGGCAGCTACTTCATCGAAGCGGCGAAGGAGGCGATCGCGCAGCAGACGCTCGACTTCCACCTCGCCGACCGCGATCTCGCCTTCCTTGCGGAGGGGTCGGAGCTGTTCGACGACTATATTGAGGCGATGACCTTCGCGCAGGATTACGCGATGGCGAACCGCGAGCTGATGATGGGCCGCGTGCTCGAGGCGCTGCGCAGACACGTGCCTGCGTTCAGGACCGAGAAGCAGGCGATCAACTGCCACCACAATTATGCGACGCGCGAGCATCACTTCGGCGAGCAGGTGTGGGTGACCCGCAAGGGGGCGGTACGGGCCGGCGTCGGCGAGCTCGGGATCATTCCCGGCTCGATGGGCACCGGCAGCTTCATCGTCGAGGGGCTGGGCAATGCCGAGAGCTTCTGCAGCTGCTCGCACGGCGCGGGCCGCGTCATGTCGCGCGGCCAGGCGAAGAAGCTGATCAGCCTCGACGACCACCGCGCCGCCGTGGCCGGCATCGAGTGCCGCGTCGACGAGGGCGTGCTCGACGAGAGCCCGGCCGCCTACAAGGACATCGGCGCGGTGATGGAGGCGCAGACCGATCTCGTCGCCATCAGGCACCGGCTCCGGCAGGTGCTGAACGTGAAGGGATGAGGGTGGAGGGCTTGGCTCTCCTTCCCACACCGTTCCTCCTGAGCTTGTCGAAGGACCGTCCTTCTTCCGGCGTTCGAAGCAGGGACGGCTTCGACAAGCTCAGCCCGAACGGTTTTCTCCGCATGGACTGCCAGCAGGCTGCCTCACTCGACCCAGTCCAGCCCGATCTCCCGGTAGAGCCCCCTGTCTTCCTCCCACTTCGGGTTGACCTTGACGTGGAGGAAGAGATGGACCTTGCGGCCGAGGAGTTGCGCCAGTTCCTTGCGCGCCGCCTCGCCGATGGCGCGGATGCGGGTGCCGCCCTTCCCCAGCACGATCGCTTTCTGGCTGTCGCGGCCGACGAGGATCTGCTGGTGGATCGCGACCGATCCGTCCTTCCGCTCCTCGAACTTCTCGGTGTCGATCGCGCTCTCGTACGGGAGCTCCGCATGGAGCTGCAGATAGAGCTGCTCGCGCGTCACTTCGGCGGCAAGCATCCTGTCGGTCGCGTCGGAGACCTGGTCCTCCGGGAAGTGCCAAGGTCCTTCCGGAACGCGCGCCGCGAGCGCCTGCTTGAGTTCCGCTACGCCGTCGCCGCTCGTGGCGGAGACGAAGAAGATATCCTCCAAGGCGAGCCGCTCCCCCAGCTGGGAGGCCAGCGCGAGGAGCGATTCCTTCTTCACGAGGTCGACCTTGTTGAGAACGAGGAATTTCGGCTCCCGCCGCTTCTCCAGCGTCTCGAGCATTGCCTCCAGCCGGCGAGAGGAGCCGCTCTCCGCGTCGACCACCAGCGCGATCAGATCGGCCTCCGCAGCACCGCCCCAGGCCGCGGCGACCATCGCGCGGTCGAGGCGGCGCTTCGGCTCGAAGATGCCAGGCGTGTCGAGGAGCAGGATCTGCGCCTCGCCCTCGATGGCGATGCCCATGATGCGGGTGCGGGTGGTCTGCGCCTTCGGGCTGACGATCGCCACCTTCTGCCCGACCAGCGCATTGACGAGCGTCGACTTGCCGGCATTGGGCGCGCCGACGACGGCGACGAGGCCGCATCGCTCGGTCACTTCACCTTCTCCAGCAGCGCCTGGGCGGCCGCTTTCTCGGCGTCCTGCTTGCTCGAGCCGGTGCCGCTCGCCTCCCCCAGGCCGCGGACGGTGACCGTCACCGTGAAGCGGAGCGCATGGTCCGGCCCGCTACGGTCGGTCACCGCATAGTCCGGCGGCTTGCGGCTGTTGGCCGCCGCCCATTCCTGGAGCTCGGCCTTCGGGTGCTTGGGCGCCGCCGTCAGACGCTCGACGCGGTCGCCCCAACGGGCGCGGATGAAAGCGCGCGCCGCGTCCAGCCCCCGGTCGCGGTACAGCGCGCCGATCAGCGCCTCGACCACGTCCCCGAGCACGTTGTCGCTTTGGAACACGCCGTCGTCCTGGGCCTGCTTGCCCAGGCGCAGGTGCGACGGCACGTCGATCTCCCGGCCGATCTCGGCGCAGACCTCGCCGGTGACGAGCGCGTTCAGGCGCTGGGACAGCTTGCCCTCCGAGTCGGGAAAGCGTTCGACGAGCCAGTCCGCGACGACGAGGCCGAGCACGCGGTCGCCGAGGAATTCGAGCCGCTCATAATGGTCGGCGCCGTAACTCGGATGGGTAAGCGCGCGCTGATAGAGGGACGGCTCGCGCGGCGGCGCGCCGAGAGCCTGTTCGATCCATGCGGACAGATCGTCGCTCAATAGCCCCTCCCGATCCGGTCCCACCGCGTCGCCGAGAACCAGGTCCAGGGCTTGAACCAGGCGGAGGCGCCGTCCGTCGAGAAGAAGGTGACGAGCGGCCTGCCGATCAGATTGTCCGCGGGAAGGAAGGCGACGCCGCCGACCGCCGGCGAGAAGCGACTGTCGGCGCTGTCGTCGCGATTGTCGCCCATGACGAAATAATTGCCCGCCGGCACCCGATAGAGCGGCGTGTCGTCGGCGAGGCCGTGGACCTGGTCGAGCACCTCGTAAGAGCGGCCGCCCGGCAGAGTTTCGCGATAACGCGGGTAGCGGCACCAGGTGCGGCCGCCGTCGGTCGTAGCCTCGGGCGCATAGTCGCCGACGTAGCGGCAGGGGCTGTTCGGCGTCTCGGGCATCAGGAAATCGGCGATCCGCACTTTCGGCACCGGACGTCCGTTCAGCACCAGCACGCCGCCCCGCATCTGCACCGTATCTCCCGGCAGGCCGATCAGCCGCTTCACATAATCCTGCCCGCTGGCGGGATGATGGAAGATGACGATGTCGCCCCGGGCGGGCTCGCCGCCCCACAGCCGTCCCCCGAACCGGGCGACGCCGAAGGGAAAGGCGTAGCGCGACCAGCCATAGGGCCATTTGGCGACGAACAGATAGTCGCCGATCATCATCCGCGGCAGCATCGACCCCGACGGGATCATGAACGGCGCGAAGACGAAGGTGCGCAGCAGCACCGCGATGACGAACAGCAGGAGCAGGAAGCGCGTCGTGCGGGCGACGCCGCCGCGCGTCGCCGCCTTCCGTCCCCGTGTCGCGCTCGTCGCCATGCGTGCCGCCTTGCGCGAACGCGGCCGCGCAAATCAAGCATCCTATTCCCCTCCGCCGCGCCCCTTCCTATAGCGCCGGCATGGACGAGACGAACCGCGCCTGGGCCGCGCTCGAGGCGGCGCCTCGCCCCGCCCTGCCCGCCCTCTTCACGGCCGAACCGGACCGCGTCGGCGCGCTGACGGTCGAACAGGGCGGCATCCTCTTCGACTTCTCGAAGACCCACCTCGACGCCGGCCTCGTCGCGACGTTCACGGCTCTTGCCCAGGCGCAGGATCTGGCCGGCGCGCGCGACGCGCTGTTCGCCGGGCGCATCGTCAATCCGACCGAGCAGCGCGCCGCGGAGCACAGTGCGGAGCGCGGCCAGGGCGCGCCGGAGAGCGTTGCCCGCGCCGCCGCCCTCCACGCGCGCATGCGCGCGCTCATCGACGCGATCGAGGCCGACGCGTTCGGCCCCATCCGCCATATCCTGCACATCGGCATCGGCGGCTCCGCCCTCGGGCCCGACTTCCTCGTCGACGCGCTCGGCCGCGGCGGCGGCCGCTACGAGGCCGCGATCGTCTCCAACGTCGATGCCGCCGCCCTCCAAGAGGCGGTGGCGGATTTCGACCCGCACGCCACGTTGCTGGTGATCGCGTCCAAGACCTTCACCACGACGGAGACCATGCTGAACGCCCGCTCGGCGCTCGAATGGCTGGCCGAAGCCGGCGTCGCGGACCCCTATGGCCGCATCGTCGCCGTCACCGCCGCGCCGGACAAGGCGATCGAGTTCGGAGTCGACGAGACGCGCATCCTTCCCTTCGCGGAGAGTGTCGGCGGCCGCTACTCGCTGTGGTCCGCCATCGGCTTCCCCGCCGCCCTCGCCCTGGGTTGGGAGGCCTTCGAGCAGCTCCTCGAGGGGGCGGCCGCGATGGACCGCCATTTCCGGCTCGCGCCGATCGGGAAGAACGCGCCGATCCTCGCCGCCTTCGTCGACCGCTATTACGCGAACGTCCGCGGGGCCGAGACCAGAGCCGTCTTCGCCTATGACGAGCGGCTCCGGCTCCTGCCCGCTTATCTTCAGCAGCTCGAAATGGAATCGGACGGGAAATCGGTCACCCTCGAAGGTGCTCCCGTCGGCCGCGCCACCGCGCCGATCACGTGGGGCGGGGTCGGCACCGACGCGCAGCATGCCGTGTTCCAGCTCCTCCACCAGGGCACCCACCTCGTCCCGACCGAGTTCGTCGCCGCGATCGAGCCGGGTCACAGCTACGACGAGGAGCATCACCGCCAGCTGCTGATCAACTGTTTCGCGCAGGGCGCGGCGCTGATGGCGGGACGGACCAACGACGACCCACACCGCGCCTATCCCGGCGACCGGCCGTCGACCACCATTCTCCTCGATCGCGTCGACGCCGGCACGCTGGGCGCGCTGATCGCCTTCTACGAGCACCGCACCTTCGCCAACGCCGTGCTCCTCGGGATCAACGCCTTCGACCAGTTCGGCGTCGAGCTCGGCAAGCAAATGGCGAAGGCGATCGACACGGGCGGCCTCGATTTCGACCCGTCCACCGCGGCGCTCATCGAGCGAGCCGGCCTCGGCGGATGAAGCGAGCCCTGCTCCTCCTCCCGACGCTGCTGATGCTTGCCTCCTCCGCGGCCGCGGCGCCGCCGACGAGGCTGGAGCTGTTCCGCAACCGGCTGTTCCTCCCCGCGACCGTCAACGGGATCCGGGTCGTCGCGCTGCTCGATTCGGCGGCGGAGATGACGATTGTCGACGCGCCCTTCGCCGCCGGCCTGCGCCTGCGCATGGGCGCGGCCCAGCTCGTCAACGGCAGCGGCGGCGAGGACAAAGGTCGCTTCGCCCATGGCCTGCGGATCGCCGCCGCGGGGGTCACGGTGCCGGCGACGACGGCGGTGGTGCTCGACCTTCGCGACCTCTCCGATCGGCTGATCGGGCGGCCGGTCTCGGTCATCCTCGGCCGCGAGCTGTTCGACGCGGCCCGTCTGCACATCGACCTCGCCCGCCGCAGCCTCGCCGCCGTGCCGCGCCGCCGCGCGCCGCCGGGCCGCCGCTATCCGCTGACCAGCCAGCGCGGCGTCGAGGTCTTTCCCGTCGCCGTCGAGGGCCATGCGCCCGCCCAGGCGGAGTTCGACCTCGGCAACGGCAGCGAGGTGCTGATCGGCAAGGGCTATGCCGAAAGGATCGGCCTGCTCGCGCCCGAGCGGATCGTCGGGCGGAGCGAGGGCGGCGGCATCGGCGGTGGGCGCAGCCGCGCCATCGTCGTGCTGAGGACGCTCGAGGTCGGCGGCCGCAGGTTCGAGAATGTCCGCGCGGCGATCGACGACACGGCGAGCGCCGCCGACGTTAACGTCGGCACGTCGATCCTGCGCCACTTCCTGATCACCGTGGACTATGCGCAGCACGGCCTGTGGCTGGCACCGCGGCCCTAAGCATTGGGCCGATGCGAAAAGCGCATTAGCGCCGCCGTCGCACAGCCCCTAAGGAATCCGGCAGTTCATCGGAGCGAGAGCATGGCAGGTTTCGACTACGACCTCTTCGTCATCGGGGCCGGATCGGGCGGCGTCCGTGCCTCCCGGGTCGCCGCCGCGCACGGCGCGAGAGTGGCGGTTGCCGAGGAATATCGCGTCGGCGGCACCTGCGTGATCCGCGGCTGCGTCCCCAAGAAGCTGCTCGTCTACGGCGCGCACTTCGCCGAGGACCTCGCCGACGCGCGGCGCTTCGGCTGGGACGTGCCGCAATGCGCGTTCGACTGGAAGACGCTGCGCGACAACGTCCTCGCCGAGGTCGACCGGCTCGAAGGCGCCTATGGCGATACCCTCGCCAACCACAAGGTCGAGCTGATCCGCGAGCGCGCCGTGCTGACGGGACCGAACGAGATCCGCCTCGCCGGCGGCCGCACCGTCACGGCGCGGATCATCCTCATCGCGACCGGCGCGACGCCGGTCGTGCCGAGCTTTCCGGGCGCCGAGCACGGCATCACGTCCAACGAAGCCTTCCATCTCGACAGCGTGCCGAAGCGCGTGGTGATCGCCGGCGCCGGCTACATCGCCAACGAATTCGCCGGCATCTTCCACCAGTTCGGCGCCCACGTGACGCTGGTCAACCGTTCCGACGTCATCCTGCGCGGCTATGACGAGACGATCCGCGACCGCCTCCTCACCATCTCGATGATGAAGGGCATCGACTATCGCTTCCACGTCAGGTTCGACCGCATCGAGAAACGGGAAGGCGGCGGCCTCACCGTCCACATGGAGGGCTGCGACGCGATCGAGGCGGACACGGTCATGTACGCGATCGGCCGCAAGCCCAACACCGAGGGCCTCGGCCTCGACACCGCCGGCGTCGAGGTCGACGACAAGGGCGCCGTGGTGGTCGACGCCGACAACAAGTCGACCTGCGATTCGGTCTACGCGGTCGGCGACGTCACCAACCGCGTCCAGCTCACGCCGGTCGCGATCCGCGAGGGGCAGGCGTTCGCCGACACCCTGTTCGGCGACAAGCCGACCCGGGTCGACTATGAGAACATTCCTTCCGCCGTCTTCAGCCACCCGCCGCTGGCCGGCGTCGGCATGACCGAGGGCCAGGCGCGCAACCGCCTCGGCTCGGTCCGGACCTACCTGTCCGACTTCCGCCCGATGAAGAACGTCCTCGCCGGCCGCAACGAGCGCGCGCTCTACAAGCTCGTCGTCAACGCCGAGACCGACGAGGTGGTCGGCCTCCACATGATCGGCCCCGACGCACCCGAAATCCTCCAGGCCGCGGCGATTGCGGTGAAGGCCAAGCTCAAGAAGGCCGATTTCGATCAGGTCGTGGCGCTGCACCCGACCATGGCCGAAGAGCTGGTGCTGATGCGCTAGTCCGCGTCTGAAGACAGAGCTCAGCTGACAAACCTATGCGGAAGAGCTATGGAAGTTGCCCCGATCGAGAGGGCTGGTCTCGGCCTTCGGACGCGGACGGTGCATGGGAGGTGGACATGAATAGTCTGGCAATCCGAGCAAGGAAGATGGCTGTTTGCTTAGTTTGCGCGTGCGTCCTGGCTCATGCTGCTTTCGCTAAGCCGAAAGACAATGATCACACGTTTAAGAACGGTTGTGTCATTACCTGCCTTGGCGGCACGTGGTCGCAGACTGCTGAGGGTAACTGGAGGTGCTCAAGTCAGAATGTGGAAAAGAACGACAAGTGCCCTAAGAAGTTAAGCTCCGCAAGCAACATGTCCGCTGCCGATCGCCACAAATTCGACTCCGTGATCAGCGCGAGCGGTGAGTCGGTGGGGCCGTCCAAGGCAGTCAGGCACGGCGCAACTCAACCCGCGGCGTCGGCACCGCGACACTGATCAGCCACCGCGGAGGGCCGGCCGCCGCTCCCGAGCGAGGGTCAGCCCCCCGCGTCCGGCGATGCGCTGTTCCCTTCGTCCGGCGCTTCGGGCGCGGGCTTTTCGTCGAGGCCGAGCCAGTCGTGCGGCGGGAGGTGGTAGATCATGTCCATCACCTCGAACTCGACGCCGCCCGCCTGGCTGCTGGAGCCGTTCCACAAGGCGACGACGCCGCTCTTCAACGCCGGGTCGAACATGATCAGCGAGCGGTAGCCCTTGACGCCGCCGCGGTGGGCGATGACGCGGTGGCCGGCATAATCGTAGACGCGCCAGCCGAGCCCGTACTGGGCGGTGCGGACGCGTTCGCGGAACTTGCGCATGCGCCCGAGCTCGCCCGGCGTCGCCACCCGCCCCGTCTGCACCTCGCGCAGCACGTCGGGCGGGATGACGCCCGGCGCGAGGCCCATCTGGGCTTCCATCCAGATGGCGAGGTCCTTGATCGAGCTGTTGACGCCGCCGGCGCCCGGAATGCGGTAATAAGCGTCGCTGACCTCGACCGGCTTCGAATGCTTCGAGCCGACATAGGGCCGCGCCCAGCTGGTCGCCGACACCAGCGCGTTGCGGTTCAGCGAGGCCGAGCGCATCCCCAGCGGGCCGAAAACGCGCTCCCGAACCGCCTGCTCGTAGGTCTTGCCGGTCGTCTTCTCGACGATCTCCGATGCCGCGTCGTAGGCGACGTTCTGATAGGCCCAGCAGGTCCCCGGCGGGCAGATCGGATTGAGCTGCGCCAACATCGAGCGGAGCAGATGCGGATCCTGCCCTTCCTCGAGCTTGTTGTCGTTGGCGTGGCTGAACAGGCCGAGGCGGTGCGAGAGCAGGTCCGCGACGGTGGCGCGGTTCTCGTTCCCCGACGGCAGCTTGAGCGAGGGCGCATAGCGTCCGACCGGCTCGACCAGGGACAGCTTGCCGTCGTGCGCGAGCAGGGCGACCATGTCCGCGGCGACGCCCTTCGAAACCGACGCCCAGCGGAACAGGGTGTTCGGAGTCACCTTGTCGCCGCTGCCGGCGACGGTCTCGCCATAGCCCTGGAGGAAGCGGATCTGGCCGTTCTCGACGACGCCGACCGCCATGCCGATCATGCTCGGCGCGTCCATCAGCCGCGTCAGCCGATGGTTGAGCATATTGTAGTCGACGGCGCTGTCCCGCGCCTGCTGGCGCTCCTCGATGCGGGCGAGATCGCGGTCCGAGATGCCGACATGGGGCGCCGTGGCGGTCGGGCCGCCGGGCGCGGTCCGGACCGGGCCGTGCCGGTAGGCGGCAGCCCAGAAGGCGAGGAGGACGAGGAGGATGCCGCCGAGCGACAGGTACGCGAACTTGCGGGTCAGCGGGGAAATCCTTCGGCGGTCTGAAAACAAGGAACCGGGCCGGCGATGCCTCGCCGGCCCGGTCCATGCAAGCGCCTAAGAGACGCTTGGACGCTGGTGCGCGCTTACCAGATGTGGATGCGCTGCTCCGGCGGCAGGTAGAGAGCGCCCGACGTCACGTTGAACGCCTTGTACCACTGGTCGAAGTTCCTGACGACGTTCGGACGCAGCTGACCCGGCGAATGCGGATCGGTGGTGAGCTGCTGCATCATCGCCGCTTCCCGCATCTTGTTGCGCCACACCTGGCCGAAGCCGAGGAAGAAGCGCTGGTCGCCGGTATAGCCGTCGATCACCCGGTCCGGCTTGCCGTGCAGCGACAGCTTGTAGGCGTCGTACGCCACCGCGAGGCCGGCAAGGTCCGCCATGTTCTCGCCGAGCGTCAGCTCGCCGTTCACGTGCGTGCCCTTGATCGGCTCGTAGCCGCCATATTGCGCGACGACCTTGTCGGTGCCGGTCTTGAAGCGGGTCACGTCCTCGGCCGTCCACCAGTCGGCGAGGTTGCCCTGCGGGTCGTACTTGCGGCCCTGGTCGTCGAAATGGTGGCTGAGCTCGTGGCCGATCACCGCGCCGATCGCGCCGTAATTGACCGCCGGGTCCGCATTGGGATCGAAGAAGGGCGGCTGCAGGATCGCGGCCGGGAACACGACTTCGTTCATCAGCGGGTTGGCGTAGGCGTTGACCGTCATCGGGGTCATGAACCACTCTGAGCGGTCGACGGGCTTGCCCATCTTGGCGAGCTGGCGGTTATACTCGAAGGCGCGCGCGCGGAACGCGTTGCCGACGAGGTCGCCCGGGACGATCTCGAGGGCCGAATAATCGCGCCACTTGTCCGGATAGCCGATCTTCGGGGTGAAGGCGGCGAGCTTCGCCCGCGCCTTCGCCTTGGTCTCGGGCGCCATCCAGGTGAGGTTGGCGAGCCGCGCGTCCATCGCCCGGATGAGGTTGTGGACGAGCTCGTCGGCCTTCGCCTTGGTGTCCGGCGTGAAGTAGCGCGAGACGTAGGCCTGGCCGACCGCTTCGCCGAGCGCGCCGTTGACGACGGCGACGCCGCGCTTCCAGCGGTCCGGCAGCTGCGGCGTGCCGGTCAGCACCTTGGTAAAGGCGAAATTCTCGTCGACGAAAGCCTTGGGCAGCATCGGCGCCGCGGCGCGGATGGTGCGGATGGTGAGATAGTCCTTCCAGGTGTCGATCGGGGTGGCGGCGACGATCTTCGCCGTGCCCTCGATCGCGCTCGGCTGCGCGACGATGACGCGGCTCTGGTCGGCGAAGCCGGTGCCCTTCAGATAGGTCGCCCAGTCGAAGCCCGGCGCCATCTGCTGCAGTTCGGCGATGCTCTTCGGGTTGTAGAGCTTCTCCGTCTGGCGGCTCTGGACGCGGGTCCAGTGGGTCTCGGCGATCTGCTTCTCGAGCTCGAACACGCGCTTGGCGCGCGCCTCCGGCTCGGAGAGGCCGGCGAGGCGGTACAGGTTGGTCAGGTGCTCGACATATTTGCCGCGGATCGGCTCGAACTTCGCCTCGGAATAATAGTCGCGGTCCGGAAGGCCGAGGCCGCCCTGGCCGACATAAGCGGCGTACACGCTGTTGTTCTTGAGGTCCTGCTGGGTGCCGATGCCGATCGGGCCGCCGATGCCGGTGCGGTTCGCCTCGGCGAAAGCGGCGGCGAGGTCGCTCTGGCTGTGGATCGCGTCGATGCGCGCGAGATACGGCTTGAGCGGCTCGATGCCCGCCCGCTCGATCGCGGCCTCATCCATGTAGCTGCGATAGAGGTCGCCGATCTTCTGCTCGTTGCTGCCCTTGGGCGCGGGCTTGGCGGCGATTTCCTCGATCAGCGTACGGGTACGGGTCGTCGACAGCTCGGCGAGGATGCCGAAGCCGCCCCAGGCCGCCTTGTCGGCGGGGATGACGGTGTTCTTGTCCCAGGTGCCGTTGACGTAATTGTACCAGCTGTCGCCGGGGTTGACGGTCTTGTCCATGCCGGAAAGGTCGACGCCCCAGGTGCCGAGCTCCGGCTTGCCGGTGGCGGCCGCGGAGGCCGCATGGGCGGCGGCGGGCTTGGTCTGCGCGACGACGGACGAGCCGGCGAGCAGGGCGGCGCAAGCAACGCCGCTCAGCAGTATCTTATTGAACATAAAAAGGAATCCCCTCCACAAAGTGGTGGCCGGCCCATAGCGACCGGACTCGATTTTGGGAAGATCGTTTCGACGAACGACCCGCCGGAGCGGCGAAACGTTCAGGCGATGTCGTGCACGACCTCGAGCCGCACGCGCGCGTGGCCGGGACCGACCATCGCGATTTCCCTCGCCGCCGCGAGCGACATGTCGAGGATCCGGCCGCGGGTGAACGGCCCCCGGTCGTTGACGCGGACGATGACGCTGCGGCCGTTGGCGAGGTTGGTCACGCGCAGGATGGTGCCGAGCGGCAGGCTGCGGTGCGCGCAGGTGAAACCGGCCGGGTCGAACCGCTCGCCGCTCGACGTGCGGTTGCCCGCCAGCTCGCGGCCGTAATAGCTGGCCGTGCCCTCCCCGACCGGCTCGAACGCCTGTTGGACGACGGCGATCTTGGCGTCGAGCGACGGCTGGGTCGGCGCGTTCGCGACCTCGGCCACCGCCCGCTCAAGACTCTGGAGCCGCGGGCTGTCGGCGACGGTCTGGGCCGGTGCGGCACTCGTCAGCGCGGCGAGGCTCAGCGCGGCGACGCGCAGCAAGCCGGTGCGGCGTAGACGTTCGATCACAGGTGAAAGCCCCTCAGCTCGTTACGAGGGCGGGGCTAACCCCGCTTTCCCCACGAGTCCCGTTCGTTACGGCGACGTGTTGCGACTCCGGGACGAATCGAGCCTTCCCGAAGGGAACCGCGGGGATGCTCGACACCGCCCGCGACCCCTGCCACGGTTGCGGGGATGCGCGAGAAAGAGCTTCGGCTGGCCCTGATCTGCTACGGCGGCATCAGCCTCGCCGTCTACATGCACGGCATCACCAAGGAGGTGTGGCGGCTCGCCCGCGCCAGCCGCGCCTTCCACGCCAGCGCACCGCGCGGGGGAGGCTCGGAAGGCGTCTACCACCGGCTCCTCGAGGCGATGGCCACGCATGGCGGGCTCGAGCTGCGCGTCCTCGTCGACATCCTGACCGGGGCGAGCGCCGGCGGCATCAACGCCATTTTCCTGGGGCAGGCCATCGCCAGCGGCCAGTCGCTCGACCCGCTGACCGAGCTGTGGCTGGAGACCGCGGACGTCGACCGGCTGCTCGATCCGGAAGTGAGCCGTCTGTCGCGTTTCGCCAAGGGGGCGGCGGTGCCGCTCGCCTGGGCGCTGTCCAAACGCCGCGGCGGCGTCGTCGATCAGACCGTCGAGGCGGCCCATCGTGACGAGGTGCGCGCCAAGCTCGCCAATTTCGTCCGCGCCCGCTGGTTCGCGCCACCCTTCAGCGGGCCAGGCTTCACCAACCTGCTGCTCGACGCCTTCGACGCCATGGCGCGCGCGCCCGCCGGGCCGCCGCTCCTCCCCGAGCATCAGCCGCTGGACCTCTTCGTCACGGTCACCGACTTCCATGGCCACCCGGAGCGGCTGCGGCTCCATTCGCCGCCGGAGGTGACGGAGGTCGAGCACCGCCTGATCCTCTCCTTCCGCAAGGATGCCGGCCCCGCGGGGTCGCTCGCCGAGGCCCCGGCCCTGGTCTTCGCCGCCCGCGCGACGGCCAGCTTTCCGGGCGCCTTCCCGCCCTTCAGGATCGGCGAGCTCGACGCCGTCCTCGCCGAGCGCGCCCGCGCCTGGCCGGGACGGGAATCGTTCGTGACCGCCGCCCTGCCGCGCCACCGGGCCATCGGCGACGTCGACACCGCGGTGCTGATCGACGGGTCGGTGCTCGCCAACGCGCCCTTCCGCCCCGCCATGGCCGCGCTCCGGAGCCGCCCGGCCCGCCGCGAGGTCGACCGCCGCTTCGTCTACATCGACCCGAAGCCGGGCGGGCACGCGGTGCGCCTCTCGGAGGCCGGTCCGGCCGAGACGCCTGGATTCTTCGGCACCATCTTCGGCGCAATCTCCGACATTCCGCGCGAACAGCCGATCCGCGACGCTCTCGAAGCGCTCGACGGCCGCTCCGCGCGGGTCCGGCGGGTGAGCCGCATCGTCGAGGCGATGCAGCCGCAGGTCGAGCGGGCGATCGAGAAAGCGTTCGGCTCCACCTTGCTGCTGCTGCGCCCGACGGCGACGCGCGTCGCCGCGTGGCGCGCCAAGGCGCATGCCGTCGCCGCCCGCGAATCGGGCTTCGCCTATGCCGCCTATGGGCACCTCAAGCTCGCCACGGTCGTCGAGCAGGTGGCGGAGGCGCTGTCGCGCGGGTCGAACGGTCGGGAAGGCACGCGCAAGGCGCTGTGGGAGCATGTCCGCGCCCGCGGCCTCGTCGCTCCGGGGGCGATCACCGAGGCCGGCGGCACCGCCGACGTCATCGACTTCCTGCGCAACTTCGACTCCGGCTTCCGCATCCGCCGCCTCCGCTTCGTCTCGCGGCGCCTCGCCGAGATGGAGCAGGGACCCGGCTGCGCGCCCGAGGCGGCGGCCTGCGCGCAGGCGGCGCTCTACGCGCTTATCGACCGCTATGAGGAATGCGCCGATCGCCCGGCGGTCGAGGCCGGGGACGTCGCGGCGCGGCTCGAAGCCTTCGCCGCGGCGCTCGATCTCAAGGGGATCGACGCAGAGGCCGACGAGCGCCTGACCGAGGTCCTCGCGCAGTTCGCGAAGCCCGAACGGCGCGCGCTGATCCTCGCCTATCTCGGCTTCGCCTTTTACGACGTCGCGACCCTGCCCCTCCTTCAGGGTGAAGCGCTGGACGAGTTCCATCCGGTGAAGGTCGACCGGATCTCGCCCGAGGATGCGACGACGATCCGCGCGGGAGGCGCGGCGGCGACGCTCAAGGGGACGCAGCTCAACAGCTTCGGCGCCTTCTTCAGCCGCGCCTATCGCGAGAACGACTATCTGTGGGGCCGCCTCCATGGCGCCGACCGGCTGATCGAGATCGCCGTCTCCGCGCTGCCCAAGGGCACGCACCTGCCCCCGGGGCTCGTCGCCGGCCTCAAGCGGGACGCGTTCCACGCCATCCTCGCCGAGGAGCGGCCGCGCCTCACCGCCATCGAGGCGCTGTTCGACGCGCTCGCCGCCGAGATCGGCCCGGCGTCTTCGGTTGCGCCGTCCGCCGCCGCGCCATAAGCAGGGCGTGGGAGGCGCGGATGCAGTTTCTGAAGACCCTGTTCTGGGTTGTGCTGGCGATAATCCTGGTCCTCTTCGCCAAGGCCAATTGGGGGATCGTCGAGCTGCGCCTGTGGGGCGGGCTGGTCGCCGAGGTGCGCACGCCCTTGCTGATCGTCTTCGGCTTCCTGATCGGCTGGATCCCGACCGTCCTCGTCTACCGCGCGAAGCTCTGGTCGCTGCGCCGGCGATTCGAGCCGATCGAGCGCAACGCCGTCGCGCCGGCGGCCGCGCCGGCCGCGCCCGTCACCGTCAGCAATGCCGCCGACGAGCGCGTCGCGACCGACAGCAAAGCCTGGCCGACCGCGCCGTGACCAGCCCCATCTTCGTCGCCATCGACACGCCCGAGCTCGCGCGGGCGCAGGCGATCGCGGCGAAGGTCCGCCGCCACGTCGGCGGCCTCAAGCTCGGCCTCGAATTCTTCTGCGCCAACGGGCGCCACGGCGTGCATGCGATGGCCGAGCTCGGCCTGCCCATCTTCCTCGACCTCAAGCTCCACGATATCCCGAACACGGTCGGCAAGGCGGTGCAGGCGCTGCGCCCGCTCGCGCCGGCGATCCTCACCGTCCACGCCGCCGGCGGCCGCGCGATGATGGAGGACGCCAAGGCCGCGGCGCCCGTCGGGACGAAGGTGGTCGCCGTCACCGTCCTGACCAGCCTCGACGGCGACGATCTCGCTTCGATCGGAGTGGCTGCCGATCCCCACGCCCAGGTGGAGCGGCTCGCCGCGCTCGCCCGCGAGGCGGGCCTCGACGGCCTCGTCTGCTCGGGCGCCGAGGTCGCGGCGGCGAAGCGGTCCTGGCACGACGGCTTCTTCGTCGTCCCGGGCGTCCGCCCCGCCGGCGGCGCCAGCGCCGACCAGAAGCGCGTCATGACTCCGCGCGCGGCGCTCGACGCCGGCGCCTCGATCCTCGTCGTCGGCCGCCCGATCACCCAGGCCGTCGATCCCGACGAGGCGGCGCGTGCCATCGAGGCCACGCTCTAGCCTGAAGCCGCGGAACTTGCCCCCCGCCGCCGCCGCGCCTATCCGCGCTCGCCGAGGAGACACCGCATGAGCTGGCTGAACCGCGTCCGGAACAGCATTCCCTTCCTGCCCAAGCGCGAGACGCCCGAGAATCTCTGGCACAAGTGCCGGACCTGCGGCGCGATGATCTTCACGAAGGAGTGGGAGGAGAATGACTACGTCTGCCCCCGCTGCGATCATCACGACCGCATCGGCCCCCGCCCCCGCTTCGCACTGCTGCTCGATCCCGGCTACACGATCCTGCCGCCGCCGCAGGTGCGCGAGGATCCGCTGAAGTTCCGCGATTCCAAGCGCTACACCGACCGGCTGAAGGCCGCCCGCACCGCGACGGGCGAGGCCGACGCGCTGATGAACGCGCGCGGCACGATCGAGGGCCGCAAGGCGGTCGTCGGCGTCCAGGACTTCGCCTTCATGGGCGGGTCGATGGGCATGGCCGTCGGCGCCGCCTTCGTCGACGGCGCCCGCGCCGCGATCGCCGACCGCTGCCCCTATGTCATTTTCACCGCGGCCGGCGGCGCGCGCATGCAGGAAGGCATCCTCTCGCTGATGCAGATGCCGCGCACCACCGTCGCCATCGCCGAGCTCAAGGAAGCGGGCCTTCCCTATATCGTCGTCCTCACCGACCCGACCACTGGCGGCGTCACCGCCTCCTATGCGATGCTCGGCGACGTGCAGATCGCCGAGCCCGGGGCCCTCATCGGCTTCGCCGGCCAGCGCGTCATCGAGCAGACCATCCGCGAGAAGCTGCCCGAGGGCTTCCAGCGCGCCGAATATCTCCTCGCCCACGGCATGGTCGACATGGTGACGCACCGCAAGGCGCTGCGGGAGACGCTGGCCCGGCTGATCGGCTACCTGATGCCGGAGGAGCGGAAGGCGGCCGCGTGATCCCCTGCTCCTCCCCGGAACGGGGAGGGGGACCGCGGGAACCGCGGTGGAGGGGGCCCGCCTCCTCGCCGCATCGGAATCGGGCCCCCTCCACCAGACTGCGTCTGGTTCCCCTCCCCGTTCCGGGGAGGCGCTAATGGACCGCGCCCAGTCCGACGACCCCGCCGTCCAGCGCCAGCTCGACCGCCTCGGCACCCTCTCTCCCGGTGCCGACACGCTCGGCCTCGAACGCATCCGCGCGCTCCTCGATCGCCTCGGCAATCCGGAGCGGGCGCTGCCTCCGGTGCTCCACGTCGCCGGCACCAACGGCAAGGGCTCGACCTGCGCCTATCTGCGCGCCGCGGTCGAGGCGGCGGGGCTGAAGGCCCATGTCTACACCAGCCCCCATCTCGTGCGGTTCAACGAACGGATCCGCGTCGCCGGCGCGCTGATCCGCGACGACAGCCTCGCCGCCCTGCTCGAGGAGACGCTCGACGCCGCGGATGGGATCGGTCCCAGCTTCTTCGAAGCCACCACGGCGGCCGCCTTCCTCGCCTTCGCCCGGACGCCCGCGGACGCAGCCATCGTCGAGGTCGGCCTCGGCGGGCGGCTCGATGCGACCAACGTCGTGCCCTCCCCCGCCGCCTGCGGCATCGCCCAGCTCGGCCTCGACCACCAGCAATTCCTGGGCGACCGCCTCGAGGACATCGCCGCGGAGAAGGCCGGGATCGCCAAGCCGGGCGTCCCGCTGCTCACCCAGCATTATCCCGACGCGATCGCGAAGCGGGTCGCCAAAGCCGCCGCGGCCGCGGACGCGCGCTGGCTGCCCCGCGGACGGTCGTGGGACGCGACCGTTGCGAAGGGGAAGCTCGAATATTCCGACTCCCGCGGGACGCTGCAGCTCCCGCTCCCCCGCCTCGAGGGAATGCACCAGGCGGCGAATGCCGGCCTCGCCGTCGCGATGCTGCGCCACCAGGACCGGATTCCCGTCCCCGAGGCCGCGCTTCGCGCCGCCATGGGCTGGGCCGAGTGGCCCGCGCGCCTGCAGCGTCTCTCGGCCGGGCCGCTGACCGCGCTTCTTCCCGCCGGGGCCGAGCTGTGGCTCGACGGCGGCCACAACCCTGCCGCGGCGCGTGCCGTCGCCGATCATTTCCGCGTTCACGTGCCGGGGGACCGGGCCTTTCACCTCGTCTTCGGCCTGCTCGCCAACAAGGACGCGCCGGGGGTGCTGAAGCCCTTCGCCGGCGGCCAGCCGACCGTCCACGCCGTCGCCGTCCCCGGCCATGCCTCCCACCCCGCCGCCGAGCTGGTGGCGCTCGCCAGGCGCAACGGCCTTGCCGCCATGGCCGCCGAGGACGTGCCCGCCGCGCTCGCCTGGATCGGCCGCCACGGCGAGCCGGCGGCACCGCCGCCGGTGGTGCTCGTCATGGGCTCGCTCTACCTCGCCGGGGACGTCCTTCGGGCGAACGGACAGGTGCCCGCCTAGCGCGGCTCCGCCGGCACCGGGCGCGGCTCCTCGCCTTCCACCGGCTCGGACCCCTGGACTCCGACCTGCCGCACGGTGTCGACGACGAAGCCGGCACGGCGCATCAGGAACAGGAAGACAAGGCCCGGTATGCCGAGGAAGGCGCAGAAGACGTAGAAGCCCGGCCAGCCGAAAATGGCGGCAGCATAGCCGGATGGGGTCGTCGCGAAGGTCCGCGCCACCGAGGCGACGCTCGACAGCAAGGCATATTGGGTGGCGGTGAAGGCGGTATTGGACAGGCCGGACAAATAGGTCGCGAAGACGGTGAGGCTGATCGAGGCGAAGAGGTTCTCGGTTGCGACGGCGAGGGTCAGCAGCCAGACCGAATGGCCGGTCGCCGCGACCGCGGCGAACATCAGGTTCGCGCCCATCATGATGATGCCCGCGCCGAACAGCAGCCGGCCCATGCCGAAACGGGCGATCAGCGCGCCGGCGACGAGCGCGCCGACGACGAGCGCCCAGAAGCCGACCAGCTTGTTGATCGCGATATAGTCGGTGTCGCTGAACCCCTGGTGCACCACCATCGGCGACAGCATGTTCTGCCCGACCGCATCCCCCAGCTTGTAGGTGAGGACGAACAGGAGGATCAGCCAGGCGCCCGGCCGGCGGAGGAAGTCCGCGAACGGCGCGACGACGTTGTGCTTGAGGAAATGCAGGACCGTGGCGAGGCCGAAATTACGCTCGCGCACCGCCGTGTGCCGCCCCGGCCCCAGCCACAGCGAGGCGAGGAAGCCGGGAATGACGAGGAAGGCGGAGATGCCGTAGGCGGCGGCCCAGCCCAGGCCGATGCCTTCGATCGAGGCGAGGTAGATCGTCCCGGCCCCCGCCAGCAGGCTGCCGGTGCGATAGCCGACCTGGTTGGTGGCGGTGCCCAGCGCCAGCTCCTCGTCCGGCAGCGTCTCGATCCGATAGGCGTCGATGACGATGTCCTGGGTCGCCGACAGGAAGGAGACGGTGATGCCCCACAAGGCGAAGCGCCCGATATGGTGGACGGGGTCGCTGAAGCCGAGCTGGATGATGGCAATGGCGAGCAGCACCTGCACCACCCACAGCCAGGCGCGCCGCTGCCCCACCAGCCGCGCCAGCACCGGGATCGAGATGCCGTCGATCAGCGGCGCCCACAGCCATTTGAGCGTGTAGGGCGTGGTCAACGCGAAGAGGAAGCCGATCGTCTTCTTGTCGATACCGACCTTCGACAGCCAGTAGGACATGGTGGCGAGGAGCAGGGTGAGCGGGAAGCCGCTCGATATGCCGAGCAGGAACGCGCCCAGCGGCCGCGGCTTGAAATAGGAGGCGACGACCTTGCCGAACGGCTCGCGCCGGGGCGCGCGACCGGCTTTCGCGGGGGAGTTCATGAACCCTTTGTAACGGCTCCCTCCGCCTCGGCTAGAGGCTTTGGCGGACGCGGTGCCGGCGAAGCGGACCCACCCCCTACCCCCTCCCGGAAATCCGAGAGGGGGTGAATATCGTGGACGCAAGTATCTCCCCTCCCGGATTTCCGGGAGGGCCCGGGGGTGGGCTCTTCCGGCGCTTGCCAATGCCGCGCTCCCGCCGCACTCTGCCGCCATGGACATGCCGACCCGGTTGCGCCCGACCGAGGGCCAGCTCGCGCTGGCGCGCCTGATCGCGTCGGGAACGGCGAGCCTCGGCAGCGGCATCGAGACGGTCCCGGCCTCGGTCTACACCGATCCCACCCGCTTCGCCGCCGAGAAGGCGCGCATTTTCGACCGGCGCCCGATGGTGATCGCGCCCGCGGCGCTGCTTTCCAGGCCGAACATGGCGGTGCCGCACGACGGGTTCGGGCGGCCTCTGCTCCTCGCCCGCGACAAGGCCGGCACGGCGCGCGTCTTCCTCAACGTCTGCCGCCACCGTGGCACCCGGCTCGTCGAGGGCGCTGAGCCCGTCTGCGCACCGCGGCTCGTCTGCCCCTATCATGCCTGGTCCTACGCCCTCGACGGCCGCCTCGCCGGACTGCCGCGCCCCGACACCTTCCCCGGCCTCGACAAGGCGGCACATGGCCTGGCGGAGCTTCCCAGCGTGGAAGCCGGCGGGTTGCTCTGGATCGCCCCCGACCCGAGCGCCGAGGTCGCGGACGCCGATGTCCTGGCGCCCGAATTCGACGCCTTCGGTCTCGCCGGCCACCATCTCTACCGCCGCCGCATCCACGACGTTCCCGCCAACTGGAAGCTCATCATGGATGCGTTTCAGGAAAGCTATCACGTGCAGCGGCTCCACGGCCCGACCATCGCCCGCTTCTTCGCCGACGGCGTGACGGCGATGGACACGATCGGCATTCACCAACGCTCCGCCGTCGGCCGCACCGATCACCTCGCCGACATCGATCACATGGACTGGGCGGCGCTGCGCGCGGTCATCACCTTCGCCTATCAGCTCTTCCCCGGCACGATCATGATCATGAGCCCCGATTACGTGAACCTGATGGTGCTGATGCCGCAGGCCGTCGATCGCACGCTGGTCGAGGACTTCATGCTCATCCCCGAGCGCCCGGCGACGGCGGAGGAAGAGGATCATTGGGCGCGGAGCTGGGCGCTGCTCGACGAGGGCGTGTTCGGCGGCGAGGACTTCCGCGCCGCGGCGCTCGGCCAGCAGGGGCTGGGCTCGGGCGCGCTGGAGAGCCTGACCCTGGGAACGCTGGAGACCGGGATCAAGTATTTCCACGACCAGGTGGAGAAGGCGCTGGCCTAGCTCCTCCCCCGCCCCCGGGAGGAGCGTCAGGCGTAAATGCTCAGCCCCGCCGGCACCCGCTTCACCGGCTCGCCCCTCAGCTTACGGTCCAGCGCCTCGAGCGCGTTCCTCAGCATGCGGTCCGTATAGGGCTTGGCGAGGCAGCCGATCGCCAGCGCCCGCGCGGCATCGGGGCATGACCCGGTCACGAACAGCACCGGCACCCCCTTCGCCCCGGCGGCACGCGCGACGTCGGTGCCGTCGCCGTCGCCGGAGAGGGTGATGTCGCTCAGCACGAGGTGGACGTCGTCATCCTCGTCGAGCACCCGCACCGCCTCGGCGAGGCTGTCGACGGTCGCCACCACCTCATAACCCGCCTCGCGCAGCAGGTGCTCGTTGTCGAACGCGACGAGCGGCTCGTCCTCGACGATGACGATGCGCCTGATCGCCCTTTCACGCTTGCCGAACAACATTATAGGACGTGCGACCCCCTGGCTGACAATTCTGCCTGCGTAACGAGCGAGATGGGGGCCGGTGCCGCGCCGCGCCAGCGGCTGGGCGCAAATTTCCGCCCGTTGGGCGGGCCGAGAGGAGAAACGCCGTGCCCCGTCCGCCCGCCCGCGAAGGCCAGCGCATCGCCAAGCTCCTGGCCCGCGCCGGCATCGCCTCGCGCCGCGAGATCGAGCGGATGATCGCGGAAGGCCGCGTCGCGATCGGCGGGAGGCCGGTCGAGACGCCGGCGACGCTCCTCGCCTCGCTGCACGGCGTCACCGTCGACGGCAAGCCGGTCAAGGCGGCCGCACCGGCGCGGCTGTTCCTGTTCCACAAGCCGGTCGGCCTGCTCACGACCGAGCGCGACCCCCGGGGCCGCCCCACCATCTACGACCGGCTGCCGAACGATCTGCCGCGCGTCGTTCCCGTCGGCCGGCTCGACCTCAACACCGAGGGTCTCCTCCTCCTCACCACCGACGGCGAGCTGAAGCGCCAGCTCGAGCTGCCGTCGTCGAAGGTCGAGCGCACCTATCGCGCCCGCGCCTTCGGCGACGTCAGCCAGGAGCGGCTGGAGGCGCTGATCGAGGGCATCGAGATCGACGGGACGCGCTACGGCGCGATCGACGCGAATCTCGAACGCCGCACCGGCCGCAACGCCTGGATCGAGCTGAGGCTGACCGAGGGCAAGAATCGCGAGGTCCGCCGCGTGCTCGAGCATCTCGGCCTCAAGGTCTCGCGCCTGATCCGCACCGCGTACGGGCCGTTCGTGCTCGCCGACCTGCCGGCGGGCACGGTGGTCGAAGTGCGCCAGCACGATCTGGTGGCGTTCCGGAAGGGGCTTCGTGCCTCCCCATCTCGAGATGGGGAGGGGGACCACCCTAAGGGTGGTGGAGGGGTAATTGGCAGAGGCCGGCGCCAAAGACCCCTCCACCAGACTTCGCCCGGTCCCCCTCCCCGGCGAAAGCCGGGGAGGCACTGAAGTGAGGATCATCGCCGGCAAGTGGCGCG
The DNA here is from genome assembly GCA_019239415.1 of Alphaproteobacteria bacterium. Classification (GTDB taxonomy): domain Bacteria; phylum Pseudomonadota; class Alphaproteobacteria; order Sphingomonadales; family Sphingomonadaceae; genus Allosphingosinicella. The sequence goes on from JAFAZW010000061.1 coordinate 51,719, forward strand.
GCCGACCGATCCTCGCGCCGGCCGGCTCGGCCACCCGTCCGACCTCCGACCGCACGCGCGAAGCCCTGTTCTCGATGCTCGCCAGCCGCCTCGGCAGCTTCGAGGGTCTTGCCGTCGCGGATCTCTTCGCGGGCTCGGGGGCGCTCGGCCTCGAGGCCCTGTCCCGCGGCGCCGCGCGCTGCACCTTCGTCGAGACCGACCGGCACGCCGTCGCGGCGATCGACCGCAACCTCGCCACCCTCGGAGCGGCGGCGGAAATCCTCGCCGTCCCAGCCGAGCAGGCCCATATCGTCGGTCCGCTCGACCTGGCCTTCCTCGACCCGCCCTATCGCAGCGGCCTCGCCGCATCGGCACTGGCGCGGCTCCCCCTCCGCGCCGGCGCCTATGCCGGCGTCGAGACGGCACGCGATGAGGCCGTGGCAGCGGCGGGCTACGAGGAAGCGGCGGTGCGAATCTACGGCAAGGCGCGGATCACGCTGCTCCGCCGGCTCGCCTGACGGCGCTCGCTCAGCCCGGGTAGCGCTCGAACGCCGGCAGCGAGTCGAGGCGCGCCATCCACCCGACCCGCTCCGCCACCTGGATCTGCGCCGTCGGCGCGATGGCATCCGGATCGTCGAGCGTACAGGTCTGGACGTCGATGGCCCCGGGGAACACCGCCTCGTTGGTGTAGAAGAGCGCGGTCCCGCAGGTCGGGCAGAAGTGCCGCCGCCCGTGCTCGGAAGACGCATAGTCCCGCGTCTCCCCCTGGATGCCGAGCTCCTCGCGCTTGACCAGCGCCCACGAGACTGCCGGCGCGCCGGAATGGCGCCGGCAGTCGCTGCAATGGCACAGCGCCTGGTGGATCGCGGCGTCGGGCATCCGATAGCGAACCGCGCCGCAATGGCATCCTCCCTCGGGCATGATTGTCCTCCCTTTGTTCTGGACCGTTCTGCCACGACGGCCGCTCCCGCGCAAGGTCCATCCCCCGCCTTGCCCCTGTCCGTCCCGTCCCTTACCTCCGGCGGGTGAACGAGGCCCCTACCCCCGCCCCCGAACCCGGCTACCTGCGCGGCCTCAACCCCCCGCAGCGCGAGGCGGTGCTGACGACGGACGGGCCGGTGCTCGTCCTTGCCGGCGCCGGGACCGGCAAGACGGCGGCGCTGACCGCACGCCTCGCCCACCTCATCGCCACCCGCCGCGCCTGGCCGAGCGAGATCCTCGCCGTCACCTTCACCAACAAGGCCGCGCGCGAGATGAAGGAACGGGTCGGCCGCATCGTCGGCGACGCGGTCGAGGGCATGCCCTGGCTCGGCACCTTCCACTCGGTCGCCGCGCGCATGCTGCGCCGCCACGCCGAGCTGGTCGGCCTGCAGTCCAACTTCACCATCCTCGACACCGACGACCAGCTCCGGCTCCTGAAGCAGCTGATCCTCGCGGCCGACATCGACGAGAAACGCTGGCCGGCACGGATGCTCGGCGGCCTCGTCGACCGCTGGAAGAATCGCGGCTGGACGCCCGACCAGATCGATGCCGGCGAGAGCGAGGCCTATGCGAACGGCAAGGGCCAGCTCCTCTATCGCCAGTATCAGGAGCGCCTGAAGGCGCTGAACGCCTGCGACTTCGGCGATCTCCTCCTCCACATGCTGGTGATCCTGCGCACCCGCCGCGACGTGCTCGACCTCTACCAGCAGCGCTTCAAGTACATCCTCGTCGACGAATATCAGGACACCAACCAGAGCCAGTATCTCTGGCTCCGCCTGCTCGCCCAGGAGCGCAGGAACATCTGCTGCGTCGGCGACGACGACCAGTCGATCTATTCGTGGCGCGGCGCCGAGGTCGCCAACATCCTGCGCTTCGAGAAGGACTTCCCCGGCGCGAAGATCGTCCGGCTCGAGCAGAACTATCGCTCCACGCCGCACATCCTCGCCGCCGCCTCGGGGCTCATCGCCCACAATGGCGGACGCCTCGGCAAGACGCTGTGGACCGAGGAGGCCGGGGGGGAGAAGGTGCGGGTCGTCGGCGTCTGGGACGGGCCGGAGGAGGCGCGCCGCGTCGGCGACGAGATCGAGACGGCGGAGCGCCGCGGCGTGCGGGCGCGCGACATCGCCATCCTGGTGCGCGCCCAGTTCCAGACGCGTGAGTTCGAGGACCGGTTCATCGCCGTCGGCATCCCCTATCGCATCGTCGGCGGTTTCCGATTCTACGAGCGCGCCGAGATCCGCGACGCGCTCGCCTATCTGCGCGTCATCGCCCAGCCGGCGGACGACCTCGCCTTTGAACGGATCGTCAACACGCCCAAGCGCGGGCTCGGCGACAAGGCGGTCGCCAAGGTCCACGAGCTTGCCCGTCGCGCCGGCGTGCCACTGATGCAGGCGGCGGCCCAGATCCTCGACAGCGACGAGCTCACTCCCCAGGCGCGCCGCGCGATGGGCAACCTCGTCGGCGACATCGCCCGGTGGCGCCAGCGTCTCGCCGAGCTTCCCCACCCCGAGCTCGCCCGCCTCGTCCTCGACGAGAGCGGCTACACTGCCATGCTCCAGGCGGACCGCTCGGCCGAAAGCGCGGGCCGTCTCGAGAATCTCGCCGAGCTCACCCGGGCGATGGAGGAATATGAGAATCTCGGCGCGTTCCTGGAGCATGTCAGCCTCGTCATGGAGAATGACGAGGCGCGCGAGGCCGAAAAGGTCACGATCATGACCATCCACGCCGCCAAGGGCCTCGAGTTCGACACGGTCTTCCTGGCCGGCTGGGAGGAAGGCGTGTTTCCCTCGCAACGCGCGCTCGACGAAGGCGGCTCGGCGAGCCTCGAGGAAGAGCGCCGCCTGGCTTACGTCGCGATCACAAGAGCGCGCCGCAAGTGCTTCATCTTCCACGCCGCCAATCGCCGCATCTACGGCCAATGGACGAGCAGCATACCGTCGCGCTTCGTCACCGAGCTGCCGCCCGACCATGTCGAATCCGAGCAGACCATGTCCGGCGGCGAGAGCCTCTGGCGCGCCAACTGGTCCGAACGCGCCGACCCCTTCGCCGACGTCGCCCGCGGCCAGACCCGCGGCCCGGGCTGGCGCCGCGCCGTGACCGGCGGCTTCGAACGCACTCCCGCCCGCATCGTCGAGGCGAAGGCGTCGGCCGTCAGCCTCGGCAATCCCGGCCGCACCGACATCGCGCTGGGCCAGCGCGTCTTCCACTCGAAGTTCGGCTACGGGACCGTCGCCGAGATCGAAGGCAACAAGCTCGAGATCGACTTCGAGCATGCCGGGAGGAAGCGGGTGCTGGACAGCTTCGTGAGCGTCTCCTGACATGGTCGGCCGGCCGATCCTCGCACCCCTCGCCGCAGCGCTTTGCGCGCTCCTGCCGACCGGCGGCGTCGATGCCGCGCCCTCGCCGCCGCCGGAAATCGTTCGCCTCTGGCCCGGCGCGGCGCCTGGCACGGAAAGCTGGACGGGGCCGGAAGAGGAAGCCGACGCCGACATCCCCGGCGTCGGCCGCATCCATGTCGTCACCAACGTCACCACCCCTACGATCACCGTCGTCCGCCCCGTGGGCAAGACCAACGGCACGGCCATGCTCGTCCTCCCCGGCGGCGCCTTTCGCGCGCTGGCCTGGGATCTCGACGGGACCGAGGTGGCCGAATGGCTGGCGGCGCGGGGGATCACGGCATTCGTGCTGCGCTACCGGGTGCGGCCGCCCGGTCCCTCGGCGCCTCCGGGTCCGGAAACGCTCGACGCATTCCTGCTCAGGACCCGCCCCGCGCGCGACTTGGCGGTCGCCGACGCGCAGCAGGCGCTGCGGCTGATCCGCGCGAACGCCGGCAAATACGGGATCAGAGCGGATCGGGTCGGGGCGATGGGAGCATCGGCGGGGGCGATGACGGTTCTGGACCTTGCCCTCGCGCCGGCCGGCGGCCCGCGGCCGGATTTCGCGATCGCGGCCTCCGGCGCGGTTCCGCCCGAGGCCGGGGCCGCTACTGCCGCGCCGCCACTGTTCCTCGTCGCGGCGACAGACGATCCCCAGGTCCCATCCTCACGCAGCACCGAAGCGTACGAACGCTGGGCCCGCGCCGGCCGGCCGGCAGAGCTCCATCTCTACGAGAAGGGCGGCCACGGATTCGGCCTGCGCCATCGCGGCCAGCCCGCGGACCTCTGGCCGCAAGCACTCGAGGCGTGGCTCGCTGTCCGCGGCCTCGCGACTCCGGTCCCGGTTGCGATCCTCCACTAAGGCATGCCGCGTAGCCGCCGCTCAGCGCTCCGGCGGCGCCTCTTACCGCCGCGTTAACCATTTCTCAGCATTCCGGGCCCTAGCAAGGTCAGGAACGCCGGCGCGCATGCCGGCCGGGGGGACGAAGACGGGCATCATGAGCATCGAACTGCCCTGGACCGAGGCGCTGGAGGCGATCCCCGTCGCCGCCTCCGCCGCGAGCCTTCGGGTGGCGGTGGTCATCCCCTGCTACCGCGTCGCGGCGTCGATCGAGAGAGTCGTCGCCGCCATCGGTCCGGAAGCCTGGCGCATCTATTGCGTCGACGATGCGAGCGGCGGCGACACGCCCGCGGCCCTGGCCCGCGCCGTCGCCGCGGACCGGCGCGTCCGCGTCGTGACGCGCGCGACGAACGGCGGCGTCGGCGCCGCGGTCGTGGACGGCATCCGCGCCGCCCTCGCCGACGACGCGCAGGTCATCGTCAAGGTCGACGGCGACGGCCAGATGAACCCCGCCTTCGTCGCCGACTTCGTCGCGCCGATCGCGGCCGGCGAGGCCGATTACGTGAAGGGCAACCGCTTCTATTCGCTCGACGCGGTGGCGCGGATGCCGCGCGGCCGCCTCGTCGGCAATGCCGGCCTCTCCTTCTTCGCCAAGCTTTCGACCGGCTATTGGGACCTGTTCGATCCGGCGAACGGCTATGTCGCCATCCATGCCGACGTCGCCCGCCTGCTGCCGCTCGACAAGCTCCACCCCCGCTACTTCTTCGAATCCGACCTGCTGTTCCGCCTCGCGACGTTGCGCGCGCGCATCGTCGAGCTGCCGCTCGAGACGGTCTATGCGGACGAGACCAGCCATTTGAGCGAATGGCATTGCCTGATGGTCTTCCCGCTCCTCCACGCGCGCAACTTCGCGAAGCGGATCCTCTACAATTATCTGCTGCGCAACTTCAGCGTCGCCTCGCTGAGCCTGTTCGCCGGCCTCGGACTTGCCGCCTTCGGCATCGCCTTCGGCGCCGCCGCGTGGGCGCACGGCCTCGCCACCGGCCAGCCCGCGACCGCGGGCACGGTCATGCTGAGCGCTCTGCCCCTGCTCCTCGGCGTCCAGCTGCTGCTGAGCTTCCTCGCCCACGATGTCGCGCTGACGCCGACCGCGGCGATCCACAACCGCCTCGCGTCCCGCCGGCCGCTGACCAGCCGCCGCGCGCTTTCGGAATCCAAGGAGTCTCCATGCTCGCCCAGCTGAAGCACATGCGCGACCGCCGCGCCGACCTGCGCCGCGACATCGACGTCGTCGAGACGTTCGAGCTGTGGGAGGAGAGCTGCGTCCCCTCTTACTGCCACCGCAACTGGGCGGCGGCATGGGTGAGCTGGGTGCGGCTGTTCCGCGCCGCCGCCCTCGCCCGCACCTTCGTGCCGGAGCCGTCGCGGGTCCTCGACTTCGGCTCGTCGGTCGGCGAGATCGGCCACCTCGTCACCCGGGGCGGGGCCGGCTACGACTATATCGAAGCCGACGAGGCTCCCGCCGCCTATCTGCAGAGCCGCCTCCCCGCCGCGCGCCGGGTGACGCTGGAGAGCGCGCCGGACGGCGCCTACGACCAGCTGTTCGCGATCGATTCGCTCGAGCACAACACCAATTATGCCGAGCTGCTCGACATCCTCGCCGCCAAGCTCGCCCCGGGCGGCGTGCTGATCCTGTCCGGCCCGACCGAGAACGGCCTCTACCGCCTCGGCCGCCGCATCGCCGGCTTCGACGGCCATTATCACGAGACCACCATCTATGCGATCGAGGCGGCGGCGGCGAAGCGGCTCCAGCGCCGCGCGGTGCGCAAGGTCCTTCCCCTCGCTCCCCTGTTCCGCATCTCCGCCTGGACCCACCCCGACGCGGCGTGAGACGCCCAGAGGGGACAGTCACTGTGACTGTCCCCTCGCTTTCCCAAGGGGGACAGTCACAGTGACTGTCCCCTCCCCCAGTCCAGTGACTGTCCCCTCCCCAGTCCGTCATCCCGGCGGAAGCCGGGATCTCGTGGAGCCCGCCGAGCCTTTCCGCGAGGAGATCCCGGCTTTCGCCGGGATGACGCGTTGCCGGGATGACGAATCCGACCACCCGCGCCATTGCAGCAGCGCCCCGCCTTTCCTAAGGCCGCGCGGGCATGACCGCCGCCGCGCCCCACCCGCTCGCCATCCGGGACTTCCGCTTCTACTGGACCGCGCGGCTCGCCTCGACGGTCGCCCAGATGGCGATGGTCATCGTCATCGGCTGGCAGGTCTACGACATCGCCCGCCGGTCCATGGACCTCCACCACGCCGCGCTGCAACTCGGCCTGATCGGCGTCGTCCAGTTCGTGCCGCTCTTCGCCCTCACCCTCGTCACCGGGTGGACGGCAGACCGCGTCGACCGGCGCTGGATCGCGCGCGCGACGATCGCGCTCGAGCTGTTCTGCGCCGCCACCCTCGCCGCGCTCGCCTGGACCGGCCGCACGACGCTGCCGAGCCTGTTCGCCGTCGCCGCTCTCCTCGGCGTCGCCCGCGCCTTCGCCGGACCGGCGCTGGGCGCGCTCGCCCCGAACCTGGTGCCGCGCGAGACGCTGCCGCGCGCCATCGCGCTGAGCTCGATGAGCTGGCAGGGGGGCGCGATCGCCGGTCCGGCGCTCGGCGGCTATCTCTACGCCATCTCGGCGGCGACGCCGTATCTCGTCGGCTGCGCCCTGTTCGGCCTGTCGCTGCTGTGCATGTTCCTGATCGGCCCGATTCCGCGCAGCGACATGGGCCGCGGCCGGCACCCTTGGAAGCAGATGGTCGACGGCCTTCACTACGTCCGCCGCAACCGCCTGGTGCTCGGCGCCATCTCGCTCGACCTGTTCGCCGTGCTGCTCGGCGGCGCCACGGCCATGCTGCCGGTCTATGCCCGCGACATTCTCCAGGCCGGGCCCGCCGGCCTCGGCAACCTCCGCGCCGCGCCCGCGGTCGGCGCGACCCTCACCGCTGCCTTCTTCGCCTGGCGGCCGCTGAAGCGCGACGTCGGGGTCAAGATGCTGGCGGCGGTCGGCGTCTTCGGGGGGGCGACGATCGTCTTCGGCGTGTCGCGCTGGATGCCGCTGTCGCTCGCCTGCCTGGCGCTGCTCGGCGCGGCCGACATGTTCTCGGTCTTCGTCCGCCAGTCGCTCATCCAGCTCTACACGCCGGACGAGATGCGCGGCCGGGTCGGCGCCGTCTCCTCACTGTTCATTTCCGCCTCGAACGAGCTGGGCGAGGCCGAATCCGGCTTCCTCGCCTCGCTGATCGGGCCCGTCACCGCGGTCGTGGCCGGCGGCGCGGGCGCGATCGCCGTCACCTTGCTGTGGGCCTGGTGGTTTCCGGAGCTCAGGCTTGCACGCAGCTTCGATCCACCCAATCTGAGACGCAGCGACACCAGGGAGACGGCGACATGAGAGCGGGCAGCATCCTCGAGACGATCGGCAACACCCCCCATATCCGCATCAACCGGCTGTTCGGGGACGCGGAGGTCTGGGTGAAATCGGAACGCGCCAATCCTGGCGGCTCGATCAAGGACCGCATCGCCCTCGCCATGATCGAGGATGCCGAGCGGAGCGGCGCGCTGAAGCCCGGCGGGACGATCATCGAGCCCACGTCGGGCAATACCGGCGTCGGCCTCGCCATGGTCGCCGCGGTGAAGGGCTACAAGCTCGTCCTCGTCATGCCCGAGAGCATGAGCCTCGAGCGGCGCCGGCTGATGCTGGCCTACGGCGCGAGCTTCGACCTGACGCCGAAGGAAGGCGGCATGAAGGCGGCGATCGCCCGCGCGCAGGAGCTCGCCTCGCAGACCGAAGGCGCCTGGATCCCGCAACAATTCGAGAATCCGGCGAACCTCGACGTCCACGTCCGCACCACCGCGCAGGAGATCCTGCACGATTTTCGCGACGCGCCGATCGACATCCTGATCACCGGCGTCGGCACCGGCGGCCACATCACCGCGGCGGGGGAGGTGCTGAAGAAGGAATGGCCGGGCCTCAAGGTCTTCGCGGTCGAGCCGACCCTTTCGCCGGTTATCTCCGGCGGCCAACCGGGCCCGCACCCGATCCAGGGCATCGGCGCCGGCTTCATCCCGACCAACCTCCACACCGACGTCCTCGACGGCGTCATCCAGGTCGACCCGGCCGACGCGAAGGACATGGCCCGCCGCGCCGCGCGGGAGGAAGGCATCCTCGTGGGCATCAGCTCGGGCGCCAGCCTTGCCGCCGTCAAGCAGAAGCTGGCGGAAGTCGGCCCGGGCAAGCGCATCCTCACCTTCAACTACGATACCGGCGAGCGTTACCTCTCCGTCCCGGACTTCCTGCCGGAACAGGGGTGAGGAAGGAACGCCGTCATCCCGGCGAAAGCCGGGATCTCCGACCGGAAAAGGCGCATAGCCAAAGCGAGAAGAGATCCCGGCTTCCGCGGGGATGACGGAAGAGCGACATGACCCTCCTTCCCTCCCTGCTCGCCTTTACCGCCGCCGCGGCGCTGCTGACGGTGACGCCGGGTCTCGACACCGCCTTGGTGCTGCGGACCGCGGCGGTGGAGGGTCCGCGGCGGGCGCTGCTCGCCGGGCTTGGCATCTGCCTCGGCTGCCTGGCCTGGGGCGCGGTGGTCGCGGGGGGCCTCGGCGCGCTTCTCGCCGCCTCGGCGCCCGCCTACATCGTCCTTCGCTACCTCGGCGCGGCCTACCTTCTCTGGCTCGGTCTCCGACTCCTGACGCGCCCGCGGGCTGGCATGACCGAAGACGCCGTCCCCTCGAGCGGCGGCGGCCGCTCATGGCTGGCGCGCGGCTTCCTCACCAACATGCTGAACCCGAAGGTCGGCGCCTTCTACGTCTCCTTCCTCCCCCAGTTCATCCCGGCCGGGGCCGACGTACCGGCGCTCACCCTCGTGCTGAGCGGGATCCACGCCGCGCTCGGGCTGGTCTGGTTCCTGCTCCTCGTCGCCGCGACGCGCCCGGTGGCGGCGGCACTCAGTCGGCCCCGGCTGGTGGCGGCGCTCGACCGGATGACGGGCGCGGTCTTCCTGCTCTTCGCTGCCCGACTTGCGCTCGATCGGCGTTAGGAACCGCACCGCCCGCCGCAGCGTTGGGGCTCCGAAACGAAAGGGAGTTCCCGATATGACCGATCCCGACCGCCCGGTGGAGCGTGAGACCACTGTCGTGCACACCGACGGCGGCGGCGGAGGCGGCGGCGTCCTGGTCGGCGTCATCCTCGTAATCGCCGTCCTCGCCCTCCTCTTCTACCTGTTCGGCGGCCAGCTGCTCGGCGGCAAGAAGACCGACGTCAACGTCAAGGTCGATACTCCCGCGGCGACGAAGTAGGCCGGCGCCGGCGCGATCCCGACCGCCGCTTGCCTTTGTTGGCGGCGGCGGGCATCGTTTCCGCGACGCGAGGGAACGGGCAGGCCGCGCCGGACGCGTCCCAAGCGACGCGTGAAAGACCGGATTTGAAGCGGCCCCTCCTCAACGGATTCCTCCTCTTCCTGCTCTACGCGGCCCTCGCCGCCCTCGGGCTGCAATGGGCGCGGCTGGGCGGGGCGGGTTCGGCGGTGTGGCCGGCCTTCGGCGTCTCGGTCGCCGGCCTTGCCCTCGGCGGAGTCCGCCTGTGGCCGGCGATCTTCCTGGGCCGCCTTGCCGCCAGCTTCCTCATCGGCAGCCACCAGCCGCTCTGGGCGGAGCTCGCAATCGCCGCCGATAACGCGCTTTCCGACGCGCTGGGCGCCTGGCTGCTCGTCCATGTCGGCCGTGTCGGATTCGCCCTCCGTACCCGCCGCGATCTGCTCTGGCTGACCGGCGCCGTCGCTGCTGCGGCCCTCGTCTCAGGAGCGATCGGCGCAGTCATCTTCGCCTTCGCCTGGCACCTCGGGCCGGCCGGAATCCTTCGTGTCGCCATCAACTGGTTCCTCGGCAACGCCGTCGCCGGGCTCACGCTGACGCCGCTGCTGCTGAGCTGGGGCGCGCGCGAGCCGTTCGTCGCGAGCGCGCGCGAGCGCCTCCACTTCGCGCTGTGCATGGCGAGCGTCGTCGCCCTCGCCTGGGCGATCTTCGATCCGAACCTCCTGCCCTGGCTGCGCGGGTGGCACCTCTTCCCGGTGCTGATCTGGGCGGCGATCGCCTTCCACGTCCGCGGCGCGGCGCTGGCCCTGGTGATCACCTCCGCCTTCGCCATCTGGGGCGCCGACAGCGGCCGCGGCCCGCTCGTCTACGCCTACATCGATCCGGTGCTCTCGACCCAGCAGTTCATCGCCGTCGTCTCGCTCACCGTCCTCCTGCTCGCCGCCATCTCCGACGAGCGGCGGCGGATCGAGGCGAGCTCCCGCCTCGCGGCGATCGCCGCCTCGTCACCGGACGCTTTGCTCAGCTGCGACCTCGCCGGCCGTCTCACCAGCTGGAACGAGGGCGCGGAGCGGCTGTTCGGCTGGAGGGCCGACGAGGCGATCGGCCGGCAATTCGGCTTCCTCGCCCCGCCCGGCGTGGCGCCCGAAGGGGAGCCGGAGCGGATCTTCGAAACGGTCCGACGCGGCGGGAAAGTCGATATCGAGACGGTGCGGCGGCACAAGGACGGGCACCTCGTCGACGTCCACTTCGTCGGCACCGAGCTCAAGGGCGCCGGCGGCGAGATGATCGGCCAGATGGTCGTCATGCGCGACATCGGCGAGCGCAAGCGCGCCGAGGCGGCGCTGCGCGAGGAGCAGGAGACCCTCGAAGTCCTGAACCGCACCGGCGCCGCGCTCGCCGGCGAGCTGGACCTCGACCGCATCGTCCAGATGGTGACCGACGCGGGCCGCGAGCTGACCGGAGCGCAGTTCGGCGCCTTCTTCTACACCGTCTACCGGCCCGACGGCGGCGCGCTGATGCTCTACACGCTGTCAGGCGCCGAGCGATCCCAGTTCGAACATTTCGGAATGCCGCGCGCCACCAAGGTCTTCGCCCCCACTTTTGCCGGTGAAGGCGTGATCCGATCGGCGGATATCACGCGCGACCCGCGCTACGGCCAGAATCCGCCGCACCAAGGCATGCCGGACGGCCATCTGCCGGTCCGTTCCTATCTTGCGGTACCCGTGCAATCGCGGACCGGCGAGGTGATCGGCGGCCTGTTCTACGGGCATAGTGACACGGATGTTTTCACCCTCCGCTCCGAACAGGTCATGGACGGCCTCGCCGCCCAGGCCTCGATCGCCATCGACAACAGCCGGCTATTCCGAGAGGCCCAGGCGGAGATTGCCGAGCGCAAGCGGGCCGAGGAGGCGCTGCGCGAGCTTAACGAGACGCTCGAGAGCCGGGTGGAGGAGCGCACCCACGAGCTGGTCGCCGCGCAGGACCAGCTCCGCCAGGCGCAGAAGATGGAGGCGATCGGCCAGCTGACCGGCGGCGTCGCCCACGATTTCAACAACCTGCTCACCATCATCCGCTCCTCGGTCGACCTGTTGCGGCGGCGCGAGGTGCCCGAGGATCGCAAGCGGCGCTATATCGACGCCATTTCGGATACGGCCGACCGCGCGGCGAAGCTCACCTCGCAGCTGCTCGCCTTCGCGCGGCGGCAGGCGCTGAAGCCGGAGGCGTTCGACGCGCCCGAACGCGTGCGGATCGTGTGCGACATGATCCGGACCGTCGTCGGGTCGCGCATCGAGATCCGTGTCGACATCGACTGCGACGATTGCTTCATCGAGGCCGATGTCGGCCAGTTCGAAACGGCGCTCATCAACATCGCCGTCAACGCCCGCGATGCCATGGACGGGGAAGGCACGCTGACTATGTCCGCGCGCGCCGTCGCGGAGGTTCCTGCCGATGCGTGGCACGAGCGGCTCCCGGGCGATCATGTCGCCATTGCCATTTCCGACACCGGCCGCGGCATCGCCCCCGAGCTCGTGGCGCAGATCTTCGAGCCCTTCTTCACCACCAAGGAGGTCGGGCGCGGCACCGGGCTCGGCCTCAGCCAGGTCTACGGCTTCGCCAGGCAGTCGGGCGGCGATGTGCGGGTCGAAAGCGAGATCGGGAAAGGAACCTGCTTCACGCTCTATCTGCCGCGCATCGCCGCGCCGGCGCGCGCGGAGAAGGCGGCGCAGCGCCGCCGCGGCGAGGCGCCGATGAGGCGCAGCCGCATCCTCGTCGTCGAGGACAATCCCGACGTCGGCGCTTTCGCCACCCAGCTGCTCGCCGAGCTCGGCCACGAGACAGAGCTCGCCTCCAACGGCCGGGAGGCGCTGGCGACCATCGAGCGCGACGCGCGCGGCTTCGACCTCGTCTTCTCGGACGTGGTCATGCCGGGCATGACGGGAATCGAGCTGGCGCAGACGCTGGCCGAGCGACGACCCGACCTGCGCATCGTCCTGACCAGCGGCTACAGCCATGTCCTGGCGCAGGAGGGGCGCCACGGCTTCGAGTTGCTCCACAAGCCCTATTCGGTCGAGAGCCTCACCCGGATCCTGCGCACGCCGCCGACGGAACCGGTGCGGGAACCGGGGGGTTCAGCCGCCCAAGAGGAGGCCTGACATGAGCGACTACGACCGGGAGGAGGTCCCGCGCGAGCCGGTCCGCGAGACGCGCCGCACGACGGGGATCGACACCGGCGACCGCTCCGGCGGCGGCGCGGGCGGCGCGATCGCGCTCATCCTGCTGCTGATCGTCGTCGGCGGTATCGCCTGGTTCCTGATGCGCTCCGGCAACCGCGGCGCCACCCAGGTCGGCGTCAACGTCACCACGCCCAAGGCCATCGACATCAAGGTGCCGGACAAGATCGACGTCAAGGTGCCGGACGTGAACGTCAAATCCGACAAGGGCAGCGCGAACGCGAGCCGGTGAAGCCAGGTATCGAGGGAGGGGCGAGGTGAACGGCCGCTGACGGCCTCATTCAGCCTTTCCTCAACCGAATCAACGCATAAGCCCTTCGTCATCCCGCGCGGGGTGACCCCTCGTGTCGCGTATTGAGGGAGGGGCCGGTCCTCGCCAGAGGGCCGGCCCCTAATCCTTCTGCCTCCCCATCCGGAGGATGGGGGAGCCCAGGCTAGTCGTCGTCCGGCGCCTCGCTCGGCGCGTTGGCATTGCCGCCGACCGCTTTGCCGCCGAGCCGGCCGGTGCCGTAATAGGCCTGGTCGGTCTCGCCGCCATGGCCCATCCACCCTTCCTTGTCGTCGCCTTCGCCGTCCTTGCCGGTGTGCGGGTTGGGGTAGGCGCCGCCGCCCGAATCGCCGCCGCCGCCGCGGCCGTGCAGCTGGGGATCGTCGGGCTCGGGATGGCGTGCGGTCATGGCGTGCGTCCTTCGGCTGAGGTCGCACCGTCAACGGCCGGAGGGGCCGACGGGTCCGCTAGCCGCGCGCCTCGGGCAGATACTGGTCGTCGATCCAGTCGGAGAAGCGGGTGATCTTCGCCTCGAACTTCATCTTCACCTTGCCCGTCGCGCCGTGGCGCTGCTTGGCGATGATCAGCTCGGCGAGGCCATAGACCCGCTCCATGTCGCGCATCCACTCGGCATGGGCGTCGTGGACCTTGGCGTCGTCCCCTTCGATCGGCCGCTTCGGCTCCCGCGAGGCGACATAATATTCTTCCCGGTAGACGAACCAGACCATGTCGGCGTCCTGCTCGATCGAGCCCGATTCCCTGAGGTCGGAGAGCTGCGGCCTTTTGTCCTCGCGCTGCTCAACGGCACGGCTGAGCTGCGACAGCGCGAGCACCGGTACGTTAAGTTCCTTCGCCAACGTCTTGAGACCGCGCGAGATTTCCGAAATCTCCTGGACCCGGTTCTGATCGCTGCCGCCCTTGCCGGTGCCCTGGAGCAGCTGGAGATAATCGACGACGATGAGGCCGATGGCGCGCTGCCGCTTGAGCCGCCGGGCGCGGGTCCTGAGCGCGGCGATGGTGAGGCCGGCGGTATCGTCGATGTAGAGCGGCAGACTTTCGAGCTCCGCCGCCGCGCGAGCGAGGTTGCGGAAGTCCTGCTGGCTGATCTTGCCCATGCGCAGGTTTTCCGAGCTGATCCCGCTATTCTCGGCGAGGATGCGGGTGGCGAGCTGGTCGGCCGACATTTCGAGGCTGAAGAAGGCGACGGCCGCCCCCGCGGACTTCTCGGGGGCGATGCCGTCCTCGAGGTCGCGCACCAGCCGCTGCGCCGCGTTGAAGGCGATGTTGGTGGCGAGCGACGTCTTGCCCATGCCGGGACGCCCGGCGAGGATGACGAGGTCGGAATGGTGGAGGCCGCCGGTCTTGGCGTTGACGTTCTCGAGCCCCGTCGTGGTGCCGGACAGGCCGCCGCCTGAATTCAGCGCCTTTTCGGCCATTTGCACGGCCATGCGCGTCGCCTCGGCGAAGCTCTTGACCGTCCCTTCGCCGCCGCCTTCCTCGGCGACGCGGTAGAGCGCCGCCTCGGCCTGTTCGATCTGGCCCTTGGGGTCGACCTCCTCGGACGTGTCGAGCGCCTTCTCGACCATCTCGCGGCCGACGCCGATCAGCGCCCTGAGCAGCGCCAGCTCGTAGATCTGCTCGGCGAAGTCGCGCGCACCGATGATCGCCGCTCCGGAGCCGGTGAGCTGCGCCAGGTAGGCGGGCCCGCCCAGCTCCTTCATCTCCTCGTCCGCCTCGAAGAGCGGCCGCAGCGTGACCGGCGAGGCGATCATGTTGCGGTCGATCATCTTGAGGATCTGCTCGTAGACCCGCCCGTGCAACGGTTCGAAGAAATGGTCCGGCCGAAGCTTGAGCTGGATATCCTCGGCGAGCCGGTTGTCGATCATCAGCGCGCCGAGCAGGGCCGCCTCCGCCTCGACGTTGTGCGGGACGGAAGCCGCTTCGGGCGCCGGCGCGTCGGCGAGGCGGATGATGTTGTCGGCCATGCCTCTTTCTTCGGCCATTCCGGGCGCCGGCTCAAGCCAGCAACCCTGTGGAAGTGCTGTGGATAATGACGGCTCGCCCCGCTAACAGCCCGCCATGGCCGGCGACCCGCGCATCATCGATGTCGAGCTCGACGAACGCACCATCCTCCGCCGCTCCGCCGAGATCGAGCAGGAGCGCCGGGTCGCGATCTTCGATCTGCTGGAGGCGAATCATTTTGCTCCGGCGGGGCTCGACGGCCCGTTCCGGGTCCTCCTGCGCATCGAGGACAATCGTCTCGCCATCGTGCTCAGCGACGAAGCGGGGCAGCCGCTCGACACCATCCGTCTCGGCCTCGCCCGCTTCAAGCGGCCGGTGCGGGACTATTTCGCCATCTGCGAGAGCTACTTTAAAGCCGTCCGCGCCGACTCGCCGCACGGCCTGGAGACGATCGACATGGCCCGCCGCGCCGTCCACAACGACGCGGCCGAGCTCTTGCGGGAGTGCCTCGCCGGCAAGGTCGAGATGGACTTCGACACCGCCCGCCGGCTGTTCACCCTGATCTGCGTCCTGCACATCAGATAAGCGAACGGGCGTTAGTGCTTTCGCGCTGCCTGAAAGCGCTCAACGAGCTCGCGGATTTCGGCCCGGGCGCAGAATTCGACGCCGAACGGATCCCGCGGGGCATGATCGAGGCAGGCCAGCGCCGCATCGACTTTCGGGATCGCGTCCAACGGCTCGACGGAGGCGTCGCGGCGCGCGACGACCAGCTCCAACGCCTTGACGGCGTCGCCCCAATGACCCGGGTCCGCTCCCGCCAGCCAGGCCTCGAGCGAGCGCAGCATGTCGCCAGCCTCCGCGAAGCGGCCGAGCTCTCGCTGCGCATTTGCCGCCCGGTACCAGAGCGCCTGATATTCCTTGTCGTCGGTTGCCGGCTCGAGCGCGCGGACCCGTCGGACGAATTCCTCATCATACGCCCTCGCCTTGGCGGCGGAGACGCGGCCCTGCCCGACCGGTCCGGGAGCTGGCTTCACCTGCCAGGTCGCCGTCAGCAGCATCCAGAGCGCCTCTCGCTCGGGCCGGCCGATGCGGGTGGCGAGCCACTGCGCGCGATAATACGTGGTGTCCTCCTGGCGCAGCAGCGCCTGATATTCCGGGCTCGCGATGAGCGGGGCGAGGCGCGCCGCCTCGGCATCGGTGAACGCCTGGAAGAGGACGAGCTTGTTGGACGGGCATTCCGGAAGCGGCAGCGGCATCAGCCAATACGTGTAGCGCCGGCCGTCCGGCCTCTCGCCGTAGCTGCTGAACATGTCGGTCACGAGCGCGGTGAACTTCTCGCCGCCGACCGGACAGGTCATTTCGCGGTCCCCGCCGTGGATCGAAGGCGGCGGCGACGATGGCGCCGGGGCGGCAGACTGCCACGCAATAATCAGAAGCAGCCCGTTCACGATGCTCATCAATCCGGCTCCTGCGCGGGAGAGGTCTTGTCAGCGCAGGCTAATGCCACGATGACGCCGGTGCGAGGGGTGTTGTTATGACCATCATGTCGGACCGGTGGATTCGCGAGCGCGCGCAGCAGGACGGAATGATCGAGCCGTTCGTCGAATCGCAGCGGCGCGAGGGCTGCATCAGCTACGGCCTCTCCTCCTACGGCTACGACGCGCGCGTCGCCGACGAGTTCAAGATCTTCACCAACGTCGACAATGCGATCGTCGACCCCAAGGATTTCGCCTCGAACAGCTTCGTGGACCGCAAGACCGACTGCTGCATCATTCCGCCCAACAGCTTCGCCCTCGCCCGCACGGTCGAATATTTTCGGGTGCCGCGCGACGTGCTCGTCATCTGCCTCGGCAAGTCGACCTATGCGCGCTGCGGCATCATCGTCAACGTGACCCCGCTGGAGCCCGGTTGGGAAGGTCATGTCACCCTCGAATTCTCGAACACGACGCCGCTCCCGGCCAAGGTCTACGCCAACGAAGGCGCCTGCCAGTTCCTGTTCCTCAAGGGGAACGAGCCGTGCGAGACGAGCTACGCCGACCGTGCCGGCAAATATATGGGCCAGCGCGGCGTGACTTTGCCCAAGCTTTAGGCGGCGGCGCCCGACACCGCGGCCAGCTTCCCGCACCAATCGGCGAAGGCGCGCATGAAATCGGCGAGGAAAGGCCGCACCTTCTCGTCCTGCAAGCTGCCGTCCTCGCCGAACCAGGTGCCGACGCCGGCGAGATAGGCTTCCGGCTGCTGCATCATGGGCATGTCGAGGAACACTGCGGACTGCCGCAAATGATGGTTGGCGCCGAACCCCCCGAGCGCGCCGGGGGTGACGCTGACGACGGCAGCCGGCTTCCTGGCCCAGACCGAATGACCGTAGGGACGCGAGCCGACGTCGATCGCGTTCTTGAGCAGGCCCGGGACCGAGCGATTATATTCCGGCGTCACGAACAGCACCGCCCCGCACGCCCGCACTTCGTCGCGGAAGCGGCTCCAGGCCGGCGGCGGCGCGCCCTCGTCGAGATCCTGGTCGTAGAGCGGCAGGTTGCCGATCTCGACGACCTCCAGCATCAGCCGGTCGGGCGCGAGCGCCGCCAGCGCGTTGGCGACCTTGCGGCTGAACGATTCACGCCGAAGGCTGCCGACGATGGTCGCGACGCGAACCGATTCCGCCATGGCGCATCTCCCAGGAAGATCGGGCCCGGCCATGCGCCCGAAGCGGACGCGCCGCAAGGGCCGCACAGCCTGTCCCGACGCACATCCGTTCCGCTTTGCGTCGGCGGCCGGCCTCGGCTATCGTCGCGGCTCGGAGAGGGGGGCCTTTTCCACCTGTATTTTCTTTCAGTTGAACGGCTTGGCCCCGCCGTTCATCGCGGCAACCGGACTTTAGCCATGGCCAGCGCGCGCCACGCCCTGCAGAGCGACGCACCGGCGCCCGAACGGGCACCGGCCGAAACTGCACGGCGCGCGGCCGACGGCCTGCGGATCGCGCTCTTCTCCGGCAACTACAATTGCGTGCGCGACGGGGCGAACCGCGCGCTGAATCGCCTCGTCGCCCATTTGCTGGCCCGCGGCGCGGCCGTGCGGGTCTATTCGCCGACCAGCGACGCACCGGCCTTCCCGCCCGCCGGCGACCTCGTCTCGGTGCCGTCGATCGGCATTCCCGGCCGCTCGGAATACCGGCTGGCGACGCGGCTTCCGGCGCGCATCCGCGCCGATCTCGACGCCTTTGCGCCGACCCATGTGCACCTCTCCTGTCCGGACATACTCGGCGGCCGCGCCCTCGCTTATGCCCGCGCGCGCGGCATCCCGGCGGTGGCCAGCCTCCACACGCGGTTCGAGACCTATCCGGCTTATTACGGCCTTCGCTTCCTGGTGCCGCCGATCGTCGCCCGGCAGCGTTATTTCTACTCGCGCTGCGACCTCGTCCTTGCGCCGAACCCGGCGATGGCGGAGCATCTCGGCACCTATGGCGTGCCGCCGGAGCGGGTGCGTCTCTGGGGCCGCGGCGTCGACCACCGCCTGTTCACCCCGGCATTGCGGAGCAGGGCCTGGCGCGCCCGACATGGCTACGCACCCGAGGAGCCGGTGCTGCTCTTCTTCGGCCGCCTCGTCCTCGAAAAAGGCCTGGAGGTCTTCGCCGCCACCGTCGACCTGCTGCGGGCGCGGGGGCACAGGCTGCGGCCGCTGGTCGTGGGCGACGGACCCGCGCGGGCCTGGATGGAAGAGAGGCTGCCTGACGCCCTCTATACGGGCCATGTCGACGGGGAGGCGCTCGGCCGCGCGGTGGCCAGCGCCGACATCCTCCTCAATCCCAGCGTCACCGAGGCCTTCGGCAACGTCAACCTCGAGGCGATGGCCGCCGGGCTCGCGATCGTCAGCGCCGACGTCGGCAGCGCGCAGGCGCTGATCGAGCACGGGCGCACGGGTCTTCTCGTCGCGCCCACCGATCCGGCGGCCTATGCCGATGCGGCCGAGGCGCTGATGGCGGACCCGGGCCGCCGCGAGGCGATGGCCGGCGCCGCGGCGCAGGCGAGCCTCGCCTATCACTGGCCCGACATTCTCGATCAGGTGATCGCCGCCTACCGCGAAGCCTAACGGCGGCCCTGATGGCGGATATTGCCGGGTCGGCCGCGGCGGCCGCGACCGCTCTTGCCGTCCTCGCGGCGTCCGTCGCGTCGCGGGCCGCGTCGCGGCGCCGGCGCGAAACCCCCGCCGTCCGGAAGCTCGAAGCGCAGGCCGCCGGACACCGGGTTCGCCTCGACGAGGCGGAGCCTCAGCCGCTGGCCGAGGGTGAAGGCCTCGTCCGTTTCCTCGCCCACGAGCGCCTGCCGCGCCTCCTCGTAGCGGAAATATTCGGTTCCGAGCGTCGAGACCGGCACCAGTCCGTCCCCGCCGAGGCCTTCGACGGTGGCGAAGAAGCCGAAGGGCTGGACGCCCGTGATGCGACAGTCGACCAGCTCTCCGACCCGCTCCGAGAGGTAGGCGGCAACGTAGCGGTCGAGCGTCTCGCGCTCCGCCTCCATCGCCCGGCGCTCGAGCTGCGAGATGAGCTCGCCGGTCACTTCCATCGCCTCCGCCTCCTGGTCGGAGAGCCCGCCTTCCCCGAGGCCGTAGGCGCGAACCAGAGCACGATGGACGACGAGGTCCGCATAGCGGCGGATCGGGCTCGTGAAATGGGCGTAGGAGCCCAGCGCCAGGCCGAAATGGCCGGCATTTTGGGGCGCATAATAAGCCTGGGTCTGGGTCCGCAGCACCTGCTCCATGACCTGCGGCTTGAACTCCGCCTCGCCGACGCGGTCGATGACGCGATTGAAGGTCGCCGGCCGCACCACCTGGCCGAGCGCGAACTCGATGCCGAAGGTGGCGAGATAGTCCTTGAGGGCGACGAGCTTCTCGCGACCCGGCGGCTCGTGGTCGCGGTACATGACCGGCGCCTTCTTCGCCTCCAGCGCCTTGGCGGCCGCGACGTTCGCCGCGATCATATAGTCCTCGATCAGCTTGTGGGCGTCGAGCCGCTCGCGCGGCGCCACCGACGCGATCCGCCCCTTTTCGTCGAGCTCGACGCGCCGTTCCGGCAGGTCGAGCTCGAGCGGCGCCCGCTTCTCCCGCGCCTTGTACAGGGCCCGCCAGCAGGCCCAGAGCGGCTCCAGGGTCGATTCGACCAGCGGCCGGGGCACCGGCAGCTCGGTCGGAGGCTCGATCTCGGGCATCGAGCAGGGTGACGAGAAGACCTCCACCACTTCGTTCGTCCCGAGCGTAGTCGAGGGGCGCTGCACAACCTCATCGCCTCCGCCCCTCGACTTCGCTCGGGACGAAAGGGTTTCGGAGCCCTGCTCCTCCGCCGCTGCATCGATCGCCGCCTGCGCGTCCTCGTAGGCGATGTTGGCGGCGATGCGGACGCGGGCGCGGGTGAAGCGCCACGACGTGAGCTGGCCGTCTTTCGACACCTGCAAGTGGCAGACGAGCGCCGCGCGATCCTCCCCCTCCTTGAGCGAGCAGACGTCCGCGGAGAGGGTCTCCGGCAGCATCGGCACCACCCGATCGGGGAAGTAGACGCTGTTCCCCCGCTTGCGCGCTTCCTTGTCGAGCGCGGACCCCGACCGCACGTAGAAGCTGACGTCGGCGATGGCGACGATCGCCTTCCAGCCGCCGGGATTTGCCGGATCCTCGTCCGGCGCGGCCCAGACGGCATCGTCATGGTCGCGCGCGTCGGCGGGGTCGATCGCCACGATCGGGATGTGCGTCAGATCCTCGCGCCTGCCGAGGTCCTGACGCGCCACCCGTTCCGCCTCTTCGATCACCGGTTCCGGGAATTCGTGCGGGATGCCGTGCTTGTGGATGGCGATGAGGCTGAAGCTGCGGGGCGCGAACGGATCGCCGAGCACTTCCGATACCCGCGCCGTGAGGCGGGGCGGCCGGCCGACCTTCTCGGCGAGGACGAGGTCGCCCGCCGCCGCGCGCCCGAGGTCCGAGATCGGCAGCTCGCGCCGCTCCTTCTTCTCGACCGGCCGCAGCCAGAAGCCGTCCTTCCCTTCCTGGTGCACGACGCCGAGAACGAGCTCGCTCCCCTTGAGGAGCTTCTTCATCGGATGCGCCGCGTAGCCGTTGCCGCGCTGCTCGGTCCGCGCGAGGATGCGGTCGCCGACGCCGAGCGCGGAGCCCCTGCCCTTGCGCTCGAGCACCCTGAGGCGCGGCTCCGGCGCCTCGGCTTCCCACCGCTCCGGCACCGCCCAGGCCTGACCGCTGTCGTCGACGTCGGTGACTCGCAGCACCGTCACCTTCGGCACGCCGCCTGCCTGATGGAAGGCACGGCCGGGCGACGCGTCGATCAGCCCCTCGTCCGCCATGTCGCGCAGCAGGCCCTTCAGCTGCACCTTGTCTTGCCCCGAGAGTCCGAAGGCGCGCGCGATCTCGCGCTTCCCCGCGGGCTGGTCCGACGACGCAACGAAGTCGAGGATCTGCTGGCGGGTGGGAAGGCCCGATCGCTGTTTCTTGGCCACTATCGCCGCGGCGCCGGAGGAGGAGTGTACGGCCGGAACGCGCCCCCCGGCACCGCGGAGGCGACCGGCGACTCGGCGCCGTCCGCAGCGACCGACGAAACCCCGAACACCCAGTCGTCGACCCGAACGTGCGGCAGCCGCACGCTGTACAGGGTCTCGCCGAAGCCGCGCGAACCGCTCTGGAGCGGGGCGCCGTCGTTGATCACCGTCAGCTCGGGCGACCGCTCCTCGATGCGCAAGCTGTTCTCCCACTGATTGGCGTCGGTCCTGCGCCAACGCACGACATAGGACGCCGCGCCGCTGACCGGGATCCAGCTGATCGTCGTGTCCGTCGACACCGCGCCCTCGACCTTCGGCTCGGGCGGCGGCGGCGCCGCGGCGAGCGCCGCCAGCGCGGCGACGTTCAGCTGCGTCACCTTGCGCAGGTACGGGAAGTCCATCTTGTCGATCGTGTCGCCGTACTGGACGCCCTTCTCGGTGCGCAGGTCCTGGTGTTGCTGATCGTAATTCTCGATTCCCACCGTGAACCGCACCGCCGGGAAGCCGAGGTTCAGGAACTCGCTATGGTCGCCGCCGCGGCCGAACCGGTCGTTGCGCCACACCTGGCGAACGTCGAGGCCGATCGCGAGGCGATCGGCGAGGATGTCGAGCCAGCGCGAGATGTTGCGCCCGGGCGCGTCATTCTCCCCGCCGAGGCTGCGCTGGCGGGCGGAGAGATCCTCATGCCCCTGCCAGCGCGGGCCTTCCGAGAAGATCCGGACATGCGTGTCGTCCCGGATGCCGTCGGAGCCGAGGCTGTTGCCGACGATATCGTTGTTGAGATTGGCGACGACCTGCCAGCCCTGTCCCTTGGCATAGTCGGCGAGGGTCTTGCCGCCGTAGAGCCCCTGCTCCTCGCCCATCAACACGCCGTAGACGATGGTGCCGGCGAACTTGCGCTTCGAGAGCACCCGCGCCGCCTCGATCACCGCCGCCGTGCCCGAGCCGTCGTCATTGGCGCCCGGCGCGTCGGCGGTAGCGTTCATGACGTCGGAGACGCGGCTGTCGATATGGCCGGTGATGATGACGACCCGGTTCGGGTCCCCCGTCCCCCGCTGGATCGCCACCACGTCGCGAATGCGAACCCCGTTCGGCGCGCGCGGGCCTTTGAACTCCTCCTCCGGGGTGACGATCGTGAGGCACCCGCCGCAGGCCGCCGAATAGCGGCCGAATTCCTCGGCGACCCACCGCTCCGCTGCGCCGATGCCGCGCGTCGGCTCTGTCATCGACGAAAGCGTATGGCGCGTGCCGAAGCTCACCAGCTTCGCGACCGTCGCGTGCAGCCGCGCCTCGCTCACCTCGCCCGCGGCCGCGCGCGGGACGCGGAGCGCCGCCTCGGGTCCCGGCGGCGGCGGCGGCGGCGGCGCCGCCGCACCCGTGGCCAGGAGGAATGCAGCGAGGTGGGCAGCGGTCTTCGTCATGCGCCGCCTGTGCGCGCTCGCCTGGCGAGTCGCAACCCTAGGCGACGGTCTGCTCGATAACGCCGAAGACGGGATGCCCTTTGTCGTCGTCCATCCAGATGCGGACCGTGTCGCCCTTCTTCAGGAACGGCGTCTGCGGCTTGCCGTCGAGAATGGTTTCCACCGTTCTCACTTCGGCGATGCACGAATAGCCGAGGCCGCCGTCGGCGATCGGCTTGCCGGGCCCGCCGTCGGCGTCGCGGTTGGAGACGGTGCCCGATCCGACGAGAGAGCCCGCGCCGACGTTGCGGGTCCTGGCGAGATGGGCGACGAGGGTGCCGAAATCGAAGGTCATGTCGACACCGGCGTCGGCGCGGCCGAAGGGCTGCCCGTTGAGGTCGACCTTGAGCGGCCCGTGGAGCTTGCCGTCCCGCCAGCGGTCGCCGAGCTCGTCCGGCGTGACCAGCACCGGCGAGAGGGTCGAGGCCGGCTTCGACTGCAGAAAGCCGAAACCCTTGCCGAGCTCGGCCGGGATGAGGTTGCGCAGGGACACGTCGTTGACCAAGCCGACGAGGACGATCCGCGCCAGCGCTTCCTCGCGGCTCGCCCCGCGCGGCACGTCGTCGACGACCACCGTGACTTCCGCCTCGAGGTCACAGCCCCAGGCCTCGTCGGCGAGCGGGATGGCGCTTCTCGGCGCCAGCATCTCGTCGCTGCCCCCCTGGTACATGAGCGGGTCGGACCAGAAGCTCTCCGGCATCTCGGCGCCGCGCGCCTTCCGGACCAGCTGGACGTGGTTCACATAGGCCGAGCCGTCCGCCCATTGATAGGCGCGCGGCAGCGGCGCCAGCGCCTCGCGCTCGTGGAACCGCTCGCGCGGCACCACGCCATGTTCGAGGTCGGTGGCGAGCAGCTCCAACTGCGGCGCGAGGCGCGCCCATTCGTCGAGCGCCGCCTGCAGCGTCGGCGCGATGTGGACCGCGTCCGCGCACCAGGCGAGGTCGCGGCTGACCACGACGAGCCGCCCGTCGCGGCCGGGTCCGGGAAGGGTTCCGAGCTTCATTGCACCTCCTGATGCGGCAAATTGAGGCAGAAGCCGTCACCCCGGACTTGATCCGGGGTCCACCTTCCTTTGTGGCCGCTTTGAAGGAAAGGTGGACGCCGGATCAAGTCCGGCATGGCGGCAGTGGCTGGCATTCACGTCTGGGCTTGGCTAGGGGCTGCCCATTCCTTCCAGACTCATCCGAGAAGCAAGTCCATGCGGAACATCGACCATTATATCGGCGGCGGCGCCTTCGTCTCCGGCGCGCGACACCACGACGTGTTCGACCCCAATAACGGCGGCGTGCAGGCGCAGGTGCGGCTCGGCAGCCGGGCCGATCTCGAAAAGGCCGTCGCGGCGGCCGAGGCGGCGCTCCCCGGCTGGGCGGCCACCAACCCGCAGCGCCGCGCCCGCGTGATGTTCAACTTCAAGGCGCTGGTTGAGCAGAACATGGAGGACCTTGCGCTCCTCCTCGCCTCCGAGCACGGCAAGGTCGTCGCCGACGCCCGGGGCGACGTCCAGCGCGGCCTTGAGGTGATCGAGTTCGCCTGCGGCATCCCGCATGCGCTCAAGGGCGAGTACACCCAGGGCGCCGGCCCCGGCATCGACGTCTATTCGATGCGCCAGCCCCTGGGCGTCGTCGCGGGCATCACGCCGTTCAACTTCCCCGCGATGATCCCGATGTGGATGTTCGGCGTCGCCATCGCCTGCGGCAACGCCTTCATCCTGAAGCCCTCCGAGCGCGATCCGTCGGTGCCGGTCCGCCTCGCCGAGCTGATGAAGGAAGCGGGCCTCCCCGACGGCATCCTCCAGGTCGTCCACGGGGACAAGGAGATGGTCGACGCCATCCTCGACCATGAGGCGATCAAGGCGATCAGCTTCGTCGGCTCGTCCGACATCGCCGAATATATCTACAGCCGCGGCACCGCGAACGGGAAGCGCGTCCAGGCCTTCGGCGGCGCCAAGAATCACGGCATCGTCATGCCCGATGCCGACCTCGACATGGTGGTGAACGACCTGGCCGGTGCCGCCTTCGGCTCGGCCGGCGAGCGCTGCATGGCGCTGCCGGTCGTGGTGCCGGTCGGGGACAAAACCGCGAATGCGCTGCGCGAGAAGCTCGTCCCCGCCATCGAGGCGCTGCGCGTCGGCGTCTCGACCGACGCGGAGGCGCATTACGGCCCGGTCGTCACCGCCGCCCACAAGGCGCGGATCGAGCAGTACATCCAGATGTGCCAGGACGAGGGCGGCGAGCTGGTCGTCGACGGCCGCGGCTTCACCCTGCAGGGCCACGAGGAGGGCTTCTTCATCGGCCCCACCTTCTTCGACCATGTGAAGCCCAGCTTCCGCTCCTACCAGGAGGAGATTTTCGGTCCGGTCCTGCAGATGGTCCGCGCCGACAGCTTCGAGGAGGCGGTCCGCCTCCCCTCCGACCACCAATATGGCAACGGCGTCGCCATCTTCACGAGGAACGGCCACGCCGCGCGCGAGTTCGCCGCCCGCGTCAACGTCGGCATGGTCGGCATCAACGTGCCGATTCCGGTGCCGGTCGCCTACCACACGTTCGGCGGCTGGAAGCGCTCGGGCTTCGGCGACATCGACCAGCACGGACCCGAAGGCGTGCGCTTCTGGACCAAGGTCAAGAAGGTGACCCAGCGCTGGCCCGACGGCTCGGTGACCGGCGAAAACGCCTTCGTCATCCCGACCATGGGGTGAGATGAATCGGCTCGCTGCGCGCCCCGCGCTTGTCTAACCTGGCCGGCGTGCACCGCCCGATCGCCAGCGCCGCGACCGCCCTTGCCATTGCCGGCTCGCTCTTGCTCGGCGCCGGCGCGAGCCGTGCCATCCCGCCACCGCCCCCCGAGCTCCGTCAATATTACGGGCCGGTGCGGGCTTGCGGCGACGGTTATGCGTTCGATGCCGCCGAAGGCGAGGGGTACGAGCTCGACCGGCCGACGCGTTCGCTTTGGTTTCCCGGCGGCTCAATCTCCGTCGATCACTGGCTCTATGCGGATTCCCAATATCGGGACGTCGTGCATCCGCTCGGCAGCATCAGGCTTCGCAGCGGCGCTGCGCTCGAGCGCGTTCGGGTGGCGTCCCGTAGTTCGCCGAGCGTCGAGATCCTCTATCTCTACGATACCGGAAACCGGGGTCCGTTCCCGATCATCTCGATCCGCTCCAACCGCTTCGACGGCTCCGCGGGCGATCTCGCGCTCCTCGCACGGATAAGGTTCGGCGAAGCCGCGCGCGCGCTCTGTAAGGACATTCCTGAGCCCCTGCAGGCAAGGCCGGAGCGGGAGAATCGGGACGCGGGGTGGCTCCAGCCGCGCGCGCATCGTGGGCCGCTGACTCTCTGCATGGTCGGACTCGCGTTGGACGTGGGAGCGGGGGAATCGGTGCGCCTGCCATGGAACGACGCGGTCTGGCCGCGTTTCCGCGTCATTCAGGGCAACCGCCTCGTGAATGTCGACCTCCTCTTTTGGAGGTTGGACGGAGGCCCGGCTCTTGTCGGGTTCCTCGCCAGCGCTCCCGGGGTCCAGCTGCTGGACCGCACCGACTACAACTCGACGACTTTCGTCGCGGACCGCGGCTCGGAGCCGTCGCACCTCCAGGTCATTTTCGGCACTCCCGACGGTCGGCATTCGCTGGAGTCCCTCCCCCGCGTCTCGCTCGAATTCGATCCGACGTCGCAGGCGGAGGAGCGGCGTTCGTTTGCCAAGCGCCTCCGCAGCCGGCGACCGGAGGATCGCTGCTTCGCGCCGCCCCCGATGAAGGCTGGAACGCCTCCAGCTTGACGCTATGGGAGACGCATGACTCGTCTCCTTCGACGGCTCCTCGCCCTCCTCCTCGTCCCGCTCCTCGCCGCGGCGGGGCACACGGCGCCGGCGAAGAAGCGCATTGCGCTCACTTTCGACGACGTGCCGCGCATGCCCGGCGCCTTCTTCACGCCGGAGGAGCGCACCCGGCGGTTGCTCGCGGCGCTGAAGCAGAACGGGGTCCGGCAGGCCGCGTTCTTCATAACGCCGGGCAATCTCGAGCAGCCCTACGGCAAGGGCGGGGAGTCGCGGATTGCCGCCTATGTCCGGGCCGGCCACGTCATCGCCAATCACAGCTACAGCCATCGGCACCTGTCCGAGCTGACCGTCCAGGATTACGTTACCGACCTCGACCGGGCGGCGGCCTGGCTCAATGGCCGACCGGGCGTCCGGCGCTGGTACCGCTACCCGTTCCTCGACGAGGCCGGCGCGGACGTCGCAAAGCGCGACGCGCTCCGGGCCGCGCTCAAGGCCCGGGGCCTCCACAACGGCTACGTCACCTCCGACAGCAACGACTGGCTGATGGAGGCGCTCGCCGTCGACGCCAAGCGCGCGGGGCAGCCGATGGACCTGAACGCGCTTCGCGACCTCTACGTCCGGACGGTGGTGGGCGCCGCCGACTTTTCGGACGCGCTGGCGAGGAAGACCCTCGGTCGCTCACCGGCGCAGGTGATCCTCATGCACGAGACGGACCTCGAAGCGATGTTCGTCGCCGATGCCGTCAAGGCGCTCAAGGCCGACGGCTGGGAGATCGTCACCGCCGACGCGGCGTTCGCCGACCCCATCGCGCTCGAGGAGCCGAATTCGATCCGCACCTCGATGGGCCAGATCGCCGCCATGGCCGACGCGCGCGGCGTTCCCCTCCAGCGGCTTTTCGACCGCACCTTCGGCGAGCGGGCGATCAGCGCCGCCTTCGCCGCCCAGGTGCTCCACCAGCCGGCGAGCGGCCGCTGACGCCGGCGCGTCCATCTGCCGTCCGCGCCGCACCGAAGCGTCGGCCCTCCTTCGCGGCGGCCCTCGCCGCTCTGGCCGCGGCGATGGTTCCGGCCCCGGGCGCGACGACGCTTCCGGTGCCACCCGAACCCAGGGACTATTACGGGCCGGTCCGCGCTTGCGGCGACGGCTTTGCCTTCGACGCGGGACCCGGGGAGGCGTATAGCGACGCGGCGTCGGTACAGGCCCTGCTGGTGCCCGGCGGAACGCTGTACCTCGAATCGTGGATCTATCGCGGCATCGATCTGTCCAAGGTTGTCGTGCCGCTGGGGGCGGTCGAATTGCCAGGCGGACCGCGCCTCGCGCGGCTGCGCGTGTCGTGGCCGGACCGTCCGTCCGAGATCGTCTATCATTACGATCGCGGCGGCGGGCCGCTACCGATCCTCGCGATTCACTCGAACCGCTTCGACGGCAGCGCGCGCGACGTCGACTGGCTCGGCCGGATCGCGTTCGGGCCGGCGGCCAAAGCGCTCTGCACTTCGCTGCCGCCATCCTTGCGTCCCTCGCCCGAGCGGGACGACGCCGACGCGGAGACGCTCGACCCGCGCCCGCGCGCCGGCCCGCTCACCCTCTGCTTCGCCGGGCTCGCCTTCGACCTCCTCGCCGGCGAGACGGCGCGCCTGCCGTGGTTTCCCGAGCTGAAGCGCTTCCGCCTTGCCGATCGCGCCGGCCGCCGAACCGACGTCGACCTCCGGCTCTGGTCGCCGCTGGCGCGGCCCCGGGCGGGCGCGCCGGTCACGGAGAATCCGCAGGTCGCGTTGATGGACGGCTACCTCCCGACATCGCGGCGCGGCTACACCCTGCAAGAGGACCGCAAGGCGCATCTGCGCCTCGTCCAGAAAGGCGCTGGCGGGGTCGCATCCGGATCCGATCCCCAGGCGCAGTTCGCCTTCGACCCCGCCATCGGCAAGGAGGAGCGGCTGGCAATGGTCGCGCGGCTCCGCGAGCAGGGCCAGGCGGACCGCTGCCTCGGCGACCGGCCTGGCAAGATCAGGGCTGCAACGCCAGCGCCTTCCCGCTAAGGACCCCCGCGACACTCTCCGAGAACAGCCATGAGCCAATTCGACCTCACCGACGAGCAGCGCCAGATCCAGGAGATGGCGCAAGCCTTTACGGCCGATGCCATCACGCCCCATGCCGCCGAGTGGGACGAGAAGCACATCTTCCCGCGCGACACGATCCGCCGGGCGGCTGAGCTCGGCTTCGGGTCGATCTACGTCTCGGAGGAGAGCGGCGGCATCGGCCTCGGGCGGCTCGAGGCGGCTTTGATCATGGAGGCGATGGCCTATGGCTGTCCCTCGACCAGCGCCTTCATCTCGATCCACAACATGGCGAGCTGGATGATCGACCGCTTCGGCTCGGACGCGGTCAAGCGCAAGTACCTCCCCAGCCTCGTCACCATGGAACGGATGGGCTCCTACTGCCTCACCGAACCCTCCTCCGGGTCCGATGCCGCGGCGCTCAAGACGAAGGCGGTGAAGGACGGCGACCATTATGTCGTGACCGGCTCCAAGGCCTTCATCTCCGGCGGCGGCGAGAATGAGGTTTACGTGGTGATGGCCCGCACCGGCCAGGAGGGGCCGAAGGGCATTTCCTGCCTGGTCGTCGAGAAGGATATGCCCGGCGTCAGCTTCGGCGCGCAGGAGAAGAAGCTCGGCTGGCACTCGCAGCCGACCGCCCAGGTCAATTTCGACGAGGTCCGCGTGCCGGCCGAGAATCTCGTCGGCGCCGAGGGCGAAGGCTTTCGCATCGCCATGATGGGCCTCGACGGCGGCCGCCTCAACATCGGCGCCTGCTCCCTGGGCGGCGCCCAGCGCTGCCTCGACGAGGCGGTCGGATATACGAAGGACAGGAAGCAGTTCGGTCAGCCGATCGCCGACTTCCAGGCGACCCAGTTCACCCTCGCCGACATGGAGACCGAGCTCCAGGCGGCCCGGACCCTGCTCTACGCCGCGGCCGTGAAGGTGACGGAGAACGCCCCCGACAAGACCCGTTTCGCCGCCATGGCCAAGCGCTTCGCCACCGACACCGGCTCCGCCGTCGTCGACCGCGCGCTCCAGCTCCACGGCGGCTACGGCTACCTGCAGGACTACCCGATCGAGCGCTTCTGGCGCGACCTTCGCGTCCACTCGATCCTCGAGGGCACGAACCAGATCATGCGCGTCATCGTCGCCCGCGACATGCTCCGGCAGTGAGGCAGCAAGGCGCCGGGCCGGCGATTATTCCACGTCATCCCGGCGAAGGCCGGGATCTCAGGACAAGAAGTCTCGGTGGGTCTCAGGGAGGTCCCGGCTTCCGCCGGGACGACGATACGTGAGCGACGTCCTCACCCTTACCGACCGCCGCATCGGCCGGCTGCGCCTCGACCGCCCGCAGGCGATCCACGCCCTGACGCGCGACATGTGCAGTGCGATGATCGCCGCCCTCCTCGACTGGCGCGAACGGCCGGACGTCGAGGCGGTGATGCTGGATCATGCCGAGGGCCGCGGCTTCTGCGCCGGCGGCGACGTCGTCATGCTCGCCCGCAGCGGGGCGGGCGACGGCGCCGAGGCGCGCGCCTTCTTCCACGAGGAATATCGCCTCAACCACCTCCTCTTCACCTACGCCAAGCCGACGATCGCCGTCATGGACGGCATCACGATGGGCGGCGGCGTCGGCATCTCGCAGCCCTGCCGCTACCGCGTCGCGACCGAGAACACCCGCTTCGCCATGCCCGAGACGACGATCGGCCTGTTCCCGGACGTGGGCGGCGGCTGGTACCTGGCGCGCCTCCCCGGCCGCGTCGGCCAGTATCTCGCACTGACCGGCGCCCGCCTCGACGGGGCCGACTGCCTCGCCCTCGGCCTCGCCACCCACTACGTCCCGGCCCTCGCCCTCGACGACTTGAAGGCCCGCATCGCCGCCGAGCCGCAGCGCCTCGGCGAGTTGCTCGCCGAGGCAGGCGCGCCGCCCCCCCAGGCCAAGGTCGCCCTCCACAAGGAGGATATCGACCGCCTGTTCGCTGCCGACGACTATGAGGCCATCCTCGCCGCTCTCGATGCGGACGGCTCCCCCTGGGCGAGGGAACAGCGCGACCTCCTCGCCGGCAAGAGCCCGCAGGCCTGCAAGGTCTCGCTCCGCCTGCTCTACGACGGCGGCCTCATGCAGAGCTTCGCCGACGAGATGCGCCAGGAATATGCCGTCGCCAGCCGCGTCGTCCAGCGCCACGACTTCGTCGAAGGCGTCCGCGCGCTCCTCGTCGACAAGGACAATCGCCCGGTCTGGGACCCGCCGACGCCCGAAGCGGTGACGCAGCACCTCATCGACCAGATCTTCGCGCCGATGCCGGACGGCGAGGAATGGACGCCGCTATGAAGGTGGACCGGGTGGACTTGGAACCTCATCCCGGCGAAAGCCGGGATCTCCATGAGACCCGCCGAGACCTTCCGAACGGAGATCCCGGCCTGCGCCGGGATGACGGAGAATAAGATGACCTACGAGACCATCCTGACCGAGCAGCGCGAGGCCGTCACGCTGGTGACGCTGAACCGCCCCCAGGCCCTCAATGCCCTCAACAGCCAGGTCCTCACCGAGCTGATCGACGTCTTCGCCGCCTACGACGCGGACCCCGGCCAGCGCTGCCTCGTCCTCACCGGCAGCGACAAGGCCTTCGCGGCGGGCGCCGACATCAAGGAGATGTCGAGCCAGGGCTTCGCCGACATGTACGCGTCGAACTTCTTCGCCGGCTGGGAGAAGGTCACCGCCACCCGCAAGCCCTGGATCGCCGCCGTCGCCGGCTACGCGCTCGGCGGCGGCTGCGAGGTGGCGATGATGGCCGACTTCATCATTGCCGCCGAGACGGCCAAATTCGGCCAGCCCGAGATCAAGCTCGGCGTCACTCCCGGCATGGGCGGCTCCCAGCGCCTCACCCGCGCCGTCGGCAAGGCCAAGGCGATGGAGATGTGCCTCACCGGCCGGATAATGGACGCGGCGGAGGCCGAGCGCTCGGGCCTCGTGGCGCGGGTCGTGCCCGCCGGCGACCTGATCGCCGAAGCGCTGAAGACGGCCGAGCTGATCGCCGGCATGGCCCCGCTCGCCGCCATTGCGACGAAGGAGATGGTGGACGCCGCCTTCGAGACCGGCCTCGCCCACGG
This sequence comes from Alphaproteobacteria bacterium, assembly GCA_019239415.1. Lineage (GTDB taxonomy): Bacteria > Pseudomonadota > Alphaproteobacteria > Sphingomonadales > Sphingomonadaceae > Allosphingosinicella. The sequence continues at coordinate 83,622 of JAFAZW010000061.1, forward strand.
CATCGTCTTCGAACGCCGCCTGTTCCACGGCCTGTTCGGCACCGAGGACCAGAAGGAAGGCATGAGCGCCTTCGTCGACAAGCGGCAGGCGCAGTGGACGGGGCGTTGAACTAGCCCCTCTCCCCTTGTGGGAGAGGGATACGAAGTCTTAGTGAGCGCAGCGAACTTAGACGGAGTTGGGTGAGGGGTGCGCTCGCGAGCGAGCGCGCGAAGCTTCGCTTCGCCCCCCTCTCCCCTACCCCTCTCCCGCAAGGGGAGAGGGAAAGGAGAAGACATGGCACGCGTAGCATTTATCGGTCTCGGCAACATGGGCGGCGGGATGGCCGCGAACCTCGTCAAGGCGGGCCACGCCGTGACGGCGTTCGACCTTGCCGAGGCCGCGCTCGCCAAGGCCGAGGGCAATGGCTGCACCCGCGCGGCCTCGGCCGAGGAAGCGGTCAAGGACGCCCAGGCGGTTGTCACCATGCTCCCGGCGGGCCGCCACGTCCGCGACGTCTACGAGAGCGCCGTGCTCGGCAAGGCACCCACCACCGCCATTCTCATCGACTGCTCGACCATCGACGTCGCCACGGCGCGCGAGGAGATCGGGAAAGCCTGGCAGGCCGGCTACCGGATGGTCGACGCCCCCGTCTCGGGCGGCATCGCCGCGGCCGACGCCGGCACCCTCACCTTCATGGTCGGCGGCGCAGACGACGCGTTCGAAGCCGCCCGCCCTTATCTTGAGAAGATGGGCAAAGCCGTCATCCACGCCGGCGGGCCCGGCGCCGGACAGGCCGCGAAGATCTGCAACAACATGCTCCTGGGCGCCTCGATGGTCGCGACCTGCGAGACGTTCGTGCTGGCACAGAAGCTCGGCCTCGATCCGCAGACCTTCTTCGACATCGCCTCAAAGGCGTCCGGCCAGTGCTGGTCGATGACCTCCTACTGCCCGGTCCCCGGCGTCGGCCCGGAGACGCCGGCCGACCGCGACTATCAGGGCGGGTTCGCGGCGGCGCTGATGCTGAAGGACCTTCGCCTCGCCATGGAAGCCGCCCAGAGCGTGGACAGCTACACCCCGATGGGCGCGGCGGCCGAGGAGCTCTACACCCGCTTCGCCGAAGCCCTGGGCGGCGGCACGAAGGACTTTTCCGCGATCATCAGGATGATCGACGACAGCTGGCAGGCGCCGCCGGCCGGCTGACGAGACCGCTCTCCAGCCGTTGCGGGCATGGCGCGGTCTCGCTTAGTCTCGTCCGATGTCGAGCTATTACGGGCCGGATCCGGAGATCGTCGACCGCCTGGGGCGATCGGTGATCCTGCTGCGCGACCGCCTGATCCGCGCGGGTGAGCCCCACGTCGCCGAGAGGCTGGGCGACATCGAATCGCGCCTCCGTCGGGGGGAGATGTCCGCGATCCGATCCCTTGTTTCGGAGACGAACGGGGGAATGGGGTCGCTCGACGATCTCGCGATCCTCCGCGCCGACATCGACGCCCTGAGGGCCCTCGCGCAGCTCGCGTACAATTCTGCCTGGAACACGCAATCGTCGTAGCGAAGCATGCTCCTCGGCAGGACCGCTCGAGCGCCGGCGAGGGAGCTCCTGAAAGAAGCGCACGACGAGCGGCGTTAGTCCCAGTGAATGTCTCCCTGCGGCTCGCCTCGAAGCGACGAAGCGTGCGCGGGGGGTTCGCTTTGGCGGCGAACCGGTGCAGAGACGATCAGGAACAGAGGCGGTCGGGCGACGTTGCCCGACCGACACGCTCCCGAGGTGACGCATGCACATGTCGAACCATAACCTCCTGATCGTCCTTCTCGTCGGCCTTGTCGCCGGATGGCTGGCCGGCAAGGTGGTCCGAGGCGCCGGCTTCGGGCTGATTGGCGACCTCCTTGTCGGGATCGTCGGAGCGTTCATCGGCACCTGGTGTTTGCCGAAGCTGGGCGTTCACCTCGGGACGGGGCTGGTCGCCGCCATCGTCAATGCGACGGTCGGGGCAATCTTGCTGCTCCTCGTTCTGAGGCTTGTTTCGGGCGGCATCGGTTGGAGAGGTGCGGGGGGATCGGGTTGGCGCCGACGCTGGTGAGCGGCGCAGGCGACGTCTGCGCCCACGCCCTCGGAGACGAGCGCAATCTGTTCACGTAGCGGCTTCACCCGCCGAGTGACAGTCACGAGTGACGGTCACTCGCCGCTCCTCGCTCCTTCCCGCTAGCCCACGTCAGTGGCTTTCCTTCCGCTTCTCCGAGCCGGTCTTCACCTCGACCGTGGGCACCTTGACCGTCTCCGTCTTGGTGCCGACCTTCACGTCCGGCCCCGTGACGTTATATTCGGGCAGCTGCCCGCCGGAGACGTTTACCGTGGGCAGAGACCCGTTCTGGGTCTTTTGCACGTCGCATGCACTGAGTCCGAAGGCTGCCGCACCCAGGGCGGCTGCGGCGGTGACGATCCTCTTCATTGCTTCCCTCCACTGCACCCCTCCCGTTCGACGCGCCTGCGAGAGAGCTCCCGGGCGCAGACGGAGGGTTCTTCTGTCGAACGCGCCGCATGCTCGCGGCAGCAGCTCTAACTTGGGTTAGCGACGATGGTTCCCAAACGGGAGCCCTGGGGCAGCGTGCGCCTATGCGGATCGGGATCAACCTTGGACGATACGTCGTTCGCTCAGCCGCCACGCCGATAGCGCGCGTCGCCCGCGCGCCGTTCGCCTCCCGAATAGCGACGGACGAGCGCGCCTGAGTCCGGGCGTGCCACCGGCAGCCGGGCCGGCCCCGCCCGGCGGCGCAGGTCCTCGAGGCACCTTTGCGCCGTCTTCCCGTCCCAAAGCTCCGGGCAGCGCACCGGCCGTGGCCCGGTCAGCGCCCGGTCGAGCTCCAGCAGCAGCGTCTCCGGCCGGACCAGCCGGTTCGTGCCCTCGCTGATCGTCACCGGCCGCTCGGTATTCTCCCGCAGCGTCAGGCAGGGAATGCCGAGATAGGTGGTCTCCTCCTGGATGCCGCCGGAGTCGGTGATCGCGGCCGCCGCGCCGGTGACGAGGCTCATGAACCGGACGTAGGGGAGCGGCTCGACCAGCCGTAGGCCGGCCCGCTTGAGGCGACTGTCGAGGAAGGCGGCGCCGAGCCGCTTCGCGGTGCGCGGATGGACGGGGAAGACGAGCGGCAGGCGCCGCTGCACCTCGATCAACGCGTCCACCAGCCGCGCCAGCTGAGCCGGATCGTCGACATTGGAAGGCCGATGCAGGGTAACGACGCCATAGCCGCCGCGCGCCAGCCCCAGCGCCTCCGGTGCGCCGGCCGCCTCGATCGCCGGGCGGACCAGCTCAAAGCTGTCGATCATGATGTTGCCGACGCGGCTGATCCGGCTGTCGGGGATGCCCTCGGCGCGCAGATTGGCATCGGCATCGGCCGACGGCGTCCACAGCACGTCCGCCAGCACGTCGGTGACGAGCCGGTTGAGCTCTTCCGGCATGGTCCGGTCGCGGCTCCGCAGGCCCGCCTCGAGATGCACGACGGGCACGCCGAGCTTGCCGCCGACCATCGCGCAGGCCGCGGTCGAGTTGACGTCGCCGACGACGATTATCGAATCGGGGCGGTCGCTTAGCGCGACTTTCTCATAAGCGATCATCACCCCACCGGTCTGCTCCGCATGGCTGCCCGAGCCGATGCCGAGATGCTGGTCGGGCGCCGGCAGCCCGAGGTCGGCGAAGAAGGCGTCGGACATGTTCGCGTCGTAATGCTGGCCGCTATGGACCAGCACGGGGTCAAAATCGGCCGCCGCGGCGAGCGCGTGCCACAGCGGCGCCACCTTCATGAAATTGGGGCGCGCGGCGGCGATCAGGTGGACACGCTGGGCCATGGCGGCCCGGATAGCCGCCCGGCGGTTAACATCGCGTCAGCGCGGCTGTGCGCGAAGCGCTATTTGTCCTTCTTCTTCAGCCGCGCCGACTTGATCTCGCCGGTGACGCCGATCGACGCCGCGTCGGCCACGCTCTGGGACACCGTGACGCACTCCTTGAACATCGGGCGCGCGCACACTTCCCAGACATCGCCGGGCTGGAGCGACAGGCTGCCGGCGTCCCAGCGCAGCTCGAGGTTCGAGTTGGCCTTGCGGACGTCGTAGCTTTCGCCGGAATAGGCCTTGTCGTGATAGATGGTGAGTTCGTTGGGCAGGGTCCTGACCCCGGCCAGATCCTTGGCGGCGGCGGGCGCAGCGGCCACGGCCAGCGCGGCCGCGGCGAGAGCGAGCTTCTTCATCCTCATCCCCCTTTCGACAGGGCCGGCAGCGCCGGCCGAGACCATTTTCTAGCGCCGCCATAACCACATAGCAAACGGTCAGCGGAGCGCGGCGGCGAGTGCGCTCTTCCAGCCCGCGAGGCGTCGCTCGCGCACCGCCGCGTCCATCGCCGGCGCGAATCGTTCGACCGGGCCGCGCATCGCCGCCGCTTCGTGCAAGTCCGCGAAGTGGCCGCGGCCGACCGCCGCCAGCATCGCCGCGCCGAGCGCGGTGGTCTCGACATTCGCCGGCCGTTCGACCTCGAGGCCGAGCACGTCGGCCAGATCCTGGGCGAGCCAGTCGTTCGACGCCATGCCGCCATCGATCCTCAGCACCTGCCACGCCGCGCCGTCGGCGGCGAAGGCAGTCATGAGATCGTGCGTCTGGTGCGCCATCGCCTCGAGCGCGGCGCGGACGATATGGGCGCGCCCGGTCGAGAGGCTGAGGCCGGCGATGAGGCCGCGCGCATCGGCCCGCCAGTGGGGGGCGCCGAGGCCGCTATGGGCCGGGACGATGTGGACGCCGCCGCAATCCTCGACGCTGCGCGCGACGGCGTCGCTCTCGGCGGCGGCGGCGAGGAGGCCGAGCTCGTCGCGCAGCCATTTTACCAGCGCTCCCGCAACGAAAACAGAGCCTTCCATCGCATAGCTGCGAACGCCTTCGAGCTGCCAGGCCACCGTCGAGAGCAGGCGGTGGGCGCTCGGACGAGGGGCATCGCCGGTATTGGCCAGGATGAAGGCGCCGGTGCCGTAGGTCGCCTTGGTGTCGCCCGGGGCAAGGCAGGACTGCCCGATCGCGGCCGCCTGCTGGTCTCCGGCCACGCCCGTGATCGGCACGATGGGACCGAAATGGTCGGCGCTGGTCGTGCCGATCGGCCCGGCGCAGTCGACGATCTCCGGCAGGATCGCGCCGGGGACGCCCCACAGCGCCAGCAACTCGTCGTCCCACCGGCCGCGGCCGATGTCCATCAGCGCGGTCCGCGAGGCGTTGGTGGCGTCCGTCACGTGGAGGCCGCCGGTCAGTTGAAAGATGAGCCAGGATTCAACTGTGCCGACGCACAGATCGGCGCCCGCGTCGCGCAGCTGCGGCCAATGATCGAGCGCCCAGGCGATCTTCGAGGCGCTGAAATAGGGATCGAGGACGAGGCCGGTGCGGGCCTGGACCAGGCTTTCCGCGCCCTGCTCCGCCAACTTCGCGCACATCGCGGCGGTGCGGCGATCCTGCCAGACGATCGCCGGCGCGAGCGCCCGGTGCGTGCGACGGTGCCAGAAGACGATGGTCTCGCGCTGGTTGGTGATCCCAAGAGCCGCGACGCGCGGCACCTTCGCCAACATCGCCCCGGCGCAGGCGAGGCTCTCCCGCCAGATCTCCTCGGCATCGTGCTCCACCCAGCCGGGCCGCGGATAATGCTGGCTGAGCGGCCGCTGCGCGACGCCGTGACAGGCCCCGTCGAGGCCGAACAGCATCGCCCGGGTGCTCGTCGTGCCCGCGTCGATGACCAGGATCGGGTCGTCCATTCCCTCTCGTGACACGGCCACGTCCCGGATTCCAGCTTTCGCGCTTATGCCCTAGGAAGGGCCGGTGGACAGCTTCGACCTCCTCGTCGTCGGCGGCGGCATCAACGGCTGCGCGATCGCCCGCGACGCTTCGATCCGCGGCGCCAGGGTGCTGCTGGTCGAGAAGGACGACCTCGCGGCCCATACCAGCTCCGCCTCGTCGAAGCTGATCCACGGCGGCCTGCGCTATCTGGAGCTGGGCCAGCTGCGGCTGGTGCGCGAATCGCTCGCCGAGCGCGAGATCCTGCTCAAGACGGCCCCCCACATCGTCCGCCCCCTTCGCTTCGTCCTCCCCCACTGCCCCGGCATGCGGCCGCACTGGATGATCCGACTCGGCCTGCTCCTCTACGACGCGCTGGCATTCCGCGGCAGCCTGCCGCGCTCGCGCCGCGTCGGCCGGCGCGAACCCATGCTCCAGGCCCCGCTCACGGAGCGCCGCCGGCTTCTTTCCTACTGGGACGCGTGGGTCGACGATTCGCGCCTGACGGTGCTCAACGCCGTCGCCGCCGCCGAGCATGGGGCGGAGATCGCCACACGCACCGAGTTGCTCGCCGCGCGTCGCGACGGGGGAAGGTGGACCGCGGACCTCTCCGGCGACCGCCGCGTCTCCGCCGGGGCGATCGTCAACGCCGGCGGGCCCTGGGTCACCGACGTGCTGGCCAGGCTCGGCGAGCCGACGCGCAGCGGCGTCAGGCTCGTCAAGGGCAGCCACATCGTCGTGCCGCGCCTCTGGGAAGGCGACCAGGCCTACATCCTCCAGCAGGCCGACCGGCGGGTCGTATTCGCTCTCCCCTTCCAGGAGGATCTGACCCTCATCGGCACGACGGACATCGAAGTCGCGAGGCCCGAGGATGCGGCGATCGCCGGCGACGAGGTTCGCTACCTGTGCGAAGCGGCGGACCGCTATTTCACCAGGCAGGTGGTGCCGGCCGACGTCCTCTGGTCCTATTCCGGCGTCCGCGCCCTCCACGACGACGGGCACCGGTCGGCAAGGACGGTCACGCGCGACTACGCCCTGGAGCTGAGCGACTCGCCCGGCGCGAAGCTCCTCTCGGTCTTCGGCGGCAAGATCACCACCGCCCGGGCGCTCGCCCAGCACGCGCTCGATCGGCTCGGGGTCGACGGCCGACGGTCCACCGGCTGGATGATGCTGCCCGGCGGAGACCTCTACCCGGCCTTCGTCGACTGGCTGCGCGGTCTCACCGCCTGGATGCCGCTATTGATGGTCGAGCGTATGTCGAAGGCTTACGGCACCCGGCTCAAGGAGCTGCTTGGCGAGGCATCCGGACTCGACGCGCTGGGTCGTCATTTCGGCGGCGGGCTGTACGAGGCCGAAGTGCGCTGGCTGGTCGACCGCGAGTTCGCCCAGACCGCGGAGGACGTCCTCTGGCGGCGCACCAAGCTGGGCCTCCGCTTCACACCGCCGCAAGTGGCTGCGCTCGAGCGATTCCTCGCCTCAGGCCAGCGGTGATCCAGCGAGCGCCAGCGCGTCACGGGCAGCCTCGGCGAGCTTCTGGACGCTGAACGGCTTGGCGAGGAAAGCGACGCGATCGAGGTCGATCGACTGCCTGAGCTGCTCCTCGGCATAGCCGGAGATGAACAGGATCGGCAGGTCGGGATGGGTCTTGCGGGCCTCGCGCGCCGTGGTCGGGCCGTCCATCGTCGGCATAACGACGTCGGAGATCATCAGGTCGATGCCGGTCTCCCGCGCCAGGATTTCCAGCGCCGCCTCGCCGTTTTCGGCGGTGAGGACGGTATAGCCGTTGCGGGCGAGCGCTCGCTCGGCGACGGCCCGGACCGTCGCCTCGTCCTCCACCAGCAGGATGGTCCCCGAGCCCCACAGCTCGCCCGCGGCCTGCTTGCGCCGCGGCGCCCTGGCCGTCGTTTCGGCGCGGTGGACCGGGAAATAGAGGGTGAAGCTGGTGCCCTTGCCGGGCTGGCTGTCGGCGAAGATGAAGCCGCCCGATTGCTTGACGATGCCGTAGACGGTGGAGAGGCCGAGGCCGGTGCCCTTCCCCACCTCCTTGGTGGTGAAGAAGGGCTCGAAGATCTTGGGCAGCAGGTGCGGCGCGATGCCGGTGCCGGTGTCGGAGACGCGGAGCGCCGTGTAATCGGCGATCGGCAGGATTTCGCTGCCCATCCGCCGCACCTCGTCGGACGGCATCGCGAAAGTCTGCAGGGTGAGCGTGCCGCTGCCGTTCGGGTCCTTGGCGAGGATGGCATCACGCGCGTTCACCGCGAGGTTGACGATCACCTGCTCGAGCTGGCCCGGATCGGCGCGTACCGCGCCGAGGCTGCGGCCGTGCTTGACCTGCAACGCGACATGTTCGCCGAGCAGCCGCTTCAGCAACGTCGACACTTCGGCGATGATGTCCGGCAGCTGGAGCACCTGCGGGCGCAGCGTCTGCTGGCGTGAGAAGGCGAGCAGCTGGCGGGTCAGGCTGGCCGCGCGATTGGAGTTCGAGCGGATCTGCTGGATGTCGTCATAATCGCTGTCGCCGGGCGCGTGGCGCATCAGCATCAGGTCGCAATGGCCGATGATGGCGGTGAGGATGTTGTTGAAATCGTGCGCGACGCCGCCCGCGAGCTGCCCCACCGCCTGCATCTTCGTCGCCTGCGCCACCTGGCGCTTCAGGCGGTCCTCCTCGCTATTGTCCTTGAGCGAGAGCAGCACGGCCGCCTCGCCGAGCCCGCGCGCGCCCGCGACGGTGAGAGCCACCGGCTCCTCCGGCCGCGCCTTCAGGCGGACGGCGATGTCGCCCGACATGGTGGGTCCGCGGGCGAAGCGCCGCACCTGGTCGGCGACGGCCGCCTTGTCCTCGTCGACGACGAGGTCGCTCGGCCAGGCCGGCGCGGCGCTGCGCGACAGCCCCGCCGCGCGGCGGAAGGCGGCGTTCAGGTAGAGGAACCGCCCGTCCCGGTCGACCAGCGCCAGGCCGACGGGCAGGATCTCGACCAGCGCGTTGAGGCTGGCGCCGCCCTCCCGGCCGACGGCGCCCAGCTCGTCGAGGAGGAAGAAGAGGATCGGCCCCTCCCCCTCGGCCGCGCCGAACGGCACCTGCACGAGCCGCAGGCCGGCTGCGTCCTTGCCCTCGCGCGCGAAGTGGACGCGGCCCTCCGCGTCGAGCGCCAGCAGGTCGACGAGCGGCGTTCCTGCCTGGGCGGCGGTGTCGGGAAAGGCTCGTGCCAGGAAGGCGCGGTTGCCGGCGAGGAAAGCGCCGGCGGCGTCGACCAGGGCCGTCATGAGCCCCGCGCCGGCAAAGACGTCGGCGAGCGCCCCCTCGACCAGCGCGATCGCCTCCGCGGCGGGGTCGGCGTCGCGTTGCCGCGAAAAGCGCCAGACGAGGCGATCGGCGCCCGCGCCCGCGCGACGCAGGTCGAGCTGCATGCCGTTTCGCGCGGCGGTCGCCGCGCCGTCGCGACGGGCGGCCGCGACGGCGTCGCCGAATGCGTCGCCGACCAGGGCGGCGCCGGCTTCGTTGGCGGCCAGCAGGCGGCCCCGAAGATCGGTGACGGCCGCAGGTTCCGCCGAAACGTCCAGCGCCGCGCGCAGCAACGCGAGGTCGGCCATGGGCAGGGCGGCGTCGCCGGCGGGAGCCCGGCCGCCACGTCCGCTCAAGGCAAGGGGAACGCCGAGCGCGAGGGCTCCGGCGAAGAAGGCGGCGGCCACGAGCGGGCTCGGCAGCGCGATGAACAGCAGAGCCGCCGAAGCGGCCGCGGCGGCCGCTACGAGGAGGAGGACGAGGCCGCCGCCCGCCGCCCGCGCCGGTGCCGCGCTCGCCATCCTACCGGCTGCACGCGCGCCGCCGCGGCGCGAGAGAGTGGCCGGCGACAGCGGGGAGGAGCGGCTTGCGCATGGACGGGTCTCCGCGGGTACCGAGGCGGCCGGTCGATAGCAGGGCGGGGAGGCGTTTCAAATCGCCCTCAGGCCGGCCGCAGCCGGTGGCGGCGGCGCCAGCGCGCGCGGACCCGCATCCGCCAGCCGATCGCCGCGACGAGATAGCCGAGCGCGGCCGCCGAGGCGGACAAGGTCAGGATGCCGAGCGCGATGGGCCCGGAGGCGTGGTGCGCCCAGAAGAGGAGCTTGCCGAGCTCGCCCCCGGCCTGCGCCGCCGCCTGGGGGTCGATGACGCCCGCATCGTGGCGCAGCTCCCAGCGGCCGATCCGGTAGGCCGCATAATACATGGGGGGGATGGTGAGCGGGTTCACCACCAGGGTGGAGGCGGCCGCGATCATGACGTTGGCGCGGACCGGAATGGCGAGCACGGCCGCGAGCGGGATGTGCATGAACGGCATGATCACGCCGACTCCCAGGCCGAGCGAGACGGCGCGCGGCACCGAGCGATGGTTCATATGCCACAGGCTCGGGTGCCGCAGGCGGCGCGCGAAGGGCCGCAGCAGGCGGTAGGAATCGACGGTTTCGCGGGTCGGCAGGTGGCGCTTCAGCCAACCCGGCTTCTTCGTCCCCTCCCCGGTCCCCGCGTCAGCCATGCTGGCGCAGCAGGCGGCCCTGCTCCCTCTTCCAGTCCTTCTCCTGAATATATTCGCGCTTGTCGTGCGCCTTGCGGCCCTTGGCGATGGCGAGCTCGACCTTGGCGCGGCCGCGGCCGTTGAAATAGATGGAGAGCGGCACCAGCGTCATGCCCTGCCGCGCCACCGCGCCGAACATCTTGTTGATCTCGCGCGCCGTCAGCAGCAGCTTGCGGGCGCGCTTGGGCTCGTGGTTGAAACGGTTGCCGTGGCTGAATTCGGGAATGTTGGCGTTGACCAGCCACACCTCCCCGTCCTTCACCTCGGCATAGCTCTCGGCGATCGACCCTTCGCCGAAGCGGAGCGACTTCACCTCGGTTCCCGTCAGCGCGATTCCCGCCTCGTATTTGTCCTCGATCGCATAATCGTAGCGCGCGCGCCGGTTCTCGGCGACGATCTTCTTCTTCTCGAACGGGGTCGGACGCGGGCGGGCCATGGGGAGGACATAGGGGGGCAGCACGGACAGGGAAAGGCGGAGGCAGCCCGCCGAGCGATTTAGGCACGCCGGCTAGGCCAGGCCGGCATGCTCCAGCGCCGCATCGACGGCGCGGCGGCTTGCCTCCGAGGGCGGCGTCATCGGCCGCCGAAGGGTCGCCGGAAAATCCGGGCGGAGCCTGTTGACCGCATATTTCACGGGCCCTGGGGACGCATCGCTGAACAATGCGGCGTGAAGCGGGTAAAGCTTGTCCTGCAGTCTCAGCGCCTCGCTCCAATTCCCTGACAGGCAGGCATTTTCGAACTCGGCGCACAAACGCGGCGCGACATTGGCGGTGACCGAGACGCAGCCCTTTCCCCCCATTGCGATGAAGCCCAGCGCCATGTCGTCATTGCCGGACAGTTGGATGAAATCCTCGCCGCAGGCGAGGCGCTGGGCGGTGACGCGGGCGAGATTGCCGGTCGCGTCCTTGACCGCCACCACGTTGGGCAGCCGCGCGAGGCGCGCCATCGTCTCGACGGCAATATCGGTCACCGTGCGAGCCGGCACGTTGTAGAGGACGATCGGAATGTCGACGGCCTCGGCGACGGCGGCGAGGTGCGCGTAGATCCCCTCCTGATTGGGCCGGTTGTAATAAGGCGGCACGTGGAGCGCGGCGTCGGCGCCGCAATCCCTCGCCGCCTTCGTGAGGGCGATCGCATGCGCGGTGTCGTTCGAGCCGCAGCCGGCGATCACCGGCAGCCTCCCCGCCGCCGCCTCGACGCAGATCGCGATGACGCGGCGATGCTCCTCCGGGCGCAGCGTCGCCGATTCGCCGGTCGTGCCGGCGGGAACAAGGCCATGACTTCCCTCGGCAATCTGCCATTCGACGAAGGCGCGGAAAGCCGCTTCGTCCAACGCTTCGTCGCGAAAAGGAGTCACCAGAGCCGGGATCGACCCGCCGAACATTCTTTCTCTCCTTTTTCTGGAGCGGCGTTGTGCAATGATCGTTCGAGAACCGCGTCGCCGTTCAGAGCCTGATAAGGAGGGGTCCGCCATTCTGTCCAGCATGCACAGAAAGCTGCTCATCGCCGGACTGGCGGGCATTTCCGCGGCGTCGCTCGCGGCGGTGACGGTCAAGGTGCGGCCGCTCAAGGTCGCCGCCGTTCTCCCCGCGGCCATGCAGGCGGTCGGCGCGGCGACCGGCGGCCCTCTCCTGCCGGTAGCCCCCGCCGCGCCGGCCTACGGCGTCTCCCCGGGCGTCGCGGCGGCGCTCGCCCAGTGGAACGCCCTGCGGCAGAGCGACTCCAATTCCTTCTCGGCCTACGCATCCTTCCTGCTCAGCCACCAGGGCTGGCCCGGCGAGTCGGCGCTGCGCAAGGCGGCGGAGAAGGCGATAAACCCCGATGGCGACAGCGCGGCGCAGGTGCTCGGCTTCTTCCGCGTCTTCCCGCCGACGACGACCGTCGGGCAGGCGCGCTACGCCTTCGCGCTCTACGCGACCGGCCAGCAGGACAAGGCGCGGGAGGCGGCGCGGACCGCCTGGACGGGCGGCGTGCTGCCGCAAGGCGACGAAAGCAGGATCCTCACCCTGTTCGGCGGGAGCCTGACGAGCGCCGACCACGATGCCCGGCTCGATGCCCTGCTTTCGAACGGCGACCGCCAGGCGGCGCAGCGGATGCTTCCCCTGGCCTCGGCGGCCAATCGACCGCTGTTCGACGCGCGTCTCGGCCTGCAGGCCAATGCCGCCGATGCCGGCGCCCGGCTGTCGGCGCTTCCCGGCGATGCGAACGCCAATGCCGGCCTGCTGCGCGACAAGGCCGAATGGCTGCGCGACGCCCGCCAGGCGAGCGCCGCCCGCGCGCTGCTCGCCAACCGGCCGCCGCTCGCCGTCCGGCCCGCGGTGCCCGAGAAATGGTTCGAGACGATGCTGACGCTCGCCAGGGACGCGGCGGCCGACCGGCAATGGTCGCTGGCCTACGACATCGCATCGAAGATCGACGACGCCTACCCGGCCGGCACCGACGTCAGCGAGCGCCCCTATGGCGAGCGAGACGATTATACCAGCCTCGCCTGGCTCGGCGGCTTCGTCGCGCTCAACAAGCTCGGCCGTCCCGCCGAGGCGACGCGCCTGTTCCTGCGCTACGCCGGCGGCGCGCGTTCGCAGCAAACGCGGGCGAAGGGCTATTATTGGGCGGGACGCGCGGCCGCGGCGGCGGGCGATGCGTCTGCCGCCGAAGGCTATTTCCGGGAAGCGGCCGCCTCACCGGACCAATATTACGGCCAGCTCGCCATCGAGAAGCTCGGCCGGCCGATCCCGCCGCCGGAGCCAGCGGCGGTGTCGGTCGACCCCGGCGCCCGCGCCCAGTTCCAGGCCCGCAGCCTCGTCCAGGCGGCGAAGGCGCTGGGGCAGATGGGCCGCTATGCCGACCAGACCTTGTTCGTCCGCGCCATCGCCCAGAGCGCCGCGACCGACGGCGAACGCGTGCTCGCCGCCGATCTCGCGCGGTCGCTCGGCCGTCTCGACCTCGGCGTCTGGGTCGCCCGCGAGGCGCGCACCAAGGGCGCGACCTTCTATGCGCGGCCCGGCTTCCCGGACGTACCGCTCGAGCCCGGCTGGTCGCGCTACTGGTCGCTCGCGCAGGCGATCACGCGGCAGGAGAGCTCGTTCGACCGCCAGGCGGTGAGCCATGCCGGCGCGCTCGGCATGATGCAGCTGATGCCGGGCACCGCGAACGAGACGGCGCGCAAGATGGGCCTCCCTTATTCGCGCGGCCGTCTCACCTCCGACCCGAGCTACAACATGACGCTTGGCACCGGCTATTTCTCGACGATCCTCGATCAATGGGGCGGCAACGTGCCGCTGGCGGTAGCGAGCTACAATGCGGGCGCGGGCAACGTGCGCAAATGGGTCGCGCAGAACGGGGACCCGCGGCTGCCCGGCACCGACATGGTCCGCTGGATCGAGGAGATTCCGTTCCAGGAGACCCGCAACTATGTCCAGCGCGTGCTCGAGAACGCCGTCGTCTACGATACGTTCGCGCCCCAGGGCGGCGGGACGAGCGGCCGCCTCTCCTTCTACCTGAACCGCTCGTTCGGATCGGCGCCCGTGCCGACCTATTCCTCCGCGGCGCCCGCCCCGGCGCCGTGAGCGACCGGCCGAACTACATCACCCCGCAGGGCTATCGCCGACTGCGGGAGGAATATGAACAGCTGTTCGGCGAGGAGCGGCCGAAGCTGGTGGAGACGATCAGCTGGGCGGCGGGCAACGGCGACCGCTCCGAAAACGGCGATTACATCTATGGCCGCAAGCGCCTGCGCGAGATCGATCGGCGCATCGGCTGGCTGTCGAAACGGATGAAAGCGGCGCAGGTGGTCGATCCGGCGGCGCAGCCGGAGCGCGGGAAGGTGTGGTTCGGCGCGACGGTGACCTTGGTCGACGAGGAGGATCGGGAGCGCGTCGTGACGCTCGTCGGCGAGGACGAAGCCGACGCCGGCAACGGCCGTATCGCCTGGACCTCGCCGATCGCGCGGGCGGTCCGCGGCGCCCAGGTCGGCGACGTCCGCCGCGTTACCCTTCCGGCCGGCGAGCGGGAGCTGGAAGTCGTCGCGATCCGCTATCCGGACGCCTGAGCGGATCGCCAGGCCGCGGGGCTCCTGCCGGTCCAGCGCTTGAACGCGCGCGAGAAGGCGGCCGGCTCAGCGAAGCCGAGGCGATAGGCCGCTTCCTTCACGCTGATTGCGGGGTCGCCGAGCAGCCGCAAGGCAAGCCGCCTCCGCACCCGCTCGACCAGCCGCTCGAAGCCCTCCCCCTCCTCGCGGAGCCGCCGGTACAGCGTCTGGCGGCTGCAGCCGAGCGCCCGCGCCACGGCGACCATGCGCGCCCCACCCGGCAGGAGCGCCTCGATCTGCGCCTCGACGGAGCGGCGGAACGCGCTCGCCGGCGCGGCGAAGCCACGCTGGAATTGCGCGGCGACGTCGCCGAGGAAGGCGAGGAACGGGCTCAGCGACACGGGCCGCCGGGGCCTGGACGGCCGGGGCCTGTTCAGACGCACGCCGAATCGCCGCATCAGCTCGGCACAGGCGTCGCGCCTCTCGCAGCCGGCGCAGCCGTCGGTCCGCATTTTCTCGATGCACGCTGCGATCATGCTTTTGGCACCCCCGATCATGGGCCGCATGTGTGTTGCCGCTCTAATACTCCAAGACGGGCGCGGGAGGAAGCCCGCCCGGGATGAGGGAGAGTTACATGCGCAGATTATTGACGAGCGCCGCCGGGGCGGCGCTGCTGATGGCGGCCGCACCCGCGCGGGCCGATACGGTCGCCGACTGGTGGGATTATGCCGGCAAGATCGCGAGCCCCCTCGCGGCGACCACCCAGACGCCCGACCAGCAACGGGCGATCACCCGCGCCAGCCTGGCAATGTTCGAAGCGGTGAATGCGATCGACCGGCGCTACGAGAGCTGGCTCAACTTCCCGGCCGCCGATCCCGCGGCCTCCCAGGACGCCGCCGCGGCGACGGCCGCTTTCAAGGTCCTCGCCGCGGCATTTCCGGCCATGAAGACGACGCTCGAGGAGAGTTACGCAATCACCATGGACGAGCTCCCGGACGGACCGGCGAAGGACAAGGGTCGGGCGATCGGCGAGGCGGCGGCAATGGCGGCGCTCGCGGTCGGCGGCCTCGACCCGGCCGTGAAGCTGGTCCCCTATCGCCCGCGCACGGCGCCGGGAGAATGGGTGCCGACGGCGTTGCCGGCGATCGACAACAGCATGTATGCCATGAAGCCCTGGGCGATTCCCAGCGTCGTGTCGCTGATGCCGCCCCCACCGGTCGCGCTCGGCAGCGAGCGCTGGGCCAAGGATTATGAGGAGGTGCGGCGGCTTGGCGGCCGCGGCAGCAAGGAGCGCACGCCGCACCAGACCTTGATGGCGCGCTACCGCCAGGCGTTGGACCTCACCCCCACCATGCGCAGCCTCGCGGACCAGCCGGGCCGCACACCGGTGCAGAACGCGCGGATGTTCGCGCGTTACCAGATGGCCTTCGACGATGCCGCCGAAGTGATGGCGGCGGCGAAGTTCAAGTACGATTTCTGGCGGCCGATCACGGCGATCCGCAACGGCGCCGCCGACGGCAACGAGGCGACGCAGCCGGATCCGGCGTGGGTGCCGCTCCTCCCCACGCCGAACTTCGCCGAATATCCCTGCGGCCATTGTACCGTCGCGGCGGCGATCGCCGAAATCATGAAGACCGAGACGGGGCCGCGGCCGCCGGGCGGCGTACGGGTAGGCTCGCTCGCGGTGCCGAACTCGATCGTTCAGACGCTGCCCGATTGGGACACCTGGGCGCAGCAGGTCTCCGACTCGCGCACCTATGGCGGCGTCCACTTCCGCTTCTCGAACGAGGCGGGGGAGCAGATCGGGCGCACCGCGGCGCGGATCGTCGCGGAGAAAGTGGCGCGGCCGCTGGCGGTGCAGAAGGCCAGGAGGGGGAAGTAGGGGGACACGCGCGGACCAGAGGCCGTCATGCCGGACTTGATCCGGCATCCACCTTCTTCCTGCTGCACCCCAGGCGAAAAGGTGGGCCCCGGATCAAGTCCGGGGTGACGGGGTTCGATTCCTAGTCGTCACTCCCGAATGCCCTCTTCGCGAGCGCCTCCACCTCCGGCGCAGCCTGCGGTGGGTCCATCGGCACGGCGGCCTCGAGCGCTTCCGCGACCGCTGTCAGCGCGGCGATGCGCGCCGCCTTCTTGTTATTGCCGTCGATCAGCCGCCACGGCGCCCAGGGCGTGTCGGTGTGGCCGAACATCTCCTGTGCCGCCTCGACATAGGCCGCGCGCTTCTCGCGGTTGCGGAAATCCTCGGCGGTGACCTTCCAGCGCTTCCACGGATGTCCGAGACGCGCCATGAGGCGCTTGTCCTGCGTCTCCTGGGTGACGTGGAAGAAGAGCTTCACGATGGCTGTGCCGCCATAGCATTGCTGCGCTTCGAACTCGTTGATCTCGTCATAGCCGCGGCGCCATTCGCCTTCGGCCGCGAATCCCTCGACCCGTTCGACGAGGACGCGGCCGTACCAGCTGCGGTCGAAGATCGCGATCTGCCCGGCGCCCGGCATCTTCTGCCAGAAGCGCCAGAGGAAGTGCCGCGCCTTTTCCTCCGCCGTCGGCGCCTTGATCGGCCACACCCGGAACGCGCGCGGGTCCCACTGGCCGGTGATGCGCTGGATCGCCCCGCCCTTGCCCGCCGCGTCCCAGCCCTCGCAGACGATGATGCTGCTCTTCTTGTGGACGATGTGGGCGACGAGGATATGCGACAGGCGCTCCTGCAGGGCACAGAGCTCCGTGTCGTAATCGCCGCGATACTTGGCGCCGGATTCGTAGTCGGAGAGAGTGAGGGTCATCCCACGCACGTACCCCTCCCGTCATCCCGGCGAAAGCCGGGATCTCCCGGAGGAAAGGCACTGCGTGTCAACCTGAGACCCCGGCTTTCGCCGGGGTGACGGGATTATTCGGGTGCGATGACCTCCGCCGGGTCCCTCTTCGCCGTGCCCGCCGGCTCGACGACCCGGATGTGGAGCTCGCGCAGCTGCTTGGCCGTCACCTGCGACGGTGCGCCCATCATTAGATCCTCCGCCCTCTGGTTCATCGGGAAGAGGACGACCTCGCGGATGTTGGGCTCGCCCGCGAGCAGCATGACGATGCGGTCGATGCCGGGCGCGGAGCCGCCGTGCGGCGGCGCGCCGTATTTGAAGGCGTTGAGCATGCCGCCGAACTTATTCTCGACCTCGGACGCCGGATAGCCGGCGATCTCGAATGCCTTGTACATGATCTCCGGCAGATGATTCCGGATCGCGCCCGACGAGAGCTCCACGCCGTTGCAGACGATGTCGTATTGATAGGCGAGGATATCGAGGGGGTCTTTGGTTTCGAGCGCCTCGAGCTCGCCCTGGGGCATCGAAAAGGGATTGTGCGAGAAGTCGACCTTCTTGGCCTCCTCGTCATATTCGAACATCGGAAAGTCGACGATCCAGCAGAATTCGAAGCGATTTTCGTCGATGAGGCCGAGCTGCTCGGCGACGCGGGTGCGGGCCAGCCCGGCGAGCTTCGCCGCCTGCGCTTCCTTGCCCGCGGCGAAGAAGATGCCGTCGTCGGGGCCGAGGCCGAGCTCGGCGACGAGCTTGCGGGTCGCCTCCTCGCCGTGGTTCTTGGCGATGGGACCGCCCAGCTCGCCGCCCTTCTGGGTGATGTAGCCGAGGCCGGCATGGCCCTCCGAGCGGGCCCACTCGTTCATGTCGTCGAAGAATTTGCGGCTGTGGCCGGCGGTGTTCGGGGCGGGAATGGCGCGGACGACGTTGCCGGCCTCGACCATCCGGGCGAACAGGCCGAAGCCCGATCCGCGGAAATGCTCCGACACATCCGAAACCTGAATCGGGTTTCGAAGATCGGGCTTGTCCGAACCGTATTTGAGCATCGCCTCCTTGTAGGGAATGCGCGGGAAGGACCCGGCGGGGGTAACCGAACGGCCGGCGGCGAATTCCTCGAACACCCCGGCGAGGACCGGCTCGATCGCCTGGAACACGTCTTCCTGCGTGACGTAGCTCATCTCGAAGTCGAGCTGGTAGAATTCGCCGGGCGAGCGGTCGGCGCGGGCGTCCTCGTCGCGGAAGCAGGGGGCGATCTGGAAATAGCGGTCGAACCCCGCCACCATGATCAGCTGCTTGAACATCTGCGGCGCCTGCGGGAGGGCGTAGAACTTGCCCGGATGGACCCGGGAGGGGACCAGATAGTCCCTGGCGCCTTCCGGCGAGGAGGCGGTGAGGATGGGGGTCTGGAACTCGGTGAAGCCGGCCTCGACCATGCGGTTGCGGATCGAGGCAATCACTTGAGAACGCAACAGAATGTTGGCGTGAAGGCGCTCTCGCCGGAGGTCGAGGAAGCGGTAGCGGAGGCGGATGTCCTCCGGATAGTCGGCCTCCCCGGCGACCGGGAGCGGAAGCTCCTCTGCCGGAGACTGGACGGTGATTGTGTCGGCGGGAACCTCGATTTCTCCGGTGGGAAGGTTGGGGTTCCGGGCTTCCGGCCCGCGGGACACGACGGTACCCGTCACCGTCACCACGCTCTCGGCCCGCAGATGCTCGAGCGCGCGCAGCGGCTCGGAGCCCGCCTTGCAGACGATCTGGGTGAGGCCGTAATTGTCGCGCAGGTCGACGAACAGCACGCCGCCATGGTCGCGCTTGCGGTGAATCCAGCCCGACAGGCGCACCGTCTCGCCGACGTTCGAGGCGCGGAGCTCGCCGCAATTGTGGGTCCGGTAGGCGTGCATGCTCTCGTCAGTCCTGATGCGTCATCCCGGCGAAAGCCGGGATCCACCTGCCTTTCGCCAGCCTGTGTGAGAAGAAGGTGGATTCCGGCATTCGCCGGAATGACGGCTTTTTCCGTGGGCGGCGGCTTCGCGGCGGAGGCCGGCTTTGTCAAGCGCGGAGGCCGCCGCTATAGCCGCCCGCGATGAACATCCACCCGCTGATCACCGACACCGAGTCGCTTAAATCCTTGTGCGAACGCCTTTCCCGGTCCGACTTCGTCGCGGTCGACACCGAGTTCATGCGCGAGAACACCTATTGGCCCGACCTGTGCCTCGTGCAGGTCGGCAACCAGGAGGAAGCGGCGGCGATCGACCCCAAGGCCGAAGGGCTCGACCTCCAGCCTCTGCTCGACCTGCTGGTCGACAATGAGGACGTGCTCAAGGTCTTTCACGCCGGCGGCCAGGACGTCGAGATCATCTACAACCTGACCGGCAAGACGCCGCACCCGATCTTCGATACCCAGATCGCCGCCATGGCCCTGGGGCTGGGGGAACAAGTCGGCTATTCGAACCTCGTCGAGAGCCTGATCGGCAAGAGCCTCGACAAGGGCGCCCGCTTCACCGACTGGGGCCGCCGCCCGCTCGACAAGCGCCAGATCGACTATGCGATCGGCGACGTCACCCACCTCGCCACCCTCTTTCCCAAGATGCTGGAGCGCCTCCGGCGGACCGGCCGCGGCGAATGGCTCGACGAGGAGATGGAGCGACTCGCCGAGCCCTCCAACTACGAGAACGATCCCGCTTTGGCGTGGCGCCGGGTGCGGGTCGCGAGCCGCAAGCCAGACGTGCTCGGCCGGCTCCGTGCGATCGCCGGCTGGCGCGAGCAGGAGGCACGGCAGAAGAACCTCCCGCGCGGCCGCATCATGAAGGACGAGACGCTCGCCGACATCGCGTCCCACCCCCCGGCCAGCCAGGACGGGCTGGCGCGCGTCCGCGGCCTGTCGCCCGCCTGGTCGTCGAACGACATTGGCGGCCGTCTCATGGCCGCCCTCGCTTCGGCGAAGCCGCTGGGGCCGGATGAGCTGCCGCCGCGCGAGGATCGCCCCGGCCTCGGCAAGGAAGGGGCCCTGGTCGCCGATCTCCTGAAGCTCCTCCTCAAGATCCGCTCGCGCGAGACCAACGTCGCCGCGCGCCTCATCGCCCGCACCGAGGAGCTCGAGCTGCTCGCCGCCGGGCGGCGCGACGGCCTCGCCATCCTCAAGGGCTGGCGGTTCAAGGAATTCGGCCGCGACGCGCTCGACCTCGTCGAGGGCCGCCTCGCCTTCGGCGTCAAGGGCGGCAAGCTGCTGATGACCCGGACCGAGATCGGGCAGTGACGAATGCCGAAGAGGCTGCGGGTCCGGCCGCGGAAGAGCACGACGAGGTCGACGAGAGCCGCGCGCCCTTGCTCTCCCACCTCGAGGAGCTGCGCACGCGGCTGATCCGCTCGGTGGCGATCTTCATCCTCGTCTTCGTCGCCGCCTTCTTCGTCAGCGACCGGCTCTACCAGATCATGACGGTGCCGCTGCACTTCGCGCTCGGCCCTAACGCGCGGCTGATCACCACCGAAGTGACCGGGCAGTTCTGGGTCAAGGTGGAGGTGGCGAGCTACAGCGCGCTCATCGTCGGCTCGCCCTTCATCGTCAACCAGCTCTGGCTGTTCGTCGCCCCCGGCCTCTACCGCTCCGAGCGCAAGCTTCTGAAGCCCTATTTGTTCGCCACGCCGGTGCTGTTCGCCGCGGGCGTGACGATGGGCTATTTCCTCATGCCCTATGCGCTGAAGGCGCTGCTCGTCGGCCCCTTCGCCTTGGTCGACAGCAAGACGACGATCCCTATCTCGGTGACCCCGGACGTTCACAAATACCTCACCTTCGCCAAGCAGATGATGTTCGGCTTCGGCATTTCCTTCCTGTTCCCGATCCTGATGATGGTGCTGGTCCAGTCGGGGGTGCTGACGGTCGAGCAGCTGAGGAAGGGCCGCCGCTACGCGATTACCGCCGCCTTCCTGCTCGCCACCCTGCTCGCGCCGCCCGACGTGTCGAGCCAGCTGATGCTCGCTCTCCCGCTGTGCGTGCTGTTCGAGATCACGTTGCTGTATCTGAGGTACACCCGGCGCGGCAAAGCGGCCGCCAAGCCCGCCGGCTGACGCGGGCGCCGGATCTTCGAAAATGCGACGAGGCGGCGCGCGGCGGACCGGGGTCGCCCTCGTCCTGCTCCTCCTCGCGTTGCTCGCGGGAACGTTCGTCTATGGACTGCGGGAGGCGGTCTCGCCGCCGCTGCGCCGCGAGGCGCGGCTTGCGCTGCCGGGTTGGCCGAGGGGCACGCCGCCGCTCCGCGTGGCGTTGCTCTCCGACATCCACCTCGGCAACCGCGCCATGACGCCCGCACGGCTTCACGCCATCGTCGCGAGCGTCAACGCCGCGCACCCCGACATCGTCCTCCTCGCCGGCGACTTCGTCGCCGGGCGCAGGAGCGACGGGGCGACGGCGAAGGCCGCGGCCCTCAGCGCGCCGCTGTCGCGCCTCCGCGCGCCGCTGGGCATCGTGGCGGTCCTCGGCAATCACGATTATTGGACCGACCCCGGCGCCGTGCGCGCCGCGCTGGCAAAGGCAGGCGTGACCGTCCTCGCCAACCAGGCGGTGGCGCGGGGGCCACTGGCGCTGCTCGGCGTCGACGACGCTTTCTCCGGCCACGACGACGTCCCCGCGACCCTCGCGTCGCACGTGCGCGGGGTGCCCGTCGTGCTCAGCCACTCGCCCGACGTCGTGCACAAGCTGGGAGCGGGTTTTCCGCTGGTCCTCGCGGGGCACACCCATTGCGGCCAGGTCGTGCTGCCCTGGTACGGACCGGTGACGACGCGCGCGCCGCTCGCGGGCTGGAAGCCGCTTTACGACCCGCGCTACCGGTGCGGCCTCGTCCAGAGCGACGGTCGACGGGTGGTCGTCACCGCCGGCCTCGGCTCCGGCACCACCCCGATCCGCCTCGGCGCGCCGCCCGACTGGTGGCTGCTCACGCTCGGGCCGCGGCGGTGACGGTGGCGGACACGGCCGCCGCAGGTTGCGCGGACGCTGCCGAGACAGTCGTCATGGCGCAAGGATACGAAAAGCCCGACCCTGAACCAGGTTCGGCATGACGGGTCGACGATGTGATCGATCGCCCGCGCTCCCGCGGCGTCATCCTGGACCTGGTTCAGGGTCCAGCTGGTTGACGGTCCGCGCGGGTGGAGGCCTGGATGCTGAACCAAGTTCAGCGTGACGGCGGTCGAACGATGCACGAGCGGCTGCGCTCCTCCGGCGTCACCCTAAACTTGGTTCAGGGTCCAGCTGGTCACCCGCCGCGGGGGTGGAGGGCTGGGTGCTGAACCAAGTTCGGCATGACGGATCCAGAGGGGCGGCGACTGTGGGGCGTCAGCCGCCGCCTCGTTTCGAACGCTCCGCGACGGGATCGAAGCCGAGGTCTACCGCCAGGTCGAGCCAGTGCGGGTTGTTTGCCTCGATGAGGTTGATCTTCCACGGCCGGTGCCAGTTCTTGAGCTGCTTCTCGCGGCGGATGGCCAGCTCCATGTCGCCGAACGCCTCGACATGAACGAGGCGGAAGATCCCGTAGCGGCTTGGAAAGTGGGAGCGGACGCCGTTGCGATGCTCCCAGATCCGCCGCATCAGGTCGGAGGTGACGCCGGTGTAGATGCTGCCCCGGAACCGGCTGGCAAGCAGGTACACGAATGGGTCGCGGTCCATGGGCAAGGGCTAACACGGCTTCGAGGATTGCCACAGCGTCACCCTGAACTTGGTTCAGGGTCCAGCTGGTTGACGGCGCGAGCGGGTGGAGGCCTGGATGCTGAACCAAGTTCAGCATGACGGGGCGGGACGATTCACGAGCGGCTGCGCTTCTCCGGCGTCACCCTGAACTTGGTTCAGGGTCCAGCTGGTTGACGGTCCGCGCGGGTGGAGGCCTGGATGCTGAACCAAGTTCAGCATGACGGCTTGCACGGGTCGCCTAGCTGCGCACGCGTAGGTCGGGCCTGCATCCGAGACTCGTCGCGAGCTTCTGGAGGCGGCGGTCGACCGTCTCGCCGTGGAGGTCGCGCTCGCGCTTGCGCAGGGTGAGGACGACGGCGTCGCCTTCGCGCGAGAGACGGCTCGACTCGAGCGGACCGGCGAGGCCGCCGCTGAGGCGCTGGCCGAGGCGCATGGCGAGGCCCCACAGGGCCGCCCGCTCGAGGTCCCTGGGCGGGCAGAGCGCGGCGACGGCCGCGTCGGGAAAGGAGCGGCCGCCGCCGAAGTTCGAGAACAGGGCCTGGGCGATCATCACCCGCTCGCACGCGTCGACACCCACCCAGTTGCCGTGGAGCGCCATCTCGACGCCGCGCTCGGCGCGGAAATCGGGATGCGCCTGCCAGGCAACGTCGGCGAGGAGGCAGGCGGCAAGCCGGATCCGCGCGGCCGCCGGCCCATCGTCGAAGACCGGAGCGATCCAGCGGTCGAGGACGTCGCCATGCTCGCCGAAGCGGCTGAGGCCGCGGCCGGCCGCCCGCGTCGCCTCGATCAAGGGGTCCCGCGCCCGCTCCGCCGGGGTCAGCGCATCGTAGAGGAAGCCTTCGCGGATGCCGAAGCTGGAGACGATGAGGTCCGAAGGCTCCAGCTCGGCGACGAGCGCGGAGAGCACCATCTTGGCGGCGGGCAAGGTGGGTATGCGAGTCGCGGTCAGCATCCTGAGGGTGCGCGGATCGGCCTGGTCCAAATTCGCGATGAGCTTGCGCAGCTCGTCGGGACGCTCCGGGGCCATGCGGTAGGCATGGGTGATGGGGAGCGGATAGCCGGTGGAGATGATGTCGAGCCGCGCCAGCGCCCGCCACGACCCGCCGACCAGGTAGAGCGGACGCCCCCTGCCCTTCTTCCCGAGCTTCGACCCGGCGAGCGCCTCCTTGAGGCAGGCGCGAACCATCTGTTCGGTCGCCGCGCCGGGGGTGCCGACCCGCAGCACGCCGAGCGGCAGCGAGACGGCCCGGCCGACATCGCCGGCTCCGACTCCGGCGAGCTCGAGGCTGCCACCGCCGAGATCGCCGACCAGGCCGTCGGCGTCCGGAATGCCCGACAATACGCCCATGCCGGCGAGCCTGCCCTCCTCCTCCCCCGAAATGACCCGCGGGTCGAGGCCGAGCGCCCGGACCTCATCGAGGAAGGCGGCGCCGTTGGTGGCGTCGCGCACCGCCGCGGTGGCGAGGACCCGGGGCTCGGCGACGCCCATGAGGCCGACGAGCAGCCGGAAGCGGCGCAGCGCCGACAGCGCCCGGTCTTCGGCCTCGCGCGACAAGCGCCCGGTCTTCGCGAGACCGACGCCGAGCCCCGCCAGCACTTTCTCGTTGAAAGTAATCGACGGCGCCCGCGGCGCGCCTTCGTAGACGACGAGGCGCACCGAGTTGGAGCCGATGTCGATGACGGCGGTCGGCGCGCGGGTCGGCAAGACGGCGCTCTCTCAGCCGCGCCGGAAACGGAGCCTGGGCACCGAACCGCTCGAACGCAGCGCCGCACCGCGGCCGGAAAGGGAGGGGTTCGTCATGAAATAATGGTGCAAGTTAAATGGCTTGTCGCCATGGCTTTCGATCCGCTCGTAACGGCCGTCGGGGCAGAGACGCCAGCTCTGCGCGTTGTCGATGAGGTTCGCCACCATCACCTGGTCGAGGACCTGCGCATGCACGGTCGGGTTCTCGATCGGGATCATATATTCGACCCTGCGGTCGAAGTTGCGGGGCATCCAGTCGGCCGAGCTGATATAGACCCGCGCGCCGCGGTTCGGCAGCTCGTCGCCGTTGCCGAAGCACCAGATGCGGCTGTGCTCCAGGAACCGGCCGACGATCGACTTGACCCGGATATTCTCCGACAGCCCCTCCACGCCCGGGCGCAGGCAGCAGATGCCCCGGACGACGAGGTCGATCTCCACCCCCGCCGCGTTCGCCTCGTAGAGCTTGTCGATGATGATCGGGTCGACCAGCGCGTTGAACTTCGCCCAGATCTCGGCCGGCGCGCCGCGGCGGGCGTTGGCGATCTCGCGGTCGATCAGCCCGCACAGCTCCGTCCTGAGGCCGAGCGGGGACATCGTGACCAGCTCCAGCCCCCGCGGCTCCACGTAGCCGGTGATATAGTTGAACAATTGCGCCGCATCGCGGCCGACGCGCGGGTCGGCCGTGAAGAAGCTGAGGTCGGTGTAGATGCGCGCGGTCAGCGGGTGGTAGTTGCCGGTGCCGAAATGGCAGTAGGTCCGGTAACCCGTCTCCTCCCGGCGCACCACCATCGACACCTTGGCGTGGGTCTTCCAGTCGATGAAGCCGTAGACGACCTGCACGCCGGCGCGCTCGAGCGCCGAGGCCCAGAGCAGATTCTGCTCTTCTTCGAAGCGCGCCTTGAGCTCGACCACCGCGGTCACCGACTTGCCCGCCTCGGCGGCGTCGATGAGCGCGCGGATGATCGCGGACTGCTTGCCGGCGCGGTAGAGCGTCTGCTTGATCGCCACCACATCGGGGTCGGCCGCCGCCTGCTTGAGGAATTCGACCACCACCTCGAAGCTCTCATATGGGTGGTGGACGACGATGTCCTTCGACTGGATGGCCGCGAAGCAATCGCCGCCATGCTCCCGGATCCGCTCCGGGAAGCGCGGCGTGAAGGGCGCGAACTTCAGGTCCGGGCGATCCTCCTCGTAAAGCGCGTCGAGATCGACGATGCCGAGGAAGCCGGTCGATTCGGTGACGATCGCGTCGGCCGCGGCGAGGCCTTCGCGGACGAGCTGGACGAGGTCAGGAGGCATGCCGGCCTGCAGCTTCAGGCGGATGACACGGCCGCGGCGGCGGCGCTTGATGGCGCTGCGGAAATAGCGGACGAGATCCTCCGCTTCCTCCTCGATCTCGATGTCGCTGTCGCGGATGATGCGGAACGCGCCCTCGCCGATCAGTTCGGCCCCGGGGAAGATGGTACCGATGAAGCGGCGGATCAGCGTCTCGATCGCGATGAAGCGCGCCTCGCCGCCGGGGAGCCGCACGAAGCGCGGCACGCTCGGCGGGACCATCAGCAGCTCGCGGATGCTGTCGCCGGACCCGGGCCGCTTCAAGTCGAAGATCAGCGAGAAGCCGCGGTTCGGGATGAAGGGGAACGGGTGGGCGGGATCGATCGCCTGGGGGGTGAGGACCGGAAAGATCTGTTCGCGGAAATAGCTTTCGAGAAATTCGACGGCTTCCGCGTCGAGCGCGTCCTCGCGGCCGACGACGACCATCCCCGCGTCGGCGAGGAGGGCGCGCAGCTCGGCCCAGACGCGCTGCTGGCTCTCGGTCAGGCGGTCCGCCTCCTCCGCGACCGCGGCGAGCTGCTGGCCCGGCGTCATGCCGTCGTCCGACACCTCCTCGACGCCGAGCAGCCGGTGCGCCTTGAGGCCGGCGACGCGGACCATGAAGAACTCGTCGAGGTTGTTGCCGGAGATGGAGAGGAATTTGAGGCGCTCGAGCAGGGGGTGGGCGGCGTTGCAGGCTTCGTCGAGGACGCGGCGGTTGAAGGCCAGCCAGGAGAGCTCGCGGTTGAAGTAGCGCTCCTTCGGCGGAAAGGCGCCGCCGGCGTCCTGCCCGGCAGCGGTGAGAGGCGCCTCGACGTCGGCCACTAGAATTTCGCCCTTCGCATGATCCCCGCCTCCTGCAGCGCCCGTTTCGCCATAGCGACGGTGATGCGACGGTGATGTGACAATGCCGCGCGATCGAGCGCGTCGACGACCTGCTGAACGGCGACGTAGGAGCGTTCGATCCGCGGCAGGAGGAAAGCGGGCAGCTCCGGCGGCACGGCGACGCCGCGATCGCCGAGCAGCTTCATGATCAGGTTGACGATGAGATCGTCGTCGGGCGGGCCGATCTCGACATGGGGAGTCGCGCTGAGCCGGGAGCGGAGATCGGGCAGCCGCACCGTCCAGGCCGGCGCCGGCCGGTCGGCGACGATCAGGAGGGGCCGGCGCGTCTCCTGCGCCTGGTTCCAGGCGTGGAACAAGGCCTCCTCGTCATGGTCCTCGGCATTGTCGAACAGCCTGCCGCCGGTCTTGCGCACGAAGATGCGGCCGAGCAGGCTGCGGCCGGACTTGCGCGGCCCGGTCAAGAGGGTCGCCATCACCGGCCATACGGACCATCGCTTCAGATGGTCGAAGGCGGCGCGGTTGGCGTCGGTGAGGAGGAAATCCTCGTCGGCATCGGCCACCGGCCAGTCGAGCGGCAGCGCGATCTGCGCCACCTCAATCGCCCCCGCCCCGCGCGATGCGAAGGCTCGAACCCGAGCCGCTCACCGACCATCCCTGGGCCTGCAGCGCCCCGGCGAGGGCCGCCGCGTCGCCCGCATAGGTGACGCGCATCACCGAGGTGCCGCCGAGCGCGAGGCTGGTGGTGATCGCGGAGGTGACGCCGGGCACCTTGCTCACCGCGAGCTCGGCGCGCGACACGGCGGCGGCATCGGGCGTCGCGACCTGGATGCTGACGGTGACGCTGGTGCCGGCGGCCTGGCCGGTCGCCGCGGTCGGCAGCGTCGCGGCGGCGGCGGGCGTCTGTTCCTCGATCGCCTCGACCTCGGGCGGACGCTGGACGATCAGGGTGGGATCGGGCCTCAGCGCCCCGCCCGCCAGCGCCTGGGCGTAGACCTCGTCGAGGCGGCGCACGCCCTCGTCCAGCATGCGCGCGATGCCGGCGCTGTTCTCGGCGCGCAGGGTGAACTGGCCGAGCACGCGATTGTCGGGGCCGAAGCGGGCGGTGAAGGTGCCGATCGCCGGCCCGCCCGGCGCCAGCCGCTGCAGCCGCACCTCGGGAACGACCACGTCGGCGGCGCCATATTGGTCGAGGATCAGGCGCCACCAGGCGCGCCCCGGCCGCCGCGTCTGCATCTGGTTGAGCAGCAACGGGTCGATGCCGGAGCCGGTCGGCCGGACATAGTCGATCGGCGTGTTGCCGGTGCGGAAGCGGGCCCAGGCCTTCTGCCATTCATTCTTATATTCGAAGCTCGTGAAAGTGCCGCCGGTCAGCATGACCGGGACCACCAGCAGCGGCGCCGAGCGGCGCACGACGCCGCCCACGCCGAGCAGCTCGCCGGTCCGCGCGCGGTCGAACAGCACGCCGAGCGTGGCGATGTAGCGGCGGGGGCCGATCTGCTCCTGCTCGACGACGATGCCGGCGACCATGGCGTTGAGCGCGGCGTCGTCGAGGTTCGGCGCCTCGGCCGCGGGGCGGCCGTTGGTCTTCGCCCACAGCGCCTTCCAGCCCCGGCGCTGCGCCTCCTTCCAGCCGTCCTCGCGCGCCTTCTCCGCGCTCGGGCCGGTGGTGTCGATCTCGATGCCGGAGACTTCGAACGTGCTGGCGCTGTCGATCGGCGGCACGCCGCGATCGGAGCCTTCGAGCTGGGCGCGCGAGCCGCCCGCGACCAGGCAGATGGCGGCGATGGCGGCGAGATAGGCGATCAGGCGGGGGCGCTTCACGCCCGCCTTTTGGCGACTCGGGCGTGGAAATCCAAGCGCGATGTGGCTAGCGAGAGCCGCGATGAGCGAAGGCGAAAGCTACACCTATGCGGGAGCCGGCGTCTCGATCGCCGCCGGCAATGCGCTGGTGAAGGCGATCGCGCCGCTGGCGAAGGCGACGGCCCGCGCCGGCGCGGATGCGTCCTTGGGCGGCTTCGGCGGCTTCTTCGACCTCAAGGCCGCCGGCTACCGCGATCCGCTGCTGGTCGCCGCCAATGACGGCGTCGGCACCAAGCTGAAGCTCGCGATCGATGCCGGCCGCCACGACGGCGTCGGCATCGACCTCGTCGCCATGTGCGTCAACGACCTCATCGTCCAGGGCGCCGAGCCCCTGTTCTTCCTCGATTATTTCGCGAGCGGCCGCCTCGACCCCGAAGTCGCCGAGCGGGTGATCGGCTCGATCGCCGAGGGATGCCGCGAGGCGGGCTGCGCGCTCATCGGCGGCGAGACGGCCGAAATGCCCGGCATGTACGCGGAGGGCGATTACGACCTTGCCGGATTCTGCGTCGGCGCGGTCGAGCGCGGCGAGGCGCTGACCGGCGAGCGCGTCGCGGCGGGCGACGTCATCCTCGGCCTCGCCGCGTCCGGCGTCCACGCGAACGGCTTTTCGCTCGTCCGCCGGCTCGCGGCCGACAAAGGCTGGAAGCTCGACCGGCCCGCTTTGTTCGACCCCGACGTGCTGCTGGTCGATGCCCTGCTGGCGCCGACGCGCATCTACGTCCGCGCGCTGCTCCCCCTCGCCCGCGCCGGAGACCTCCATGCGATGGCGCACATTACCGGCGGCGGACTGCTCGAGAACATCCCACGCGTCCTCCCGCGCGGGCTGCACGCCCGCATCGACGCCGACGCCTGGCCGCAGCCGCGGCTGATGGCCTTCCTCCAGGCGCAGGGGCGAATCGAGCCCGAGGAGATGGCGCGCACCTTCAACTGCGGCATCGGCATGGCCGTCATAGTCTCGCCAGCAGATGTAAGCCGCGTCGTCGAAGCTCTTGAAAACGCGGGGGAAGACGTGTTCGCCATTGGCCGCGTCGAGGAGGGAGAAAGAGGCTGCACGGTCGCGGGCCCAGCCGGCAGCTGGACGACGCCGCGCGACTGGAGCGCGGTCCACCATGGCTGACCGGGTGCGGGTCGGCGTGCTCATCTCCGGGCGGGGCACCAACATGGTCGCCCTCTCGGAGCATAAGCGCCGGGAACCGCGCGCCTACGATCTCGTCCTCGTCGCCTCCAACGTGCCGGAGGCGCGCGGGCTGGTGGCGGCCCGGCGGCTCGGCATTCCGACCTGGTCCGCGAGCCACAAGGGCATGGCGCGCGACGACTTCGATCGGCTGGTCGATGCCGAGCTCCGCCGCCACCACGTCGAGGTGGTGGCGCTGGCCGGCTATATGCGGCTCCTCTCCCCCGGCTTCATTCACGCCTGGCAAGGGCGGATCCTCAACATCCATCCCTCGCTCCTTCCCGCCTACAAGGGGCTCGACACCCACCGCCGCGCGCTCGAGGGCGGGGAGACCCATGCCGGCTGTTCGGTCCATCTGGTGACGGAGGAACTGGACGACGGACCTGTCCTCGCCCGCGCGGAGGTCCGCATACGGCCGCGCGACACCGCCGAGACCCTCGCCGCGCGGGTGCTGGAGGAGGAGCACAAGCTCTACCCCGCCACGCTGGACTATTTCTGCGCGCGGCTGCGGCCGGGCCGGGTGGACGCGCTCGCCGGGTGACGCGGGACCGGACGAGCCGCGCGCCGCGGGCGCACGGGCTCGACATCGTCCGCGCCGCCGCCATCGCCTGGGTCATGTTCTACCATGCGATGAACCTCGGCCTGGTGCCGGACCCGGACCATTGGTTCGTCGCCTTCGGCTGGATGGGCGTCGACCTCTTCTTCGTCCTCAGCGGGTTTCTCATCGCGAGCCAGCTCCTCAAGCCTTGGGCGACCGGCTCCCGGCCCGACTATCCGCGCTTCTTCGCGCGAAGGTTGCTGCGTACGCTCCCGGCCTATGCCGCGATCCTGCTTCTCTATTTCGGGGCGCCGGGGCTGCGGGAGTTCCCCGACATCCAGCCCTTCTGGCAGTTCGCGACCTTCA
Source organism: Alphaproteobacteria bacterium (assembly GCA_019239415.1). GTDB lineage: Bacteria > Pseudomonadota > Alphaproteobacteria > Sphingomonadales > Sphingomonadaceae > Allosphingosinicella. The sequence goes on from JAFAZW010000061.1 coordinate 114,296, forward strand.
CCGAAAACTTCCTGTTCGAGCCGAGCGGACCCAAGGCCTTCTCCCACGTCTGGTCGCTCTGCGTCGAAGAGCAATTCTATCTCGTCTTTCCCGGCGCCGTCGCAATCCTGGCGTGGAAGCCGTCGGCCCGTAGGACCTGCGCCACCCTCGCCGTCCTGCTGCTGTTCGGCATCGCTGTTCGCGCAGGGCTGTGGCTCGCCTGGGTGGCGAAACCGCCGTTCGTCCTCGCCGCGGAGGCGAATTGGCGGCCTTATATGACCCTCATCTACTATCCGACATGGAGCCGGCTCGACGGCCTCCTGTGCGGGATCGCCTTCGCTGCGCTGAGGATCTACCGGCCGGCGCGCTGGGTGCGGCTGACGGCGCGGCCGAACCTGCTTCTCGCGGCCGGGCTTGCGGGGATGGCGGCGGCGATCCTCCTCTTCCAACGGCAGATCGCCCCTCTGCTTCCGACAGCGATCGGCTTTCCGCTGCTCGCCGCGTCGATCGGGCTGATCGTCGCCGCCGCGAGCACGGACCGGGCGCTGATCGGCCGCCATCGGATTCCAGGCGCAGCCGCGCTCGCTACCGGCGCCTACAGCCTCTATCTCAGCCAGAAGCTCGCCTATCACGCCGTCGAGGCGTGGCTGGCCCCCGCGTTGGGCGCGACCGGCTATTCCCGCCTCGGCCTGGCCTTCGGCGCGGCCCTTGCAGCAGGGGCTTTGCTCTATTGGTCCGTCGAGCGGCCCTTCCTCCGGCTGCGCGACCGGCTAGAAGGGCCGTCGCGGAGCTCGATCGCCGTGGCGGCACCGGGCCAAGGAGGATGCGAATGAGCCAGAGCGAGCCGACCCCTGCCGAGACGGCTGCCCGGACCCGGCGGCGCTGGATCACCCTCGGCGAGGTGCTGGCGGTGATCGGGGTGCTCATCTCGGGGCTGGCGCTGTGGGACAGCTATTCCGAGCGCCGCCAGAGCGCGGCGGAGCGGGCGGCCGACAAGGCGAAGCAGAGCAGCGTGTCGCACACGCTCGTCCTCAAAGCCGAAGGAGAAGGACGGCTCATCCGCCTCGTGCCGCACAATGCGGACCAGGCGATCCAGGGCCAGACGATCCTTTTCCCGTCCGCCTTCGGCCTCGGCGAGATCGAGGCGACCGAGCCGCGGATCGAGGCGGAGTGGGTGAAGCGCGGCCTCAAGGCGGCGCACGAGAAGGACGCCAAGGTCCCCGGCGACGCGCGGGTGCCGGTCGCCATCACGACCCGATTCGTCGCCGGCGGCGAGAGCTTCACCGACACCGCGCTGTATGACGTCGGCTACAAGGAGAGCGGCGGCGGCCTGTTCGGCGGGACCAACGTCGCCCTCAAGGGCGTGTCGCTCGTCGGCAGAGTGAAGCCCGTCCAGGCGCAAGCGCGCGTGGACGCTATCTGGAAAGCCCGCGGAAGCTGAATTTGCCTCCCCATCCGCGAGCACGGGGAGGGGGACCACCCGCAGGGTGGTGGAGGAGTGATCGGTAAGAGATTCATCAGGTTTCAGCAGGAACCTGAGACTTCGCGCCGGCTACCGCTCCACCAGGCTTCGCCCGGTCCCCCTCCCCACGCTCCGCGTGGGGAGGCAAGAAAGTCAGCCGACGATTTCTTCGGGGGCGAAGAAGAAGTCGATCTCGATCTTGGCATTCTCCGCGCTGTCGGAGCCGTGGACCGAATTCGCCTCGATCGACTCCGCGTGGACCTTGCGGATCGTGCCCTCGTCGGCATTGGCGGGGTTGGTCGCACCCATCACCTCGCGGTTCTTCGCGACGGCATCCTCGCCTTCCAGGACCTGCACGACGACCGGGCCGGACGTCATGAACGCGACGAGATCGTTGAAGAACGGCCGTTCGCGGTGGACCCCGTAGAAACCCTCGGCCTGCTCCTTGGTCATGCGGATGCGCTTCGAGGCGACGACGCGCAGGCCGGCGTCTTCGAGCATCCTGGTGATGGCGCCGGTGAGGTTGCGGCGGGTCGCGTCGGGCTTGATGATCGAGAAGGTGCGTTCGGTCGCCATGGCCGGTCAAAGCTCCAGTAGGTTCGATTGGTCGGGAATGCCGCGCGCTCTAGGCGGGCGGCGGCCGCCGCGCAAGGTTCAGGGCCCCTGCACCCATTTGCCGCGCTCGTCCTGCTTCCAGTAACGTGCCGCCGCCTCCGGCCTGGCCTTGAGATCCCGCCACGCGCTTCGTGCCGACTCGAGGTTCGAGGCGTCGAAGAAATAGAAGATGCGCTCGAACGCCAGCGCCTCCTCCCGCCAGGCGCCGTCGGCGAGAGCCACATTGGTTGCGCCGTTCGTCGCCTCCACGTTGGCGGAGAGGAATACCGGCTGTGCCGCCGCGTCGCCGCGCCCATGGGGGAGGAAGGCGGTGCGGGCGTAGGTCCAGAGCTGCTCGTCGAGGCGGGCGAGGTGCGGCTCCTCCGCGACGACAAGCAGGCGCTCGCCGCCGGCGAGGATTTTCTCGGCGACAGCGGGGAGGACCTTCTCCAGCGGCGAGGCGGTGAGGTGATAGAAATCGACGATCATGGCGTCATCCCGGCGCAAGCCGGGATCTCCCAGGGAAGAGGCACCGCCCGTGTCAACTTGCGGCTCGCCGGGATGGCGAGGTCAAGTCTCGAAATTGCCGACGAAGCGGTCCAGCAAGGCGACGCCGAAGCCGGTGGCACCCTTGTCGTAGAGGCTGCCCGCCTTTTCCGACCAGGCGACGCCGGCAATGTCGAGATGCGCCCATTTGACGCCGCTCTCGATGAAGCGCTGCAGGAACACCGCCGCCGTGATCGAGCCGCCTTCGCGCGGGCCGACATTCTTCATGTCGGCGATGGGGCTCTCGATCAGCTTGTCGAACGCATCGCCGAGCGGCATCCGCCACAGCCGGTCGCCGGTCTCGGTCCCCGCCGCGGCGAGCTGGCCGGCGAGGCCGTCATCGTTCGAGAAGAGGCCGGCATATTCGTGGCCGAGCGAGATGATCATCGCGCCGGTGAGCGTGGCCAGGTCGACGATGACTTCGGGCCGGTAGGTCCGCTGGGCCCAAGTCAGCGCGTCGGCGAGGACGAGGCGGCCTTCCGCGTCGGTGTTGATGACCTCGATCGTCTGCCCGGAGAGGCTGGTGACGACGTCGCCGGGGCGCTGCGCGTTGCCATCGGGCATGTTCTCGGCGAGCGCGCAGATGCCGACGACGTCCGCCTTCGCCTTGCGCGAGGCGAGCGCGACCATGGTGCCGGCAACCGCGCCGGCGCCGCCCATGTCCCACTTCATCGATTCCATGCCGGCGGCCGGCTTGATCGAGATGCCGCCGGTGTCGAAGGTGATGCCCTTGCCGATGAGGACGACCGGCTTCGCGCCGCCTCCGTCCCTGGCGCCGCCGCCGTTCCAGCGCATCGCCAGCAGGCGCGGCGGCCGGACCGAACCCTGGCCGACGCCGAGCAGCGCGCCGAAGCCGAGCTCGGCCATCTCCTTCTCGTCGAGCACCTCGAACTCGACCCCGAGCGGCTCGAGCCGCTTGCGGCAGCGCTCCACGAAGGTTTCGGGATAGACGATGTTCGCCGGTTCCGTGACCAGCTCGCGGGTGAAGGCGAGGCCGTCGAGCAAAGCCTGCCGCTCCGCCCAGGCGCCGGCCGCGCCTTCGCCCGCGCCGACGACGACGATCTCCTCCAGCGTCGGCTTCTGCTTCTTCGGCTGCTTGGTGCGGTAGACGTCGTACCGCCAGCTGCGGGCCGCTGCCGCGAAGGCGAGGCGGGCGGCGTCGGCGGCAGCGACGTCGAGCCCGGTCAAATCGACGACGAGCCGGGTCTCGCCGGAAGTAAGGAGCTTGGCGGTGAGCGCACCGCCGACCCGTTCCCACAGCGCCGGCTCGTCGCGGCTGGCGCCGAGGCCGACGAGCAGCAGGCGGCGGACCCCGTCCGGTTCGGGCAGGAAGGTCTCGGCGACGGCGCCGAGCTCGCGCTCGAAGCGCTGGCTCTCGGCCGCGCGGGCGGCGAGGGTGCGCGAGGCGTCGGGGAGGCTTGCCAGGCGATCGGTGAGAAGGTCGTCGCCGCGGACGGGCAGGGCGAGCGCATAGGCGCCCGTGGGGCGGGTGGGGGCGAATTGGACGTTCATGGGGCCTGAAAGCTCCTCGGGCGCGAAGTGGTTGCATCGCTCTAGGCACAGCCGCGACGCCTTGCAAAGGCTCTCGCTCCGGGTCCGGGCTACAGCGCAGGTTGCGGCGGACGGCGCACGGTGCGATAGGCCGTCGCCGCGCGTGCCTCCTCTCGGCGGGATAGTGAAGAAGCTCGATTTCCTCTGCCTGACGGCCCTGCCCCTGCTGATGGGGCTCGCCGCGCCCGCCGCCGCGCAGACCGAGTCCCGGCCCGCGAGCCAGGAGGCGGAAGGTGCCGCGCACGCGCCGACCTCCGATCCCTTGCGCGCCACCTCCCCCGCCACGAGCGGCGCCGACCGGGGTCGGCCGGCTCCGGCGGCCCAGGCGACGGAGGGAAACGAGACCCGACAGGTCGCCTTCGCTTCGGACCAGGTCACCTATGACGACAAGGCCGACCTCGTCACCGCCAGCGGCGACGTGCGGATGGACAGCGAAGGCAACAAGCTCAAGGCCGACAAGGTCGTGTGGAACCGCAAGACCGACGAAGCGCGCGCGATCGGCAACGTGCGGCTCGTCACGCCCGAGGGCCACGTCCTCTACGGCGACGACGTCGTGCTCACCAACGCGATGAAGGACGCGGTCGCGAACAACCTGCTGCTCGTCCTCGAGGACGGCGGGCGGATCGCAGCGGTGAAGGCGGTGCGCAAGGACGGCTACACCACCCTCTACCGCGCCGCCTACACGCCCTGCGCGGTGCTGAAGCCCTCCGGCTGCCCGAAGAACCCGACGTGGGAGATCACCGCCGTCAAGGTGCTGCAGGACCCGACCAGGCACCGCATCTACTATGAGGGCGCCTCGCTCGATATCCTCGGGCACCGGATCATCCCGCTGCCCTTCCTGTCGCACCCCGACGGCTCGGCCAATGCGAGCTCCGGATTCCTGGTCCCCGACTTCAAGTACAATTCGAGGAACGGACTGGAACTGGCGGTCCCTTATTATCTCCGCCTCGCGCCGAACCGCGACCTCACCGTCACGCCCCATATCTATACGGGCGTGCTGCCGATGCTGCAGGCCAATTACCGGCAGCTCGACCATCTCGGCGCCTTCCAGGTCGGCGCGTGGCTGACCTACGGCCGGCCGATCCCGCTGATCGTCACGCCGACGACGCCGATCGGCAGCCAGCGCGCCCGCTTCGCGCTCGACGCCAACGGCCGCTTCCAGCTCGACCCCTATTGGACGGTCACGGCGGCGCTGCGCTACGCCAGCGACCGCACCTTCATGGCGCGCTACGACATCTCCCGCGACGTCAGGCTGCGCTCGGTGATCAACGCCGAACGGATCGACCAGGACAGCTACATCTCGGTCGCCGGCTGGGTGTTCCAGGGCCTGCGGGTCAGCGACGTGCAGGGCCTGCAGCCGATCGCCCTTCCCGCGGTGGACGCGCGCTGGCGCCTCCCCGCCCCCGTCGTCGGCGGCGTCATCCAGCTCCAGGCGAACAGCCTCGCCATCACCCGCAGCGCCGGTCAGGACACGCAGCGCGCGTTCGCCTCGGCGCTGTGGGAGCATCGCAGCATCACCGGCCTCGGCCAGGAGCTGATCCTCACCGGCTATGCGCGCGGCGACGTCTACCACACCGCCGATGCCGCGGCGACGGCGACCCCCATCTACCGCGGCATCGACGGCTGGCACGGCCGGGCCATCGTCGCCGCCGCCGCCGAGATACGCTGGCCGCTGGTCGGCGAGGCGTTCGGCGGTACCCAGCTCCTCACGCCGCGGGTCCAGCTGGTCGCGACGCCGCCCACCGCCAACCTCAGCATCCCCAACGAGGACGCCCGCTCCGTCGACCTCGAGGATTCCAACCTGTTCGCGCTCAACCGCTTCCCCGGCTACGACCGGTGGGAGGATTCGAGCCGCGTCACCTACGGCCTCGATTATGCGCTCGAGCTGCCGGGAGTGAGCATCCAGTCGACGATCGGCCAGAGCTATCGCCTCAACAGCCGCGCCTCGATCCTGCCGCAGGGCACCGGCCTCTCCGACCCCCTCTCCGACATCGTCGGCCGGACCACCGTCAAGATCGGCCGCGTGCTCAGCATCGTCCACCGCTTCCGCGTCGACAAGAACGACCTCGCGGTCCGGCGCAACGAGATCGACGCGGTGATCGGCGGCAGCCAGACCTACGCCACGATCGGCTATCTCCACCTCCACCGCAACATCGACCAGTCGATCGAGGACCTGCGCGACCGCGAGGAGCTCAGGCTCTCCGGCCGGATCAAGTTCCTGCGCTACTGGTCGATCTTCGGCTCGACGACGATCGACCTCACCAGCAAGAAGGAGGATCCGCTGTCGCTGTCCGACGGCTTCCAGCCGATCCGCCACCGGCTCGGCCTCTTCTACGACGACGAGTGCATCGAATTGGGGGTGACGTGGCGGCGCGACTATGACACCAGCACCACCTTCAAGCGGGGGAACACCTTCCTGTTCAGGGTGGCGCTGAAGAATCTGGGGCGTTAACACGGCCGGGCCGCGTCAAGCTGCGGTTCAGCATCCTGGGGGCATCTCCATGCGCCTCAATTCACTGGAGGAATGATGAAGCTCGGCACTTTCCAGAGGGCGGCGATGCTGATCGCGGGCACCTGCGCGGCGGCGGCGGTCGCGGCGCCGCAGGCGGCGAAGCGGATCGCTCCCGCGCCCGCGGGGCGAAGTGCCGCCCGGACGACGGCGCCGCAGCCGGCGGCCACTCCGGCCGCGGCCGCGCCCACCGCGCCGGGTCCGAGCGCGACCAACCTCAACCTGCCGACCGACCCGCAATTCCTCGGCGACACCAGCTCGGTCCGCAAGGCGACGGCGATCGTCAACGGCACCGTCATCACCGGCACCGACGTCGACCAGCGCCTCGCTCTGTTCATCCTCGCCAGCGGCGGCGCCCAGATCCCGCCGGACCAGATGCAGGCGGTTCGCGAGCAGGTGCTGCGCGACCTGGTGGACGAGACGATCGAGATCCAGGCCGCGGAGCAGGAAAAGATCAAGGTCACGGACCCCGAGATCAACCAATATTACGCCCGCTACGCCCAGAACTTCAAACAGACGCCGCAGCAATTCACCGCCTTCCTGCGGGCCAACGGCTCGTCCGCCCTCTCCGTCAAGCGGCGCATCTGGGGCGAGATCGCCTGGTCGCGTCTCCAGCGCAACCGCATCGAGCCGCAGGTCAACGTCAGCGACGAAGAAGTGAAGCAGGTGATGAACCGCCTGAACGCGGCGAAGGGCACCCACGAATATCGCGTCGCCGAAATCTTCCTCTCCGCGACGCCGGAGACGGCCGCGACCGTCCGCGCCAATGCCGAGCGCATCCTCCAGCAGCTCAAGCAGGGCGGCGCGTTCGGCGCCTATGCGCGGCAATTCTCGGAGGCGTCGACCGCCGCCACCAACGGCGAGCTCGGCTGGGTCCGTCCCGAGCAGCTGCCCGACGCCCTCGCCACGGCGATCCGGACGATGCCGGTCGGCGGCGTCAGCGAGCCGATCGCCGTTCCCGGCGGCTATTCGATCCTCGCCCTCGAGGACACCCGCCAGGTCCTGACCGCCGATCCGCGCGACGCGGTGCTGAGCCTGAAGCAGCTGAGCATCGGCTTCGCGGCCGGCACGCCCCGCGATGCCATCGAGGCGAAGCTCCAGGAGCTCATCCGCACCAGCCAGTCGATGGGCGGCTGCGGCGGCGCCGAGGCGGCGGCGCAGCGGCTCGGCGCGGAGGTCATCACCAACGACCAGGTCAAGGTGCGCGACCTGCCGCCGCAGATCCAGAACAGCCTGCTCGGCCTCCAGGTCGGCCAGGCGACGGCGCCGTTCGGCGCCATTAACGAGAAGGTCAGCGTGCTCGTCCTGTGCGGCCGCGACGACCCGCCTGCCGCGGGCGACGTCTCGTTCGAGCAGGTGTACAACCAGCTGACGGAGGCGCGCGTCAACATGCGCGCCCGCCGCTACCTGCGCGACCTGCGGCGGGACGCCGTCATCGACTACCGCTGACGCGGCGGTGCTGGACAAGCCACTCGCCGTCGCGATGGGCGATCCCGCCGGGATCGGCCCGGAAACCCTCGCCAAGGCCTGGGCCGATCGGGAGGCGCTCGGCGTCCCGTGCTTCTTCGCCGTCGGCACGCCGGACGCAGTAGCGCGGGTGTGGGACGGACCGGTTCAGGTGGTCTCCGATCCGGATGAAGCCGCGCGCACGTGGGCGCGGGCTCTCCCCGTCATCCGCATCGACGGCGGCGGCGACGTGCGGCCGGGCGAGCCGACCCTCGAAGGCGCCCGCGCCTCGCTCGATGCGCTCGAGCTCGCCGTCGGCCTCGCCCGCTCGAGCGCGGCCGCGGCGCTCGTCACGGGTCCCGTCTCCAAGGCACAGCTCTACGCGATCGGCTTCCCCCATCCCGGCCAGACCGAGTTCGTCGCCGAACGCTGCGGCATCGCCGGGGGCATGGCGGCGATGATGCTGGCGGGGCCGACACTGCGTACCGTCCCGGTCACCACCCACATCGCCCTCAAGGACGTGCCGGCGGCGCTCACGACCGAGCTGATCGTCGCCAAGGGCCGCACGGTGATCCGCGCGCTCAGGCGGCTGTTCGGCATCGAGCGGCCGCGCCTCGCCGTCGCCGGCCTCAATCCCCATGCCGGCGAGGAGGGCGCGCTCGGCCGCGAGGAGATCGACCTCGTCGCCCCCGCGATCGAGCGGCTGCGCGAGGAGGAAGCGGAGGTGACGGGCCCGCATCCCCCCGACACGATGTTCCACGCCCGCGCCCGCAATCGCTACGACGCGGCGCTTTGCCTCTACCACGACCAGGCGCTGGTCCCGCTCAAGACGCTCCACTTCGACGAGGGCGTCAACATCACCCTCGGCCTGCCGATCGTCCGCACCTCGCCGGATCACGGAACCGCCTTCGACATTGCCGGCCATGGCCGCGCCAATCCGAGTGCGATGGTGGCGGCGCTCCGCATGGCCGCGGACTGCGCCCGCCGCACCGCGGCGGGGTGAAGCCGCTCCCGCCCCTGCGGGAGGTCATCGCGCGCTACGGCCTGAGCGCTTCGAGGGCGCTCGGCCAGAATTTCCTGCTCGACGAGCAATTGCTCGATCGCATCGCCCATATTCCCGGCGATCTTCGCGGGCAGCGCGTCTACGAGGTTGGCCCCGGGCCCGGCGGCCTGACCCGCGCCCTGCTACGCGCCGGTGCCGAGGTGGTGGCGGTCGAGCGGGACGCACGGTGCCTGCCGGCCCTCGCCGAGCTGGCCGACGCCGCAGAGGGCCGGCTGCGCGTCGTCGCCGGCGATGCGATGCGCATCGAGGAGAGAGCGGAAGCGGGTGACGGCGCGCACATCGCCGCGAACCTGCCCTACAATGTCGGCACGGCGCTCCTCGTCCGCTGGCTCGGCGGCGCGCAATGGCCGCCCTGGTGGGCGTCGCTGACTCTCATGTTCCAGCGCGAAGTGGCGGAGCGGATCGTCGCAGCCCCGAACACCGCTGCCTACGGCCGCCTCGCCGTCCTCGCGCAATGGCGCGGCGCGGCGCGGATCGCCATGAAGGTGCACCGCTCCGCGTTCGTCCCTCCCCCGAAGGTCATGTCAGCCGTCGTCCACATCGTCCCGAAGCCGGCGCCCGAGGGCGTGCGCGCCGACGTCCTGGAGGCGCTCACCGCCGCCGCTTTCGGCCAACGCCGCAAGATGCTTCGGCAGAGCCTCAAGGGCCTGCCGGGCGCGTTGGAGGCGCTGGAGAAGGTCGGCATCGACCCCCAGCGCCGCGCCGAGACCCTCTCGGTCGAGGAGTTCGTAGAACTGGCACGGGCGATGGGAGAATAGCTCCTCCCCGGAACGGGGAGGGGGACCATGCGCAGCATGGTGGAGGGGGCCCAAGGCCAGACGCGGCGGAGAGGCGAGCCCCCTCCACCACGCCGCTTCGCGTCGCGGTCCCCCTCCCCGTTCCGGGGAGGAGCGAAAATTATTCCGTCCGGGGCGCGCCGACGTCGGGCTTCTGCGCCGCCAGCACCTCGGCGGGCGGACCCTTGGCGATGGCGGCGGCAAGGGTCTGCGCCTCGGGGCAGCTGCCCTTGCAGAGCGTCTTCACCCGGGCCAGGTTCGCCTTGGCGCGCTCGACGGCGCCACGCTGGACGAGCGCCTCGCCTTGCCCGGTCAGCGCCTCGACGTCGTTCGGCTCGAGCTGCAGCGCCTCGTAGTAGAATTTGACCGCCTTGCCCGGCAGCTTCTCGCCCTGCGCCGCGCGCGCGAGGCCGATATAGGCCTGGCGGTTGCGGGCATCGACCGCCAGCGCGCTCTCGAACAGATCGGTCGCCTCGAGCCAGCGGCCCTGGCCGACCAACGCCATGCCCTGCTGGGTCAGCGTCACCGAGCGCGCGTCGATGCGATCGTCCGCGCGCTGGGTGAAGCCGGCGCTCCCCATCGTCGCAAGGACGATCGCGGCGGAAAGGGCGATCGGGGTCAGGCGCATCAAGGTCTCCATCTTCGGCGCCCCGCGGGCTTAGCACGGCCTCCGCCAGCGCGCGACGAAAAAGCCGTCCGTCTCGTCGTGTCCCGGGCTGAGCAGCCGCCCGGGACCGGCGGCACGCCCTCCCGGAATAGGCGGCGCTTCCGATACGGCCGATGAACGGGCGCCGAAGCCCTCCGCCTGGCTGCGGCCTTCGTCGGCGACGAGCGAGCAGACGGCGTAGACGAGCGCGCCGCCGGGACGGACGAGTTCCCAGGCGAGGTCGAGGAGATAAGCCTGGGTCGCGACGAACCGCGCCAGTCGCTCCGGCGTCAGGCGCCAGCGCAGCTCGGGGTTGCGGCGCCACGTCCCGGTGCCCGAGCAGGGCGCATCGACCAGGACCAGATCGGCCTTCCCCGCGAGATCGGCGAGCGCCTCGCGCTCCCGCTTCGGATCGAGCAGCCGCGGCTCGACGATCGAGACGGCGGCACGCTCGAGGCGCGGCCGCATGCGCGACAGGCGGCCTCGATCGATGTCGGACGCCACCAGGCGACCCTCGTTCCCCATCTCCGCGGCGAGCGCCAGCGTCTTCCCTCCCGCGCCGGCGCAAAGGTCCGCCACGGTCGTACCCGGCGTCGCGCCGCAGGCGAGCGCGAGCAACTGGCTCCCCTCGTCCTGCACCTCGACGAGTCCCCGGCGCCACGCCTCGGTCTCCTCGACCCGAGTGCCGTCCGGCAGCCGCAGCCCGAGCGGCGACAAGGGCGTCGGCACCGCGCCGGGCAGCATGGCGAGCACCTCGTCCCGGCTCGTACGGAGACGGTTGACGCGCAGGTCGAGAGGGGCGCGGGCAAGAAGTGCGGATTGCTCATCCTCCTCCACCAGCGGATCGAGGCGCGGTCGCAGCCAGGCCGGCACCACGCCAACCGGAGCGGCCACCAACTCCGCCACCTCCACGGGCGTCGGTGCGTGCGGCGATCCGTCGAAACGGGAGGCGATCTCCTCGTCGGCGAGGCCGAGCAAGGCCGATCTCCCCGACGGCGGCGGCTCGGGCCAGGCGCGGATCGCACGGTAGACCAACTCGCGCACCGCCCGCCTATCCTTGGATCCGGCATAGCGGCGGGTGGCGAAATAGCGCGACACAATCGTATCGGCGGCGGCGCCCCCGGTGCGGGCGGCGGCGATGACCTGATCGAGAATCTCGACAGCCGCTCCGACGCGAGCCGCGGGAGTCATCTCCTCGCCGTTCCCCTCAATGAGCACGAGAGAAGAGTGACAGCCACCGCGTGGCTCACTGCGTCGGATAATTCGGCGCCTCGCGGGTGATCGAGACGTCGTGGACGTGGCTCTCGCGCAGGCCGGCATTGGTGATGCGGACGAACCGCGCCTTGTCGCGCAGCTCGGCGAGGCTGGCGGCGCCGGTATAGCCCATCGCCGCCTTCACGCCGCCGACGAGCTGGTGGATGACGTCGCGGGCATGGCCCTTGTAGGCGACCTGCCCCTCGATCCCCTCCGGCACGAGCTTCAGCTGGTCCTTGATGTCGTGCTGGAAGTAGCGGTCGGCCGAGCCGCGCGACATGGCGCTGACCGAGCCCATGCCGCGATAGGCCTTGTAGGCCCGGCCCTGGTAGAGGAAGGTCTCGCCCGGCGCCTCCTCGGTGCCGGCGAGCAGCGAGCCGACCATGACCGTGGACGCCCCGGCGGCGAGCGCCTTGGCGATGTCGCCGCTGGTCCTGAGGCCGCCGTCGGCGATGATCGGCGTGGCGGATGCCGCCGCCGCGCCGGCGGCATCAAGGATCGCGGTCAATTGCGGCACCCCGACGCCGGCGACGATCCGGGTCGTGCAGATCGAGCCGGGCCCGATGCCGACCTTGACCGCGTCGGCGCCGGCGTCGATCAGCGCCTTGGTCGCCTCCGCGGTGGCGACGTTGCCGGCGACGATCTGGACCGCGTTCGACGCCTTCTTGATCCGCCGCACCGCCGCGGCGACGTCGGCATTGTGGCCGTGGGCCGTGTCGATCACGATGAGGTCGCACTCGGCGTCGATCAACGCCTCGGATCGCTCGAAGCCCTTGTCGCCGACCGTCGTCGCCGCCGCGACCCGGAGCCGGCCCGAGCCGTCCTTGGTGGCATTCGGATAAGTCACCGCCTTCTCGATGTCCTTGACGGTGATGAGGCCGGTGCAGCGGCCCTTCTCGTCGACGACGAGCAGCTTCTCGATCCGCCGCTGGTGGAGGAGCCGCCGCGCCTCGTCCTGGCCCACGCCCGCGCGCACGGTGACGAGGCCCTCGCTGGTCATCAGCTCCGCGACCTTCTGGCGCGGATTCTCGGCGAAGCGGACGTCGCGATGGGTGAGTATGCCGACGAGACGGCCGTCGGCCTCGGTGATCGGGATACCGGAAATCCTGTGCTGCGCCATGAGCTCGAGGGCGTCGGAGAGCGGCTGGTCCGGCCGCATCGTGATCGGATTGACGACCATGCCGCTCTCGAAGCGCTTCACCGCCCGCACCGCGGCTGCCTGTTCCTCGGTCGAGAGGTTGCGGTGGAGCACGCCGAGGCCGCCCAGCTGCGCCATGACGATGGCCATGTCCGCCTCGGTGACGGTGTCCATCGCCGAGGAAAGGATGGGGATGTTGAGGGCGATATCGCGCGTCAGCCGCGTGCTGGTGTCGGCCTGGCTCGGCAGCACGCTCGACGCGCCGGGCTTCAGCAGCACGTCGTCGAAGGTCAGGCCGAGCGGGATGTCCATGAAGCGCCTCGCGGGAATCGGGTCCGACCTATAGGAAGCGGCCACGACCTGCGCCAGATGGCGGGCGCCGTCGAAAGCGGCTAGGCAGAAGCCGGTTCGGCAGGGAGCGCTGGAAGACGATGACGAAATCCGCCACCGATGTGATGCAGGAGGTCCTTTACGCTGCCGTCGTCGACGCGATCGCGGCGATGAAGGCGGCGGCGAAGGGCGTACCGAACACGCTGCTGCGCGATCTCAACGCGATCCACGCCAATACGGCGCAGGCCGATCTCCCGCCCGAGCTCCAGGCGAGCCTGCAGGCGAGCGTGCGCGCGGCATTCACGAAGCTGTTGAAGGACGGCTATTCGGTGGCGCCGACGGGATCGGTGACGCCGCCGCGCGGGCCGGCGCCGGTGCGGCGCGAGGGGCCGCGGCCGCAGGGCCGGCCCGGC
>JAFAZW010000073.1 GCA_019239415.1 Alphaproteobacteria bacterium
GCGCACCGGCTTTCCGACGGCGCGAGCGGTGGTGATCGACAATGGCAGCCGGCCGGAGCTCCGCGCGGCGATCTTCGCGGCGGCCGCGGCGGCCGGCTGCGAGACGCGAGCGCCGCGCCGCCCGCTGCCCCATGGACGGCTGGTCGCGCGGCTGATCGCGGCGAGCGAGCGGCCCTGCGTGTTCGTCGACCCCGACGTCGCCTTCTGGGAGCGGGTCGAGCATTGGGACTTCGCGCCGCATCTGCTCGCCGGACGGTTCATCCCGGCGGTGGACGTCGGCGGGCTCAAGATGACGCCGCGGCTGCACACCTCGCATCTGTGGGTGACGGACCCGCCGGCGCTGCGGGCGCGCATCGCCGCGATCCGCCGGCGCCATCCGGCCTGTGGCGACCTGTTCGAGCAACGGCGCGAACCGGCGACGCGCCTCTACTGGGACACGGCTTCGGCGCTCTGCATGGCGCTCGGCACCGCCGCGACGGCGTTCGGGGAGGCGCAACTCGACGCCTACGACCACGTCTTCGCGGGATCGCACCTCGAGCGCGCGCTGCCGGCGGGCACCGACCCGGCCGTGCTGGCGCGGCTGCGCGACTGGCACGCGCGGGCGCAGGCCGATCCGCGGGCGCTGCGCGGCGTCTGGCGTGAGCAGGAGGCGGTCATGCGCGCCTGTGCCTGGCGGGAGGCCGAGCCGGACCCGGCGCTTGCCTGGATGCGACGCGAGCCGTCCCCCGGCCGGGCGCGGCGCCTGCTCCGCGCGGCACGGCGTGCGCTGGGATGACGGCGGGGCGGGGTCCGATCTTATCCCCGTTATCCTCGTTATCCACAGGCGGATGCGGCTTGCGCGACTCGGCCCGCGGTGAGAACCTTGCTTCGTGGCCAAGAGGCTCCGACCGGCAACGGGAAGAGCGCGAGGCCGCTGCCACCGCCCTCGAAGCGGCAGACGTTCGCAAGAACGTCGGTTTGTGGAGAGAGCGACCGGCAGGGCGAGCGAGGAAGAAGCGTGAGGCACTGGCGCAAGCCGATGCCGCTCCCACTTTCCGGACCGTCCCGCGGGACCCGAGCCTCCGGCGAAGGAACCGCGAAAGGGAAGCCGCAAGGCAGCAATGCCGGGCGGGGACCCGAAAGGGGACCACGAGGCAGCAATGCTTCGCGGGAACCCGATCAGAGGCCATTGCCGTCGCAAGACGGGAAGAAGGTGCTGATCCGCCCAGGCGGAAGAACGACCTCCCCTCGCGGGAGGACGTGTGGAAGCCTAGGAAAGTGGGGGCTGGCGGCAACGCCAGCCCCCATTACGTTTTGGGACTCCTCGCCGGGTCCGCGCCTTCCGCCGCGACCGGAGCTGCGCGCGACGGGCAAGGCGAGACGACGCCTAGCTTGCCACCTTCGAGTCGGGGTCACGGCTCTGGTTCCGCCCGCCGGTCTCGCAATGATATTCCCTGGCCAACGCCTCCAAGCGGACCGAGGCGCTCGGGTCACTGGACCTGTAAGAGGCGTTCAGGTTGTTCAAAATTCCGACGCAGATGGTTTGACTGTAGGTCAACGCCGGAGTTTGCGCCTTCTTGAGAGCGGCGATCACCTCGTCCTGCTTATCCATCCGGTCGCTGAAATGCGCCCATCCCGCTCCAAGGGCGAAGATGGTGGTCGCGAATCCGCCAACGGCCAGCCAGTCTGAAAGCTTCACGTTCTGGTCCCCTTCCTCCTTGGAGAAAGGGTTTAGCCGCCTCGCGACCGCAACGCACTAGTGGCGTCACCTGTGGCGAGAGGCTGCTGGCGCCGAGCCCGGGCGGTGCTCCGCGCTTCCGGCTGGCGCTGATGGCCGCAGGCGGGGACGTTGTCGCGATATCCCCCACTGCGCGCCGCGCCGCCCGCACGGTCAGAAGCAGGCGCCCCAACCCGGCTTACCCGGTCGCGCGACGAGCCTGCGCGTGCTCTCGAGGAGCGCGGCGCCGCCCACGCGCCGCATGGCGCCGTAAAGTTTTGGGCCGTCGCCTTGGCATACGGCCGCCTCGCCTTCGTCCGCGCCGCCCTAATCGCGCCGGAACCGGGCTAGGCCGGCCGCATCGCCCGCGCCGCTGGCGATCACATGATCCTCCATGAGTCGCGCCGCCTCCTCCAGGGCGCGCCGGAAGCCAGGGTCGCTCTTGCCCGGGCAGCGCCGCTCCACCTCCGCCGCCACCGCGACGAGGGCGAGCGTACAGAAAAGGCCCATCGCGGGTGCTTCGCGCGGGCCGGAAGCCGCCGGGCGGGCCGGCCCTGCGACCGCTCCCGCAGACAGGGCGGCCGCTCCCGCGACTGCCACGACGAGGCGCGGTCGCCGCGGGCCCGGTACGCTCCGTCCCTTCACTCGACGAACGAATCGTCCGGGTTGAAGACGCGGTAGCCGATGATCGTCTGGGTGCGTTCGACATGCTCCCACTGGTCGGCGAGGAGCGCCTCCATCACGTTGCTCTCGAAGTCCGCCTCGACGCCGCGGGCGCGGACGATGGCGCGGACCATCAGGTCCCACTCGCCGCTGATCGAATGGACCTCCTGCACCTCCGGCAGGCGCTTGGCGACCATCGCCTGGCCGACACGGGTGGTCGAGCCCGGCTTGCAGCGGACGAAAATGAAGAATTGCATCGGAGCGCCTCCAGCACGGTCTCCCGGCGGCCATAGCGACCTCGGCGAGCGGCGCGAAGAGCTTGTTCGGGTTGGGCAAATGGCCGTAGCCGCACGCGGCTCGCGACGTTGTTGCAAACGGGTTACAGTGGCTGAACTTTCGCTGAACGGAGGGCCTGCAACTCTTGCACTGGCGGGGCGTATCGTCTCTCCCTTTTCGGTAGCGGCCGCGCGCGTAGCGATGGCTGGGATGAGAGGGAATCATTCGGGATGAATAAACTAGGCCTTCTGGGCTCGAGCGCGCTGCGTTCGGCACTCTTTATCGGCATGGCGGTCGCTGGCGCGCCCGCCGCTTTCGCACAGGGCAATCCGGCGCCGAATCCGTCGCCGACCGTGCCCCCCAATTCCGGCTCCGCGACGGGCCAGGCGAGCCAGGTCAACCAGCCCGGCCAGGCGTCGGACACGCCGACCACCGCCGATTCGCAGACCGGCTCGGAGAACAAGGCCAACAATAACGGCAACCCCGCCGACAATACCGGCCCCTCGCAGACCATCATCGTCACCGGCTCGCGCATCGCGCGTCCGACGCTCGAATCGCCGGTTCCGGTGACCACCGTCACCGCCGACGACCTGCTCGCCCGCGGCAACATCAACGTCGGCGACGCGCTCAACGAGCTGCCGGCGCTGCGCGGCACGTTCAGCCAGGCGAACTCGACCCGCTTCATCGGCACGTCGGGCCTCAACATCCTCGACCTTCGCGGCCTCGGCACGTCGCGTACCCTGGTGCTCGTCAACGGCCGCCGCCACGTCACCGCTTCGCCGGGCGACTATCTGGTCGACGTCAACACCATCCCCGACGAGCTGCTCGAGCGCGTCGACCTGGTGACGGGCGGCAGCTCGGCGGTCTACGGTTCCGACGCCATCGCGGGCGTCGTGAACTTCGTCCTCAAGCGCAACTTCGACGGTCTCAAGATCGCCGGCCAGGGCGGCATCTCCGCCCGCGGCGACCGCGGCTCCTATTTCGGCAGCGTCACCTGGGGCCACAATTTCGCCGACGGCCGCGGCAACATCGCGATCGCCGCCGAATATTCGCGGGTCGAAGCGCTGTGGAACGTCGACCGCGACTACCTGACCGGCGCCTTCTCCGGCCGCAACCAGTTCAACCTGGCGGAAGCCACGCAGAACGAGCCGACCGCCGGCAACGGCGTTCCGGACAATCTGTTCTTCAACGGCGTCCGCAACGGCACGATCGCCAATGGCGGCCTCGTCACCGCGGTCTGCACGGTCACCGATCCGACGCAGCTCGCCAACCTCGCCCGCTGCCGCGCCTCGTCGCGCGCGCCCGGACCGGGCACGAACGGTATCAGCATCGGCCAGCGCTACGTGTTCATGCCCGACGGCACGCTGGTGCTCAGCAATCCGTCGCTGGATTTCCGCGACATCACTACCAACTTCGGCGCGCTGAATCCGTCGAGCGGCAGCTCGAACACGGTCGGCGGCCTCGGCTCGACGCTGCTCGACACCGGCCAGCTCGATCCGATGCTCGAGCGCATGTCGGTCAACCTCCTCGCCCATTATGACATTTCGGACGCGTTCCGGCCGTTCATCGAGGGCAAGTTCGTTCGCATCCGCGCGAACCAGGAAGGCCAGCCGAGCTTCTGGCAGGGCTCGATCGTGAGCTCCCTCGGCGCCAGCTCGGACCTGCGCTGCAACAACCCGTTCCTCGGCGCCGCCGCCCTGGCGACGCTGCAGTCGATCGGCCGCTGCCTCAATCCGGCGACGAACACCTTCACGATCAGCCGCTTCAACGTCGACTTCGGCGGCCGCGGCGAGCTGCACAAGCGCGACACGTTCCGCATCGTCGGCGGCGTGGAAGGCAATTTCCACAACGACTGGCATTACGAAGTCGCGGTCAATTACGGCCAGCTCGACACCCACCTGACGTCGCTTAACAACCTGTATCTGTTCGACATCAACGGCAATCCGGCCGGCTTCAACCTGGCCATCGACGCGGTGCGCAACTCCGCGGGTCAGATCGTCTGCCGGATCAACCAGGTCACCGTCGTCGATCCGCGCTGCGTGCCGCTCAACCCGTTCGGGCAGGGTGCCCCGTCGGCCGCGGCCCTCGCCTACGTCAATACCACGGCGACCCGCACCGAGCGGGCCACCGAGTTCGACGTGACGGCGAACCTCACCGGCAACACGGCGGGCTTCTTCGAGCTGCCGGGCGGACCGATCCGCTGGGCGGTCGGTACCGAGTATCGGCGTGAGACGGCGCGGTCGGTGTTCGATCCGCTCACCGCGAGCGGCGGTACGTTCCTGAACGCGATCCAACCCTTCCTGCCGCCGGCGCAGACGGTGAAGGAAGCCTATGGCGAAATGGAAATCCCGATCGTCAAGGACGTGCCGTTCTTCAATGAGCTGACGCTCTCGGGCGCCGCCCGTTATTCCGACTACAACACCTCCACCGGAGGGGTGTGGTCCTATAACGGCAACGTCTACTGGGCCCCGATACACGACCTTCGGTTCCGCGGCGGTTATTCGCGCGCGGTCCGGGCGCCGACCCAGAGCGACCTGTACTCGCCCTTCTCGCAGAACTTCGCGTTCATCGCGGATCCGTGCGACGTCGCGAATGTCAACAACGGCACG
Source organism: Alphaproteobacteria bacterium (assembly GCA_019239415.1). Lineage (GTDB taxonomy): Bacteria > Pseudomonadota > Alphaproteobacteria > Sphingomonadales > Sphingomonadaceae > Allosphingosinicella. The sequence continues at coordinate 5,245 of JAFAZW010000073.1, forward strand.
AATCGCGCGGCGAACTGCCTCGCGGCCGGCATCCCGGCCGGGTTCGTCAACAACCCGGCGCGGACGCAGTCGACCGGCTACCAGTCCGGCGGCAACCCGACGCTGCAGGCCGAGAAGTCGGACGGCATCACGCTGGGTGCGGTGTTCGAGCCGCGCGCGGTTCCGGGCCTGTCGTTCACGGTCGACTATTACCGGATCCACGTGAAGCAGCTGATCGCCACGCTCTCGGCGCAGACGATCATCAACTCGTGCTACGATCTGCCGTCGATCAACAACCCGTTCTGCCCGTTGATCAACCGCAATCCGACCACGCACGAATTCGTCTACCCGGCGGTCAAGTCGGGTCCGGTGAACTTCGCGCGCCAGGAGACGGAAGGCGTCGACTTCGACCTCGCCTACAACCACAAGTTCGACGGCGGGTCGCGGCTCTCGGTGCGCAGCATCGTCAGCCTGGTCTTCCAGCGGACGAACTTCATCTCGCCGACCGACCCGAACTTCGCAGACCGTCAGCTCAGCGAGCTGGGCGACCCGCGGTGGAGGGGCCAGTTCGTGATCAGCTACGAGCTGCCGAGCGGCATCAACTTCCGCTACCAGCTCCGGTACATCGGCAAGCAGACGATCAGCACCTACGAAGCTCAGCACAGCTTCCAGGGCCGTCCGCCGACGAACCCGGACGTGCTGCCGGTGGTCTACTATCCGGAGGTCACCTATCACAACTTCCGGATCGGCGTGAACGTCGCCAAGAAGTTCGAGTGGTACATCGGCGTCGACAATGCGTTCGACCAGAAGCCGCCCTATGGCAGCACCGGCACCGGTGCCGGCAGCTCGATCTTCGAGAACGTCGGCCGCTACTTCTACTCCGGCTTCCGCGCCAACTTCTAAGCGGCAAGCCTTTCAGCCTCACGGGGCCGCTCCTTCGGGAGCGGCCCTTTTTTTTGGTGCGCGGCGCAGCTGCGACCCTCGCCGCCTTCTCGCGCCGGAGCGGCGCTGCTACACGCCCCCTCCCCGCCCGCCCCACGAGGAGCCGCCATGCGCCGTGCCGCCGCCCTGATCGCCGCCGCCTTTCTCGCCTCGCCCGCGGCCGGCGCCGCGCCCGCGACCGTGCGCCAATATGCCGACCTCGCGCTCTCGCCGGGTGGCGACCGGATCGCGACGGTCGAGAGCGATGCCGCGCCCGATTCTCCCTCGCGGCCGCACGGGCGCGTGGTGCTCCGCGCCGCCGCGACGGGCGCGGTGCTGCAGACGATCGACCCCTGCGCCGCCTGCACCTATTCGGGGCTCGCCTTCGCACCCGATGGCCGGCTCGCCTTCCTCGCCCGGCAGCAGGGGACGACCCGGCTGATGCTCGCCGGCCGCGCCGCGCCGCTCGCCACGATCGACGGCATCGCCCAGAGTCCGCGCTTCTCGCCCGACGGCCGGCAGATCGCGCTGCTGGTGACGATCGGCGCGCGGAAGGAGGCGGGCGCGACCCAGGCCGGCGTCCGCCAGGTCGGCGAGATCGGCGAAGCGAACGACGAGCAGCGGATCGCGCTCGTGCCCGCGGCGGGGGGCGTCGTGCGGCCGATCTCCCCTCCCGACCGCTACGTCTACGAATATGACTGGACTCCCGACGGCGCCGGCTTCGTCGCCACCTCCGCGCGCGGCAACGGCGACAACAATTGGTGGGTCGCCGAGCTCGACCGGATCGATGCGGCGAGCGGCGCCGTCCGCCTGATCGCCGCGCCGAAGCTGCAGATGAACCAGCCGCGCGTCTCGCCCGACGGGCGGACCGTGGCGTTCATCGGCGGGCTGATGAGCGACTTCGGGTCGATCGGCGGCGACGTCTATGCGGTCGACATCGCCGGCGGCGTGCCGCGCGACCTGACCCCGGACTATCGCGGCAGCTTCACCTCCTTGCTCTGGGGGCGGGCGGGGCTCGCCGGGTCGGCGCTGATCGCCGACCGCGTCGCCATCGTGCCGCTCGACCCGGGACGCGGGCCCGCGGCGCCGGCCTGGTCCGCTTCCGTCGCGATGGCGGCCGGCGATGCCAAGTTCGCCCGCTCCGCCGACGGACGCGCGATCGCCTTCGCCGGCCAGGACTACGGCCACGCCCCGGCGATCTTCGCCGGTCCCGCCTCGGCGCCGCGGCCCCTCACCCACGACAATGACGGGTGGCCGGCCCTGGTCTCCGCCCGGAGCATCAGCTGGCAGAGCGGCCCCTACCGGGTCCAGGGATGGCTGCTCGCCCCCGCCGCCGCGCCGCGCGCCGAGCGCTATCCGATGGTGACGATCGTCCACGGCGGGCCCGCCGCGGCGAGCGTGCCGGCCTTCGTCTGGCAGGGCTCCAACGCCGACCTCGCCCGCGCCGGCTACTATCTCTTCCTGCCCAATCCGCGCGGCAGCTACGGGCAGGGCGAGGCCTTCACCCGCGCCAACATGCGGGACTTCGGCGGCGGCGACTTGAAGGACATTCTCGCCGGCATCGACGCGGTGGAGCGCGAGGCGCCGATCGACGATGCCCGGCTCGGCCTGATGGGCGGCAGCTATGGCGGCTTCATGGCGATGTGGGCGAACACCCAGACGCATCGCTTCAAGGCGATCGTCGCCGGCGCCGGCCTCTCCAACTGGATCAGCTATTACGGCACCAACGGCATCGACCAGTGGATGATCCCCTTCTTCGGCAAGTCGGCCTACGAGGATCCCGACGCCTATTGGGCGGTGTCGGCGATCCGCACCATCCGCAGCGCCCGAACGCCGACCTTCATCTATGTCGGCGAGCGCGACATCGAGGTCCCGCCGACCCAGTCGGTCGAATATTGGCACGCGCTCCGGGAGATGAACGTGCCCACCAGCCTCGTCATCTATCCGGGCGAAGGCCACGGCATCCGCGGACCCGACAATGCCATCGACGTCAGGAAGCGCACCGTCGCCTGGTTCGACCGGTGGCTGGGGAAAGGGCGATAGAGCGGGGCCTCCAGCGGGAGCGGGGCTTCGGGCTGGGTAAGCGGCGCGGCGAAGCCGCGCCGTCGGTCCTCGCCGGCAGCGAGGCCGGCCGCTTGCCCGTCTCGGCGACAGCGTTCCGCTATCGCCGTGCAGGCTGCGCGGTGGGAGCCGGAACGACCCGGAACGAAATCGTTACGGCTGCTTCCTTCCGGACCTGACCGGGTTGGCGACAATTCCGTCCGCCCGACTCCCGCGGCGCATATGGCGCAGAGGTCTTTGCCGCGCAAGGGGATAGCCCATCCGACTGTCCCCGTTCACACCCCGGAACGGGGACGGTCAGATAGACTGTCCCCTAGCGGCCCTGCATGTTCCGGGCGCCGCCGGGCATGCGCACCGTCAGGCTCTCCAGCGCCTCCGTCAACACGATCTGGCAGGCGAGGCGCGAGGTGCGGGTCGGGTGGAGGGCGAGGTCGAGCAAATCCTCCTCCTCCTCGCTGGCGCGGGGGAGCTTCGGGAAATCTTCGGGCGCGACGACGACGTGGCAGGTCGAGCAGGCCATCTGGCCCTCGCACGTGCCTTCGAGCGGCTGGCCGGCGGCCTGGGCGACGTCGAGCAGGCGCTCGCCGGCCGCGGCCTCGACCTCACGCGTGGAGCCGCCATCGGCGGAAACGAAGCGGACGCGCGTCACGCGGCGAAGCTCAGCTGGCGGTCTGCGGCGCGGGTGATGAGGTCGAGCGCCTCGGCCAGCTCCTCCGCGCGCGTGTAGCGGCCGAAGCCGAGGCGGATCGTCGAACGCGCCTCGCGTTCCGACAGGGACAAAGCGCGCAGGACGTGGCTCGGCCGTCCGGACCCGCTGGCGCAGGCGGAGCCCGCCGAAAAGGCGACCTGACGGAGCTCCGAGATCAGCCATGCCGCGTCGATGCCGGGCCTGCGGACGCTGACATTGCCCCGGTAGCGGCGGTCGGCGGAGCCGTTCAGCGTCCATCCCGGGAGGCGGTCGCGGGCAATCTCCCAGAGCCGGGCGACGTGGGCCGCATCGGCGGGTGCCCGCTCCCGCAAGAGGCGCGCCGCCTCGCCGAAGCCGACGCAGAGCGCCGGCGAGAGCGTGCCGGAGCGGACGCCGCCCTCCTGCCCACCGCCGTGGAGGAGCGGATCGAGCGCGACCCCGTCGCGTACCCACAGAGCACCGATGCCCTTCGGGCCGTGGACCTTGTGCGCCGAGACCGCGACCAGGTCGCAGGCGTCGAGCGGCAGCGGCACCCGGCCGAAGCCCTGCACGGCATCGCAGAAGAAGAGCGCGCCGGCGGCCCGGGCGATGGCGCCGAGCTCGGCGATCGGCTGGATGACGCCGATCTCGTTGTTCACGAGCATGGCCGCCACCAGGCCGGTGCGCTCGTCGACCCGTTCCTTCACCAGCTCCAGAAGCGCGAGGCCGTCGAGATCGACCGGGAGGACGTCGACGTCGAAACCTTGCGTGCCGAGCCACTCGGCGGTGTCGAGGACGCAGGCATGCTCGGTGGCGAGCGTGACGATGCGGCGGCGCTCGGGCGGGAGACGGGCGGCGGCGCCTTTCAGCGCCCAGTTCGCGGCCTCGGTGGCACCGGAGGTGAAGTAGAGGCGGCCTTGGGGACATGTACTTGTACGTGTCCCCTCTCCAGCGTCCGAATGGGGACACGTACAAGTACATGTCCCCTTCAGCGCCTTCACCACCCGCTCCCGTGCCACCTCCACGGCCGCCGCCGCCTCGCGGCCCCAGCGCGAGGGGCTGTGGGGGTTCGCGAACTTGTCCTCGAGCCACGGCCGCATCGCGGCCGCGGCTTCGGGCGCGAGGGGAGTGGTGGCCTGATAGTCGAGGTAGATCACGCGGCGCGGCGCTTGTCCTTGAGGACCCGCCAGTGGTGGAGCAGCGCGTCGATGTCGCTTTCCCGCGTCGAGGGGCCGAAGCTGACGCGGATCACCTCGCGCGCCGCTTCCTCGCTCCAGCCCATGGCAGTGAGGACGGGGCTCGTCTTGAGGCTGCCCGACGAACAGGCGCTGCCCGCGGTGACCGCGATGCCGGCGAGATCGAGCTGCATCATCTGCGCCGCGCCGGCCACGCCGGGCATGCGGTAGCAGGCGATCGTGGCGATGCGCGGAGCCGCGTCGGCGACGATCTCGCCGCCGGCGGCGCGGATGCCCTCGTCGAGCTTGGCGCGAAGGCGCACCGCCCCCTCGTACCAGCCATGGTCGGCCTCGACGGCGGCGGCGAACCCCATGATCGACGGCACCGCCGGCGTGCCGGGGCGGTAGCCCCCTTCCTGCCCGCCGATCGCCTCCAGCCTGGACGGGTCCTTCACCAGCAGCGCGCCGATGCCGGGCGGCCCGCCGAGCTTGTGCGCGGCGACGACCAGGAAATCGGCGTCCGGCAGCGGCAGCTTGGCGGCGCTCTGGGCGCAATCGGTAAGGAGGAGGCCGCCCGCGGCGCGCACCCGCGCGTGGACGTCGGCGACGGGGTGGATGACGCCGGTTTCGTTGTTGACCGACTGGACGGCGACCAGCGGCCTCTCTGCCTCCGCCAGCGCGCGGTCGAGATCGGCAAGGTCGAGCGTGCCGTCGGCCTTCACCGCGATCTGCCGCGCAGCCGGCGCGCTGCGGTGGACGGCGGGATGCTCGACCGCGCCGACGATCCGGCTGCCCGCCTTGGCGCGCTTGAAGACCAGGGCGATCGCCTCGGTCGCACCGGAGGTGAAAAGCAGGGTGCCGTGCCAGCCGAGTGCCCTTGCGACCCTGGCCCGGGCCTCCTCGAGCCGCGCGCGCACCGCGCGTCCCTCGGCGTGGGGCGAGGACGGGTTGGCCCAGGTGCGGCAGGCCTCGGCCATCGCCGCCGCGGCCTCGGGCAGGATCGGCGTGGTCGAGGCATGGTCGAGATAGATGCGGTCGGACACCGGGTTTCTGCCTTTCAAATTGCGCGGGCGGGCGTGGCGCCTATATAGGGCCGGCGCGGCCGCCGGGTCACCCCCGATGCGGCCCCTTTCAGAATGCAGGTCACATGCCCGAAGTCATCTTTCCCGGCCCCGAGGGGCGCCTCGAAGGCCGTTTCGCGCCGGGTCCCCGCCCCCGTGCGCCAGTCGCCTTGATCCTCCACCCGCATCCGCAGGGCGGGGGCACGATGAACAACGCGATCGTCCAGGCGCTCTACAAGACCTTCGTGCGGCGCGGCTTCGCCACCTTGCGCTTCAATTTCCGCGGCGTCGGCAAGAGCCAGGGCGTGTTCGACAACGGCATCGGCGAGCTCTCGGACGCCGCCTCGGCGCTCGATTGGGTGCAGCAGGTCCATCCGGAGGCGGAATCGACCTGGATCGCCGGCTTCAGCTTCGGCGCCTGGATCGGCATGCAGCTCCTGATGCGCCGGCCCGAGGTGCGCGGCTTCATCTCGATCGCGCCGCCGGCCAACATGTACGACTTCACCTTCCTCGCCCCCTGCCCCTCCTCGGGCATCCTCATCCAGGGCGAGGCCGACGAGGTGGTGACGCCGAGCGCGGTCCAGAAGCTGGTCGACAAGCTGAGGACCCAGAAGCACATCACCATCCACTACGATACCATTGCCGGCGCCAACCACTTCTTCGCCAACGAGATGCCGCAGCTGATGGCGTCGGTGGACAAGTATCTCGACTTCCGCCTCGATCCGGCCTGCCCGATACGGTGAGTAGCGGCGGCGCCTGGTGCTGCTCCCCCGACAGACGTCATGCCGGACCTGATCCGGCATCCACCTTTCCTTTGCGCGCGGTCGAAGAAGGTGGACCCCGGATCAAGTCCGGGGGTGACGATGTGGCGGTGAATGCGTTCGGCGCCGACTACAACGTCCAGATCAGGACGTTCGCCAGCAGGACGGCGGCGGCGACGAGCATCAGCACGCCCTGCTTGCGGTTGCGGCGTTTCGCGACGAGCCAGACGCCGCCGCCGGCAAGCGCCACGGCGGCCAGCATCGCGAGCGAGGAAGCGGTGGCGGCGAGCGTCTCCATCGGCGGACTTACTGGCAGCGGCGGCGTGCTTTACCAACGGTTAAATCGGGGCGCCTAGCCTCGCCGCCATGGCAGACGAGTCGCAGGCGCTGGACGCGGCCTTCGAGGCGATCGAGGAGGCGATCCTCCCGAGCCTCACCGCCATGCTCGACACGCTTCTCGAAGCGGCATCGCTGGCCCGCCCGGGGATCGATGCGGCGACCTATGCGGCCGAGCTGAAGACGCTGGGCTGCGAGATCGAGTCGCTGCGCCGTCAGGTCGAGGACGCGGCCGCCGCGCGCGAAACGGGTCAGGCGATCCGCGCCGCCTGACTGCGGCCGGGATCAGGCGTGGCCCCGCCGGCGGTCCGGATCCGCGCCGGCATGGAGTCCCGCGGCGACGGCAATCTGAATGGCCTCGCCGCTGGTGCGCACGCCGAGCCGCACGAGCAGCTGGGCGCGATAGGATTCGACGGTGCGGGTGCTGAGGCCAAGCTCGTAGGCGATCGCCTTGTTGAGCCGCCCCTGCGCCATCCCGCGCAGGACCTGGCGCAGGCGCGCCGACAGCCCGCCCACCCGCGCGGCCGCGCGACGCTCGGCCTCGGCGCGGCGCCGCAATTGCTCGCCGAGCACGCACGCCTCCTCGATGGCGAGCACGAGCCTTTCGGCGCGCCCTGGCCGATCGAGGAAGTCGATGGCGCCGAGCTTCATCGCCTCAACCGCAAGAGCGACGTCCCGGCCGTCCCCGGTCGCGAGCACGGGGAGCGGCAAGTCGCGCCCGGCGAGCGCTCTCAGCATGTCGATCCGGTCCCGGCCGACCGCGCTGAGGTCGAGGAGGACGCAGTCGCCCGGCACCGTCCAATGGCCGGCGAGATAGGCGGGGGCGCTGGGGAAAAGATGCACGCTGTGGCCGCTGGGGGCGAGCATCCGCTCAACCGCCGCCTGCGACTCCACCTCGCCGCCCACCATGATGACCGTCTTACCCATCGGAATTCCCTTTCGGGGGGCGCGGCGGCTTTCCGGCTCGGGCGGCCCGCCCGGCGCGCGGCGCCGCCGCGCCCGCATTGCTCCGGCAGTCCATCTATGGGATGATCGGGACGCTTTCGCCTCGGGAGGATACCTGCGGCAAATACGGGGGCATTGGCCGCACCCGCACGCGAGGCGCCATCGAGGCGGCACGCCTCTGGCCTGACGGAGAGACCGGCGATGGTCAAGGCGGCGGCGACGAGCGCGGCGGGCGGCGGCCCGGACCTCCGGCAGACCGGAATCCCGATCCTCGACGCGCTGCCGTGGGGCGAGCACATCTGCTTGTTCTACGAAACGGGCGATGACCTCCTCGAAGCGGTCGGCCGCTATTTCGAAGCCGGGCTCAGCCAGAACGAATATTGCTACTGGATGATGCCGGACGAGATCGACCGCGACGCCGCCATTGCCGCGCTTCGCGACTGGGTACCGCACCTCGATGCCCACATCGAGCGAGGCGCCGCCGACTTCACCCACGAATCCGATTGGTTTCACGGGCGAAAGGAGCTCGCCCTCGACATGATCCTCGACGACATGCAGACCCGCCTCGGCAACGCCATTGGCCGCGGCTTCGCGGGCATTCGCGGCACCAGCAGCGCCCATTGGCGCGAGGCGTATCTGTGGCCGACCTACCGGCTCTACGAAGAGGTGCTCGGCGATGCGCTGTCGGGGCTGCCGATCCTCATCCTGTCGACCCACGAGCTGCGCGAGGCGTCAGCGGCGGAGATCGCGAACGCCGCGCGCGTTCATCAATTCTCGATCCTGCTGCGCCAGGGCCGGTGGGAGCTTCTGCAGACGCCGTGGCTGACCGCGCGTCAGCCGCCCGCACAGGCGCAGGTCGCCGGCTTTGCTGGCGCGGACCTGCTGACGGCGCGGGAGCGCGAGACGCTCGCGCGGCTCGCCGAGGGCGCTTCCAACAAGGCGGTCGCGCGAGCGCTCGGCATCAGTCCGCGGACGGTCGAGTTCCACCGCGCCAACATCATGCGCAAGCTCCACGCGCGCAGCTTCGCCGAGCTGCTCGCGAGGGTCCACACCGGGGGCTAGGCCGCGGCCTCGCGCGCGAGGACCCGCGCATAGACTGCCGGATCGACATTGCCGCCCGACACCATCACCACGGTGCTGTCGCTCACCGGCCCCGCCCGACCGGCAAGAAGGGCGGCAAGCGCGACGGCCCCGCCGGGCTCCGCGACGATGCGCAGCTGACGGGCGGCATAGGCCATGGCGAAGCGAATCTCCTCCTCGGTCACCGCGATGCCGCGGGCGCCATGCGCGGCCAGGGCGGCGACCGTGAGCGGCGAGACGAGCTTGGTCTGGAGCGCGTCGCACGCCGTCGGGGGCGCCGGCTCGGCGAGCGGTACGGGCCGGCCGGCGGCGAGGCTCTTCGCCATGTCGTCCCAGCCTTCCGGCTCGACCGTGACGATCTCCGCTTCCGGCAGGGCCAGCGCGATCCCCGCCGAAAGGCCGCCGCCGCCGCAGGGCACCAGCACCTTGTCGGGCGAGCGCCCGAGCTGCTCGGCGATCTCGACGCCGGCGCTGCCCTGCCCCTCGATCACGTCGACGTCGTCGAACGACGGGACGAGGACGCAGCCTTTTTCGCGCGCGAGCCGCGCGCCGATTTCCTCGCGGCTTTGGGTGGCGCGGTCGTAGGCGACGATCTCGGCGCCCGCCGCGGCGGTCGCCTCCCGCTTCACCGCCGGCGCATCGGCGGGCATGACGATCGTGGCGCTCATGCCGAGCGCCTTCGCCGCAAGGGCGACGCCCTGCGCGTGGTTCCCGGACGAAAAGGCGACGACGCCGCGCCTGCGCTCGGCTTGCGAAAGCTGCAGCAAGCGGTTGAACGCGCCGCGCAACTTGAAGCTGCCGCCCTGCTGCAGGCATTCCGCCTTCACCCACACCCGCCCGCCTTCCCAGGCCAGCGGCAGCAGCGGCGTGCGAGTCACATAGGGCGCGACACGGTTCGCCGCAGCGCCGACACCCTCTGCCGAGGGCCTTCTCTCTATCATCCAAGCCTCTGAGAAAACTGCGGAAAAAGCGGGTCTTTACAGGGGGGAGCATGGGCCATATATCCCGGCCCGCTGCCCCATGGGGACTTCCAACCGCAAGGCAGCTTTGTCGTCAACTACCCCGTTGGAGGTCCCTTGAGTTGCACAACCATCATCGCGCGCTGGGGCTAGCCGCCCCGACCGGCAACGCCTTCGTCGCCGACACCGCCCGTCACGGCAATGCCAGCGTTGCCGATGTCGCCAGGCAGCGGCCGGTGCAGCCGGTCACGCTCTTTCGTCCGCACGCCGCCCGGCGCGCGGCCCGCTTCTTCGCCGAGAAGTTTCCGGGCCGGTCGCTCTATGCGGTGAAGGCGAACCCGTCGCCGGACCTGCTCGAGGTGCTGTGGGAGAGCGGCATCACCCATTACGACGTCGCCTCGATCGCCGAGGTGCGGCTGGTCGCGGAGACGCTGCCCGACGCGGTGCTCTGCTTCATGCACCCGGTGAAGGCCGAGGAGGCGATCGCCGAAGCCTATGCGCTCGGCGTGCGCACCTTCTCGCTCGACACGCTCGACGAGCTCGAGAAGATCGTCCGCGCCACCGGCGGCGCCTGCGACCTCAACCTGTGCGTGCGCATCCGCGTCTCGTCCGACCATTCGAAGCTCAGCCTCGCCTCCAAGTTCGGCGCCGAGCCCGAGGAGATGAAGGCGTTGCTCTTCGCCGCCCGCCAGGCGGCCGACGCGCTCGGCATCTGCTTCCACGTCGGCAGCCAGGCGATGACGCCCGCGGCCTATGCGGAGGCGATGGAGCGGGTGCGCGCGGCGATCGTCGAGGCGGCGGTCACCGTCGACATCGTCGACGTCGGCGGCGGCTTCCCCTCCGTCTATCCCGGCATGGAGCCGCCGGCGCTCGAAGCCTATTTCGAAGTGATCGCCCGCGCCTTCGAGAGCCTGCCCGTCTCCTATTCGGCCGAGCTGTGGTGCGAGCCCGGCCGGGCGCTGGCCGCCGAATATGCGAGCGTGCTGGTCCGCGTCGAGAAGCGCCGCGGCGACCAGCTCTACATCAACGACGGCGCCTATGGCGCGCTGTTCGACGCCGCCCACATCGGCTGGCGCTTCCCGGTGCGGCTGGTGCGGGAGGAGGAATCGGACGCGCGCGACGTTCCGTTCAGCTTCTACGGGCCGACCTGCGACGACCTCGACCATATGGCCGGGCCGTTCCACCTGCCCGCGGACGTCGGGCCGGGCGACTATATCGAGATCGGCATGCTCGGCGCCTATGGCTGCGCGATGCGCACCGGCTTCAACGGCTTCGGCCATGTCGCCAAGGTCGCGGTCGCCGACGCGCCGATGGCGACGCTCTACGGCGAGGCCGAGGAACGACCCGCCGCGAGCAACGTCGTCACGCTGTAGACTTCTCCCCTCCCGGCAAGGGAGGGGCTGGGGGTGGGTGCCGCCCAAGGCGGACCAAACCTCCGTCGGTGGGCTCGCTTCGCTCGTACCCACCCCTAACCCCTCCCTTTGCAGGGAGGGGAACGCAACGGGTTTTCCGCGTCCCCTCACGACGGCGGTTCATTGTGGAATGATGGATTGACGACATGAACGAACTCGCCCGCAACGACACCCGCAAGGCCGAGCTGCTCTCGACCACCGTCGAGCATATCGACATCACGAGCTTCGACGCGCGGCCGATCGTCGATGCGATGAAGAAGATGAGCTTCACCTCGCGCGACCTCGGCCGCGCCGCCGACATCTACAACCAGATGCTGGCCGACAAGGATTGCTCGATCATGCTCGTCATCGCCGGCTCGACTTCCGCCGGCGGCTGCATGGACCTCTATGCCGAGCTGGTCAGGAACAACATGGTCGACGCCGTCGTCGCCACCGGCGCGACCATCGTCGACATGGATTTCTTCGAAGGACTCGGCCACAAGCATTACCAGGCGCTCGAAATCCCCGACGACGACACGCTCCGCTCGCTCTACATCGACCGGATCTACGACACCTATATCGACGAGGAGCAGCTCCAGCAGACCGATCACACGATCGGGGACATCGCGAACGGCCTGGAGCCGAAGCCGTACAGCTCGCGCGCGTTCATCCGCGAGATGGGCAAGTGGCTGA